>NZ_QTPO01000204.1 GCF_003853645.1 Burkholderia sp. Bp9143 | reverse complement strand
GCGGTAGTTCAGTCGGTTAGAATACCGGCCTGTCACGCCGGGGGTCGCGGGTTCGAGTCCCGTCCGCTCCGCCAGAACGAAGCCCGTTCAAGACGTTTTTGAGCGGGCTTTTGTATTAAAGATGTAAGCGGTACGTTGTCCCCTTCGTCTAGAGGCCTAGGACATCACCCTTTCACGGTGAGTACAGGGGTTCGAATCCCCTAGGGG
>NZ_QTPO01000203.1 GCF_003853645.1 Burkholderia sp. Bp9143 | reverse complement strand
ATGCCGTCGAGCTTGACCTGATCGGTGCCTTGCGTCAGATAGATATCGTTGCCGTTGAGCGTGACAGCGACCGATGCTGCGGTCAGGCCGGTACCCAGTTGCAGTACCTTGCCGGCGGAGCCGCCCCAGAAGTCATACTCGTTGATCTCGAGATGGCCATAGCCCTGGTTGAAGATGAAGGTGTCGGCTCCGCCATTGCCGATCTCGACGTCG
>NZ_QTPO01000202.1 GCF_003853645.1 Burkholderia sp. Bp9143 | reverse complement strand
GATCCGTCAGCCATGCCGTCGAGCTTGACCTGATCGGTGCCTTGCGTCAGATAGATATCATTGCCGTTGAGCGTGACAGCGACCGATGCCGGCGTCAGACCGGTACCCAGTTGCAGTACCTTGCCGGTAGTGCCGCCCCAGAAGTCGAACTCGTTGATCTCGAGATGGCCATAGCCCTGGTTGAAGATGAAGGTGTCGGCTCCGCCATTGCCGATCTCGACGTCG
>NZ_QTPO01000201.1 GCF_003853645.1 Burkholderia sp. Bp9143 | reverse complement strand
GAATCGAACGACAGCGTCGAGCCGCTGGCCGTCGCGAAGATCCTGAAGGCGTTGGTCGACAAGGAACAGCCGCAGCTGGTGATCCTCGGCAAGCAGGCGATCGACGACGATTCGAACCAGACGGGCCAGATGCTGGCCGCGCTGGCAGGCCTGCCGCAAGCGACGTTCGCATCGAAGGTCACGATCGCCGATGGCCGTGCGACGGTCGCGCGTGAAGTCGACGGCGGC
>NZ_QTPO01000200.1 GCF_003853645.1 Burkholderia sp. Bp9143 | reverse complement strand
ACCACCACGTTCAGGCCCAGCGCGAGCATCACGTACAGCATCGCGAAGTCGAGCACGCGGACCCAGTAGTTGCCGCCTGCCGAGCCGATGATGATCGGCGCCGCGATCACGAAGGCCGCGGTCAGGAGGCCGATGGTGACGGTCTTGGCGGTGTTGCGCTCCTCGACGAGCGACGTCGAGGATTCGATCGGTTGAATGGATGTCATGTTGTTTGCTCCCCTTCCGTTACGC
>NZ_QTPO01000199.1 GCF_003853645.1 Burkholderia sp. Bp9143 | reverse complement strand
GACCTGCGCCTGAACGAGCCGCGCTACGTGACGCTGCCGAACATCATGAAGGCGAAGAAGAAGCCGCTGGAAACGGTGAAGCCGGAAGACCTGGGCGTGGACGTCGCGCCGCGTCTGAAGACGCTGAAGGTGGCCGAGCCGCCGAAGCGCGCGGCCGGCGTGAAGGTGCCGGACGTGAAGACGCTGGTCGAGAAGCTGAAGACCGAAGCCAAGGTGCTGTAAGAGGGAGCGGAAAGA
>NZ_QTPO01000198.1 GCF_003853645.1 Burkholderia sp. Bp9143 | reverse complement strand
ACGCCCGTGTTGTCCGACTTCACGCGGACCTTCACGTTGTAATCGACCACTCTTTTCACTGGCACCAGGATTTTCATTTGTCTTTCCTTTCACACATCCGAATATGGCTGAGATTGCTCATTCACCCAGATACGCGGCCCGCACCTTCGGATCGTCGAGCATCTGCTTCGCATCGCCTTCCATCGTGACCGTGCCCGAGTCCATCACGTAGCCGCGGTCGGCCGCCTGCAGCGCGAGGCGCGCGTTCTG
>NZ_QTPO01000197.1 GCF_003853645.1 Burkholderia sp. Bp9143 | reverse complement strand
ACCTCCACGTCGACCGGCCTCTCGTCGGCAAACAGCTCGATCAGCTCCCTGTCCACCTCGACCTCGACCGGCATCAACTCGTTGTCCACGGGCCTCAGCTCGACCGATAGCTCGGTGGCATCGCTGTCGACCTCGACGTCGACCGGCCTCTCGTCGGCTAACAGTTCGATCAGTTCCCTGTCCACGTCCACTTCGACGGGCTTGAGCTCGACCAACAGCTCGGTTGCTTCGCTCTCGACGTCGACCTCGACGGG
>NZ_QTPO01000196.1 GCF_003853645.1 Burkholderia sp. Bp9143 | reverse complement strand
AGCGACGAAATCGAGCTGTTAGCCGACGACAGGCCGGTCGACGTGGAGGTCGACAGCGAGGCGACCGAGCTATCGGTGGAGCTCAGGCCGGTCGACAGCGAATTGATACCCGTCGAGGTCGAGGTGGACAGGGAGCTGATCGAGCTGGTTGCCGAGGACAGGCCCGTCGACGTCGACGTCGAGAGCGACGAAATCGAGCTGTTAGCCGACGACAGGCCGGTCGACGTGGAGGTCGACAGCGAGGCGACCGAGCTATCGGT
>NZ_QTPO01000195.1 GCF_003853645.1 Burkholderia sp. Bp9143 | reverse complement strand
CTGGCTCCATTGCGCCGCCCATCAGGTGGCCTCATTACGCCGCCCCCGGATTGGCTCCATAACGCCGCCCCGTGACACGCTGAACCGCCGATGCGCGTGGTCGTGGCCGACGAGCGCGGCATGCGCCTTCTTCAGGATGTGCAGATACGCGATCAGGCTCGTGCCGTCACGCACGGGCAGCACATCGCGCGGGTCCGTCGCCGCGGTCGTGTTCATCAGTTGCTCCGAGAAACCTCGCCATTTCCCCCAAGGGGACTTCCTTCGGGGCGCATGGCGGGGAGGAAAGGA
>NZ_QTPO01000194.1 GCF_003853645.1 Burkholderia sp. Bp9143 | reverse complement strand
GATCTCACGGCGGTGGTGCTCGAGTTGATCCCCGTCGAAGTGGACGTGGACAGGGAGCTGATCGAGCTGTTAGCCGACGAGAGGCCGGTCGACGTGGAGGTCGACAGCGAAGCAACCGAGCTGTTGGTCGAGCTCAAGCCGGTCGAAAGCGAGTTGATACCGGTCGAGGTCGACGTGGACAGCGAGCTGATCGAGCTAGTTGCTGACGACAGGCCCGTCGACGTGGAGGTCGACAGCGAGGCGACCGAACTATTGGTCGAGCTCAGGCCGGTGGACAGCGAATTGATACCCGTCGAAG
>NZ_QTPO01000193.1 GCF_003853645.1 Burkholderia sp. Bp9143 | reverse complement strand
TCAACGGCAACGATATCTATCTGACGCAAGGCACCGATCAGGTCAAGCTCGACGGCATGGCTGACGGATCCGGCAAAGCGGGGGTCGGCCAGGTGCAGTTCGCGGACGGCACCGTGTGGACCGCGGCACAGGTTGTCACGATGGCGCGTACCATTAACGGCACCGTCGGCAACGATACGCTCAATGGATCCCCCGGCGCGGACATCTTCGACGGCAAAGGCGGCAACGACGTCGAGATCGGCAATGGCGGAGCCGACACCTTCATCTTCAACCAGGGCTATGGCCATCTCGAGATCAA
>NZ_QTPO01000192.1 GCF_003853645.1 Burkholderia sp. Bp9143 | reverse complement strand
ATCAGCGCACTCGCCAGCTGGGCGAGTGTCGCGTACAGGTGCTCCGGCGAGCGGCCGGGGTGCGTGGCAAAGAGGCGAAGTTGCGGCCACGCCGCATGGATACAGTGCAGCAGCCAAAAGAGCTGTACGTCGGCCACGCCGTATTCGGCAACCTGCTCAATCCGCTCGCTGCGACGCGCACCGAGTGCAAGGCTCTTGGCCTGCAGGATGTCGGCGAGGCGGTTGATGCGCTCGAGGTGAAGCGCGTGACTGCCAAGCGTCAGGCACGGCGGCACGAACCGGTGATCGACCTGAAACTGGCCGCTGCTGCTCCGGACAAGCC
>NZ_QTPO01000191.1 GCF_003853645.1 Burkholderia sp. Bp9143 | reverse complement strand
ATCAGCGCACTCGCCAGCTGGGCGAGTGTCGCGTACAGGTGCTCCGGCGAGCGGCCGGGGTGCGTGGCAAAGAGGCGCAGTTGTGGCCACGCCGCATGGATACAGTGCAGCAGCCAGAAGAGCTGCACGTCGGCCACACCGTATTCGGCGACCTGCTCAATACGCTCGCTGCGACGCGCACCGAGTGCGAGGCTCTTGGCCTGCAGGATGTCGGCGAGGCGGTTGATGCGCTCGAGGTGAAGCGGGTGACTGCCAAGCGTCAGGCACGGCGGCACGAACCGGTGATCGACCTGAAACTGGCCGCTGCTGCTCCGGACAAGCC
>NZ_QTPO01000190.1 GCF_003853645.1 Burkholderia sp. Bp9143 | reverse complement strand
CGCTCAAGCGCGATCATCAGATCCTTCAGCGCACCATCCTGCATCGCCTTGATCTTTCCTCGCTTGGCCGCCACGCGCCACTTCACCGACCGGCCCTTCATTTCATTGCGCTTGTCTACGCCGATATAGCCCGCGTCGCCGAACGCTTCTTGCTCATGACCATGCAACAGCGCGTGCGCTTGTGAAACATCCGACACGTTGGCGGACGTGCCGACCACGCTGTGAACCAGCCCCGAATCGGCATCCACGCCGATGTCGGGTAAGCGCGTGCTGTTGCCAGCACGCGCTCCCCTAAGAACCGGACGTGCGAGTCGCCCCGCATC
>NZ_QTPO01000189.1 GCF_003853645.1 Burkholderia sp. Bp9143 | reverse complement strand
AGGTACGCGCCGACCGACTTCGCGATCTTCGCCAGACGCTCGAAGTCGATCTTCAGCGCGAATGCCGATGCACCCGCGACGATCAGCTTCGGCTTGTGTTCGTTCGCCAGCTTCTCGGCCGCTTCGTAATCGATGTCTTCCTGCTCGTTCAGGCCGTAGCTGACGACGTTGAACCACTTGCCCGACATGTTCACCGGCGAACCGTGCGTCAGGTGGCCACCATGCGCGAGGCTCAGCCCCATGATCGTGTCGCCCGGCTTGAGCATCGCGAAGAACACGCCCTGGTTCGCCTGCGAACCCGAGTTCGGCTGCACGTTCGCGCTTTC
>NZ_QTPO01000188.1 GCF_003853645.1 Burkholderia sp. Bp9143 | reverse complement strand
AACGGCCGCGAAGCATTCGTCGCGGGCGTGAACCCGAAGAAGGCCGGCGAAGATTTCGAAGGCATTCCGATCTACGCGAGCGTCAAGGAAGCGAAGGCGGAAACCGGCGCGACCGTGTCGGTCATCTACGTTCCGCCGGCAGGTGCTGCTGCTGCGATCTGGGAAGCGGTCGAAGCCGACCTCGATCTCGCGATCTGCATCACGGAAGGCATTCCCGTGCGCGACATGATCGAAGTGAAGGACCGCATGCGTCGCGAAGGCCGCAAGACGCTGCTGCTCGGGCCGAACTGCCCGGGCACGATCACGCCGGACGAACTGAAGATCGGCAT
>NZ_QTPO01000187.1 GCF_003853645.1 Burkholderia sp. Bp9143 | reverse complement strand
CCAGACCTTGTCGATGTCGATCCCGTAGTGCCGCAGGATTGCAGGAATGTCGCCGTCTCCGGCCTCGATCAGCTTCAATAACCAGTGCTCGACCGTGATCTCATCTGCAAGGCGCGTTTGGCATAGACTCGCGGCCGCTTCGAGCGCTTTGGTGCAGTGCGGATTGAGTCGGCGGAGCAGGTGAGTGGTGTCGCGCAGGGTCATATTGAAGCTCGATCACGGAGAGGAGCGGGTGCCGTCGTCGACACTGCCCGCTCCCAGGTAGAAAAAGACCAGCCCGACGCACGGGCTGGTAAAGGAACCGGCAGCAGCAGCGAGTCGGTTCCACACACGCTGT
>NZ_QTPO01000186.1 GCF_003853645.1 Burkholderia sp. Bp9143 | reverse complement strand
CTTTCACGGTGAGTACAGGGGTTCGAATCCCCTAGGGGACGCCAGGATTCAGCGGCGTTTCGTAGTAGAAGTGTCGCAACGCTTGCAGGACGTGAACGAGGTCCTGTGGGTGAGAGTGAAGAAAGCTGGAGCGGTAGTTCAGTTGGTTAGAATACCGGCCTGTCACGCCGGGGGTCGCGGGTTCGAGCCCCGTCCGCTCCGCCAGAACAAAGCCCGTTCAAATGAACGTTTTGAACGGGCTTTTGCATTAAAGGTGTAATGTAGTACGTTGTCCCCTTCGTCTAGAGGCCTAGGACATCACCCTTTCACGGTGAGTACAGGGGTTCGAATCCCCTAGGGG
>NZ_QTPO01000185.1 GCF_003853645.1 Burkholderia sp. Bp9143 | reverse complement strand
ACCGTTTCCAGCGGCTTCTTCTTCGCCTTCATGATGTTCGGCAGCGTCACGTAGCGCGGCTCGTTCAGGCGCAGGTCGGTGGTGACCACCGCCGGCAGCGTCAGCGACAGCGTTTCCGCGCCGCCGTCGACTTCGCGTGCGACCGTTGCCTTGCCATCGGCGATCGTGACCTTCGATGCGAACGTCGCTTGCGGCAGGTTGGCCAGCGCGGCCAGCATCTGGCCCGTCTGGTTCGAATCGTCGTCGATCGCCTGCTTGCCGAGGATCACGAGCTGCGGCTGTTCCTTGTCGACCAGCGCCTTCAGGATCTTCGCGACGGCCAGCGGCTCGACGCTGTCGTTCGATTC
>NZ_QTPO01000184.1 GCF_003853645.1 Burkholderia sp. Bp9143 | reverse complement strand
TCCAGTGCGGGCTGGCGGAACGCGTTGACGGCACTGCCGATAATCACCGGCAAATCCGGATCGCCGTGGTAGTGCGACACCGCGACTTCATGCCCGATGCGCGGGATAAACGTCGCGCCCATGTCCACGCCTTGCCACGGTGACAGCACGCGCAGCCAGATGCCCGAATGCTCGTCGTGCCGGCCTTGTCGGTCCCATGCGAACTGCACCTTCACGCGTCCGTATGGGTCCGTCCAGATTTCCTGCTCGGCGGGGCCGACAACGATGGCCCTCTCCGGTCCGCTCATGACGGGCTTGCGAACGCTGCGTTCCAGGCGGAACGGTTCGTTCGTCGGCAACAGTTCGAATTGCGCGTC
>NZ_QTPO01000183.1 GCF_003853645.1 Burkholderia sp. Bp9143 | reverse complement strand
TTCAACGTGATCACGGGCCTCTACACGCCGGACTCCGGCGAGTTCAAGCTGGACGGCACGGAATACAAGCCGACCGCCGTGCATCAAGTCGCGAAGACGGGCATCGCGCGTACGTTCCAGAACATCCGGCTGTTCGGCGGGATGACCGCGCTCGAGAACGTGATGGTGGGCCGTCACGTGCGCACCAAGCACGGGCTGCTCGGCGCGGTGTTCCAGACGCCGGCCGAACGCCAGGAAGAGCGCGAGATCAAGGAACGCGCGATCGAGCTGCTCGAATACGTTGGCGTGCTGCAGTACGCGGACTACACGTCGCGCAACCTGTCGTACGGCCACCAGCGTCGTCTCGAGATTGCGCGCGC
>NZ_QTPO01000182.1 GCF_003853645.1 Burkholderia sp. Bp9143 | reverse complement strand
TTCAACGTGATCACGGGCCTCTACACGCCGGACTCCGGCGAGTTCAAGCTCGACGGCACGGAATACAAGCCGACCGCGGTGCACCAGGTCGCGAAGACGGGCATCGCGCGCACGTTCCAGAACATCCGGCTGTTCGGCGGGATGACGGCACTCGAGAACGTGATGGTGGGCCGCCACGTGCGCACCAAGCACGGTCTGCTGGGCGCGGTGTTCCAGACGCCGGCCGAACGCCAGGAAGAGCGCGAGATCAAGGAGCGCGCGATCGAGCTGCTCGAATACGTCGGCGTGCTGCAGTACGCGGACTACACGTCGCGCAACCTGTCGTACGGCCACCAGCGTCGTCTCGAGATTGCGCGCGC
>NZ_QTPO01000181.1 GCF_003853645.1 Burkholderia sp. Bp9143 | reverse complement strand
AGCCCGTTCGGCGCGAGCGCCGCGATCCACTCGAACTGCGAGGCCAGGTGCGGCGAGCTCAGCAAGGCCGCCGTGTATGCACCCACCGCGTAGAACGCGATATAGCCGAGGTCGAGCAGGCCGGCGAAGCCGACCACGACGTTCAGGCCCAGCGCGAGCATCACGTACAGCATCGCGAAGTCGAGCACGCGAACCCAGTAGTTGCCGCCAGCCGAGCCGATGATGATCGGCGCCGCGATCACGAAGGCCGCGGTCAGGAGGCCGATGGTGACGGTCTTGGCGGTGCTGCGCTCCTCGACGAGCGACGTCGAGGATTCGATCGGTTGAATGGATGTCATGTTGTTTGCTCCCCTTCCGTTACGC
>NZ_QTPO01000180.1 GCF_003853645.1 Burkholderia sp. Bp9143 | reverse complement strand
CCGTATCGGAAGGTGCGGCTGGATCACCTCCTTTCCAGAGCTTCTCGCAAAGTTGAGCGCTCACGCTTATCGGCTGTTGATAAAGACAGACTAGCTGTTTGCGGTTAAACCGGTTATAATGCCGGCCGCTTTCAATAATCTTCAATGACAAACATTCGAATGAAGTTTGGTTCGAGTTTTTCTCATTGGCGATTGAGCCAGTCAGAGCGGTACGAAAGTATCGGCTGTCGTTCTTTAACAATCTGGAAGAAGTAAGTAATTTGGATAGCGGAAGCGTCTATGAGATGGACGTGAAAGCTATCCGGGTTGTGATTGTATCGATGTATCTCAAGATGATTCGAACTCTATGTTTGACTCAATTGGAATACGGCACA
>NZ_QTPO01000179.1 GCF_003853645.1 Burkholderia sp. Bp9143 | reverse complement strand
AGCCGACCGAGAACTTCCAGCTCGGCATGGAGCTGCACGCGAAGTACACGCTGTTCGCCGAAGGCTGCCGCGGCCACTTGGGCCGCCAGCTGATCTCGAAGTTCAAGCTCGACGCAAACGCCGATCCGCAGGCCTACGGGATCGGCATCAAGGAACTGTGGGAAATCGATCCGGCCAAGCACAAGCCCGGCCTCGTGATCCACACGGCCGGCTGGCCGCTGAAGTCCGATACGTACGGCGGCTCGTTCCTGTATCACATGGACAACAACCAGGTCGTGGTCGGCTTCGTGGTGGGCCTGGGCTATACGAACCCGTACCTGTCGCCGTTCGAGGAATTCCAGCGCTACAAGACGCATCCGTCGATCCGCGCGTTCCTCGAAGG
>NZ_QTPO01000178.1 GCF_003853645.1 Burkholderia sp. Bp9143 | reverse complement strand
CTTTGCGGAAGCGGAAAGCGCAGGCAAGAAGCGCGTGACCCGGCGTCAGCGTTTCCTGGACGAGATGGAGAAGCTCGTGCCGTGGTCGCGATTGCTGACGGCAATCGAGCCGTACTACCCGAAAGGAACTCGCGGCCGCCCGCCGATCGGTCTGGAGCGGATGCTTCGAATCTACTTCCTGCAGCAGTGGTACAGCCTGTCGGACGAAGGGCTGGAGGATGCGCTGTACGACAGCATCGCGATGCGGGCCTTCGCCGGGATTGATCTGGCCGTGGAGAACGTGCCGGATGCGACCACGCTGCTGAAGTTCCGGCGCCTGCTTCTCGAACATGACCTGACGCGCAAGCTGTTCGACGAGATTGGCATCTCGCTGTGCGAACGCGGGCTGATGATGAAGGAAGGCACGCTGGTCGATGCGACGAT
>NZ_QTPO01000177.1 GCF_003853645.1 Burkholderia sp. Bp9143 | reverse complement strand
GATATCTATCTGACGCAAGGCACCGATCAGGTCAAGCTCGACGGCATGGCTGACGGATCCGGCAAAACAGGGGTCGCCCAGGTGCAGTTTGCCGATGGCACCGTATGGACCGCGGCACAGATTGTCACGATGGCGCGTACCATTAGCGGTACCGTTGGCAACGATACCCTCAATGGCTCCGCCGGCGCGGACATCTTCGACGGAAAAGGCGGCAACGACGTCGAGATCGGCAATGGCGGCGCCGACACCTTCATCTTCAACCAGGGCTACGGCCATCTCGAGATCAACGAGTACGACTTCTGGGGCGGCACTACCGGCAAAGTACTGCAACTGGGTACCGGTCTGACGCCGGCATCGGTCGCTGTCACGCTCAACGGCAACGATATCTATCTGACGCAAGGCACCGATCAGGTCAAGCTCGACGGCAT
>NZ_QTPO01000176.1 GCF_003853645.1 Burkholderia sp. Bp9143 | reverse complement strand
TCAACGGCAACGATATCTATCTGACGCAAGGCACCGATCAGGTCAAGCTCGACGGCATGGCTGACGGATCCGGCAAAACCGGAGTCGGGCAGGTGCAGTTTGCCGATGGCACCGTATGGACCGCGGCACAGGTCATCTCAATGGCCCACAACATGCAGGGAACGACGGGCGATGACAGGCTCAACGGTTCGTGGGGCGCGGATACGTTCGACGGTAAGGGTGGCAACGACGTCGAGATCGGCAATGGCGGAGCTGACACCTTCATCTTCAACCAGGGCTATGGCCATCTCGAGATCAACGAGTACGACTTCTGGGGCGGCACTACCGGCAAGGTGCTGCAACTGGGTACCGGCCTGACGCCGGCATCGGTCGCTGTCACGCTCAACGGCAACGATATCTATCTGACGCAAGGCACCGATCAGGTCAAGCT
>NZ_QTPO01000175.1 GCF_003853645.1 Burkholderia sp. Bp9143 | reverse complement strand
CCGCGCGTGCGCGCCTCCGCGCCGAAGATCAGCCGCGCGAGCTCGGTGCGGCCCGCGCCGACGAGCCCCGCGATGCCGAGCACCTCGCCGGCATGCAGGTCGAGGCTGCAGCCGCGCACCCGCTCGCCGTCGGCGATGTCGCGTACCGACAGCAGCAGGTGGCCGGGGTCGTACGGCGCATGTTCCTTCTTGTAGAAGCCGGAGATGTCGCGGCCCACCATCATCGCGACGAGCCGCTCGGCCGACAGCGATTCGCGCTCGAGCGTGCCGACGTACGACCCGTCGCGCAGCACCGACACGCGATCGGACAGCTCGTAGATCTCCGCCATCCGGTGGCTGATATAGATGATCGCGAGACCTTCCTCGCGCAGCTGGCGGATCAGGCCGAACAGGTGCTCGGTCTCGCGCGACGACAGCGGCGTCGTCGGTTCGTCCATCACGAGGAT
>NZ_QTPO01000174.1 GCF_003853645.1 Burkholderia sp. Bp9143 | reverse complement strand
CTCAGGAAATTCCGTCAACATGCGCCTCAACAAACCCAAAACCAATCCCTATTGACAGGCGGAGTCATATCAACTTTCTGTCTTGTTTTGCCCGACAGGAAGCGATGCCCCAAGAACTGATAGACGACGAGCTGTGGTCACTCATCGAACCTTTGCTACCGAAGCGGGCGTCGCGCAACCGCCGATACGCGGGACGCAAGCCGACGCCGGACCGAGCGGTGCTGACCGGCATCGTATTCGTGCTGAGCTCGGGCATCGCCTGGAATCTGCTGCCGCAAGAAATGGGCTGCGGCTCAGGCACCGCGTGCTGGCGGCGGCTGGTTGCATGGCAGGAGGCGGGCGTCTGGCAACGCATCCACGAGACACTGCTGGCAGAGTTACGCCGTCGTGGCCAACTCGACATGGCACGCGCCATTGTCGACAGCTCTTCGGTTCGCGCGATGCTGGCG
>NZ_QTPO01000173.1 GCF_003853645.1 Burkholderia sp. Bp9143 | reverse complement strand
GATGCGAGCGTGCCGGTGAACGTGAACCTGAGCACGTACGCAGGCCCCGAGGGGCGCTTCTGCCCGGCGGCCGTGTACGAGTTCGTGAAGAACGACGACGGCAGCGACCGGCTGGTGATCAACGCGCAGAACTGCGTGCACTGCAAGACTTGCGACATCAAGGACCCGACGCAGAACATCGTGTGGGTCACGCCGGAAGGCAGTGGCGGGCCGAATTACCCGAACATGTGAGGCGATGGAGGGTATCGCGAGAGTCAGATCGATGTTCTTGCCGGACATTTTTACAATTTACAACCTGACCTGGATCCCATGCCTCGCGAGTGAGGGTGCCTCAAGTATTTGCCAGCCTTCAGTATTGAATAAACACACTCTATTCAACTCTTAGATCGAAGGGAATCACGCATGAAGATTCACGAGTACCAGGGTAAGGAAATCCTGCGGAAATTCGGAGTCGCGGTACCGCGC
>NZ_QTPO01000172.1 GCF_003853645.1 Burkholderia sp. Bp9143 | reverse complement strand
ACGCCCGCCTGCACCATGCGCTGCATCGCGAAGTCGTGCGCGGCCTGCGACGTGCCGCCCGATGCGTCGGCGACCATGTAGATCTCGTAGTCGCCTTCGAGCATCGCGCACAGTGCGAACGTCGTGTTGCAGACTTCCGTCCACAGGCCCGACACGACCACCTTCTTGCGGCCGTTCGCGGCCAGCGCGTCGCGCACCTTCTGGTCGTCCCACGAGTTCATCGACGTGCGTTCGAGCGTCTTCTGGTTCGGGAACACGTCGAGCAGCTCGGGATAGGTATGGCCCGAGAAGCCTTCGCTTTCGACCGTCGTGATCGTGGTCGGGATGTTGAACACCTTCGCGGCCTTTGCCAGGCCGACGACGTTGTTCTTCAGCGCCTGGCGATCGATCGACTGCACGCCGAACGCCATCTGCGGCTGCTGGTCGATGAAGATCAGCTGGCTGTTCTGCGGAGTGAGTACTTCAAGTTTCGG
>NZ_QTPO01000171.1 GCF_003853645.1 Burkholderia sp. Bp9143 | reverse complement strand
GCGTTCCTGAAGAAATTCCAGTGGAAGCCGGGCGAGATCGACAGCGTGATGCTCGCGATCCAGAACGGCTCGAAGCCCGAAGCGGCCGCCGATGCATGGATCGCCGCGCATGCCGATCGCGTGAATGGCTGGACGGAAGAGGTGAAGCAGTAATGCCTGGGTAGTTGGACGGAAACAGATCGGCAATCGGGGTCGGCTTGATTGCCGATCTTGCCCGCTCCGCCTTCTCGACAGGCGGTTAATCAGTACCGGCCGAATTCTCAAAGTGATCCGACATGATTCGTCATGGATCGATGGATCATGTCTAAATGTTCAAACGATGGGTTCGGCGCGGGATTATGGTTGGATGAAGAGGCAGGTTTCGATGCATACCCCAAAAGTTGTGGTAGAGAATCTATGTAAGGTGTTTGGGAGCAACCCGCGGCAGGCGCTCGACATGCTCGCTGCCGGCGCGACGAAAGACGATGTGCTCAAGCGTACCGGACAGGTCGTCGGCGTGC
>NZ_QTPO01000170.1 GCF_003853645.1 Burkholderia sp. Bp9143 | reverse complement strand
TGCGCTCCTCGACGAGCGACGTCGAGGATTCGATCGGTTGAATGGATGTCATGTTGTTTGCTCCCCTTCCGTTACGCGCGGTCCGCGACACGTTCGCCCAGCAGGCCCGACGGACGGAACACCAGCACGATGATCAGCACGATGAATGCGAACACGTCCTGGTAGTTACTGCCGAATACGCCGCCCGTGAGGTTGCCGATGTAGCCCGCGCCGAGCTGCTCGATCAGGCCGAGCACCACACCGCCGACCATCGCGCCGCCGAGGTTGCCGATCCCGCCGAGCACCGCTGCCGTGAACGCCTTCATGCCGGGGATGAAGCCCATGTAGAAGTGCACGTTGCCGTATTCGGACGCGATCATCACGCCGGCCAGCGCGGCAAGCGCGGAGCCGATCATGAACGTCGCGGAGATCACGAAGTTCGGATTCACGCCCATCAGGCTCGCGGTGTTCGGGCTTTCGGCGATCGCACGCATCGCGCGGCCGAGCTTGGTCTTGTGCACGAGCAGCAG
>NZ_QTPO01000169.1 GCF_003853645.1 Burkholderia sp. Bp9143 | reverse complement strand
CCGTATCGGAAGGTGCGGCTGGATCACCTCCTTTCCAGAGCTTCTCGCAAAGTTGAGCGCTCACGCTTATCGGCTGTAAATTTAAAGACAGACTCAGGGGTCTGTAGCTCAGTCGGTTAGAGCACCGTCTTGATAAGGCGGGGGTCGTTGGTTCGAATCCAACCAGACCCACCATTGTCTGGCGGTAACACCTGAGGCATCTGTACACATGGGGGCATAGCTCAGCTGGGAGAGCACCTGCTTTGCAAGCAGGGGGTCGTCGGTTCGATCCCGTCTGCCTCCACCAATCTTCAATGACAAGCGTTCGACTTGATCGAACGTTTGTCATTGGCGATTGAGCCAGTCAGAGTGATACGTAGTACGTATCGGCTGTCGTTCTTTAACAATCTGGAAGAAGTAAGTAATTTGGATAGCGGAAGCGTCTTGAGATGGACGTGAAAACTATCCGGGTTGTGATTGTATCGATGTATCTCAAGATGATTCGAACTCTATGTTTGACTCAATTGGAATACGGCACA
>NZ_QTPO01000168.1 GCF_003853645.1 Burkholderia sp. Bp9143 | reverse complement strand
ACCGAGGTACGCATCAGCGAACAGGGGTATGTGGTGCGAACAGCGGGCGAGCACACGATCTTTGCAGGCAGTCACCAGACAGACGAAGCGCAGGTGCGATCGATGCGCCTGCCGGTCACGCCCGACAATCCGGGGCAGTATGCGGCGCACTTCGTGCTGTTGGAGCATGACAGCGGGTTTGCACTGCCGAACCAGCCGTACCGGGTCACGCTCGACAACGGACGCGTGATAGAGGGCGTGAGTAACGCGCTGGGCGAAACGGATGTGGTGACGAGCCATGACATCGCGTTCGGCACGGTGGAGCTGCTGGCGGCGAGCGATCCGGACAAGGTGATTGCGGTGAACCGGGCAGCCGTCGTGCGCGACAACAAGGCGCCTTACACCGCCCGAGCGCCGAACGCCGACAAACGCACCACAACGATCAAGGGCAAGAAGGTCAGCACCCCGGAACAGGGGGCTACGTCCGCGAGTCAGCCGGCCGCGTTCGCGACCTGCGATCCGCTCAACTTCGGGTTGCGCTTCCATCACTTCATCGACGGGGCTAAACAGGGCGA
>NZ_QTPO01000167.1 GCF_003853645.1 Burkholderia sp. Bp9143 | reverse complement strand
GTCGTGAAGGCTCAGATTCACGCGGGTGGCCGTGGCAAGGGCGGCGGCGTGAAGGTGGCGAAGTCGATCGAGCAGGTGCGCGAATACGCGAACCAGATTCTCGGCATGCAGCTCGTCACGCACCAGACCGGTCCGGAAGGCCAGAAGGTCAACCGTCTGATGGTCGAAGAAGGCGCCGACATCAAGCAGGAACTGTATGTCAGCCTCGTCGTCGATCGCATCACGCAAAAGATCGTTCTGATGGGTTCGAGCGAAGGCGGCATGGACATCGAGGAAGTTGCCGAAAAGCACCCGGAACTGATCCACAAGGTCATCGTCGAGCCGTCGACGGGCCTGCTCGACGCGCAGGCCGACGACCTCGCCGCGAAGATCGGCGTGCCGGCCGCTTCGATTCCGCAAGCGCGCGCGATCCTGCAAGGCCTGTACAAGGCATTCTGGGAAACCGACGCATCGCTGGCTGAAATCAACCCGCTGAACGTCGCCGGCGACGGCAAGGTCATCGCACTCGACGCGAAGTTCAACTTCGACTCGAACGCGCTGTTCCGCCACCCGGAAATC
>NZ_QTPO01000166.1 GCF_003853645.1 Burkholderia sp. Bp9143 | reverse complement strand
CAGAGTTACGCCGTCGTGGCCAACTCGACATGGCACGCGCCATTGTCGACAGCTCTTCGGTTCGCGCGATGCTGGCGGGAAAAAAACTGGCCCGAACCCAACGGACCGGCGCAAGCTCGGCAGCAAGCACCATCTCATCGTCGACGCGCAAGGCATCCCGCTCGCGGTCATCTTGACTGCGGCGAATTGCAACGACATCACGCAACTCGATGCGTTGGTCGAGGCAATTCCTCCCATTCGAGGAAAGCGCGGACGTCCTCTGCGCAAGCCGAAAATTGTCCAGGGTGACCGAGGCTACAGTTCCGAGCCGCACCGGCAGCGCCTGCGCGAACGCGGCATCACACCCTTGCTTGCCAAGATCGGTTCGCCTCACGGCAGTGGCCTCGGTAAAACGCGCTGGTTCATCGAACGTTCCTTTGCCTGGCTTCACGCGTTCAGACGGCTCAAGATCCGCTACGAACGCTACCCACACGTGCACGAGGCATTCCTCTCGCTCGCGTGCAGCTTGATTTGCTGGAGCCAACTCAAGGCGGCATCCGATTAATTTCGCAACAGCTTCT
>NZ_QTPO01000165.1 GCF_003853645.1 Burkholderia sp. Bp9143 | reverse complement strand
CGCGAGCGACAGGAAAGCCTTACGGATTTGGCGCAACAGCACAACGCACAACAACGTGGCGCGGACCAGAGCGACGTAGCCCGTGCGATCAAGGCGCGTAACGATGCGATTCGGGGAACACCGTCCGGCACGGCAGACGAATTCCCGGAGCTGACGGAGCGCGACATTGTGATGGCGGCATCGGCGGGCATCAGCCTGGCGGCCGAGCGTAGCGCCCATATTGCGAGCGGTGAGGATGTTGCCGTGACGAGCGGCCGGCATGTCGGAATTGCCGTGGGGCGTTCGCTGTTCGCGAGCGTGTCGAATGCGTTCTCTCTGTTTGTGCACAAGGCAGGCATGACACTCGTTGCCGCCGCGGGGAAAGTGCGGATCGAGGCGCGGAACGATGGTGTTGACGTGACCGCCAAGAAGGCAATCCAGATCACGAGCACGACCGACAGTATCCACCTGCACGCGGCAGAGGAAATCGTGCTGCACGCCGGCAGTACCGAGGTACGCATCAGCGAACAGGGGTATGTGGTGCGAACAGCGGGCGAGCACACGATCTTTGCAGGCAGTCACCA
>NZ_QTPO01000164.1 GCF_003853645.1 Burkholderia sp. Bp9143 | reverse complement strand
GGAGAAACTCATCCCCCATTGACGACTTGTTCTTTGTCGGCCCGACTACCTGTCAGATCAAGTCCCGGCTAATACAGGTAATTCGTCGACATGACTTGGTCTCGTCGTACCCCGTTGTCAATCTCGAATTAACACTGTTGTCGTCTTGTGTGTCTTGATGGCAATGCATCCCGCCCGCATCATCGTTGCTCCTGTATTCACGGACCGCGCGACGAGCGATGGCCTCGCATTCAAATGACGAATGAGCATGCTTCCCTTTTCCGACCTCTTGTTTTTCGTAATGGCCTGACACTGCGCAATCGCGTTGTGATGGCGCCGATGACTACCTGGTCTGCTGATCCCGACGGCACCATTTCAGATGCCGAGCTCGACTATTACCGTCGCCGTGTTCAGGGCGTCGGCATGGTCGTGACCGGTTGTACGCACGTGACGGAGAACGGCATAGGCTTTAGCGGCGAGTTCGCTGCTTACGACGACCGTTTTATCCCCAGTTGTTGATTTCCACCGAGTCTTAACCCACCGATTTCATCTAAATCTGACCCACCCCGAGACAGCGTAGTACATCTATT
>NZ_QTPO01000163.1 GCF_003853645.1 Burkholderia sp. Bp9143 | reverse complement strand
CGTGCGAGCACGTCGACCATTTGCTGGATCTCGCGATCGCGGCCGAACACCGGGTCGATCTGGCCGTTGCGAGCCTTGTCGGTCAGGTCGATCGCGAAGCGGGCGAGCGCGTCGGCGTCGGTCTTGTGCTGAGCTACTCGCGTTTCCGGTGCCGCCGGCGTGGCTGCGGGCGCCTCGCTTTGCGCGGCGCTGGCGGACTCGATAACTTCGGCATCCGGTTCTTCAGGCGCGTTTTCGCACGAACGATGGGCGAGACGCGGCAGAAGCCGCTCGATCTGCGCGCTACTAATCGACAGCAGGGGCCACGCATTCTGTGCGCGCAACACGTGCGGCGCGTCAACAATCGCCTGTAACAGGTTGCCCGATCGGACGGTCGCGTCTTCGGTATCCGAGGCGGTGCGAGCCCATGCGTCCTGCATCACGGTCGCCAATTGGGGCGAGAGTGCGGGTTTGCCTCGGAGGTTGCGCGGCACATGTGCGATCGCGGCAATCAGCCCATCCCAGACCTTGTCGATGTCGATCCCGTAGTGCCGCAGGATTGCAGGAATGTCGCCGTCTCCGGCCTCGATCAGC
>NZ_QTPO01000162.1 GCF_003853645.1 Burkholderia sp. Bp9143 | reverse complement strand
GCCGGCGAACCCAGACGGATGCCGCTCGTCACGAACGGCTTTTCCGGGTCGTTCGGGATCGCGTTCTTGTTCACCGTGATGTGCGCCGCACCGAGCGCCGCTTCCGCTGCCTTGCCCGTGATGTTCTTCGCACGCAAATCGACCAGCATCACGTGGCTTTCCGTACGGCCCGACACGATACGCAGGCCGCGCTTGACCAGCGTTTCAGCCAGCACGCGTGCGTTCTCGACCACCTTCTGCTGATATTCCTTGAATTCCGGCGACAGCGCTTCCTTGAACGCCACGGCCTTCGCCGCGATCACGTGCATCAGCGGGCCGCCCTGGATACCGGGGAAGATCGCCGAATTGATCGGCTTCTCGTATTCCGACTTCATCAGGATCACGCCGCCGCGCGGGCCGCGCAGGCTCTTGTGCGTCGTCGTCGTCACGAAGTCCGCGTGCGGCACCGGGTTCGGGTACACGCCCGCCGCGATCAAGCCGGCGTAGTGTGCCATGTCGACCATCAGGTACGCGCCGACCGACTTCGCGATCTTCGCCAGACGCTCGAAGTCGATCTTCAGCGCGAATGCCGATGCACCCGC
>NZ_QTPO01000161.1 GCF_003853645.1 Burkholderia sp. Bp9143 | reverse complement strand
GCCCCGTGCGCGATCGCCTTGTAACGGAGCTTGTTTCGGAAGGACGACCAGGATGCGTCGTAGACGCTCTTCGCCATCCTGGTTCTGGCGAGCTTCGCGGCCGACACGTTGCCGACCGCGATGTAATCGAAACGCCGCACCAGATCGAGTGCGAGCTTGTGCTGGAAATCGGCTCGGGCATTCGCGACCTTGGCATGCAGCTTCGCGATATGTCGCTTGTGCTTGCGCGCCCGTTGCGCTTTCGCGAGCTTCTCGGCCGCGCATCGACCGAACTGATCATTAGGCAGCTTCTCGCCCGTCGAAAGTGTGGCGAAGTCTTTCAGACCGAGATCGATGCCGACACCGGAACGGATCGGGCGGGCCTGAACATCGGGCATCTCGATCACGATATTCAAGAACCAGTTGCCACGCGCATCCTGCGCGAAGTTGGTTCCGTCCTTGATCTTGCCTTCGGGAAGTGGGCGGCTGTTGAACACGCGGAAGGCGTTGCCGGCAAAGCGAAATGCGTCGCCCTCGCGCTTGAGGTCGCGCCCCTTCAGCGGCACCCAGCCCAGCGATTTCCTGCCGCGATAGCGCAGGTAGGGCAGACGGTTCCGACTGCGCGACTTCGCGTATTGCTCGCACG
>NZ_QTPO01000160.1 GCF_003853645.1 Burkholderia sp. Bp9143 | reverse complement strand
TGCACGTCGTTCACGCCCTCGACGGCGTTGAAACTGGTGTTCCAGGTATGACCGCCATCGATCGAGTATTCGACGGTGGCGCCGGTTTCGACACCGGTGAGGTTCAACGTGCCGACATTGGTGACGTGGTCGGTGGCGCTGCTACCGGAGTCGGTGGTGAGCGCAACACCGGGCGCAGCGGCCGAGGTATCGAGCGTGAAGCTGAACGAAGTCGGATCCGACGTGTTGCCTGCGATATCGGTTTGCCGGACCTGGACGTCGTTCATCCCTTCGACGGCGTTGAAGCTGGTGTTCCAGGTATGACCGCCATCGATCGAGTATTCGACGGTGGCGCCGGTTTCGACACCGGTGAGGTTCAAGGTGCCGACATTGGTGACGTGGTCGGTGGCGCTGCTACCGGAGTCGGTGGTGAGCGCGACACTGGGTGCAGCGGCCGCCGTATCGAGCGTGAAGCTGAACGAAGTCGGATCCGATGTATTGCCCGCGATGTCGGTCTGCCGGACCTGTACATCGTTTACGCCTTCAACGGCACTGAAACTGGTGTTCCAGGTATGGCCGCCATCGATCGAGTATTCGACGGTGGCGCCGGTTTCGACACCAGTGAGGTTCAAGGTGCCGACATTGGTAATGTGGTCGGT
>NZ_QTPO01000159.1 GCF_003853645.1 Burkholderia sp. Bp9143 | reverse complement strand
GCGAAGACGGTCGATTTTGCCGGTTCGGACGCTCCGCTGAAGGATGACGAACTCGCGAAGGAAGGCCTGTTCCAGTTCCCGACGGTGGTCGGCGGCGTGGTGCCGGTCGTCAACGTGCCGGGCGTGAAGGCCGGCGAACTGACGCTGTCGGGCCCGGTGCTCGGCGACATCTACCTCGGCAAGATCAAGAAGTGGAACGACCCGGCGATCGCCGCGCTGAACCCGAAGGTCAAGCTGCCGGATACGGACATCGCGGTCGTTCGCCGTGCTGACGGTTCGGGCACGAGTTTCATCTGGACGAACTACCTGTCGAAGGTCAACGACGAGTGGAAGTCGAAGGTCGGCGAAGGCACGACGGTCAACTGGCCGACGGGCACGGGCGGCAAGGGCAATGACGGCGTCGCGGCCTTCGTGCAGCGCCTGCCGGGCGCAGTCGGCTACGTCGAGTGGGCGTACGCGAAGAAGAACAACATGGTCTACACGGCCCTGAAGAACTCGACGGGCACGGTGGTCGAGCCGAAGACGGAAACGTTCAAGGCCGCTGCTGCAGGCGCGAACTGGACGAAGTCGTTCTACCAGATCCTGACGAACCAGCCGGGCAAGGAAGCATGGCCGGTCGTCGGCGCGACGTTCGTGCTGCTGCACGCGAAGCAGGACAAGCCGGA
>NZ_QTPO01000158.1 GCF_003853645.1 Burkholderia sp. Bp9143 | reverse complement strand
GAGCTCGCGAAAGCGGGCGCGGCCGTCGCGATCGCCGACCTGAACCAGGACGGCGCAAACGCGGTTGCCGACGAGATCGTCAAGGCAGGCGGCAAGGCGATCGGTGTCGCGATGGACGTGACCAACGAGGAAGCGGTCAACAGCGGCATCGACAAGGTCGCCGAAACGTTCGGCTCGGTCGACATCCTCGTGTCGAACGCGGGCATCCAGATCGTCAACCCGATCGAGAACTACGCGTTCTCCGACTGGAAGAAGATGCAGGCGATTCACGTCGACGGCGCATTCCTGACGACCAAGGCCGCGCTCAAGCACATGTACAAGGACGATCGCGGCGGCGTCGTGATCTACATGGGTTCGGTGCACTCGCACGAAGCGTCGCCGCTGAAGTCGGCGTACGTGACGGCCAAGCACGGGCTGCTCGGTCTGGCCCGCGTGCTGGCGAAGGAAGGCGCGAAGCACAACGTGCGCTCGCACGTCGTGTGTCCGGGCTTCGTGCGCACGCCGCTGGTCGACAAGCAGATTCCGGAGCAGGCGAAGGAACTCGGGATCAGCGAAGAGGAAGTGGTGAAGAAGGTGATGCTCGGCAACACGGTCGACGGGGTGTTCACGACGGTGCAGGACGTCGCGCAGACGGTGCTGTTCCTGTCGGCGTTCCCGAGCGCCGCGCTCACGGG
>NZ_QTPO01000157.1 GCF_003853645.1 Burkholderia sp. Bp9143 | reverse complement strand
CGCCATCGCGCTCCCCGCGGTCGACCTCGTCGCGTTTGACCCAATCCAGCAGCGTCTGCGGCGTACAGCCGATCATCGGCGCAATCGATTCGACCGCTGCCCACATCGACGGGTGTTCGCTACGCTGTTCGCGTACCAGACGCACTGCGCGCTCCCGCACTTCCGGGGAAAATTTGCTTGCCTTCTTGTTCATGACTCGATTCTCTCAAGAATACGAGCCTCCACAAAATCCGGTGCGGTTCACTTCTCGATTTATGCGTCCACTTTCTCTGATTATGAGTCCGCCCTCTGCTCAGAATCCTTATTCCATAAGGCGCGATTTCTCGCGATATGAGTCTTTCTACAGCGCCGCAGCCGTAGGGCGCCAGAGTAAGTGCGACTGGCGCCACAGTTTTGCGACTGTGTGACGAAGTTGTTGCGACCAGCCTACGAGATCGCATGTTCGCCAAGATAGCTCACTGCGAACATGCGACGCTACGCCAGCCGCGGAGGCACCATCGCCGCGGCTGATTGCTTCGCAGGTCTCGTCGTTCATCGAAATCTAGACCCGCGCGGTGAATTTCCTGCGGCGAAAAATCCACGCCACAAATGCAAAAACCCCCGCCTTTCGGGCGGGGGTTTCTGGCTTAGGGAGCCTGACGATTACCTACTTTCACACGGGAATCCGCACTATCATCGGCGTA
>NZ_QTPO01000156.1 GCF_003853645.1 Burkholderia sp. Bp9143 | reverse complement strand
TACACGGCCGCCGGGCAGAAGCGCCCCTCGGGGCCCGCGTAGGTGCGCAGGTTCACGTTTACCGGCACGCTCGCGTCCTTCAGCGTCAGGTGCGCCGGCTGGTTTTCCTCGTGGTTCGTGTTCGAGATGAACACCGACGACAGCCGGTCGAACGTCAGCTTGCCGTCCGGCTTCGGATACTCGATCGGCGTGCATTGCGACGCCGGCTTCAGCATCTCGTGGTCCGCATGCTTGTGGTGCAGCGTCCACGGCACGTTGCCGCCCATCACCTTCTGCTCGAGCCCGACCATCAGCGTGCCGAGGTACAGCCCCTTGGCCATCCACTGCTTGAAGTTGCGCGCGCGGTACAGCTCCGTGTACAGCCACGATTGCTTGAAGGCGTCCGGGTACGCGTTGAGCTCGTCGCTCTGACGGCCGGCCTGCACCGCGTCGAACGCGGCGTCGGCCGCCAGCATGCCGGTCTTGATCGCCGCATGGCTGCCCTTGATCCGCGATGCGTTCAGGAAGCCCGCATCGTCGCCGATCAGCGCGCCGCCCGGGAACACCGTCTTCGGCAGCGACAGCAGGCCGCCGGCCGTGATCGCCCGCGCGCCGTACGACACGCGCTTGCCGCCTTCGAGGAACGCGCGGATCGACGGATGCGTCTTGTAGCGCTGGAATTCCTCGAACGGCGACAGGTACGGGTTCGT
>NZ_QTPO01000155.1 GCF_003853645.1 Burkholderia sp. Bp9143 | reverse complement strand
AGCTGGCGGATCAGGCCGAACAGGTGCTCGGTCTCGCGCGACGACAGCGGCGTCGTCGGTTCGTCCATCACGAGGATGCGCGCGCGGGTGTGCACTGCACGCGCGATCTCGACGAGCTGCTGTTCGGCGATCGACAGCGTGCCGACCAGCGTTTCCGGACCGAACGGCGCACCGAGGCGCGTGAGTACGTCCTGGCAGCCGCGCGCCATCGCCGCGCGGTCGATGGTGCCCCAGCGCCGGTTGCCGCGCCGCAGTTCGCGGCCGACGTAGATGTTTTCCGCGACGGTGAGGTTCGGCGCGAGGCACAGCTCCTGGTAGATCACCGCGACGCCCGCATCGCGCGCGGCGAGCGGGCCGTCGACGTCGATGCGCTCGCCGTCGATCAGGATCTCGCCGCCGGCGTCGGCGCGGTACGCACCCGACAGGATCTTCATCAGCGTCGATTTGCCTGCGCCGTTCTCGCCCATCAGCGAATGGATCTCGCCCGGATAGACGGTCAGGCTGACGTTGTCGAGCGCGCGCACGGCGGGGAACGTCTTGCTGATCCCGCGCATCTCGAGCAGCGGCCGGGGCGAGTTAGAACGAGACATAAGCGACCTCCTGCGTATCCAGGCCTGCACCTCTCAGAATCCCGGAGCGCGGGGAGAAGTTGAAGAACATCGGCAGCGTCGCGGCGCCGATCGCACCGGCGTCGGCGCCGAA
>NZ_QTPO01000154.1 GCF_003853645.1 Burkholderia sp. Bp9143 | reverse complement strand
GCGTAGATCGGAATGCCTTCGAAATCTTCGCCGGCCTTCTTCGGGTTCACGCCCGCGACGAATGCTTCGCGGCCGTTTGCGTATTCACGGCAGGCGCGCGTATGGAACTGACCGGTTTTGCCGGTAATGCCCTGCGTGATGACCTTCGTGTCCTTGTTGATCAGAATCGACATGTATTTTGACCTCTGTTCGATTGGCGTCGCGTGCAAACCGCGCCGCCATGCGTGTTCAATAGCGCGCGCTTACTTGCCTGCGGCAGCCGCGACGACCTTCTGCGCAGCCTCTTCCATGCTGTCCGCCGAGATGATCGGCAGGCCCGAATCGGCCAGCATCTTCTTGCCGAGGTCCTCGTTCGTGCCCTTCATGCGCACGACGAGCGGCACGTTCAGGTTCACGGCCTTCGAACCGGCGATCACGCCTTCCGCGATCACGTCGCAGCGCATGATGCCGCCGAAGATGTTCACGAGGATCGCCTTCAGATCCGGGTTCTTCAGCATCAGCTTGAACGCTTCCGTGACCTTCTCGGTCGTAGCGCCACCGCCGACGTCCAGGAAGTTCGCCGGTTCGCCGCCGAACAGCTTGATGGTGTCCATCGTCGCCATCGCGAGGCCTGCGCCGTTCACGAGACAGCCGATGTTGCCGTCGAGCGAGATGTACGCGAGGTCGAACTTCGACGCTTCGATTTCAGCCGGATCTTCTTCGTCCAGGTCGCGGTACGCGACGATTTCCGGGTGGCGGAACAGCGCGTTCGAGTCGAAGTTGAACTTCGCGTCGAGTGCGATGACCTTGCCGTCGCCGG
>NZ_QTPO01000153.1 GCF_003853645.1 Burkholderia sp. Bp9143 | reverse complement strand
CTAGGTCCTGTTCACATTCTCACCAGCGGCCCAAAGGCGCAGGCAAGCACCGCGAAGGCGAAATAGTTGCCGACGAGCTTGTCGTAACGAGTGGAGACGCGACGAAAATGTTTGATGCGATTGAAGAAGCGTTCGACGATGTTCCGAGTTCGATACAGCACGCGGCTGTACCGACGCTTGGTCTTTCGGTTCGAGCGCGGCGGGATAACGGCCTTCGCACGCGTAGCGCGGATGGCGTTCACGAAGGCATCCGAGTCGTAACCTTTGTCAGCAATCACAGCACCTGTGCGCAGATGCTCGACCAATTCGTGCGCACACGAAATGTCCGAGACCTGTCCTTCGGTGACGATCATTCGCAGAGGCCGCCCGGCTTCATCGACGGCCAGATGCAGCTTGGTCGTCAGTCCTCCGCGCGAGCGGCCGAGAGCTTGCGGGCCGCTTTTTTTCGAGCGCCGGCCGAATGCTGGTGCGCACGCACGATGGTCGAGTCGATCAGCACACACTTGATCTCCGTCTCGTCGGATACGGCGTGGGCCACGCGTTCCCAAACGCCTTTGCGACGCCACCGAGAGAAGCGCATGTACACCGTATGCCATCGGCCGAACTCTTTCGGCAAATCGCGCCAGGGGCAGCCGGTTCGGCCGATCCAGAGGACAGCTTCGACAAACCAACGATTGTCGGTCGCCGTGCGCCCTGGATCGCCTTCCTTGCCCGGCAAGACGGATTCGATTCGCGCCCATACTTCATCGCTCAACAACGTTCGAATCATCTTGGCCCGCTCGCGCAAAAGACAAGATGTAAACACATTTCATCGAATGTAAACAGACCCTA
>NZ_QTPO01000152.1 GCF_003853645.1 Burkholderia sp. Bp9143 | reverse complement strand
CGTGCGAGCACGTCGACCATTTGCTGGATCTCGCGATCGCGGCCGAACACCGGGTCGATCTGGCCGTTGCGAGCCTTCTCGGTCAGGTCGATCGCGAAGCGGGCGAGCGCCTCCTCATCCGTCTTCCTCGGGACGGCTCGTGTTTCCTGTGCCACCGGCGCGGCGGCGGGCGCGTCGCTCGATGCCGCAGCGGTCGGTTCACTCACATGTGCTTCCGGTTCTTCCCGCGCACTCTCGCACGAACGATGCGCAAGACGCGGCAGAATCCGCTCGATCTGCGCGCTGCTGATCGACAGCAGCGGCCACGCATTCTGTGCGCGCAGCACGTGTGGTGCGTCGACGATGGCCTGCAGCAGGTTGCCCGACCGGATGGACACGTCTTCGGTGTCCGATGCTACGCGAAGCCAGGCCTCCTGCAACACAGTCGCCAATTGCGTCGAGAGGGCAGGCTTACCGCGCAGATTGCGCGGCATATGTTCAATCGCAGCAATCAGCGCATCCCAGACCTTGTCGATGTCGATCCCGTAGTGCCGCAGGATTGCAGGAATGTCGCCGTCTCCGGCCTCGATCAGCTTCAGTAACCAGTGCTCGACCGCGATTTCGTCCGAAAGCCGTCCCTGGCAAAGACTCGCAGCGGCCTCGAGCGCCTTCGCGCAGTGCGGATTGAGCCGGCGGAGCAGGTGAGTGGTATCGCGCAAGGTCATGATGGAGCCAGGTCACTGAAGGAGGGAGCAGGCAGCGACCATCGGACGTGCCCGCTTCCGGGTAGAAAAAGACCAGCCCGACGCACGGGCTGGTAAAGGAACCGGCAGCAGCAGCGAGTCGGTTCCACACACGCTGT
>NZ_QTPO01000151.1 GCF_003853645.1 Burkholderia sp. Bp9143 | reverse complement strand
ACGCTGCGCGCCAACCCACCGGAGGATCGTCATGTCTAACGATATCGCGGCCCAGTTCAAGGGTCTTAAACTGCACGGCATGGCGAGCACGTGGCCGGAGCTGCTCGCGCAGTCGCGTCACACTGACTTCGAGCCGGAGCGCTTCATGAAGCAGCTGCTGATGGCTGAAACCGCCGAACGGCAGGTGCGCTCGATCGCCTATCAAATGACCGCTGCGCGCTTCCCGGCACACCGCGACCTGAAGGGCTTCGACTTCGCGCAGGCACACGTCGACGAAGCGCTGGTGCACGAACTGAGCGAGCTGTCGTTCCTCGCAAGCGCGCACAACGTCGTGTTCATCGGTGGTCCGGGCACTGGCAAGACGCACCTCGCCTCAGCGATCGGAATCGAAGCCGTACAGCGCCACGGCAAGCGTGTGCGCTACTTCTCGACCGTCGAGCTGACCAACGCCCTGGAGCAGGAGAAGTCCATCGGCAAACAAGGCCAGATTGCCCACAAGCTGATGTACGTCGATCTGGTGATCCTCGACGAACTGGGCTATCTGCCGTTCAGCCAGACCGGCGGTGCATTGCTGTTCCATCTGCTCTCAAAGCTATACGAGCACACGAGCGTCGCGATCACGACCAATCTCAGCTTCGGCGAGTGGGCGAGCGTGTTCGGGGATGCAAAGATGACGACAGCGCTGCTGGACCGCGTCACCCATCACTGCCACATCGTCGAAACGGGCAATGAATCGTGGCGCTTCAGGACCAGCTCTGCCAAGGCAAAGACAACAAGAAAAAGAGCGGCAAAACCAGCGGGTAACGAAGAGTTATCCACACCGGAATAGATGTACTACGCTGTCTCGGGGTGGGTCAGATTTAGATGAAATCGGTGGGTTAAGACTCGGTGGAAATCAACA
>NZ_QTPO01000150.1 GCF_003853645.1 Burkholderia sp. Bp9143 | reverse complement strand
TACCTGTGGGACTCGGACGGCAACAAGGTCATCGACGGGATGGCCGGCCTCTGGTGCGTGAACGTCGGCTACGGCCGCAAGGAGCTCGCGGACGCCGCGTATTGCCAGTTGCAGGAACTGCCGTTCTACAACACGTTCTTCAAGACGACGCACCCGCCGGTGATCGAACTGTCGGCGATGCTCGCCGAAGTCACGCCCGCGGGCTTCAACCACTTCTTCTATTGCAACAGCGGCTCGGAAGGCAACGACACCGTGCTGCGTCTCGTGCACCAGTACTGGCGCGTGCAGGGCAAGCCGCAGAAGAAGTTCGTGATCTCGCGCAAGAATGGCTACCACGGCTCGACGATCGCGGGCGGCACGCTCGGCGGGATGGGCTACATGCACGAGCAGATGCCGTCGAAGGTCGAGCACATCGTCCACATCGACCAGCCGTACTTCTTCGGCGAAGCGCAAGCCGGCGAGACGCCCGAGGCGTTCGGCCTCGCGCGTGCGCGGCAGCTCGAGGCGAAGATCCTCGAACTCGGCGCGGAGAACGTCGCCGCGTTCATCGGCGAGCCGTTCCAGGGTGCCGGCGGCGTGATCTTCCCGCCATCGACGTACTGGCCGGAAATCCAGCGGATCTGCCGCAAGTACGACATCCTGCTCGTCGCCGACGAAGTGATCGGCGGCTTCGGCCGCACCGGCGAATGGTTCGCGCACCAGCACTTCGGCTTCGAGCCGGACCTGATCACGATGGCCAAGGGCCTGACGTCGGGCTACGTGCCGATGGGGGCGGTGGGCATCCACGAACGGATCGCGCGCCCGATCATCGACAACGGCGAATTCAATCACGGCCTCACGTACTCGGGCCATCCGGTCGCAGCCGCGGTGGCGGTCGCGAACCTGAAGCTGCTGCGCGACGAAGG
>NZ_QTPO01000149.1 GCF_003853645.1 Burkholderia sp. Bp9143 | reverse complement strand
CTTAGAGACGGTTTCAAAATGGCCCCTTGGGGCTGTTAACTTTCGCGACGAGCTGTTAACCTCAGGCATCGGAACAACCGAGACTGAGGAGATGGGCAAGCCGATCATCGACGACGAGTTGTGGACACTGATCGAGCCGTTACTGCCGCCATCCAAGCCACGGCGCAAGAAGAACCCGGGCCGCCTGCCGGTTTCGAACCGCGCCGCGCTGACCGGCATCTTGTTCGTTCTCAAGACCGGACTGCGCTGGCGCGATCTGCCTGCCGAGATGGGTTGCGGCTCGGGCGTGACATGTTGGCGACGGCTACGCGACTGGCAGGTTGCCGGCGTGTGGGACCGCTTGCACGAGCTGCTGCTCGCGAAGCTGCGAGCAGCAGACCAGATCGACTTCTCTCGAGCTGCTGTCGATTCATCATCGATTCGCGCCGTTGGGGCAGGCCAAAAACTGGGCCAAACCCTACCGATCGCGCGCGACCCGGTTCCAAGCACCACATCGTCACCGACGCCAACGGCACGCCGCTCGCCGCGATCCTGACCGGCGCGAACGTCAACGACGTCACGCAATTGCTGCCGCTGATCGACGCGATTCCGCCGATTCGCGGTTTGCGCGGCCACCCGCTGCACAGACCGCGTGTGGTCTACGCCGATCGCGGATACGACTCCGAGCGACATCGACGCGCGTTGCGCAATCGCGGTATCGAGCCGGTGATCGCCAAGCGCCGTACCGAACACGGCAGCGGCCTTGGCAAATATCGCTGGGTCGTGGAACGCACGCATGCCTGGCTGCATCACTTCCGTCGTCTCCGTATTCGTTTCGAGCGCCGTGCTGACATTCACGGCGCGTTCCTAAAACTCGGTTGCTGCCTGATCTGCTGGAATACCCTCCGGCGCGCCGAACAGCCTTTATGAAACCGTCTCTTA
>NZ_QTPO01000148.1 GCF_003853645.1 Burkholderia sp. Bp9143 | reverse complement strand
TCCATCGCGACGGCGAGCGAGCGCACGCCGTCCCAGCGCAGCTCCATGTTGTAGTTCAGGCCGCCGCGAATCACGTGGCAGTGATTGTCGATCAGGCCCGGCAGCACCGTGCGGCCGCCGAGGTCGACGACCTGCGTCGCGCGGCCCGCGAGCGGCATCACGTCCGCTTCGCTGCCGACCGCGACGAAGCGGCCCGCGGCGATCGCCACCGCTGTCGCTGTCGGGTTCGCGCGGTCCAGGGTCGTGAACCTGCCGTTGCGGAGGATCAAATCCGGTTGGGTTTCGGTTGCGGTCATATGCGTCACCTCACTTCGATCAAAGGCCGACGAGCTGCTTGAGGGCGGGGACCGCCTGCACGCCAATCAACATGCCGAGCAACCCGACCAGGGCAATCAGCGGCGGTGCGGGAGAGCGAACCTTGATTGCACTGTAGATCACGCCTATCAGCAGGCCCGCACCAAGGGAAACCAGATAAGGTTCCATACGATCAATCTCCCGAACAAACTGGCATGCGGGCGTCCGCCCCGCAAGCACTCCGCGGGCGGCGTCCGCGGGCCAACCGCGTCACGCCGCCCGCATTGACGTATCGCCGCCGCGGCGCGCGCATGGCACACACCGCGGCGGCATCGATAGTCGCGACTATCCGCGTCACTTCGCCGGCACGGGCGGCAGCGACTCGTGCGGCGTCTGCGTACGCTCGGCGGCCTTGTGGACCATCGTGTACGCGTAGTCGACGCCCATCCCGTACGCGCCCGAGTGCTCCTTCGCGATCGCCATCACCGCATCGTACGAATCGCGGCGCGCCCAGTCGCGCTGCCATTCGAGCAGCACCTGCTGCCACGTGACGGGCACGACGCCCGCCTGCACCATGCGCTGCATCGCGAAGTCGTGCGCGGCCTGCGACGTGCCGCCCGATGCGTCGGCGACCAT
>NZ_QTPO01000147.1 GCF_003853645.1 Burkholderia sp. Bp9143 | reverse complement strand
TGAAGGTGCCGGACGTGAAGACGCTGGTCGAGAAGCTGAAGACCGAAGCCAAGGTGCTGTAAGAGGGAGCGGAAAGAAATGACGATTCTGGTGATTGCAGAACACGACAACGCGTCGATCAAGGCCGCGACGCTGAACACGGTGGCGGCGGCAGCAAAGATCGGCGGTGACATTCATGTGCTGGTCGCGGGCCACAATGCGCAAGCGGCTGCCGACGCCGCGGCAAAGATCGCAGGTGTGTCGAAGGTGCTGCTGGCCGACGCGCCGCAACTGGCCGCAGGCCTGGCGGAAAACGTCGAGGCGACCGCGCTGAACATCGCGAAGGACTACTCGCACATCCTTGCGCCGGCGACCGCCTACGGCAAGAACATCGCGCCGCGCATCGCCGCGAAGCTGGATGTCGCGCAGATTTCGGATATCACGGCGGTTGACAGCGCGGACACGTTCGAGCGTCCGATCTACGCAGGCAATGCGATCGCGACGGTGCAGTCGAGCGATCCGATCAAGGTGATCACGGTGCGTGCGACGGGTTTCGATCCGGTTGCGGCCGAAGGCGGCAGCGCATCGGTCGAGAAGATCGAAGCGGCAGCGGACGCCGGCAAGTCGCAGTTCGTGAGCCGTGAAGTGACGAAGCTGGACCGTCCGGAACTGACGTCCGCAAGCATCATCGTGTCGGGCGGCCGCGGTCTTGGCAGCGGCGAGAACTACACGAAGGTGCTCGAGCCGCTGGCCGACAAGCTGAGCGCGGCGCTGGGCGCCTCGCGCGCGGCCGTCGATGCGGGCTACGTGCCGAACGACTACCAGGTCGGCCAGACCGGCAAGATCGTCGCGCCGCAGCTGTACATCGCCGTCGGCATCTCGGGTGCGATCCAGCACCTGGCCGGCATGAAGGATTCGAAGGTGATCGTCGCGATCAACAAGGATCCGGAAGC
>NZ_QTPO01000146.1 GCF_003853645.1 Burkholderia sp. Bp9143 | reverse complement strand
CCGTAGCTGTGCAGCCCGGACAGGAACATGTTGACGCCGAGGAACGCGAACGTCGTCACGAGCAGGCCCGTGAGCGCCCACCAGGCGGCAACCGCGCCGCGCAGGCCCTTCATCAGGCGCATGTGCAGCCAGGCCGCGTAGTTGAGCCACACGATCAGCGCCCAGGTTTCCTTCGGGTCCCAGCTCCAGTAGCCGCCCCACGCTTCCGCGGCCCACAGCGCGCCGAGAATCGTCGCGATCGTGAAGAACGCGAAACCGACCGCGATCGACTTGTACATCACGTCGTCGAGCACCTCCAGCGTCGGCAGGCGATCGGCGAGCATGCCGCGCTCCTTCATCAGGTACGCGACCGATACCATCGCCGACAGCGCGAAGCTGCCGTAGCCGATGAAGTTCGCCGGCACGTGGATCTTCATCCACCAGCTCTGCAGCGCCGGCACGAGCGGCTGGATCTGCTGCGCGTCGCGCGCGACCGAGTACCACATCAGGAAGCCGACGGCCGCGCTGATCACCAGCAGCACGAACGCGCCGAGCGCGCGCGTGCCGTAGTGGCCTTCGTAGTACAGGTAGAGCAGCGCGGTGATCAGGCTGAACAGCACGAACACTTCATACAGGTTCGACACCGGGATATGCCCGACGTCGGCGCCGATCAGGTAGGACTCATACCAGCGCACCATCAGGCCGGTGAAGCCCATCAGCACGGCGACCCACGTGAGTTTCTGGCCGATCGCGGAACCCGACGCCGAGCGCGCGAGCAGGCCGATCCAGTAGAAGATCGTCGCGAGCACGAACAGCGCGCTCATCCACAGGATCGCCGACTGGCTCGACAGGAAGTACTTGAGGAAGAACGCCGAATCGGCGCGCGCGAGATCGCCCTGGTAAATCTGGATCGACAGCAGCGACAGCACCGCGATCGACGCCATCATGAGCCGCGCCGGTTTCCAGCGCCAGCC
>NZ_QTPO01000145.1 GCF_003853645.1 Burkholderia sp. Bp9143 | reverse complement strand
TGCAATGACACGCAGAAGCACGCGCTCAAGTGGAACAAGAAGTGGCCATCGGGTTTCGACTTGAACGTGCTGACGACCGGCAGCAGCAAGGAACTCGGCATTCACTCCGGTACGATCAACGCTACGTGCGAGCAATACGCGAAGTCGCGCAGTCAGCACCGACGTCCGTACCTGCGCTATCGCGGCAGGAAATCGCTTGGCTGGGTGCCGCTGAAGGGCCGCGATCTGAAGCGCGAGGGCGACGCATTTCGCTTCGCCGGCAACACCTTTCGCGTGTTCAATAGCCGACCGCTTCCCGAAGGCAAGATCAAGGACGGAACCAACTTCGCGCAGGATGCGCGCGGTAACTGGTTTCTCAACATCGTGATCGAGATGCCCGATGTTCAGGCCCGCCCGATCCGTTCCGGTATCGGCATCGATTTGGGCTTGAAAGACTTGGCCACACTTTCGACCGGTGAGAAACTGCCCAACGATCGGTTCGGTCGATGCGCGGCCGAGAAGCTCGCGAAAGCGCAACGGGCGCGAAAGCACAAGCGGCATATCGCGAAGCTGCACGCCAAGGTCGCAAATGCCCGTGCTGATTTCCAACACAAGCTCGCGCTCGATCTGGTGCGGCGCTTCGATTACATCGCGGTCGGCAACGTGTCGGCCGCGAAGCTCGCCAGAACCAGGATGGCGAAGAGCGTCTACGACGCATCCTGGTCGTCCTTCCGAAACAAGCTCCGTTACAAAGCGATCGCGCACGGGGCCACGTTCGAGGAAGTCGACGAAAGCGGTTCCACCCAGTCCTGTTCGTCGTGCGGGTCGAAAGACAGCACGACGCGGCCGAAAGGTATCGCAGGGCTGCGAATAAGAGAGTGGGCTTGCAGTGACTGTGGTGTCGAGCATGATCGAGATACCAATGCTGCTTTGAACATTCTCCGATGCGGACGTGCATCGCCAGGTGTGGGAATCCTCCGC
>NZ_QTPO01000144.1 GCF_003853645.1 Burkholderia sp. Bp9143 | reverse complement strand
GGCGTGCTGCAGTACGCGGACTACACGTCGCGCAACCTGTCGTACGGCCACCAGCGTCGTCTCGAGATTGCGCGCGCGCTGGCGACCGACCCGAAGCTGCTCGCGCTCGACGAGCCGGCGGCCGGGATGAACGCGACCGAGAAGGTCGAACTCACGCGCCTGCTCGACAAGATCCGTTCGGACGGCCGCACGATCCTGCTGATCGAGCACGACGTGAAGCTCGTGATGGGATTGTGCAACCGGATGACGGTGCTCGATTACGGCAAGGTGATCGCCGAGGGTCTGCCGCAGGACGTGCAGAAGAATCCGAAGGTGATTGAGGCATATCTCGGCGCAGGGGTGCACTGATGGCAGCGGCAATGTTGAAAATCAAGGGCTTGCAGGTCAACTACGGCGGCATCCAGGCCGTCAAGGGCGTTGACATGGAAGTCCGCCAGGGCGAGCTCGTGACGCTGATCGGCGCGAACGGCGCCGGCAAGACCACGACGATGAAGGCGATCACGGGTCTCAAGCCGTATTCGGCGGGCGACATCGAGTACGACGGCAAGTCGATCAAGGGCGTGCCGTCGCACGAGTTGCTGAAGCGCGGCCTCGCGATGGTGCCGGAAGGCCGCGGGATCTTCGCGCGGATGTCGATCATCGAGAACATGCAGATGGGCGCGTACCTGCGCAACGACAAGGAGCAGATCAAGAAGGACGTCGACCGGATGTTCGGCTTCTTCCCGCGCCTGAAGGAACGTGCGACGCAGCTCGCGGGCACGCTGTCGGGCGGCGAGCAGCAGATGCTGGCGATGTCGCGCGCGATCCTGTCGAAGCCGAAGCTGCTGCTGCTCGACGAGCCGTCGATGGGGCTGTCGCCGATCATGGTCGAGAAGATCTTCGAAGTGGTGCGCGAGATCTCGAAGGAGGGGATCACGGTACTGCTGGTCGAGCAGAACGCGCGCCTCGCGCTGCAGGCGGCCGACCGCGGCTACGTGATGGACTCGGGCACGGTCACGATGGAAGGCGA
>NZ_QTPO01000143.1 GCF_003853645.1 Burkholderia sp. Bp9143 | reverse complement strand
TAAGGGCTATCCATCTAGCTCCACCTGAGCCATGATAGTGGCATGAGTGAGTCCGAAGCCCAGCATACGCCGGTTGCCGGTCAAGACTATCCACGAACATGGAGCCAGTTCGAGGAATGGTTTGCCGGCGAAGAGGATTGCCTTCGCTATCTCGAACGATTGCGCTGGCGCGAGGGGTTTGTTTGCCCACGTTGCGGGTGCCGGGATGCGCCATATCGAGCCAATCGGGCACGGCTGATTTGCCGTGCGTGCCGTTTTCAATGCACCGTGACGTCGGGCACGATCTTCGACAAGACCCGCACGCCGCTGAAGGTATGGCTGGCAGCGGCCTGGTACATCACGAGTCAGAAGTCGGGCGTCAGTGCGCTTGGACTGCAACGGGTCCTGGGGCTGGGCAGCTACCAGACGGCATGGACCATGCTGCATCGCTTCCGGCGTGCCATGGTCCGTCCTGGACGCGAACAGCTTAAAGGCCTGGTCGAGGTCGATCAAAGCTATCTGGCTATCCGTGAACGTCGGGACAGTTCGTCCGGCACGCAACCCAAAAAGCGCACCACCAAGGCGGTAATCGTGATTGCCGTCGAAATCCTGAAGCCGCGCGGCTTTGGCCGCATCCGACTGCGACGTATTGATCGGGAGAGCGTTGCCGACGTGCTTCCGTTTGTGAAGAGCGTCGTGGCCCCCGGTTCAGTGATTCGCACTGACGGCTCTCCCATGTACATTTCACTGGAGTACAGCTACGCGCATGAACGCGTCGTAGTGAAGTCCATCGCCGACGGCGAGCGTCCTCCGGCACACGTGCCGCTACCAGGCGTACATCGCGTCGCGTCCCTGCTCAAACGATGGCTGCTCGGCACGCATCAGGGTGCAGTAAAACCCGATCAGCTTGAGCATTACCTCGACGAGTTTGTATTCCGGTTCAACCGTCGTACCTCACGTTCGCGCGGCTTGCTCTTTTATCGCCTGCTCGAACAGTCTGTCGTGACCGATCCGATCACCTACGACACCGTGACCCGAAAATCATGAACCGCAAAGAGCTTCAATTTGCATAATGCGGAATAGTGGAGCTAAGTGGATAGCCCTTA
>NZ_QTPO01000142.1 GCF_003853645.1 Burkholderia sp. Bp9143 | reverse complement strand
GCGGTCGGCTTGTATTCCGTGCCGTCCAGCTTGAACTCGCCGGAGTCCGGCGTGTAGAGGCCCGTGATCACGTTGAAGAACGTCGTCTTGCCGGCGCCGTTCGGGCCGATCAGGCCGTAGATCTCGCCTTCCTTGATCTCGAGGCCGACGTCGGACAGCGCCTGCAGGCCGCCGAAGCGCTTGTTCACGCCCTTGACGGACAGTCGGATTTGTTTGTCGCTCATGTGTGATATCCCCTTGTCCGTCGGTTAGGCACGCACCGACTTGGCGCTGCGCTTCGCCAGTTTCGCGATCTTGTCCTCATGCTTCGGTGCGGGCCACAGGCCTTCCGAGCGATACAGCATGATGATCACCATCGCGAGGCCGTACAGCGCCTGACGGATCACTTCGGTATCGACGATGTCGTGGCCGAAGATCGCGTGCTGCAGCGGGCTCATCGTCGAGCGCAGGAATTCCGGGAAGATCGCGAGCAGCACCGCGCCCAGGATCACGCCCGGGATGTGGCCCATGCCGCCGAGCACCACGCAGGCCAGCACCACGATCGATTCCCAGAACGTGAACGACTCGGGCGACACGAAGCCCTGGAACGAACCGAACATCGCGCCCGACAGGCCGCCGAACGACGCGCCCATCGCGAACGCGAGCAGCTTCACGTTACGGGTGTTGATGCCCATCGCCTTCGCCGCGATCTCGTCTTCGCGGATCGCCGCCCAGGCGCGGCCGATGCGCGAGTGCTGCAGACGCGTACACGTCCAGATCACCAGCAGCGCGCACAGCACGAACAGGTAGTAGTACATGTAGACCGACGGCAGCTGGAAGCCGAAGATCGAGTGCGTCTGCGACAGGTTGAAGCCGCCGACGTGCACCGGATCGATGCCCGTGATCCCCTTCGGGCCGTTGGTGATGTTCACCGGACGGTCGAGGTTGTTCATGAAGATCCGCACGATTTCACCGAAGCCGAGCGTCACGATCGCCAGGTAGTCGCCGCGCAGGCGCAGCGTCGGCGCGCCGAGCAGGATCCCGAAGGTCGCCGCGAGCGCCATCGCGATCGGCACGATGAGCAGGAACGGCACGTGCAGCCCGTTCGGCGCGAGCGCCGCGATCCACTCGAACTGCGAGGCCAGGTGCGGCGAGCTCAGCAAGGCCGCCGTGTA
>NZ_QTPO01000141.1 GCF_003853645.1 Burkholderia sp. Bp9143 | reverse complement strand
TGAACCGCGCCGGGAATCGTGGAGGCCGGTTGGTTTAAGTTAATGCAGGCAAGTCAGCGGCATTTCTGAGTTGCCTGTAGTAGTTTGCCTCAGCCTCAGCGGGCGGGATATAGCCGAGCGGTTCCATCAACCGATGATGGTTGTACCAGGCCACCCATTGCAGCGTTGCCAGTTCGACGGATTCCCTCGTTTTCCAAGGGGCGCGCCGATGAATCAGTTCCGTCTTGTACAGGCCATTGATCGTTTCGGCCAGCGCATTGTCGTAGCTGTCGCCCCGGCTGCCGACCGACGGCTCGATGCCGGCCTCAGCCAGCCGTTCGCTGTACCGAATGCTGACATATTGCGCCCCTCTATCGGAGTGATGTATCAATGTCCCGTCGTCACCCGGTTGGCGAGCGTACAGCGCCTGTTCAAGTGCATCCAGAACAAAGTCCGTGGTCATCGACGAACTGACGCGCCAGCCAACGATGCGACGGGCGAACACGTCAATGACGAACGCCACGTAAAGCCAGCCCCGCCATGTCGAGACGTAGGTGAAATCCGACACCCAAAGCTGATTCGGTCGCTCAGCCTTGAACTGCCGGTTCACCCGATCCAGCGGGCACGGCGCGCTCGCATCGGGAGTCGTCGTGCGAACTCGCTTGCCGCGAACTGCGCCTCGCAAGCCCTGCAGCTTCATCAACCGCCCGACCGTGCAGCGTGCGACCAAGATGCCCTCACGGTTCATCTGCTTCCAGACCTTCGGCACGCCATAGACCTGCATGTTGGCCTGCCAGACACGCTTGATCTCCGGCTGCAGAAGCTCATCGCGTTTGGCGCGGGCGCAGCGTTTGGACGGATCGCGAAGCTGCGCAGCATGGCGTCGGTAGCCCGACGGGGCAATCCGCAAGACCTTGCAGATCGGCTCGACCCCGAAGGTGTCGCGATGCTGATCAATGAAGGCCTTCAGGACTTGAAACGGCGGTCGAGCTCCGCCTGGGCGAAAAACGCGCTCGCCAGCTTGAGAATCTCGTTGGTCCGGCGCAGTTCCTTGACCTCGCGTTCCAGGGCCTTGATGCGTTCACGCTCGGTCGTGCTCACGCCATCGCGCTCCCCGCGGTCGACCTCGTCGCGTTTGACCCAATCCAGCAGCGTCTGCGGCGTACAGCCGATCATC
>NZ_QTPO01000140.1 GCF_003853645.1 Burkholderia sp. Bp9143 | reverse complement strand
ATGACGGACGTAGTGATCGTATCGGCCGCGCGGACCGCGGTCGGCAAATTCGGCGGCTCGCTCGCGAAGGTCGCGGCACCGGAACTGGGCGCGACGGTGATTCGCGCGGTGCTGGAGCGTTCGGGCGTGAAGCCCGAGCAGGTGAGCGAAGTGATCATGGGGCAGGTGCTGACGGCGGGCTCGGGGCAGAACCCGGCGCGCCAGTCGCTGATCAAGGCCGGCCTGCCGAGCGCAGTGCCGGGGATGACGATCAACAAGGTGTGCGGCTCGGGCCTGAAGGCGGTGATGCTGGCGGCGAACGCGATCGCGGCGGGCGACGCGGAGATCGTGATCGCGGGCGGCCAGGAAAACATGAGCGCGTCGCCGCACGTGCTGCCGGGCTCGCGCGACGGGTTCCGGATGGGCGACGCGAAGCTGGTCGACACGATGATCGTCGACGGCCTGTGGGACGTGTACAACCAGTACCACATGGGCATCACGGCGGAGAACGTCGCGAAGGAATACGGGATCACGCGCGAGGAGCAGGATGCGTTCGCGGCGCTGTCGCAGAACAAGGCGGAAGCCGCGCAGAAGGCCGGCCGCTTCAACGACGAGATCGTGCCGGTGTCGATCCCGCAACGCAAGGGCGAGCCGCTGCAGTTCGCGACCGACGAGTTCGTGCGTCACGGCGTGACGGCGGAATCGCTGGCGGGCCTGAAGCCGGCGTTCTCGAAGGACGGCTCGGTGACGGCGGCGAACGCGTCGGGGCTGAACGACGGTGCGGCGGCGGTGCTGGTGATGTCGGCGCAGAAGGCGGCGGCACTCGGCCTGACGCCGCTGGCGCGGATCAAGGCATACGCGAACGCGGGTGTGGATCCGAGCGTGATGGGCATGGGTCCGGTGCCGGCATCGCGCCGCTGCTTGGAGCGTGCGGGCTGGACGCCGGGCGACCTGGACCTGATGGAAATCAACGAGGCATTCGCGGCGCAGGCGCTGGCGGTGCACAAGCAGATGGGCTGGGACACGTCGAAGGTGAACGTGAACGGCGGGGCGATCGCGATCGGCCACCCGATCGGCGCGTCGGGCTGCCGGATCCTGGTGACGCTGCTGCACGAGATGGTCAAGCGCGATGCGAAGCGCGGGCTGGCGTCGCTGTGCATCGGCGGCGGGATGGGCGTCGCGCTCGCGGTCGA
>NZ_QTPO01000139.1 GCF_003853645.1 Burkholderia sp. Bp9143 | reverse complement strand
TTCATCAGTTGCTCCGAGAAACCTCGCCATTTCCCCCAAGGGGACTTCCTTCGGGGCGCATGGCGGGGAGGAAAGGAGCGCCGTCGACAGACGGCATTCCAACGCTACAATGACCGGCATGATCCTTGTCTACCGCTACCGGGTGAAGTCGCTCCACGGACTCCTTAACAAGCAGAGCCGTGCGGTGAACTACGTGTGGAACTTCTGCAATGACACGCAGAAGCACGCGCTCAAGTGGAGCAAGAAGTGGCCGACGGGTTTCGACCTGAACGTGCTGACGACCGGCAGTAGCAAGGAACTCGGCATCCATTCCGGCACGGTCAACGCAACATGCGAGCAATACGCGAAGTCGCGCAGCCAGCACCGTCGCCCCTACTTGCGCTATCGCGGCAGAAAATCGCTGGGCTGGGTGCCGCTGAAGGGCCGCGACCTGAAACGCGAGGGTGACGCGTTCCGCTTTGCCGGCAATACGATCCGTGTGTTCAGCAGCCGCCCGCTTCCCGACGGCAAGATCAAGGACGGAACCAATTTTGCGCAGGATGCGCGCGGCAACTGGTTCCTCAACATCGTGATCGAAATGCCCGATGTTCAGGCGCGCCCGATCCGTTCCGGTGTCGGCATCGATCTCGGCCTGAAAGACTTCGCCACACTTTCGACCGGCGAGAAACTGCCGAACGACCAATTTGGCCGACGCGCGGCCGAGAAACTGGCGAAAGCGCAACGGGCGCGAAAGCACAAGCGGCATATCGCGAAGCTGCACGCCAAGGTCGCGAATGCCCGTGCCGATTTCCAACATAAACTCGCGCTCGATCTGGTGCGGCGTTTCGATTACATCGCGGCCGGCAACGTGTCGGCCTCGAAACTCGCCAGAACCAGGCTGGCCAAAAGTGTCTACGACGCATCCTGGTCGTCCTTCCGGGACAAGCTCCGTTACAAGGCGATGGCGCACGGGGCCACGTTCGCGAAAGTGGACGAAAGCGGTTCTACCCAGTCCTGTTCGGCGTGTGGGTCGAAAGACAGCACGACGCGGCCGAAAGGTATCGCGGGACTGCGAATAAGAGCGTGGACCTGCAGTGACTGTGGTGTCGAGCATGATCGTGATACCAATGCTGCGTTGAACATTCTCCGATGCGGACGTGCATCGCCAGTAGTGGGAATCCCCTGCCTTTAGGCAGTGGGGGGACGTCAA
>NZ_QTPO01000138.1 GCF_003853645.1 Burkholderia sp. Bp9143 | reverse complement strand
CTGTATTAGCCGGGACTTGATCTGACAGGTAGTCGGGCCGACAAAGAACAAGTCGTCAATGGGGGATGAGTTTCTCCTTGGCGAGATCGAGCGAATCGAGGAAAGTGCGCATCGGCGTCTTGCCGTAACACCATCGCCCCTGATGCTCTCGTTCATTGTTGTACTGGTTGAGCCACGCATCAAGGTCCGTCTGCAAGGTGGCGATCGAGTCGTAGATCTTCTTGCGGAAGACGATGCGATAGAACTCGTTGAGCATGGTCTTGTGCAGCCGTTCGACGATCCCGTTGGTTTGCGGCGACTTGGCCTTTGTCCGGGTATGGTCGATGTCCTCCAAGGCCAGATACAGCTCGTATTCGTGATGCTCGGGGTTGCCGCAGTATTCGGTGCCGCGGTCTGTCAGTACGCGTAGCAATGGAATGCCGAAGCTGTCGAAGAACGGGACAACGCGATCGTTGAGCAGGTCCGCCGCTGGCAAGGGGGTCTTGCGATCGTAGAGCTTGGCGAACGCAACCTTCGAGTAGGTATCGACGAAAGTTTGCTGGTAGACACGGCCGACGCCCTTGAGGCTGCCTACATAGAACGTATCCTGCGCGCCGCAGTAGCCCGGACATTCGGACTCGAATTCGCCGTGCACTTCCTTCTCGTGCTTGGCGCGTTCGAGCGCGACGAGCTGCGCCTCGGTTAGCACCAACCCCTCCTGGGCGGACTTGGCTTCCAAGGCCTTCAGGCGCTTCGGCATGGTCTCCAGATCGTGGCGCAACCAGATGCTACGGACGCCTTGGGGTGAAACGGACAGAGCATGCCGCTTGAGGACCTCGTTGGCGATACGCACCTGACCGTAGGCTGGCAATTCGAGGGCCAGCTCGACAACGGCGGCCTCAACCTGCGGGTCCACGCGGTTCTTGAGCAGCGGCCGGTGGTGGGAAATCTCCTGCAGCGCAGCTTCACCGCCTCGATCGTACAGTTCCTTAAATCGGTAGAAGCTGTCGCGCGAGTAACCCATCACGCGACAGGCCTGGCTGACGTTGCCGAGTTGCCGGGCCAGCTCGAGTATGCCGACCTTGGCACGAATTACCTTCTGCTCCTGAGTCATGGCGGACTCCTTGCTGTTCGCGGCGCGCATTGCCGCTACGGGCTACGCCCTCCGCGCCAATGCGCGCCAGCATGAAAAACCAACCACTGTCAGATTTAGTCTAGTCCACTGCA
>NZ_QTPO01000137.1 GCF_003853645.1 Burkholderia sp. Bp9143 | reverse complement strand
GACGCGCAATTCGAACTGTTGCCGACGAACGAACCGTTCCGCCTGGAACGCAGCGTTCGCAAGCCCGTCATGAGCGGGCCGGAGAAGGCCATCGTTGTCGGCCCCGCCGAGCAGGAAATCTGGACGGACCAATACGGTCGGGTCAAGGTGCAGTTCCAGTGGGATCGGCAGGGCCGGCACGATGAGCATTCGGGCATCTGGCTGCGCGTGCTGTCACCGTGGCAAGGCGTGGATATGGGCGCGACGTTCATCCCGCGCATCGGTCATGAAGTCGCGGTTTCGCACTACCACGGCGATCCGGATTTGCCGGTGATTATCGGCAGTGCCGTCAACGCGTTCCGCCAGCCCGCACTGGACCTGCCGCACAACCAGGCGCTGTCGGTGCTGCGCGGCAAGGAATTTCACGGCAACGCATCCGGTCATCTCGCAATCGACGATACGCGAGAGCAAATCCAGACGCAGATTGCCAGCGACGCGGGCACGTCCCTGCTGAGTCTCGGCAACCTTCGGCGCATCACTCGAAAGAAGGGTCGTGCCGATGCGCGCGGCAAAGGCTTCGATCTTCGCACCGACGACTGGGGTGTTGTCCGGGCGTTGAAGGGATTGTTCGTGTCGACGGACGGTCAACCGGGCGGCCCGGGTCACGCGAAGGACGCCAAAGAGGCAATGGGCCGGCTGACGCAGGCGCGCGAGCGACAGGAAAGCCTTACGGATTTGGCGCAACAGCACAACGCACAACAACGTGGCGCGGACCAGAGCGACGTCACCCGTGCGATCAAGGCGCGTAACGATGCGATTCGGGGAACACCGTCCGGCACGGCAGATGAATTCCCGGAGCTGACGGAGCGCGACATTGTGATGGCGGCATCGGCGGGCATCAGTCTGGCGGCCGAGCGTAGCGCCCATATCGCGAGTGGAGAGGATGTGGCGGTCACGAGCGGCCGGCATGTCGGGATTGCCGTGGGGCGTTCGCTGTTCGCGAGCGTGTCGAATGCGTTCTCGCTGTTCGTGCACAAGGCGGGCATGGCGCTCGTCGCCGCAGCGGGGAAAGTGCGCGTCGAAGCACAGACCGATGGTGTTGACGTGACCGCCAAGAAGGCAATCCAGATCACGAGCACGACCGACAGTATCCACCTGCACGCGGCCGAGGAAATCGTGCTGCACGCCGGCAGAACCGAGGTACGCATCAGCGAACAGGGGTATGTGGTGCGAACAGCGGGCGAGCACACGATCTTTGCAGGCAGTCATCA
>NZ_QTPO01000136.1 GCF_003853645.1 Burkholderia sp. Bp9143 | reverse complement strand
AGAGAATCGATGATCTCCCAATCCATCTTCAAGGCATATGACATTCGCGGTGTGGTCGGCAAGACGCTCGACGCCGACACGGCGCGCGCGATCGGCCGGGCATTCGGCAGCGAAGTGCGCGCACAGGGCGGCGGCGCGGTCGTCGTCGCGCGCGACGGCCGCCTGTCGGGGCCCGAGCTGGTCGGCGCACTCGCCGATGGCCTGCGTGCGGCCGGTGTCGACGTCGTCGACGTCGGCATGGTGCCCACGCCGGTCGGCTATTTCGCGGCGAGCGTGCCGCTTGCACTGAAGGGCGGCGAGCGCCGCGTCGATTCGTGCATCGTCGTCACGGGCAGCCACAACCCGCCCGACTACAACGGCTTCAAGATGGTGCTGCGCGGCGCGGCGATCTACGGCGAGCAGATCCAGGCGCTGTACCGCCGCATCGTCGACGAGCGCTACGAAACGGGCAGCGGCTCGTACGAGGCATTGGACGTCGCCGATCAATACATCGCGCGCATCGTCGGCGACGTGAAGCTCGCGCGTCCGCTGAAGCTCGTGGTCGACGCCGGCAACGGCGTCGCGGGCCCGCTCGCGACGCGCCTGTTCAAGGCGCTCGGCTGCGAACTCGTCGAGCGTTTCACCGACATCGACGGCACGTTCCCGAACCACCATCCCGATCCCGCACACCCGGAAAACCTGCAGGACGTGATCCAGGCGCTGAAGGACACCGACGCCGAGCTTGGCTTCGCGTTCGACGGCGACGGCGACCGCCTGGGCGTCGTCACGAAGGACGGCCAGATCATCTACCCGGACCGCCAGCTGATGCTGTTCGCGGAGGAAGTGCTGTCGCGCAATCCGGGCGCGCAGATCATCTACGACGTGAAGTGCACGCGCAATTTGGCGCAGTGGGTGAAGGCGAAGGGCGGCGAGCCGCTGATGTGGAAGACGGGCCATTCGCTGGTCAAGGCGAAGCTGCGCGAGACGGGCGCACCGCTCGCGGGCGAGATGAGCGGCCACGTGTTCTTCAAGGACCGCTGGTACGGCTTCGACGACGGTCTCTACACGGGCGCGCGCCTGCTCGAGATCCTCGCGAAGACGGCCGATCCGAGCGCGCTGCTGAACGGGCTGCCGGACGCGATGAGCACGCCTGAACTGCAGCTGTGGCTCGACGAAGGCGAGAACTTCCGCCTGATCGAGAAGCTGCAGAAGGAAGCGAAATTCGACGGTGCGGACGAGGTCGTGACGATCGACGGCCTGCGCGTCGAGTACCCGGACGGCTTCGGCCTCGCGCGTTCGTCGAACACGACGCCGGTCGTCGTGATGCGGTTCGAATC
>NZ_QTPO01000135.1 GCF_003853645.1 Burkholderia sp. Bp9143 | reverse complement strand
TTTTTCATGCGCGTGACCCGTCCTGAAATAGGTTGACACTTTTTCGCTGAAACGAAGAGGTGCCAAGTGGAGCAAGAGATCAAGCGAACGCAGCGGGACTACAGCCTGGCTTTTAAGCTATCGGTGGTCGAGCAGGTCGAAAAGGGCGAACTGACGTACAAAGAGGCGCAGCGCCGCTACGGAATCCAGGGGCGCTCGACCGTGCTGGTATGGTTACGTAAGCACGGCTTGCAGGATTGGGCCGATCCATCCGACCGTGCACGATCGGGTTCCATCATGTCAAAGCAAGACTCAAAGCCGCTCACGCCGGAGCAGCGCATCAAGGAGTTGGAGACGCAGTTGCGAGAAGCGCAGGAGAAAGCCGCACTGTTCGAGGCGGTGATTGACGTGATGCGCAAGGACTACGGAATCACCGTAAAAAAGCCTTCGGGCAGGTCGTCGCGCAAAGGCGGATCAAAAAGCTGAGCGTCGAGCGAGCCTGCCGATACATGGGCATCAGTCGCCAAGCGTATTACAAGCGTTTCCAAAGTGAGGAACGTCGCTGCTCGCAGGCCGAGACCGTGACGACGCTAGTGCGGGATGTACGGCTGCGTCAGCCCAGACTTGGGACACGAAAACTGCATCATCTGCTCGGGCCAGCGTTGGTCGAGCGCGGCATCAAGTTGGGGCGAGATCGACTGTTCGATGTACTGCGCTCCGCGCGCCTGCTCGTCGTGCCCCACCGGGCGTACCACAAGACAACGCAAAGCCATCATCGCTTCCGGCGCCATCCGAATCTGCTGAAACCGGGACCAGATCAGATCGTGCCGACCGGCCCTGAACAGGTATGGGTGGCCGACATTACGTACCTGCCGACGGCTGGCCCGTTTGTATATTTGAGCCTCGTCACGGATGCGTTCTCGCGCAAGATCGTCGGCCATCACGTTCACGATAGCCTGCAAACCGAGCAGGTCAGTCAGGCGCTCAAGAAGGCGTTGCGCAGGCGCCGGAGCGGGCAGCCGTTGATCCACCACTCCGATCGCGGGGTCCAATATTGCTCGACCTACTATCAGGACATCCATCGACGTCACGGCTTGCGCTGTTCGATGACTGACGGGTACGACTGCTATCAGAACGCTCTGGCCGAGCGGGTCAACGGCATCCTCAAGGGTGAGTTCCTGTTGCAACGTCCTGTTGACCTTGAGCAGGCTGCCAAGATGGTCGAACAGTCGGTGCACATCTACAACCATGAGCGACCACACGCCGCCCTGAAATACAAAACGCCCGATGCGGTGCATCGGGCGCTCTAGTGCCTGGATACTGTCAACCTATTCCAGGACTTGACAGCG
>NZ_QTPO01000134.1 GCF_003853645.1 Burkholderia sp. Bp9143 | reverse complement strand
CCGCTCATGACGGGCTTGCGAACGCTGCGTTCCAGGCGGAACGGTTCGTTCGTCGGCAACAGTTCGAATTGCGCGTCAACGCGATAGGTCTGCGCGCCGCCGGTCCGCCCCGCGACTTCCTCGATATCGAGCGCACACGACACGACGAGGTATTCGCGATTCGCGGCCTGCTGCGGATAGCCGGTCAACGTAAAGGTATATCCGACCGTCAGGCCGCGCAGATTCCCTTTCCCGTTCGCGCGCCGCCCCGCGCAACGCTGCGCCTCCAGTTGAACGTTTGCGAAGTGGTGCGCTTCACGAGCCGTATCGTTCGGCTGGCCCGTCAGCCCTTGCGCGCCCGCGAGCGGCTGACTGTAATCGCCCCAACCGTAAATCTCGCCGTCGGCGCTTGCGGTCGGGCGAGGGTTTTCCGCCGTGGTCGCCAGATCGGCACGCGGGCGCGTGTAGTCGTAGTCCGTCACGGTCACGCGTCCGGGCGTCAAGCGGCTGGTCACGGACAGCGCGTGAATGTGTTCCTCATCGATACGCTGACCATCGGGTGACGGATAGCGCAGCGTCTCGTAGGCCGCGCCGTGCGGCTGATGGCCGCCTATCGTGTCGCACAAGACCAGACGGTGATGGCCGTCATCGTGCTCGAACCACCACCAGATTCCCCATTCTTCCCAGAGGCGTTGCAGAAACGCCCAGTCCGATTCAAACGCTTGTCGCTGCACATCGCGTTTCGGATACACGCCCCGGAATGCACCGAGGCGCTTATCGACGGGATAGGGATATTTCGAGAGCACCGCGTCGGTGATGTCGACGACGGTCATGTCTTGAAACAGGCGACAGTCCTGCGTCAGCGTCGCGCGATAGAGCCATGGCCGCAGTTCCAGTTCGTACAGAATCGAATCGCGATCCTGACCGGCAATTCGGGCAGCTTCAACCAGTCCCGTTATCTCGCGCGTACCCGCGCCGATGTTGCCGAGTCCGGCGACACCGGCCAGCCCAGGAATGGGCCGGCCTATGCCTTCGAGCTGGATCGACACGGTCACTTCCGTGCCGACCATCTTGTCCAGATCGAGATCGGCCGTGCGACTCGGCGAGAACGCATAGGCGTCGTCGGTTCGCAACGTGACGAGGTAGCGGCATGCATCGAGACGGCCGATGGTTTCGGTGCCTTGCAAGCGCACAGGTACAAAGACAGGCAACGCATCCATCCCATAGGTCGGCAGCGCTGCGCCGGCGAGTGACAGCGTGCGAGCTTGAGGAAGCATCGCCATTTACACCGCCCCCGTTGTGCCGTGACCGATGACGGTCGCACCGCAACCGGTTTTGTCCCCGCGATATCCCACCAGGCGGCCACGGTGCGTGCGCGGGCCGCTTGCCAGCAGCGGAAAAACGCCGCCGCATTTCGGGCACGTCACGCCATGGC
>NZ_QTPO01000133.1 GCF_003853645.1 Burkholderia sp. Bp9143 | reverse complement strand
CGTTACTATCTTCACGCCCCGATAATTGGGGCTTTGGCCAGCCAGGCCCGGCATGATTCTCGCCCCCAGTCGCAGTCATGATCCGGGGGGTGTTGTCACCGGGCCTGGTGGGTGGCTGGTGATCGCTGATAGGGGTTTGGCCGGGATATCCCGACGCCGTCCGTAACGTGGATGCCGAGACTTGCCACCGTTGTTGCAGGCCAATCCGTTCACTCTGCATAAACTTCGATGCAAGACACTCAACAACGTGACGCCGTCGATATCTTTGTCGGCGTCGATGTCGGTAAAGGCCACCATCACGCCGTGGCACTCGATCGGAACGGTAAGCGCCTGTACAACAAGGCTCTACCCAACGACGAGGCCAAGCTGCGCGCCCTCATCGCCGAACTCAAGACTCACGGTCGACTGCTGTTCGTCGTCGATCAGCCTTCCACCATCGGCGCGCTTCCTGTAGCCGTCGCCCGCGCTGAAGGCGTACTCGTCGCCTATCTGCCCGGACTGGCCATGCGCCGCATCGCTGATTTGCACGCTGGCGAAGCCAAGACCGACGCCCGCGACGCCGCGATCATCGCCGAAGCCGCTCGTTCGATGCCGCATACGCTGCGCTCGCTTCGCCTGGCCGACGAGCAGCTCGCCGAACTCACCATGCTCTGCGGCTTCGATGACGACCTCGCCGCTCAGGTCACGCAAACCAGCAACCGCATTCGCGGCCTGCTTACTCAGATCCATCCAGCGCTCGAGCGTGTTCTCGGACCGCGCCTTGACCATCCGGCGGTACTCGATCTGCTTGAGCGCTATCCGTCGCCCGCCGCGCTTGCCGGCACCAGCGAGAAAACGCTCGCCAATCGCCTGACCAAGCTCGCTCCTCGCATGGGCAAAGGCTTAGCGGCCGAGATCGTTCAGGCACTGAGCGAACAAGCCGTGACCGTGCCCGGCACGCAAGCCGCTACCATCGTCATGCCCCGTTTAGCCCAACAGCTTGCGGCCTTGCGTCAGCAACGCGACGAGGTCGCTGCCGAAGTTGAGCGACTGGTGCTTGCTCACCCTCTTTGGCCGGTCCTGACCAGCATGCCGGGAGTCGGCGTCAGGACTGCCGCCAGACTCCTGACCGAAGTTGCCCACAAAGCCTTCGCCTCGGCTGCACACCTAGCAGCCTACGCAGGCCTCGCGCCAGTCACCCGACGCTCAGGCTCGTCGATCCGTGGCGAGCACCCATCCAGACGGGGCAACAAGGTGCTCAAGCGCGCCTTGTTCCTATCCGCCTTCGCGGCCTTACGGGACCCAGTCTCACGGGCCTATTACTCGCGCAAGATCCAGCAAGGCAAGCGTCATAACCAAGCGCTCATCGCGCTCGCACGGCGACGCTGCGACGTTCTGTTCGCCATGCTGCGTGACGGCACCATTTACCAACCCAAGTCAGCCCTTAACGCTTGACGAAGGACATAGGGGCACCCCC
>NZ_QTPO01000132.1 GCF_003853645.1 Burkholderia sp. Bp9143 | reverse complement strand
AGTCGGGCCTGAATAATTCGTTTTGTGCGACTCTGGCTGTTATGCCGCGACGACGGTAGCCGTCGAGCGGTTGATCAAAGTGATCAGAACAAGGGCGTAAAAAAGCCTCAGCTTCCTGAGGATCATTCGCAGGTTGTGGCCGGCGCCGCACAGCACCGCGTGCATCGCATCGCCGAGCGCGCCTTTGAGCCAGTTCCGATCAAGTTTGCCGTCCGCCTTCATGTGACCGATGGCAGGTTCGATCGCGCTTCGCCTGCGAATCATCGCGCGCAGCCCTCGCGTGATACCGCGCCGCAATCCCGGGTGATAGATCTTCACGCCTTCGACGGCGACACCCTTGTAGCCGCGATCGACAATGGCAACTTCCGGCTTCACATCGCTCAAGATCGCTGCCTGCTCCAACGCTTCAGCCAGTGTGTGACCGTCGTATGGGTTGCCCGGCATCGAGCGGGCGCCGACCACCAGGCCTTCCTTGTGCGTCGTGGTGATCGACACTTTCACACCGAATTCATACGGCGTGCGGGCCTTGCCTTTCGCCAAACATTCCACTTCCGGCGCATGCAGCGCGTACAGCTTGTTCTTGTCCTTCTGCTTTTGCGACAGGATGCGCTTCGTGCGACCAATCAACTCCTGCAGCGCGGTGCGCCCGGTGTCGGCCACCGAATCGAGCTGACGCTCCACATCACGCATCACCCGTCCAACGCGCGAGCGCAACGTCCGCAGCGCCTTCCTCATTCGTTTGTATTGCTTGGCATGCGCGTAGCGGCTGATCTGGCTGGCCAAGCGCGGCGCCTCGCGGTTGTAGTTCTGCCGTAGCTTCAATCCGTGCCGCGCCGCGACCTTCACCAGATGTTCACGGCACCGTTCAAGCAAGCGCGAATCGGTTGGGTGAGCGATCGCTTTCTGCATCACTGTCGTGTCGACAATCACGCGCTTCACGCTGACGGCCTTGATCACACCCGCGCGCTTAGCGGCTTCGATCGTCTCGGCCAACAATTCTTCAACACCGGCTTCACCCAGCCGCTTGCGCCAACGCGTCAGGCTCGACGGGTCGATTGGCGGCTCGGTCTGCAAATACGTCTCGCCAGTGAGCACTTGCCAATACGGGTTCTCCACCCATTGCCAGACGACTTCTTCGTCGGACAGGTCGAACGCATGCTGGAGATACAGCAGGCCGGCGATCAGCCTTGGCGAGGTGGCCGGCCGGCCCTTGCGTGAAACGAAGCTCTCGCTCATTGATGCACCCAACCGATCCCAGTTGATCAGATCGGCCAAACCGACCAACGGATGCTTCAAGTTGATCTGTTCACGCAGCGGGTGTCGGAAGAAATCTCCCTCCGTCACAGGCGTCTTTGGACCCATCCGCACCTCGTTGAAATTTGCAGGGTTCACGCGTCAATATGCCTGTACCCTGCAATTCTCACAACCTCATTTGGCGTTCGGAACCACGCCACATAAGGCGCTCACGATTGTTCATGGTCGACTA
>NZ_QTPO01000131.1 GCF_003853645.1 Burkholderia sp. Bp9143 | reverse complement strand
TATGCGGTCTTCAGCTTTCTCTTCAAATATTTCGATCGAAGGTCTATAGCGATTGCTCTCGCAGACCAATTTGCGTTTTCGAACACCGCATGGTGGCGATCGTCCTCCATCGGAAGTGTCGTCCCGACCTTTCGCGCCCCCTTCCACGCATCTCCTGGCTCTTGCTTCTGGCACCAATAGTTGTTCAGTTTGACACAGTGCATCGTTACCACTTCACACTGCACCGGCTTGCCCGTGCCATCAGTTAAATTGTGCTTTGCCTCAGCACACCAATTCGGTGCCTCAGTGACAGAGGCTGCATGAACTGACGATGACAAAATGTGTAGTCCGACAAACGCAAGAATTCTAAGAGTTCTCATCGTGCCCCCCGAAGTAGTCGAAAATTTACTTCGTCCCGTGACATCACTGATATCACCCTACGAAGTCGAGGCACCTCGTTCAAGAACCAAAGCGCGCGTCGAATCGCATCCCGCAAGCACGCAGTGCTCACTATTGTTGTCAAGAAGTAATGCGGGTAGAGCGAGCTTTGAAAGACGGCCTTCGGTGATCTTGACCGCACGCGCTCTTAGTCCGATGGACCGCGCGGCGAGGATCAGATCGCGCTCCTCAAAACATCCCGACGTCAGCGCGGCATTATGCAAGAGTTGCGCGGCATCGACCGCGATACCATGCAGCTTCGCGATGACGATCAATGCTGCGAGCCCCGAGTCAGCGGTTAATTCTGGTCGTGCAGTCACTGGCACCACCTTTACGAGCTTATCGTGCCGTGCCCGGCACATCGTTGTTATCTCCTAACGCCTCCGAACTTTCACTTGAGCGGAGGCACTATCGCATTGCTAATGCCCATTCTACGGATTTTGATGCCATACTGAGTTTACGGTCGCAAGCAACGTTGAGTCCGTTATTGTCGGGTTTGCTGATGATGTCGGGTCAAATCCAGAATTGTTAGCAGAGAACGTTGCCATGGCTTGCACGAGCTGATCGATTTGCGAATCAATCGCCATATTCCCCGCTGTTCCGCCGCTAACGGTGATCTCCGCTAGGCGACTGTATGCATTTGAGAACCAATTTTGTATGGTTGCCGAAGTATTTGATCCCATTACGTCGACCTGAAGGTCGCTTCCGACCTGTTTTAACCAGAGATTATCTGGGTTCAAGTCATTGATCAGTAAATTTCCCGCTGCCGTATTATTGCTAGAGGAACCATTAACGACAGTAAGCAAACCCGAGCCAGCGTCTACTGTATACGTATCGCTTCCACCGCGTCCGTATTCAATATCAGATCCCCCTTTCCCGTCGAATACGTCGTTTCCGGTCGTACCGTTTAATGTGTCGTCCCCCGACGTTCCTACAAACGTCCGGGCCATGGTATTCACCTGTGCCGCAGTCCATACGGTGCCATCGGCAAACTGCACCTGCCCGACTCCGGTTTTGCCGGATCCGTCAGCCATGCCGTCGAGCTTGACCTGATCGGTGCCTTGCGTCAGATAGATATCGTTGCCGTTGA
>NZ_QTPO01000130.1 GCF_003853645.1 Burkholderia sp. Bp9143 | reverse complement strand
AAAGTTGATATGACTCCGCCTGTCAATAGGGATTGGTTTTGGGTTTGTTGAGGCGCATGTTGACGGAATTTCCTGAGGGCGACGTAGCAGTAAATCTCGACGGTGGATCATGCTGATATCCGCGGGTTGGGTACCGCATTACAGAAGTCCGCCCAATGAGCCTGCCGCTATCTAACGCCGCAAGTCTGGATGCAATCCGTTGCCTAACTTTGTCGCGGGTGACTCGTGTGCCGGGCTACGCCGCCTTCAGGAAACTGCCGCCAAAGTCATGAACCAGGGGTCCTGCCTCCGTGGTGTTGCTGCATTACGTTGGACGTGCCTCATTGCGTACGGCAAGCGACATCGCGAGCCGGCTGATGTCCCAGATGAACCCGCTCAGTTCGCGGGCGACGGCCACTACGGCGATGTTCTTCTCCTTGCCGCGCGCGACGAGCCTCCGGTAGCGCCGGCACAGGCGCACCTGGGCGTCCCAGGCCCGGTCCACGATGGGCTTGGGGATGCCTTCATGGCGGCGCTGGATCTCCGGACTCACGCGGGCCGGATGCTGGTAGCTCCAGGCCGCTTCCACCAGCAGCTTTCTTGCATAGCTGTTGCCGTTCTTTGTGATGCTGCCCAGCCGGCGCTTCTCGCCAGACGAGTGTTCGGAGGGCGTTACCCCCAGCCAGGCCATCAGCTGGCGTGGGTGCGCGAAGCGTGACAGATCGCCCAGCTCGGCGAGCATGCCCACGGCCGTGGTGAACTGCACGCCGCGCATCGTCTGCAGGGCCAGCACGACCGGATAGAAACGCCAGTTGACCACCGACTCGCGCAGCGCGGCCTCCAGCCGGTCGCATTGCGCCACGCGATCCTCGATCGTGCGCCGCAACTCCTCGAATGCCAGTTGCTGCCATTGACTGTCGAACGAATACTGGCTGATCCAGCGCCGGTGCGCGGGTCCCCAGTCAGCTCGGCCCGTATAGTGCACCCCATGCGAGAGCAGAAAGGCCTTCAGTCGTTGGCGCGCACGCTTCAGATCGTCCTTGGTGGTTACCCAGGCACGTGAGAGATCGCGGAACGCTTCGTCCTCCACGGTCGGCACGTATACCGCCGACAAGTCGCCGGCGCGCAGCGAACGCACAAGCTTCAAAGCGTCGCGTCGATCCGTCTTGACACGCTCACCGGGCTTCTTCGGAATCAGTGAAGGCGCGCACACCATGCAGTCGAAACCCTTCTGCACAAGCTGGCGATAAAGCCCATATCCACACGGGCCCGCCTCGTAGACAACGCGGATGTGGCGTGCCTTGGACTGCAGGCGCTTGCACAGGCGATCGATATCGGCCTTCGTCGTCCCGATCTTGCCGAGCAATTCGGCCTCGCCGGTGCCCAGCGCATAGGCAGCCGTGATCGAGTCCTTGTGAACGTCCAAACCTACGTAGAGAAGCGTGCTATCGTGTTTCATTGCTGGCCTCCGTGCCGGAAATCGCCGGGTGTGGCCCTGTCCACACCGTGTGGCTCTGGCAGAAATGCTAACCCACGTTTGATTCCTCACGAGAGGCCAGCCCCTGCCACGCGGAGTCATACTGTCTAAC
>NZ_QTPO01000129.1 GCF_003853645.1 Burkholderia sp. Bp9143 | reverse complement strand
TCAGACTGCTGACGAACCCCACGTTTTTCGAAGCGTGGGGTTTTGTCTTTCTGGAGTCAGGATTGCTGACTGGCCGCGAACGAGTAGTCGATTCTGCAGTGCAAACGGCCCACCAGGCGCAGCAGGATGCGGACGAAGCCCCAATCGGGACTCGCCGGCCCGTTTTTCCCCTTGCGGGCCAGCAGCATCGCGATCTTCTTGATGTTCTGCGCCGCCGCAGCCAGCAAGCATTGTTCGGCCACCTTGCGCAGCCCGCGCATGCGGGCATAACGATGCCCGTGCAATTGCTTGGCATCGGCGAAGCTGCGCTCCACCGTCTCCTTGCGCCGCGCGTAAATGCGCTGGCCCCATTCGGTTAGACGTCGCGCGTCCACTCGCTCCTTGGCGCGTTCCCAGACGTGGCGCGTCACCACCTTCACCGCGTTGGCACTGTTCGTGCACTGCGCGCGTACCGAACAGCGCCGACAGATCCGAGCATTGGATTTGTATTCCCGATAGCCGACCCGGTTGGTCGTGCTGTACGGCAGCGCCTGTCCTTGCGGGCATACGTATTCGTTGCGATACGCGTCGTACTTGAACTGCCGTTTGTAGAATAGGCCCGGCTTGTGGTTCGGTGCGCGATAGCCCATCACCCCGGCAATCTCCCGCTCCTCCAGCCCTTGACACACCGCCGGCGTGAAGTAGCCCGCATCCAGCCCCACGGCCTCGACCTTGAACTCGAAACACTTGCGCTGTCGGTCCAGCCGATCCAGGTACGGCTGGCTATCGTGCACCGACGCCGGCGTCACATGCGTATCGGTGATGATCGCGTGCTTGGCATCCACCGTGCGGTGATCCAGATAGAAGAACCCCTTCGGCTTGTCGTCCCGCACCATGTAGCCGCTGTCCGGATCAGTCCGGCTGATCTTGGTGTCCTTGCTCGGCGGTGGCTCGTCGTCGTCACGATTCAGCGGCTTCTTGCCGTGCGCGGCCCGGTCCGCATCCACTGCAGCATCCAGCTTCTCCGTGTATGCCGCGGGCGTCTGCTCCAGCTTCACCACGTCGAACTTGTTCTTGTTCGCGTTCGCCTTCAGATGCGTGCTGTCCGTGTACAACACCCGACCATCGACCAGCCCGCGCTTCATCGCCTGCCGCACGATCTCGTCGAAGATTTCCTGATACACCGCCGTGTCCGTGAAACGCCGCCGGCGATTCTGCGAGAACGTCGAGGCATCCGGCACCTTGTCGGTCAGCCGGAACCGGGCAAACCAGCGGTAGGCGACGTTGACCTGGACCTCGCGCATCAATTGCCGCTCGCTGCGCACCCCGAACAGGTAGCCGATGAACAACAGCTTGAACATCACCACCGGATCGAGCGCCGGCCGCCCGTTGTCAGCGCAGTACAGATGCGCCACTTTTTCGCGGATGAACTCGAAATCCACCGCCGCGTCGATCTGGCGCAGCAGGTGGTCCTTCGGCACGAGTTCCTCGAGCGTCACCATCTCGAGTTCGTGCTGCGTGGGCGTCGGGGTCTTCAGCATCCCGCTATTAAAAACAAAACCCTCGCAATTGGCGAGGGTTTGTCAGCAATCTGA
>NZ_QTPO01000128.1 GCF_003853645.1 Burkholderia sp. Bp9143 | reverse complement strand
CGCAGCGTCTCGTAACGGCTCACGTCGGCCGCGGGCTCTTCCTTGAGCTGGAGTTTCGTCGTGGCGAGGCTGCCATTCGTGACGGGCGCCTTCAGCCGGCTCAGCACGTTCAGGACGTGCTCTGCGCTGGGGCGTCCTGAATCCAGCGCAGCCTGTACGGCGAGCAGCACCGCATCGAGCCCGTGTTCGCGCACCGCAGCGAGCACCTGCGTCATGACGCGATCGCCGCCCGGGTGTTTCAGCAGATGCCGCTGCAGCAGTTGCAGCGGCTGCGGCATCGTGATGAACGGTGCGCCGTTGCGCAGTGCGCCGGGTTTGCGCTCGACCAGCGTGACGTAGTGGCGCCAATCGTAGAAGGTCATGTGCCGCTCGAAGCTGCGTTCGTGGCGTGCGATCTCCTGGGCGTTGGCGACGACGCTGAGATATGCCGGATAGCAGCGCACGCTCACCAACTGGTTCGTGTACTCGGTGGGCACGCTGTAGCGGTTGCGTTGGAAGTGAATCAGGCTGGTCGACGAGACTCGCAGGGTCTGCTCGATGTAGCCGTCGAACGGCCGTGGATTGGGCATCAGCCGGGTACGCTCGTCCTGCAGCACATCCTCGACTGTCAGCTCAGGCCACTGCGGGTGCCGCATGTGCCACGCCTCACGACACTGACCAGCGACCCATTCGTTTAGGATCTCCAGCGTTTCCCAGCGCCGTAGCGCTGCTTCGTGCCAGATCTGACGTCGCCGGTCCTGAACGTTCTTCTCGACGATGCCTTTCTCCCAACCTGCCGCCCGATTGCAGAACTCTGGCTCGAACAGGTAGTGACTGCACATTGCTTCGAAGCGCGCGTTGACCGCACGCTCCTTGCCGCGGCCAACCTTGTCCACAGCGGTCTTCATGTTGTCGTAGATGCCGCGCCGGGGCACGCCGCCGAACGCGGCGAATGCGCGGGCGTGTGCGTCGAACAGCATCTCGTGACTCTGGGTGGGATAGGCGACGAGCCAGAACGCGCGGCTGGAGTTAAGTTTGACGTGGGCGACCTCCAGGCGTCGCCGTAGCCCGCCAACAAACGCGTATTCGCAGCTCCAGTCAAACTGGAAGGCTTCGCCGGGTTCGAAGGCGAGCGGCACGAAGGCCTTCCTGCGAGGCGCCTCAGCCTGCTCCTCGTGCCAACGCCTCACGAACGCGCTCACGCGGCCGTAGCTGCCGGCGTAACCCTCGGCGCGGATCGCCTCGAACATGAACCGGGCGGTGCGCCGGTCACGCTTCGGGCGATGACTGTCGGCACGCAGCCAACCTGTCAGCTGTGCAGCCCAGTCGTCGATGACGCTCGGGCTGACGCGCTTCGGATACTTCGGCTCGACGGCATCAGTCTGCCGCAGCCAGCGGCGCACCGTGTTTCGGGACAGGCCCGTACGCCGCGCAATCTCGCGCAGCGGGACCTTCTCGCGGAAATACATCCGCCTGATCTTGGCCAATATGCCCACCGTGATCACCTTTGTATCCCCTGCTCAAAGATTGAGCAGGGCATTCAATCACGTGGGTCAAAATTCGATGAAAATTTTCAGCTCTAGTGGGTCAGTTCTGTGCGGACATCAACA
>NZ_QTPO01000127.1 GCF_003853645.1 Burkholderia sp. Bp9143 | reverse complement strand
CCCGATCGCGAAGAAGCGCTGTCCGGGATCGCCGAACACATCCGGCGCTTCTGGGAACCACGCATGCGGCGCGCGCTGCTGGCGGCGCTCGATACGGCAAACAGTCAGGCATTGTGCCCGATCGTGCGACTGGCGCTTGCGGGGTATCGCGCCGAGCTGATGCCCGCTCAAACATAGACGTGTAGGCCAGCGGCGGCGCGAAGCGTGACTGCAACATGATGCGCAGCCTGCGCTTGCCGCTGAAAGCCTGTGCAAGGCACGAGCTGAATTGAAGAGACAACATTCGTGACTTTGGAGCAAGGAGAGACAGATGAAGATCTGTATTTATGGCGCCGGTGCGATCGGTGCGTACGTTGGCGCGCAACTCGCGTCTGCCGGCGCGGAGGTAAGTTTAGTGGCGCGTGGTCCCCACCTCGCCGCCATGCGGGCAAACGGTGTACGTTTGCAGATCGGCGGCGACGAACGCGTCGTGAGGGTGCGTTGTACATCGGATCCGCGTGAGCTTGGTCCGCAGGATTATGTGATCGTTGCACTGAAAGCGCATTCGGTGGCGGGCGTGGTTGACCTGATGCAGCCTCTGCTGGGGCCCGACACGGCGATTGTCACCGCAGTCAACGGCATTCCCTATTGGTACTTCCACAAGCATGGTGGCGAATATGCCGGTACCACGCTCGAAAGCGTCGACCCAGGCAGCAAGCAGTGGAACGTGCTTGGGCCGGAACGTGCGATCGGTTGTGTGGTGTACCCGGCAGCGGAAATCGTCGAACCGGGCGTGGTTCGCCATGTCTACGGCAACAAATTCCCGATCGGCGAGGCCAGCGGCGAGCGCACCGACAGAATCCAGAAACTGCATGAGATCATGACTGCTGCAGATCTGGATGCGCCTATCCGCGACAATATCCGCGATGAGATCTGGCTGAAGCTCTGGGGTAACCTTTGCTTCAATCCGATCAGCGCGTTGACCCATGCAACGCTCGACGTCATTACCAGTCACCCGGCGACGCGAGCAGTATCGAAGACGATGATGCTTGAAGCCAAGACGATCGCCGATCGCTTCGGCGTGCATTTCCGCGTCGACGTCGAAAGGCGCATCGACGGTGCTGGTGCGGTGGGTGCACACAAGACGTCCATGTTGCAGGACCTCGAAGCCAACCGTCCCATGGAGATCGACCCGCTTCTGACCGTCGTGCAGGAAATGGGCCGGCTCGTTGGACAGGCGACGCCGACGATCGATACGGTGCTGGCGCTGATCAAGCTCCGCGAACAGATTGCGCAGCAGCGGCCGTTGCCGGTTGCCCGTGCGACGCCGGAAGTTGCCAGCGTCTCCTGAGGGAAATGAAATCTGCTCCAACCTCCTGACCTGGGGCGCCAGCAACAATCGCCCCGGGGCCCGATGACATCGACCACCCGTTCTGAAACAACTCACGGACCACAGGCGGCCACAAGGGCCGCTTGTGGTTGGTCGCTTTATGCGTAACTCGAGCGTGCGCCGCCATGCAGTGCTGTATTTGCACCGCCGTCAGCACTGAAGGCGGTGTAGCAGTAAGCGGGGGGGGGTGCCCCTATGTCCTTCGTCAAGCGTTAAGGGCTGACTTGGGTTGGTAAATGGTGCCGTCACGCAGCATGGCG
>NZ_QTPO01000126.1 GCF_003853645.1 Burkholderia sp. Bp9143 | reverse complement strand
CTCGCCCGCGAGGGCCTCAGCTGGCACAAGCCGTTCACCAAGGTGCTCGACGAGAGCAACGCGCCGTTCTACAAGTGGTTCGACGACGGTGAACTCAACGCGTCGTACAACTGCCTCGACCGTCACGTCGAAGCCGGCAACGGCGAACGCGTCGCGGTCATCTTCGAGGCCGACGACGGCACCGTCACGCGCGTCACCTATGCCGATCTCCTCGCACGCGTGTCGCGCTTCGCGAATGCGCTGAAGAAACGCGGGATCGGCAAGGGCGATCGCGTCATCATCTATATTCCGATGTCGATCGAAGGCATCGTCGCGATGCAGGCCTGCGCGCGCATCGGCGCCACGCACTCGGTCGTGTTCGGCGGCTTCTCCGCGAAATCGCTGAACGAGCGGCTCGTCGACGTCGGCGCCGTTGCGCTCATCACCGCCGACGAGCAGGCGCGCGGCGGCAAGACGCTGCCGCTCAAGAGCATTGCCGATGAAGCAATCGCGATGGGCGGCTGCGAAGCCGTCAAGAGCGTGATCGTCTATCGCCGCACCGGCGGCAAGATCGACTGGCATGCCGATCGCGACCTGTGGATGCACGAGATCGCGGACGGCGAGTCCGACACGTGCGCGCCGGAATGGGTCGGCGCCGAGCATCCGCTGTTCATCCTGTATACGTCGGGCTCGACCGGCAAGCCGAAGGGCGTGCAGCACAGCACGGGCGGCTACCTGCTGTGGGCCGCGCAGACGATGAAGTGGACCTTCGACTGGAAACCGACCGACGTGTTCTGGTGCACGGCCGACATCGGCTGGGTCACGGGCCACACGTACATCACGTACGGCCCGCTCGCGTGCGGCGGCACGCAGGTCGTGTTCGAGGGCGTGCCGACGTATCCGGACGCCGGGCGCTTCTGGAAGATGATCGGCGATCACAAGGTCACGGTGTTCTACACCGCGCCGACCGCGATCCGTTCGCTGATCAAGGCCGCCGAGGCCGACGACAAGGTCCATCCGAAGAGCTATGACCTGTCGAGCCTGCGCATCATCGGCACGGTTGGCGAGCCGATCAATCCGGAAGCGTGGATGTGGTACCACAAGCACGTCGGCCAGGAGCGTTGCCCGATCGTCGACACGTGGTGGCAGACCGAAACCGGCGGCCACATGATCACGCCGCTGCCGGGTGCGACGCCGACGGTGCCGGGTTCGTGCACGCTGCCGCTGCCGGGCATCATGGCCGCGGTGGTCGACGAGACGGGCCAGGACGTGCCGAACGGGCAAGGCGGCATCCTCGTCGTCAAGCGCCCGTGGCCGGCGATGATCCGCACGATCTGGGGCGACCCGGAGCGCTTCAAGAAGAGCTACTACCCCGAGGAACTCGGCGGCCGGCTGTATCTCGCCGGCGACGGCACGGTGCGCGACAAGGACACCGGCTACTTCACGATCATGGGCCGCATCGACGACGTGCTGAACGTGTCGGGCCACCGGCTCGGCACGATGGAGATCGAGTCGGCGCTGGTCTCGCACGAGCTGGTTGCCGAAGCGGCCGTGGTCGGCCGCCCGGACGACACGACGGGCGAGGCGGTGGTCGCGTTCGTGGTGCTGAAGCGTTCGCGCCCGGAGGGCGAGGAAGCGGCGGCGCTGGCGAAGGCGCTGCGCGACTGGGTCGGCAAGCAGATCGGGCCGATCGCGAAGCCGAAGGACATCCGCTTCGGCGACAACCTGCCGAAGACGCGCTCGGGCAAGATCATGCGGCGCCTGTTGCGCTCGCTCGCGAAGGGCGAGGCGATCACGCAGGACAC
>NZ_QTPO01000124.1 GCF_003853645.1 Burkholderia sp. Bp9143 | reverse complement strand
TCCATCGCGACGGCGAGCGAGCGCACGCCGTCCCAGCGCAGCTCCATGTTGTAGTTCAGGCCGCCGCGAATCACGTGCGTGTGATTGTCGATCAGGCCCGGCAGCACCGTGCGGCCGCCGAGATCGACGACCTTCGTCGCGCGGCCCGCGAGCGGCATCACGTCCGCTTCGCCGCCGACCGCGACGAAGCGGCCGTCCTTGATCGCCACCGCGGTGGCGACGGGGTTCGCACGATCGAGCGTCGTGACGCGCCCGTTGTGCAGGATCAGATCCGGTTGAGTATCGGTTGCGCTCATTAACATGTCCTCGATGCGGTCAGAAGCCGAGCCAGTGACGGACGGGCCCGATGGCCTGCGCGCCGATCAGCATGCCGGCGAGGCCGATCAGCGCGATCAGCGGCGGCGCCGGCGAGCGCACCTTGATCACGCTGTACACGACGCCGATCAGCACGCCGGCTGCCAACGACAATAGATAAGATTCCATAACGATTTTTCTCCAGGCCGGATTAGAATGACCCGCATCGCGTCGGCCGCACGTTGCGTTGCCTTCGCCTCCACTTCGCTTCCCTGTCACGCTTTCCGACCATGCAACACCTTCCTGATCTCGAAGCCTGGGCCATCTTTGCGCGCGTCGCGGAGACCGGTTCGTTCGCGAAAGCCGCGGAACTGCTCGGCATATCGCAACCGACCGTGTCGAAGGCCATCGCGCGCCTCGAAAAGCGCCTCGGCGCGATGCTGCTGTACCGCACGTCGCGCAAGCTGTCGCTCACGCCGACCGGCGAGCTGCTGCGCGACCGTGCGATCCGCCTGCTGGCCGATGCCGAACTGATCGAGAGCGAGGCGTCCGCGCAGGCGCTCGAACCACACGGCCTCGTGCGCGTGAACGCGCCGATGTCGTTCGGGTTGCGTCATCTGTCGCCGCTGCTGCCCGCGTTTCTCGAACGTTATCCGCGTGTCGACATCGACCTCGTGCTGACCGACCACATCGTCGACATCGTGTCCGGCGGCTTCGACGTCGCGATCCGCATCGCCGAGCTCAGCGATTCGTCGCTGCGCTCGCGCCGCCTGTGCGCGGTGCGTCGTCCGCTCGTTGCATCGCCCGCGTATCTCGACCAGCATGGCCGGCCTGCGCATCCGCGCGACATCGAACAGCACGTGTGCCTCACCTACACGAACCTGCCGACCCCCGAGTACTGGCGCTTTCGCCAACCGGCATCGGGCGAGGACGTCGGCGTATCGGTGCAAGGACGCATCCGCACCAACAACGCCGACGTGATCGTCCCCGCGCTCGTCGCCGGCCACGGCCTCGCGCTGCAGCCCGAGTTCCTGGTGTGGGACGAGCTGCAGCGCGGCGAGCTCGAGGAAGTGATGCACGACTGGAAGATCGCCGACATCAACGTCAACCTCGTCACGCCGCCCGGCATGCTGCGCGCCGCGCGCGTGACGGTGCTGCTCGATTTCCTCGCCGAACATTTCTCGCACGCGCCGTGGGCGCTGCCCGTGGTCTGAGCGCGCGACGGCCGGCGCGTGCATCGCGCACGCCGGCCGCGGCAATCCGGCCGACTGCCCGTTACTTCGCCGGAACGGCCGGGAGCGACTCGTGCGGCGTCGCGGTACGTTGCGCGGCCTTGTGGACCATCGTGTACGCGTAGTCGACACCCATCCCGTACGCGCCCGAATGCTCCTTCGCGATCGCCATCACCGCGTCATACGTGTCGCGGCGCGCCCAGTCGCGCTGCCACTCGAGCATGACCTGCTGCCACGTGACGGGCACCACGCCCGCCTGCACCATGCGCTGCATCGCGAAGTCGTGCGCGGCCTGCGACGTGCCGCCCGATGCGTCGGCGACCAT
>NZ_QTPO01000123.1 GCF_003853645.1 Burkholderia sp. Bp9143 | reverse complement strand
CCGATCTGCGCGAAATCGAAGATCTCGTTGCGCAGCATCGTGCTGTAGAAGCTGCCGAGGATCAGCGCGGTTTCGCGCTTGACTTCGTCGAGCACCGCCGGCAGCCCGCTCTCTGGCACCGGCTGCGCGAGCGCGCGGCGCAGCGCGAGCCATGCACCGTTCACGCTCTCCCACGCCTCGCGCGTGAGCGCCGTGCGCACCATCCGCGCGTTCGAGCGCGCGGCCTCGATGCACGACAGCACACTCGACGGGTCGTCTCGGTCGCGCAGCAGGTAGTCGGTCACGGTATCGGCGGCATACGCGTCGTACTTCTGACGATAGCCTTCGTCCGCGCCCGAGCTGACCAGCACCGACGACCATTCGGCCGGCGCGTCGGACGTGCGCGTGAGCGCCATCCGCAGCCCGGCATCGACGATGCGCGCGATGTTCTCCGCGCGCTCGATATAGCGGTACATCCAGTAGAGACCGCTCGCAGTTCGTCCCAGAAGCATCTCGTGTCCACTCCGTCTTCGTTCGGTTCGCGCGCCGGCTGCGGCGCGCGCGGTCGTGCCCGGCTCAGTCGGCCAGCACCCAGGTGTCCTTGGTGCCGCCGCCCTGGCTCGAGTTGACGACGAGCGACCCCTCCTTCAGCGCGACGCGCGTGAGCCCGCCCGGCGTGATGCGGATCCGGTCCGACACCAGCACGAACGGCCGCAGGTCGACGTGGCGCGGCGCGAGGCCGGCTTCGGTCAGGATCGGCGTCGTGGACAACGCCAGCGTGGGTTGCGCGATGTAGTTCGCGGGCCGGGCGCGCAGCTTCGCGGCGAACGCCTCGAGTTCGGCCTTCGATGCGCACGGCCCGACCAGCATCCCGTAGCCGCCCGAGCCGTGCACTTCCTTCACGACCAGTTCGTCGAGATGGTCGAGCACGTATTTCAGGCTGTCGGCCTCGCCGCAGCGCCAGGTCGGCACGTTCTCCAGCATCGCCTTGCGGCCCGTGTAGAACTCGACGATCTCCGGCATGTACGAGTAGATCGCCTTGTCGTCGGCGATGCCGGTGCCGGGCGCGTTCGCGATCGTGATGTTGCCGGCGCGGTAGACGTCCATGATCCCGGCCACGCCGAGCACCGAATCGGGCCGGAACGTGAGCGGATCGAGGAACGCGTCGTCGACGCGGCGGTACAGCACGTCGATCGGCCGGAAGCCTTCGGTGGTGCGCATCGCGACGCGGCCGTCGACCACCTGCAGGTCGCTGCCCTCGACGAGGTGCACGCCCATCTGGTCGGCGAGGAACGAATGTTCGTAGTATGCGGAATTGTGGATGCCGGGCGTGAGCACGGCAATGGTCGGGTTGTCGGCGTTGCCGCCCGGCGGGCACACGGCCGCGAGCGACTGCCGCAGCATCTGCGGATAGGTCTCGACCGGGCGCACCTTGACCTGCTGGAACAGCTCGGGGAAGAGCTGCATCATCGTCTCGCGGTTTTCCAGCATGTACGACACGCCGGACGGGGTGCGCGCGTTGTCCTCCAGCACGTAGAACTCGTTCTCGCCGGTGCGCACGATGTCGACACCGATGATGTGCGTGTAAACGTTCCCCGGCGGCCGGAAATCGATCATCTCCGGGATGAACGCCTCGTTGTGCGCGATCAGGTGCTTCGGCACGATGCCGGCGCGCACGATCTCCTGGCGGTGATAGATGTCGTCGAGGAACGCGTTGAGCGCCATCACGCGCTGCTCGATGCCGAGCGACAGCCGGCTCCATTCCGCGCCCGAGATGATCCGCGGCACGATATCGAACGGAATCAGCCGCTCGGCGGCCTGCGCGTCGCCGTATACGGCGAACGTGATGCCTGTCCTGCGGAACACGCCTTCCGCGTCGTGGGCCTTCTGGGCGAGGCTGGCAGGGTTCTGCGTGTCGAGCCAC
>NZ_QTPO01000122.1 GCF_003853645.1 Burkholderia sp. Bp9143 | reverse complement strand
CTCTCGTCGGCTAACAGCTCGATCAGCTCGCTGTCCACGTCCACTTCGACGGGTCTGAGCTCGACCAACAGCTCGGTGGCTTCGCTGTCGACCTCCACGTCGACCGGCCTCTCGTCGGCTAACAGCTCGATCAGCTCCCTGTCCACGTCCACTTCGACGGGCTTGAGCTCGACCAACAGCTCGGTTGCTTCGCTCTCGACCTCCACGTCGACCGGTCTGTCGTCGGCTAACAGCTCGATCAGTTCCCTGTCCACGTCCACTTCGACCGGGATCAACTCGCTGTCCACCGGCCTCAGCACGGTCACGACCAAGACCGACAATCTCGGTAACAGCACGGCCGCAGCCCTCGGTGGCGGCGCCAGCTACAACCCGGCAACCGGCACGGTCTCCGCTCCGTCGTACACCACGTACAACGCGAACGGCACGACGTCGACCGCCAACAGCGTCGGCTCGGCGATCGACAGCATCAACAGCCAAGGCATCAAGTACTTCCACGCGAATTCGACGGCAGCGGACAGCCAGGCACTCGGTACCGACTCGGTCGCGATCGGCCCGAATGCCGTCGCCAACAATACCGGCGACGTCGCACTCGGCAGCGGCTCCGTTACCGCAGCGCCCAACGCGACGCCGACGGGTACCGTCGGCGGCGTGACCAGCACGTTCGCGGGCGGCAATCCGAGCAGCGTGGTGAGTGTCGGCAACGCGAGCACCGGCACCACGCGTCAGATCACCAATGTCGCTGCAGGTCAAATCACGGCCACCAGCACGGACGCGATCAACGGCTCCCAGCTCTTCGCGACCAATTCCGTCGTGGATTCGCTGTCGACGACGGTGTCATCGTCCAGCAGCGCGATCTCGTCGCTGTCGACCGGCATCACTTCGTTGTCGACAGGCCTCAGCTCGACCAACAGCTCGGTGACCTCGCTTTCGTCATCGACTTCGACTGGGCTGTCGTCAGCCAATAGTTCGATCGCGTCGCTGTCCACGTCGACTTCGACCGGTATCAACTCGCTGTCCACGGGCCTCAGCTCGACCAATAGCTCGGTCGCTTCGCTCTCGACTTCGACGTCGACCGGTCTGTCGTCGGCCAACAGCTCGATCAGCTTGCTGTCCACGTCGACCTCGACCGGCATCAACTCGTTGTCCACGGGCCTCAGCTCGACCGACAGCTCGGTGGCTTCGCTCTCGACTTCCACGTCGACCGGTCTGTCGTCGGCAAACAGCTCGATCAGCTCACTGTCCACCTCGACCTCGACGGGTATCAACTCGCTGTCGACTGGCATGAGCTCGACCAACAGCTCGGTCGCTTCGCTCTCGACGTCGACCTCGACGGGTATCAACTCGCTGTCGACCGGCCTGAGTTCCACCGATAGCTCGGTCGCCTCGCTTTCGACCTCCACGTCGACTGGGCTCTCGTCGGCAACCAGCTCGATCAGCTCGTTGTCCACGTCGACTTCGACGGGTATCAATTCGCTGTCCACCGGCCTGAGCTCGACCGACAGCTCGGTGGCTTCACTGTCGACGTCCACGTCGACGGGCCTCTCGTCGGCAACCAGCTCGATCAGCTCGCTGTCCACCTCGACTTCGACCGGCATCAACTCGTTGTCGACGGGCCTCAGCTCGACCGATAGCTCGGTCGCCTCGCTGTCGACCTCCACGTCGACCGGCCTCTCGTCGGCAACCAGCTCGATCAGCTCGCTGTCCACGTCGACCTCGACGGGTATCAATTCGCTGTCGACGGGCCTCAGCTCGACCGATAGCTCGGTGGCTTCGCTGTCGACGTCCACGTCGACGGGCCTGTCCTCGGCAACCAGCTCGATCAGCTCGCTGTCCACCTCGACTTCGACGGGTATCAACTCGTTGTCGACGGGCCTCAGCTCGACCGATAGCTCGGTCGCCTCGCTGTCGACCTCCACGTCGACCGGCCT
>NZ_QTPO01000121.1 GCF_003853645.1 Burkholderia sp. Bp9143 | reverse complement strand
CACGTGATTCGCGGCGGCCTGAACTACAACATGGAGCTGCGCTGGGACGGCGTGCGCTCGCTCGCCGTCGCGATGGAGATGCTCAAGCAGCAGGTCGCGATCACGCCGGCGCCGCAGTGGGTGCGCGTGGTCGGCGGCTTTACCGAACACCAGTTCGCCGAGAAGCGCCTGCCGACGATCGACGAACTCAACGCGGTCGCGCCCGATACGCCGGTGTTCATCCTGCACCTGTACGATCGCGCGCTGCTGAACGCGGCCGCGCTGCGCGTCGTCGGCTATACGAAGGACACGCCGGAGCCGCCGGGCGGCACCATCCTGCGCGACGCCGCCGGCAATCCGACGGGCCTGCTGCTCGCGAACCCGAACGCGACGATCCTCTACGCGACGCTCGCGAAGGGCCCGAAGCTGCCGTTCGAGTATCAGTACAACTCGACGCGTCATTTCATGCGCGAGCTGAACCGGCTCGGCGTGACGGGCGTGATCGACGCGGGCGGCGGGTCGCAGAATTACCCCGACGATTACGAAGTGATCCGAAAGCTGCACGACGCGGGCGAGATGACGATCCGCATCGCGTACAACCTGTTCACGCAGAAGCCGAACGCGGAGAAGGAAGACTTCGTGAACTGGACGAAGAGCGTCACGTATCACGACGGCACCGACTACTTCCGTCACAACGGCGCGGGCGAGATGCTGGTGTTTTCCGCGGCCGACTTCGAGGACTTCCGCGTCGCGCGTCCGGACCTGCCCGCGCAGATGGAAGACGATCTCGAAGGCGTCGTGCGCGTGCTCGCGCAGAACCGCTGGCCGTGGCGCATGCATGCGACCTACGACGAAACCATCAGCCGCGCGCTCGACGTGTTCGAGAAGGTCAACGAGGATATCCCGCTCGAGGGGCTGAACTGGTTCTTCGATCACGCGGAAACGATCTCCGAGAAATCGATGGACCGGATCGCCGCGCTCGGCGGCGGCATCGCGGTGCAGCACCGGATGGCGTATCAGGGCGAGTACTTCGTCGAGCGCTACGGCGCGCAGGCGGCCGAAGCGACGCCGCCGGTCGCGAAGATGCTGTCGAAAGGCATCAAGGTGTCGGCCGGCACGGATGCAACGCGCGTCGCGTCGTACAACCCGTGGGTGTCGCTCGCGTGGCTGGTGACGGGCAAGACGGTCGGCGGGATGCGCCTGTATCCGCAGCGCAACCTGCTCGATCGCGAAACCGCATTGCGGATGTGGACCGAGTACGTGACGTGGTTCTCGAACGAGGTGGGCCGGAAAGGGCGCATCGCGGTCGGGCAGCTTGCCGACCTGATGGTCCCGGATCGCGATTTCTTCACCTGTGCGGAGGACGATATCGTCGACACGACCGCGTTGCTGACGGTGGTCGGCGGCCGGATCGTGTGGGGCGCCGGGCCGTTCGCGTCGCACGACGCGCCGATTCCGCCCGCGATGCCGGACTGGTCGCCGGTGCGGGCGTACGGCGGTTACGGCGGGTGGGGCGCGACGCAGCGCGAGGGCGCACCGCTGCAACGGGCTGCGGCCGCGGCGATGTGCGGCTGCGCGAGCGCGTGCGGCCTGCACGGCCATGCGCATGCGAGTGCGTGGGGCCGAGCGCTGCCGACGTCGGACGCGAAGGGCTTCTGGGGCGCGTTCGGCTGTTCGTGCTGGGCGGTCTGACATGACGGCGCGCACCGTCCATGGCAATCCGGCATGGATCCGCGCGCTGCTGTCGCAGCCGTGGGTCCTGCCGCTCGCGCGTCTCGCGCTCGTTTCCGCGTTCCTCATAGGCGGCGTCAACAAGGCGATGCACTTCGGCGATGCGGTCGCGGAGCAGGCGCATTTCGGCCTGCAACCGCCCGCGCTGTGGGCGGCACTGGCGGTCGTGGTCGAGATCGGCGGCTCGCTGTGCGTGGTGTTTCGCCGCTTCACGTGGCTCGGCGCCGGC
>NZ_QTPO01000120.1 GCF_003853645.1 Burkholderia sp. Bp9143 | reverse complement strand
GCAGGCGCTCGACATGCTCGCTGCCGGCGCGACGAAAGACGATGTGCTCAAGCGTACCGGACAGGTCGTCGGCGTGCACAACGTATCGTTCGACGTGCAGGAAGGCGAAATATTCGTGCTGATGGGCCTGTCTGGCTCCGGCAAATCCACGCTGATCCGCCTCGTGAATCGGCTGGTCGATCCGAGCGCCGGCAAGGTGCTGATCGACGGGCTCGATGTCGCGTCGGCACGCCGCTCCGCGCTGACCGCGCTGCGCCGCAAGGACATGAGCATGGTGTTCCAGTCGTTCGCGCTGATGCCGCATCGTTCCGTGGTGTCGAATGCCGCGTTCGGCCTCGAGGTCGCCGGCGTCGGCAAGAAGGAGCGCGAACGCCGTGCGATGGAGGTGCTCGAGCAGGTCGGCCTCGCGCCGTTCTCGCACAAGCTGCCGTCCGAGTTGTCGGGCGGCATGCAGCAGCGCGTCGGCCTGGCCCGCGCGCTGGCCGTGAACCCGTCGCTGATGATCATGGACGAAGCGTTTTCCGCGCTCGATCCGCTCAAGCGCCGCGAAATGCAGGACGTGCTGCTGCAACTGCAGAAGGAACAGCGCCGCACGATCATGTTCGTGTCGCACGACCTCGAAGAGGCACTGCGCATCGGCAACCGCATCGCGATCATGGAAGGCGGCCGGCTCGTGCAGGTCGGCACGCCGCAGGACATCATCACGAACCCGGCCGACGACTACGTGCGCGCGTTCTTCGACGGCGTCGACACCAGCCGCTATCTCACGGCGGGCGACCTGATGCAGACGGGCGCTGTGCCGATCGTGTCGAAGTTCGATGCCGCGAACGTCGCGGCGACGCTGAACGGCAGCGCCGAATATGCGTTCGTGCTCGACGCGGCACGCAAGCTTCGCGGCTTCGTCACGCGCGAGGCGATCGGGCAGGCCACGCCGTCCGTGCGGCCGATCGAAAGCATCCGGCGCGATGCGTCGCTCGAACACGTCGTCGCGCGCGTGGTCGCGAGCCCGAATGCACTGCCCGTCGTCGACGACGACGGCTGCTACTGCGGCTCGGTCGACCGCGCACTCATCCTGAAGGCCATCACGCGTTCGCGAGGCTCCCATGTCTGAAATGATTCCGCTCGGTACTTGGGTCGACCAGTCCGTTCACTACCTGCTCGACCACGACGCGAAGACGTTCGATGCGATCGGTCAAGCGATCGAGGGTCTCGCGGCATTCGTCGAGCACGGCCTGCAGGCGATCCCGATGTGGCTGATGATGGCGATCTTCATCGGCGTCGGTTTGTGGCGGGTGGGCTGGCGCTTCGCGCTGTTCACCACCGCGTCGCTGCTGCTGATCTTCGCGACGGGCTTCTGGGACCAGACGGTCATCACGCTCGGCCTGACGCTGTCGTCGACGATCGTCAGCCTCGTGCTCGGCATTCCGCTCGGCATCTGGGCCGCGAAGAGCAAGTGGGTCGCCGCGATCGTGCGTCCGATCCTCGACCTGATGCAGACGATGCCCGCGTTCGTCTACCTGATTCCGGCCGCGATGCTGTTCGGTCTGGGCCGCGTGCCGGGGATCCTGTCGACGGTGATCTTCGCGATGCCGCCGGCCGTGCGCCTGACGAGCCTCGGCATTCGTCACGTGAACCGCGAGATCGTCGAAGCCGGCCAGGCATTCGGCTGCACGCCGTGGCAGCTGCTGTACAAGGTGCAGTTCCCGAACGCGCTGCCGTCGATCATGCAGGGCGTGAACCAGACGATCATGATGGCGCTGTCGATGGTGATCATCGCGTCGATGGTCGGCGCGGGCGGCCTGGGCAACGACGTGCTCGCGAGTATCCAGCGCCTCGACATCGGCCTCGGTTTCGAAAGCGGTCTGTCGGTCGTGCTGCTCGCGATCATTCTCGACCGCATCACCGAGAGCTTCGGCCGCGCGCCGGGCACCGCGAAAGC
>NZ_QTPO01000119.1 GCF_003853645.1 Burkholderia sp. Bp9143 | reverse complement strand
GGCTCGTACTTCAGCAGCGTCGCTTCCATCTGTTCCTTGAGCAGGTGCGCGGACGCCGGCAGCGCCTTGTAGATGTTCGTCAAGTCCGGCAGACCGTAGTCGGGCAGGTGCTTCAGCGCGCCGGCTCGCGTGTTCAGGATGCGCTGCACATTCTGCTGCACGCTCAGGCATTCGAGCGTCCGGTCGTCGTGGGCATTGAGCGGCACACCGCCGATCTGTCCGAGCAGCATGTCGTAGAGGGACGGTCCGGCCGACATGACGTCGCTCCCGTTACGCGACGACCGGCGCGGGCGCCATGTCGTCAGGAGCCGTCTCGTCGCGGTCGACGAAGTCGATCGTCAGGTTGCCTTCCGCCGAGCTCGAGAGCGCGATCTTCGCGGGCGTGGTGCCGCTGGCCATACGCGCCAGCAACTCACGCGAGACGGTCGGCAGGATGCGCTGATTGAGGAACGCGTCAACGTTGCGCGCACCGGATTCGCGTGCGAGGCAAAGCTCGGCCATCGCGCCGATCAACGACTCGTCGCAGGACAGCTCCACGTCGTGTTGCCGGCGCAGGCGGTCCGCGAACTTCGCGAGCTTCAGGCGCACGATGGAGGCAAGTGCCGTCGCGTCAAGCGGTCGGTAGACCAGCGTCTGGAAACGCGCGAGCAGGGCAGGCTGAAAGTGCCCAACAAGCTGCGGGTGAATCGCCTCGAGCAGCTCAGTCTGCGCGGTCGCCGGATTCTCGGCCGTGGCCTCGTCAATCTGCGCGCTACCGAGATTGGACGTCATCAGGATCACGCAGTTGCGGAAATCGATCTCGCGTCCTTCGCCGTCGCGCATCATGCCGCGATCGAACACCTGGTAGAACATGTCGAGCACGTCGCGGTGAGCCTTCTCCACTTCATCAAGCAGCACGACGCTGTACGGGCGCTGACGTACCGCCTCAGTCAGGATACCCCCGCGACCGTAACCTACGTAACCCGGCGGGGAACCCTTGAGCTGCGAGACTGTGTGCGACTCCTGGTACTCCGACATATTGATCGTCGTGAGCGCCGCTTCCCCACCAAAGAGCAGGTCGGCCAGCGCGAGCGCCGTCTCGGTCTTGCCCACACCCGATGGGCCAGCGAGCAGGAACACGCCGAGCGGCGTGTGTTCGTTCTTGAGTCCCGCTTTCGCGGTGCGCAGGCTTTCTGCGAGCGCGCCAAGCGCATCGTCCTGCGCCACCACGCGCCTGGCGAGCTGCGCCTCGAGCGTCAGCAGGCTCTGCAGTTCGTTCTCGACGAGGTTGCCGACCGGCACACCCGTCCACTCGGCGACCACACGTGCGATCGCCTGCGCGTCGACGTCCGCGAAAATCAGCGGAGCCTTGCCCTGCGCCCTGGCGAGCGCCTGCCGTGCCGCAGTGAACGACGCGCCGTCCGGTGCGCTGCGCTCGGCATCGCGCTGTTCATGCAGTTTCTTGACGAGCGTGAGCTCAAGGTCGTAGCGTACCTGCAGTTCGGTCAATTCATCGTGTGCACCTGCGAGCGCCGCGTCAAGCGACGCGCGGCGCGCTGACGTGTCCTCGATGCCGGCGCGTGCATCGTCTTCCAGCGTCGCGAGCTCCAGTTCCAGCGCGGCGACTGCGGCGCGCGCCCGCTGCAGTTCGGCCGGCGGGGATTCAAGACCCATGCGGACGCGCGCGGCGGCCGTATCGATTAGGTCGACCGCCTTGTCTGGGAGTTGCCTCGCGGGAATGTAGCGGCGCGAAAGTTTGACCGCGGCGACGAGCGCTTCATCACGGATATGCACGTGGTGGTATTGCGCGTATCGACTCTTCAGGCCGCGCAGCATCAGGCACGCCGCCTCGTCATCGGGCTCGTCGACCTTGATGATCTGGAAACGCCGCTCGAGCGCGGCGTCGCGTTCGAAGAATTCCTTGTATTCGGACCAGGTGGTGGCCGCGATCGTACGCAGCTCGCCGCGCGCGAGCGCGGGCTTCAGCAGGTTCGCGGCGTCGGCGCCGCCCGCGGCGTTGCCCGCGCCGATCAGGGTGTGCGCTTCGTCGATGAAGAGCAGGATCGGGACAGGCGAGGCCTGCACCTCATCGATCACGTTCTTCAGCCGCTGCTCGAACTCGCCTTTCACGCCGGCGCCGGCCTGCAGCAGACCCAGATCGAGCGTGAGGATGCGCACGTCGCGGATCACGTTCGGGACGGTTCCTTCGGCCACGCGCAGCGCGAGGCCCTCGACAAGCGCGGTCTTGCCCACGCCGGGCTCACCGACCAGAATCGGATTGTTCTTGCGTCGGCGTGCGAGCACGTCGACCATTTGCTGGATCTCGCGATCGCGGCCGAACACCGGGTCGATCTGGCCGTTGCGAGCCTT
>NZ_QTPO01000118.1 GCF_003853645.1 Burkholderia sp. Bp9143 | reverse complement strand
ACGCCGATGTCGGGTAAGCGCGTGCTGTTGCCAGCACGCGCTCCCCTAAGAACCGGACGTGCGAGTCGCCCCGCATCCGGCTCAAGCCATTCACCAGCACCAGCGTTGGTACCGGGCAATCAATCGTCAGTCGCGGCTCGACGACGGGCAAGGTAGGACGACCACGCAGGGTCAAACGGATTTGCCTGGCCACGTACCTTCACGTGACGAACAATCGGAACCGTCGCAGCCCGAAACAGCCGGGTTACTCCGTGGGCTTGGGACCGGGCAGTAAACGCCCAGGTACGGTTCCCCTCTACGTGGAAGTATTTGTTTTTCACCCAGCCCGCGCCTTTCGTGGGGTGCCGACGCATCGCCCATTTCCACAAGAGGCGCCAGATGTGAGCATCTACCGACGTAAAATGAGATTTTGAGACCACATGACGGTGATACATGGCCCAACCCCGAATCACTGGGTTGAGCTGTACGATCAGATTTCTCTGTGTGGCGCTCCTATGCTGTCTCACGATTTCCCTAACCTTTTCCAGAAGTGCCTTCACACTTTTGTTGGCCGGTTTGATGAGCAGCTTACCCGCGTACTTGCGGACATTCTGACCAAGGAAATCGAACCCATCGGCAATGTGGGTAACTCTGGTTTTCTCTTCCGAGAGTTCCAGACCCCGAACAGCCAAGAATTGCTTGACCGCAGGGAGTACGTTCTGCTCCAGAATGTCCTTCGACACTCCGGTCACAACGAAGTCGTCCGCATACCGGTTGACGTTGATCTTGAACTTTCGGCGTGCGCGTTCCGTCGGGCCCACGCTTGCATCTACTGCCGCTTCCAGTCCGTCCAGCGTCATATTCGCGATGACAGGCGAGATGATGCCCCCTTGCGGTGACCCAGCCTCAGTCGCGAATAGGGTTCCTTCGTCGATAAATCCGGCCTTCAGCCATCGTCGCAGGACCTCCTTATCCATCGGAATGTGTTGAAGAATCCAGTCGTGACTAAAATTATCGAAACAGCCACGAATGTCTCCCTCCAGAATCCACTCCGGCGACTTACGCTTGGCTAGAGTGGTAAAGCAGCATTCGATAGCATCGGCAGTCGAACGTTCGGGCCGGAACCCGTACGAGTTTGGATCCGCCAAGGTCTCCGCAATGGGCTCCAACGCGAGCTTCCATAGTGCCTGCATTGCTCTGCACAGCATGCGGGGAATTCCGAGCGGACGCTTCTTGCCATTGCTCTTCGGGATGTAGACGCGTCGAAGCGGCAACGCCCGATAACCGTGGTGTTGCATTGCTTCCATCCCTTTCCATTTGGCCGCCGGGGTCGACCAGAGCTTGCCATCGATACCCGGCGTTCTCTTGCCGCGATTCTCAGTCACTCGCTTCACGGCTAGCATCTTGCCGCTGTGCGAGCGGGTCAGCAGACGCTGCAAGGCCTTGGCCTTGCCCCATCTGCCTTCCTTGGTTGCCTTGGCGATACGCACCTGGAGTCGCCGCACCTCATCCTTGATGCGAGGCCAATCAGCCTGAAGCCACATCTCGGTGGGGCGCGAGGGTGCACCAGCCCCGAATGCCCCTGCTTGCGCAGTGCCCCCAGTTGCCGTCATCTGCCTTCCCTCGTATAACGATTAATCAAGTTCTCTCGCCATGAATGACCACGCGGAAGTCAGCCCGCTTTCGCGTCGGGCGATGTTTCAGCCCGTATCCCGGCCATTACAGCCGGGCGTTCGCTTTTTCCGCAATCCTCTACCCCCAGCACTAACAGCGTTCCTCGCGGTTCGCCTGCCGTTTCCGGCAGCGCTACGGGCTTACCCTGTTCCGCATGAATTTCAGAGCGGGGCGGATCCCTCCTATTCGCCGGCGGCAGATTGTCCATGATGGCCCAGCTCACATAGGCCATGCCTTACCGCGTGCCATTTTGGCTCAAGCCTATCAGCACATTTGGCTTGTACAATGATGACGACGTTTAACAGAGGTTCACATACGTTGATCGTTGCCGCTCGTCCCTAGCTCCTCACCACCCTTGTGCTGGCAGATTCCGCTTTCCCTCGCGGGTCGGCGTACCGAATCAATCGGCGGTTACATTGTTCCCAGAGCTTCACACCGAGCCGTTACCGGCTCCGCATGTCTGGGTAGGGAACGGTTGATGGAACAACCGGTTTAATCACAACACACATCTCGTTGAGTTAGACAGAAATTCAAGCGACTTTCAGGTCGCACGTGCGCCTTCATGCCGAAGTGCCACTCGTTGGCTTTCTTCGTTTGATGCATGTCCGGATCGCGACGCTTCTCGGCGTTCTTGGTCGACGGCGGCGCTTCGATGATCGTCGCATCGACCAGCGTGCCTTCCTTCATCATCAGCCCGCGTTCGCACAGCGAGATGCCAATCTCGTCGAACAG
>NZ_QTPO01000117.1 GCF_003853645.1 Burkholderia sp. Bp9143 | reverse complement strand
TGCGCGGCGACAATCATTTTGGCCGGTATAGCGACAGAGGTTTTGGCCGGTGGGGAGAAGTCGGAGGCGGCGTAGCCGCCGGAGACTTCTCCCCACCGGCGGCGCCGAGTCGGCCGGGTTCTACGATGGCTGATCAAATCAAGAAGAAGCGATCAGCCGCATGTCCGGAACCCGCATTACCGACCAACAGGTTCGCCTCTACATGTCCAAACGCAAACAACACTCTCAGGAGATCGCCGCCGCCAAGGCCGGCATCAGCGTGCGCAGTGCCCGGCGCATAGAACGAGAAGCCTCGCTGCCGTCCCAGAAGCCACGTCGCTACTGGCGCTCGCGCCCCGATCCGTTCGCCGACGTCTGGGACACCGAAGTCGTTCCGATGCTCATGAACGCACCGCAACTGCAGGCGATCACGATCCTGCGCAAGCTGCAGGACGATCATCCCGATCAGTATCCCGACAGCACACGCCGCACGCTCGAGCGGCGCGTCAGGCACTGGCGGGCAATGTCCGGCCCGCCGAAGGAAGTCTTCTTCCCGCAGCAGCATGAGCCCGGCGTGCGTGGCCTGTCGGACTTCACCGACATGGCTGAACTGCGCGTGACCATCGCCAGCGCGCCATTCGCTCATCGGCTGTACCACTTCGTGCTGGCCTTCTCGCACTGGGAATACGCCAATGTCGTCGAAGGCGGCGAGAGTTTCGAAGCGCTGTCCACGGGCTTGCAGAACGCGCTTTGGCAAGCCGGCGGTTGCCCGCGTGAACACCGCACCGACAGTCTGTCGGCGGCGTTCAAGAATCTGCAGGATGAAGAGGACTTCACGGTGCGCTACGCCGCGCTGCTCGAGCATTACGGCATGGTCGGCACGCGCAACAATCGCGGTCAGGGCCACGAGAACGGCAGCGTGGAGTCGTCGCATCGCTATCTGAAGGAGGCCGTCGATCAGGCGTTGATGTTGCGCGGGCACCGGGACTTCGCCGATCGCGCGGCTTACGACGAGTTTCTGCGCGAGATCGTCATGCGCCGCAACCGGCGCAACGCGGCGGCGTTCCGCCTGGAGCGCGAGCAGCTCATCGATCTACCGCTGCGGCGCACGACCGACTTCGTTGAGGAGGAAGCACGTGTCACACGCTGCAGCACCTTCACCGTGCGCGGCATCCTCTACAGCGCGCCGTCGCGACTGATCGGCCACCGCCTGAAGGTGCGGGTCTACGGCGACCGGCTCGACTGCTATCTGTCCGGCGCGCTGGTGCACAGCACCCCACGCGGCTCGCGTGCCGGCGACAACCGCCGCGCCCTCGATTACCGGCACTTCATCGAGGGCCTCAAGCGCAAGCCGCAGGCCTTCAAGGGACTCGCGTTTCGCGACGAGCTGTTTCCGCGTGAGGCCTATCGCCGGACGTGGGAACAGCTTGAGGCACGGCTGACGCAGCGCGACGCGTGCAAGACGATGGTCGGTCTGCTTGAGCTTGCCGCACTCGATGGCGTCGAAGCCGTGCTGGCCGCACGCCTCAACGCATTGCTGGTGGACGGCAGGTTGCCGGATCTCAAGGCGTTGCGCGAGGAATTTGCGCCGCGCCAGGTCGACTGCCCGGTGGTCAATGTCGAGATTCCGCCTGCAAGCTGCTATGACGCGCTGCTGGGCAAGCAGGTGGCAGCATGAATACGCCCGCTTACGATGCCGGCCGTCTGGCCCTGATGCTCAATGAATTGCGCCTGCCGACCATCGCTCGCCTGTGGCCCGAGTTTGCCCAACGCTCCGACAAGGAAGGCTGGCAGGCCACACGACTGCTCGGTGCACTGCTTGAGCACGAACTCGCCGAGCGCGCCAAGCGGCGCATCGAACGACACCGCACCGAGTCCCATCTGGATCCGACCAAGACACTGGCCACCTTCGACTTCGGCATGGTGCCGATGGTCTCCAAAGCCCACGTGATGGCACTGGCTACCGGCGATTCGTGGCTCGAGAAGGGCGCCACCGTGCTCCTGTTCGGCCCGCCCGGGGTCGGCAAGAGTCACCTTGCGGCAGCCATCGGACACGCGCTGATCGACGCCGGTTACCGCGTGCTGGCCACGCGGACCAGTGAGATCGTGCAGAAACTGCAGGCTGCGCGTCAGAGCCTGCAATTGCCGTCAGCGCTCGCCAAACTCGATCGCTTCGACCTGATCATCCTGGACGACCTGTCGTACGCCCGCAAGGATCAGGCCGAAACCAGCGTGCTGTTCGAACTGATCGCCGAAAGATACGAGCGCCGCAGCCTTCTGATTACGGCCAACCAGCCGTTCTCGGGCTGGAACGACGTGTTTCCGGATCCCGGCATGACCGTCGCCGCAATCGACCGGCTCGTCCATCACTCGACGATCTTCGAGATGAACGTCGAAAGCTACCGCCGCCGCACGGCCAGCGACAAACAGACCAGCCGGCGCCGACAATCATCCAGCGACAATCATCAGGAAGGAGCGACAAACATGGCCGAATAACCACCGACAATCACCCGGTCGACCGGCCAAGATGGTTGTCGGTAAACCGGCCAAGCTGCTTGACGCTATCTA
>NZ_QTPO01000116.1 GCF_003853645.1 Burkholderia sp. Bp9143 | reverse complement strand
TGTCAACGGGCGGCGTAAAGGAGCCAGGGATGGGCGGCGTAATGGCGCCAGCAGAAGCGGGGGTAAAACGCAGATTCGAACGGCTTCAAGATTGCGGTTTTTTGCCGTTTTTCGCAACCCCATTTTCGGACAATCCAGGCATCGGTTTAGGGTCGCGCTGGCTCTTGCCTTCGAACACGAGCCGGTAGGCGCCGTGGCGTAATCGATCGAGCGTCGCGGCACCGAGGATGCGGTTGTCAGGGAAGGCGGCGCCCCATTCCTCCAGATCGAGATTCGAAGTCAGGATGGTCGAAGCTCGCTCGTACCGGGCGGCAACGAGATCGTGGAAGTCCTCGTCGTGCGGCACGCGCAGCGGCTTGAGCGCGAAGTCGTCGATGATCAGCAGCGGCACCCGGACGTACTGCTGGAACTTCCTGTCGTAGGCGTCGGTGGCCCGCGCGGCGTGGAGCTTTTTGAGCAGTTCGGTTTGCGAGATGAACAGCACGTTGTGCCCCTGACGGGCGGCGCAGTGACCGAAGGCCTGCGCCAGATGGCTCTTGCCAGTGCCGGTCTGGCCAGCCATCAGGATTCCGACTTTCTCGTCCAGGTAGCGGCCGGTGGCGAGATCGTGGACATAGGCCCGGTTCAGGTTCGGCAGCAGATCGAAGTTGAAGGTCTCGAGCGTCTTGCCCATCGCGAAGCCGGCCCGCGACAGGCGGGCGTTGAGCTTCTTGTTCTCGCGACGCGCAACTTCGTCGTGCAGCAGTGTCGCGAGGAACTCGGTGTAGGCGAGCTGTCCGTCGATGGCCTCGCGGTTGCGCAGTTCGAGCGAGTCGAGGATGCCGGACAGGCGCAGCTGTTTGAGGATGGTGTTCAGTTCTGGACTGGGGTTCATGGGATCAATGGAGCAGCAGCGAGTGGAGATCGCGGCCGAAGCGGCCGCCGTTCAGGTACGTGTCGGCGTTCGCCGCCGCGGGCTTGGGCACGCTTTCGCTCTCGAGCCCTTTGTCGAGGATGCCCTTGACCGTGCGGTACTTCGGGCTGTTGAAGGCGAGTGCTCGAGCGCAGGCGGCGTCCAGCCGCTGATCGCCGACCTTCTCCCGCAGCCGGACGATGCCTTGCGCGCCGCGCAGATTGACGAGTACCGTGTCGTGGAACAGCGCGAGGACGACGTCGTGGCACGACGGCCCGATCTCCTTGGCGCGCGCCAGGCACCACTGCGGATCGTGCTCGAGCCAGGCCTGCGCCTCGGGCGGCTGGTGAGCCGGCACGGTATGGCGGCCGCCGGCGCGCTGCCGCGGATGTGTGGCGACGAGCTCGTGCCGATGGAACAGCTGGATGACCGTGTCGGTCGCCTTCAGCCACAGCTCCTTGCCGACCAACGCATACGGCGCCGAGTACCGCGCGTACTTGTAGACGACGTGGCCGTCGCGGTGCAACTTCACGCATTCCCAGACCGACAGCTTCGGCGGCACGTCGGGCAACGACATGAGCAGCGGTTTTTCGATCGCGAAGCGCGCCAGCGGTTGCTCCTGCGTGGTGCCGTGGGTGCGGGTACCGGCCTGCTGCATGACCCACTCGCGCAACTGCCGGTTGGCGTCGGTCCGGTCGCGGAACTCGCGCAGCGGCACGAACGATTTCTTGACGTATTTGACGCCCGCCTCAACGATTCCCTTTTTCTGGGGATCACGCGGCGGACAGGCGTCGATCCGGAATCCATACCCTTCGGCCAAGGCGGCGTAGGAGCGCTGCGCGGCCGGATCGTAGCGACACGCCCGGATGATCGCGCACTTCGCGTTGTCGATGATGACCCGGCTCGGTACGCCACCGAACCATTCGAAGGCGCGCCGGTGACAGGCCAGCCACGTCTCGACAGTCTGGTCCGGAACGATCTCGGCGTACTGATGGCGCGACCAGCACAGCGTCATCACAAAGATCCAGGTTTTGAGCTCAATCCCGTCGACCGTCAGCATCGGCCCGGCGCCGAAGTCGACCTGCACGGCGTCGGCCGCCTCGAAGTCCAGGATCGTCGTCGCCTTGACGCCGCGCTCCGCGATCAGGTGTCGTCGCATACGCTTCACGGCGTCATAGCCGCCAGCGTAACCATGATTGCGTTGAAGGGCGGCATGTATCGTAGTGCCCTGGACGCCGGCGTCAATCCAGTTACGGATCTGCTCGCGAAACGGCTCGAGCGTCGACACACACGTGATCGGCAGGTGCAGCGTGCGGCCGAATATACCGACGATCGTCGCGTCGTCCGGCAACGGCAACGCCGGATCGAGCCAGCCGCGCACGCTTGCTTCGTTGCGTACGGTCTTCAGCTTGCGCCGCCCCATCAAACCGACACGCGCGATGTCGCGGTCGGAATCGCCTTGCCGCATACGGACAAGGACTTGTCGATACTCGAACACTTCGAACCTCCGATTGGTCACGGCCGCTCCGTTCAAAAAAGAACGAGCGTACCGACTTGGAAAGTTCGAATCGCGCTCTTGCCCCGATACTGCTGGCCTCTACATGCCGCCCTTGGGCTGGCTCCTTTACGCCGCCCATCGAGTGGCCTCATTACGCCGCCCCTGGACTGGCTCCATTGCGCCGCCCATCAGGTGGCCTCATTACGCCGCCCCCGGATTGGCTCCATAACGCCGCCCCGTGACA
>NZ_QTPO01000115.1 GCF_003853645.1 Burkholderia sp. Bp9143 | reverse complement strand
TGGGGGGCGACAATTATGTTGGCCGGTCGTTGACGTTTGTTTTGGCCGGTGGTGAGGAGTCGGAGGCGGCGTAGCCGCCGGAGACGACGAACCACCGGCGGCGCCGCGTCGGCGGGGCAATAGGATGGCTGATCGATTCTTAAAGAAGAAGCGGTCAGCACATGTCTGGAACCCGCATCACCGACCAACAGGTTCGCCTCTACATGAACAAGCGCAAACACCATCCGCAGGAAGTCGCAGCCGCCAAGGCAGGAATAAGCGTGCGCAGCGCACGCCGCATCGAGCGTGACGCGACGTTGCCATCCCAGAAGCCGCGTCGCTCCTGGCGCACCCGTCCCGATCCGTTCGCCGATGTCTGGGACAGCGAGGTCGTGCCGTTGCTGCGCAACGCTCCACATCTGATGGGCATCACGATCCTGCGCAAGCTGCAGGATGATCACCCGGGCTGCTATCCCGAGAGCATGCGTCGCACGCTGGAGCGACGCATCTCTCAATGGCGGGCGCTCGAAGGTCCCAGCCAGGAGATCTTCTTCCCCCAGGAACATCAACCCGGCGTGCGCGGGCTGTCCGACTTCACCGATATGAGCAAGCTGTGCGTGACGATCGGCGGCGCACCGTTCGAGCACCGGCTGTATCACTTCGTACTGGCATTCTCGCGCTGGGAGTACGCCTGCGTGGTCGAGGGCGGCGAGAGCTTCGAAGCCCTCGCCAACGGCTTGCAGAATGCTCTGTGGCAGGCGGGAGGTTGCCCGCACGAGCATCGCACCGACAGCCTCTCTGCCGCCTTCAAGAACCTGAGTGAGAAGGAGGACTTCACGACCCGTTACAAGGCGCTGCTCGATCACTACGAGATGCAGGGCACGCGCAACAATCGCGGCCTGGGTCACGAGAACGGGAGCGTCGAATCCTCGCACCGGTATCTCAAGGACGCAGTCGATCAAGCCCTGATGCTGCGTGGCCATCGCGACTTCGGTGACCGTGCCGCCTACGACGAATTCATCCGCGAACAGGTGATGCGCCGAAACCGGCGCTGCGCAGCCGCGTTCCGTATCGAGCGCCAGCAGCTTCAGGATCTGCCGGAGTACCGTACCACTGACTTCGTCGAGGAAGAGGCCCCTGTGACCCGCTGCAGCACGTTTACGGTGCGAGGCATCCTCTACAGTGCGCCGTCGCGCCTGATTGGCCACCGGCTGAAGGTGCGCATCTACGGCGACCGGCTCGACTGCTACCTGTCCGGCGTGCTGGTCCACAGCACCGCACGGGGCTCGCGTGCGCACGACAACCGCCACGCGCTTGATTACCGCCACTTCATTGAGTCCCTGAAGCGCAAACCCCAGGCATTCAAGGGACTCGCGTTTCGCGACGCGCTGTTCCCGCGCGAGGCGTACCGCAGAATCTGGGAACAACTCGATGCCCGCCTGTCACAACGCGACGCATGCAAGACGATGGTCGGCCTGCTTGAACTCGCAGGCCTGCATGGCGTGGAGGCCGTACTGGCCGGGCAGCTTGATGCGTTGCTCGAAGCCGGCGAGCTTCCCGATCTCAAGGCGCTGCGTGAGCAGTACGCACCCCGTGAGGCCCAGTGCCCCGAGGTGGAGGTTCAGATGCCGCCCGTTGCCGTCTATGACGAACTGCTCGAGGAGATGGCCGCATGAACGCGCCCGCGCATGATGGTGGCCGCCTGGCCCTGATGCTCAACGAGCTGCGTTTGCCAACGATCAGCAGGTTGTGGCCCGAGTTCGCCGAGCGCTCGGACAAGGAAGGCTGGCCGGCCACACGCCTGCTCGGCGCACTGCTTGAGCACGAGCTGGCCGAACGCGCTAAACGACGCATCGAGCGGCACCGTACCGAGTCGCATCTGGACCCGACCAAGACGCTCGCCGCCTTCGACTTCGGCGCCGTGCCGATGGTCTCAAAAGCGCATGTCACAGCGCTCGCCACCGGAGAGTCATGGCTGGAGAAAGGCGCCACGGTTCTCCTGTTCGGCCCGCCTGGGGTCGGAAAAAGCCACCTGGGATCGGCTATCGGTCATGCATTGATCGACGTCGGCTACCGCGTGCTGTTCACGCGTACCAGCGAGCTCGTCCAGAAGCTGCAGGCCGCGCGCCAGAGCCTGCAGTTGCCTTCCGCGCTGGCCAAGCTCGATCGCTTCGATTTGATCATCCTCGACGACCTGTCGTATGCCCGCAAGGACCAGGCTGAGACCAGCGTTCTGTTCGAGCTGATTGCCGAGAGGTATGAGCGTAAAAGTCTTCTGATAACTGCAAACCAACCGTTCTCGGGCTGGAACGACGTGTTCCCCGACCCCGGCATGACGGTCGCCGCCATCGACCGGCTTGTGCATCACTCGACGATCTTCGAACTCAACGTCGAAAGCTACCGCCGCCGCAAGGCCGGCGACAAACAGAATGCACGGCGGCGTCAATTACGCGACGACAACCCTGCCAATCCGTTCAGCGGCCAGTTGCCTGACGACGGCAACGATACGCAGTAGCAGTGAGCGTCAACTACACGATCACGCAACGACAACTACGAAGGAGCAACGTCAAACATGACCTGATACCCAACGACAACTACCCCGTTGACCGGCCAAAATAGTTGTCGCTGACCGGCCGTGCTGCTTGACGCTCTCTA
>NZ_QTPO01000114.1 GCF_003853645.1 Burkholderia sp. Bp9143 | reverse complement strand
TACGCCGATGATAGTGCGGATTCCCGTGTGAAAGTAGGTAATCGTCAGGCTCCCTAAGCCAGAAACCCCCGCCCGAACAGGCGGGGGTTTTTGCATTTTGCGGCGCGGAAAAGCGCGATCCGTCGACGTCGTCGTTGATGAGCGAGCGGGACCGTCTGCACGCCGCGCGCTGTGTCGCGAACGGGCCGAGTATCCGGCATTTCCTCAGCCAAGACGGCTAGCCTTGCACCGTTCGCAGTGAGGAGCCTGATCGGCGCTGAATCTTTCGAGTTGACGGTGGCTGGCACATTCTGGTCCTCATCACGGGGGCGGCAGCATCGAACTCGCGCAGCGAGATCTACCACGGCCATCCACTCAGTCGCCGCTGGCATCGAGCTCCATGCGGTTTCCATCCTGAGACCGACCGGCGGCAGCCGATCACTCTTGCGCACGGCGAAGTTTTCGTCCACGTCTGGCCGCCGTCGGTGGCGGCTTCATGCTCGGAGTGATCTCGTCTCCTGGTCTTTCTCCCGGTATTTGCCTCCGCGAGCGCATTGCATGACAGGTCGAGTCGCTGTACCTCGAGAACTCGTCATCTCCGGCTATTGGCCGACATATCTCGTATATTTTCACCTAATGTCGCCGATTTTTTGGGCTACTGGAGTGCGGTAGGCTCGTTTCGTGGCAAATCTACGATGCCCTGGTCCGCGGGGCGAGCCGGCTAGAGCATGCCTGTCAGCGCTCGAATGACGAGCGAAACTGCTGTCGCGCCCTCCGCCGAGGCCGAGGCGACACGAGCCAAACCCAGCGCGGCGGCTCGATCCCGTCAGAAGTCCGCGCTGCGGTTTCTGACGAGAACGGGCTGCCCGTTTTGAGGGACATGGATTTCTTCGACGAGCGAATAGCCGGTGCCGCCGAAACAGTCACGGCCTTCGCCCATCAACGCGAAATGCGTACCGTCTGCGGTGACGCCGGTCAATCGCACCGTGCTGCGGTGCTTGGATCACCCATTGCCGAGCGCGTGATCGGGGCAAATTGGCGGATCGTGCTTTTGCCCTGATCCCGGGTCAACACGAGCATCGCCGGGCAGCGAGCGGCCGATGTCGACGAGTTCGCGTTGCATGTCGTATTCCCCCGCCTCCTGATCGGGATGGGGTGTTGCATATGCACCGAGGGCGGTCAAAGCCGACGCACGTATCCCCGCTCAACTGAACGAGGCGTGCATCGAATCGACGCGTCCGATGTCGCGTGTACAGCGCAGACGTTCATGCTGGTCGCCTTGCGTGATGGCGCGATGCAACGCGCGCTGCGCTGCTGCACGTTCGCTGCGACGGCGACGCGCAGGCTATGTGGCAGCTAGGCCCGCGGGCGCAGATCGTCGCGTATCAGCGGCTGCAAGACGTCGAGGCAGGTCCGAACTGTCGGCGTCGCTCCGGGAGGCGTTATCGTCGCTCCCGGCCGCGATAAGGTGGGGCGACGCATCGTTCAGCGGCCACGCGTACTCGATTGCTTCCGGGGCCGTGGCGCTCGCGGGCGTCGCCACGTTGCCGGTGCCCGTGAAGCAACCGGTGTCGATGGCCGGTTTTAACGTCTCGTGCGCTGGGGAGCCGCAGCGCCTTTCGCACGCCCGCCGGCGTGGCTCTCGGAAAGCGCTTGCTGTCGGACTGCCACTACTCCTCCAGTGCAGCACTGCGCATTGTCGGTGTCACCTGCATGCGCGGCGGAAGAGGCGAAGATCAGCGCGAAGGCAAGAAGCGACGCCGCCTTTCGCATGAGGTGGCAGCGGGGTGGATTGAGTGCGCGACACGGGATGGTATCGCGCCTGCCTTCTGTTCGTGGTGAAGAAGGCGGTGTCGACCGGAGGTGGCCCCTGTCCTGACGGTTAGATTTCGGTGCCTCAGCGGAGCTGGCGAGAACGGCTGCGCTCTACCCTGAATCCGGCTTCAGCATCCCGTGTGCCGGAAACCCCTGCGCAGAAGCCGGCTGTCCCTGACCTGGCGGTGTGATGATGCGTCGCTATCAATCAACTTCAACCGGTCCGGGCTCTCGTCGGTGGCCCTGCAGATCGCTCCGGCATGGAAATTGCGAATTTTTTGCATCTACCCGCTTGGCATTATGCGCAGGAGGTCGTATGATGGCGGTCTTTCGTTTTTAGCGAAGATGCAAATCGAAGCTGAAGACGGAGTCTGACGAAGATGTGGGCGCCGAATCGGTGGCCCTCTTGTGCTTGCCTCAGCCAGGCGAGCGCGGGTGTCGGGTGAGTCGCCAAGGCGCGCTGGAAGAGAGTGAAAATAATCTTCCGGATGTGCTTGACAAGAGTGCGATGCACCCCCATAATCGTCAGTTCTCTACGGAGGGGTGCCCGAGTGGCTAAAGGGGGCAGACTGTAAATCTGTTGGCTTACGCCTACGTTGGTTCGAATCCAACCTCCTCCACCAGAACATCAGCGCAGAGAGCGGTAGGGAATCGTTAGTGGCCCGTGCGGGTGTAGCTCAATGGTAGAGCAGAAGCCTTCCAAGCTTACGACGAGGGTTCGATTCCCTTCACCCGCTCCAGTCCGTGTAGTTGAAGCGTAATACCGCCCATGTGGCTCAGTGGTAGAGCACTCCCTTGGTAAGGGAGAGGTCGGCAGTTCGATCCTGCCCATGGGCACCAGCAGTAAAAGTCAGTGTCTGTTTGCGCGCGGCGCAACCTGTGAAATTCCTTTTGGGAGTCGAAAATGGCCAAGGGTAAATTTGAGCGGACCAAGCCGCACGTCAACGTTGGTACGATTGGTCACGTTGACCACGGCAAGACGACGCTGAC
>NZ_QTPO01000113.1 GCF_003853645.1 Burkholderia sp. Bp9143 | reverse complement strand
GTGACTGCCAAGCGTCAGGCACGGCGGCACGAACCGGTGATCGACCTGAAACTGGCCGCTGCTGCTCCGGACAAGCCGTGCGATCGCACAGGCCGTATCGTCGGCATGCGACTCGAAGTCGAACAGCAGCCGCACTGTATGGCGCTCGGCCGCGATCTCGGTTTCGGTCACGCCGTTCAGGTCCGTGACCTTCACGAACTCGCGGTACGAACGGCGAGGACGCGCGAGCGTGGTTTCGTCAAAGCGACAGTTGTTGCCGTTCGCATCAGGCAGCGCGAGCGCCGCGAGCACCGTGACGCTTTGCTGGTCGGTCGGCAGGCCCTGCGTCAGATCGCGTCCCGCTGGCAGTGCGTCGGCCAGCGTCGTGTCGATTGGCGTGCCATCCGGAAAGCGCAGCTTGAGCCGCGTGAGCTTGAGGCGCCCGGTGGCGAGCGCCTCCTCGTCGACCTCGACGCCGAGCGTGCCCCACGGTTCCGCGAGTGCGGCGGTCGCGAACTGCTGCATCGCGAACCCCGCCCATCGGTCCTGCTGCTGGAAGTGCTGCTGCGTGAGGATCAAGCCCTCATGCCAGAGCGGTTTGTCGATCCGCATAGGTGTGGTGTACGGCTTGTTGTTGATTATGAGAGAACGAATTCTAATGGACGGATTCGTAAAAGGTAAACGCCGAAGAGTAGTTCGTTATGCAAAGTGTCAGAGATTGTCATGGATCTCTCAAGCGGAATAGGCATGCGAGCGACATCAAGTATGCGTAATGGTTTTTTGAGATACGCGTCACGTCATATCACAATAAATATTTACAATTCTGAACAATAGTCAAATCAGCTGCGCCTTGCTGGGCGGGCGATCCGGCCATTTTTAGATTTCCCATACACCATCCACCCACTCACGCGCAATGAGATGAATCCGAAAATAATGCGATTTGAGAACCTTTGACATTGCGTCGCCTTCTCGCGGCGGCATTTACGCTTTGACTGCGAGCGGGTAAACCTGTTTAATACGCCGTGGCAATAACATCGCATGAATGGAGACCACGCTATGGGGTGCCGTCAGTATTCCTTTGTGAGCCGCATCAAGCGTGTGCGGACATGCACGCGCACGAAGGATGTCACCGCATCGCAACGGGGGGGTTCTGCGGGAACCTTGATCTTGATATGTAAGTAATACTAATGGACAGCTTTCAGCGCGAGATTCCGAAATCCAGGGTTTCGATCACTTTGGATCTGCACACGGGTGGGGCTCAGAAGAAGGTCGAGCTGCCGCTCAAGCTGCTCGTCGCGGGCGACTTCAGCGCGGGCCGTGAACAGGCGCCGATGGCTGAGCGCAAGAAGGTCAATATCGACAAGAACAACTTCGATGCTGTTCTGGCCGACTACGCACCGGATCTGAAGATCGCGGCGGAAAACACGCTTGCGGGCGATGGTTCCGAGTTGCCGGTCAATCTTTCGTTCCGCTCGATGAAGGACTTTGAGCCGGAGCAGGTTGCCCGTCAGATTCCGGAAATGCAGGCGATGCTGGCGATGCGCAACCTGTTGCGCGATCTGAAAAGTAACCTGCTTGACAACGGCACGTTCCGCCGCGAGTTCGAGAAGATTCTGAAGGATAGGCGTCTGTCTGACAAGCTGCGCGGCGAACTGGCGCAGATTGCAACGGCGGCCACGCAGCAGGAAGGCAATGCCTGAGCGCGGTCGGCCCAAGATGGCCCTCACCGCCGCACGCAATCACGTCGCCATTCGAACCGAGACTGAGAGAATCATGAAACAGAACGAATCCCGTCAGGGCGCAACCGAGACCACTGTGCTCGACGCCTCGCAGCAGACCGACAGCGTTTATGCCTCGCTGTGCAACAAAATCAACCTTAAGACGGTCGCTGAAGCGCGTCCGCTTGAAGCCTTCCGCGACAACGATACGCTGTCGGAGGCGTCGGCCGACGAGCGCGTCGCCCGCGGCATGGATGCGCTGCTCAACCTGATCGCGAAGGAAAGCAAGCCGGTCGACCGGCTCGACAAGTCGCTGCTCGACTTCTACATCGGCCAGCTCGATCGGCAGATCAGCCGTCAGCTCGACGCCGTGATGCATACGCCGGAATTCCAGGCGCTCGAAGGCCGCTGGCGCGGTCTCAAGATGCTCGTCTCCCGCACGGACTTCCGCAAGAACGCGCGGATCGAGGTGCTCGACGTCTCGAAGGATGCGCTGCAGCGCGATTTCGAGGACACGCCGGAGCTGATCCAGAGTGGCCTGTACCGCCTCACGTACATCGAGGAATACGACACGCCGGGCGGCCAGCCGATCAGCGCGATGATCAGCGACTTCGAGTTTACGAATTCGCCGATGGATGTGGCACTGCTGCGCAACATCTCGAAGGTCGCGGCCGCGGCGCACATGCCGTTCATCGGCTCGGTGGGCGCGGCATTCTTTGGCAAGCAGTCGATGGAAGAAGTGGCCGCGATCCAGGACATCGGCAACTATTTCGATCGCGCCGAATACATCAAGTGGAAAAGCTTCCGCGACACGGACGACGCCCGCTACGTCGGTCTCACGATGCCGCGCGTGCTCGGCCGTCTGCCGTACGGCAAGGACACGACGCCGGTGCGTGCCTTCAGCTACGACGAAGCGGTCAAGGGTCCGGACCACGACAAGTACCTGTGGGTCAACGCGTCGTTCGCATTCGCGGCCAACATGGTGCGCAGCTTCGTGAACAACGGCTGGTGCGTGCAGATCCGCGGTCCGCAGGCCGGCGGCAAGGTCGAGGACCTGCCGGTGCACCTGTATGACCTCGGCACCGGCGTGCAGCCGAAGATCCCGACCGAAGTGCTGAT
>NZ_QTPO01000112.1 GCF_003853645.1 Burkholderia sp. Bp9143 | reverse complement strand
GATATAGCACAGGCATATAGTCCGTGGTGTGACACCAAGGGATCCTTCGCAATACGATCCAACCCGTGGGATAACTCGGTATAGATCGGGTTGCCACCCGGCGGCTCCTCGATGTTATGGCTGAAGCTGAAGATCCGGGCGCCTGCGGATGCCTTAGCCTCCTGAACCTCTTGGTCGATTTGGTTGATCAGATCCAGATCCGAGCGATAGTAGTCGTCGAACTTGGTCTCGATCGGCATAATTGCAAGGTCAGCGATCCAGCAACCGTCCGGTTCCGGACAGACAGTTGGATTGTTCAGGCGCTGACCATCGATCAACAATGCTCCGATTTCGGTTCCATGTGACTTATCCGCGTGCGACGGATGCAGGTATGCGCTTGAGTGCCGAACCCAGTCTGGCGGTAATTGCGTGAGCCCACCGTCAATGATTCCCACTGTTGGGTAGTTTCCCCTACTACGGTGACGTGCTTGCTGACATGGTGAAGCAACTACGTATCGAATCACCGTCACCAGACGTTCTCACCAAGGGCGTGTCAACGTTCGACGACAAAACCACCCTCGTCCAATATGAAATGCTGTCGGAAATTCTCGGCGAAAAACAGCTCAATGACCCTGCCGAACAAGCCGTGCACAAAGGGGCACAAAATTCACTCCTTGCTCTCGCGGTTGCACGCCTGCTTGATGCATCCCCGATCGGTGACTCGCTTCTTCGCGCAGTCACGGAAGATGTCGCGGTCTACCTGACCAATCGGGCGGTAAGCAAAGCGGTCAACGCAATCGTGACGCAAGCGATCGGCACGCAACCATGTGTCGTTGTTGCTCACTCCCTCGGGTCCGTCATTGCCTATCGCGTTCTCCGCGAAATGGGAGCACAAGCCAATGTGAAGAAGTTCGTGACGCTCGGATCCCCACTCGGCCTAAGCGCCGTGCGCAACCGACTAATTCCACCGGCGCTCACTCATCCAGAGGGGGTAAATACATGGGTCAACGCTTACGACGTGCGTGACGTCGTCTCGTTATATCCACTCGACCGTACAACTTGGGACATCGATCCACCCGTGATCAACATTAATACTGTTGACAACCACATGGACAATCGTCACGGTATCGACCGGATGGGCAACCGGTTCTGAATGGAATAAATCTTTCGATACGCGCTGGCGAGATCATCGGGATCGTCGGCCGTTCGGGATCCGGTAAGAGCACGCTGACGAAGTTGCTGCAACGCCTATACGTTCCGGAACAGGGGCGTGTCAGGATAGACGGACACGATCTCGCTCTTGCAGATCCCGCGTGGCTGCGCCGTCAGATCGGTGTCGTGCTGCAGGAAAATCTGCTCTTCAATCGATCGATTCGCGAGAATATCGCAGTTACCGATCCAAGCGCCTCTTTGGAGGTTGTGATGCAGGCAGCGAGCTGCAGATCGCTGTCGGGACGATTGCTTCCGACATAGATCAAAATCCGACCCTGCCGATAGTCGTTCCCGATGTCTTAGAAGGCGCGACCCCCGACAGGGACTTTGTCGAATCCGTTGCCGCGTTAATTGAACAGGCGGAGCGTCTACACCCGAGTGTTGCAGCCGCTCAAGCGCAATTGGAAGCAGCAGTAGCCAAAGAAGCGCAAACTCGGGCCGAAGGACTTCCGACGATCAGCTTCATCGGCAAATATTCTCGAAATAATCAGCCGGCAACCTTGGGGTTAGGCCAACCGTCCTTCCCGGCGACCGGACACGATTGGTACTTCGGCATTCAGGTCCAGGTGCCATTGTTTGAGGGGTTTAGTCGCGTCTATAAGACCCGTGAGGCCCACGCACAGGTCGAAGTGCAGCGATCAACGCTCGACAAGACAAAACAGCAAGTCGGTCTTGATGTATGGAAAAGCTATCAGTCGCTGCAGACTGACACCCAAAATCTCCAGAATACTGAGATGCTGCTTCAGATCGCGCGGAAGTCGTTCGTGGCTGCACGACATCGTTACAACGCGGGGGTAGGAAATATCCTCGAGCTATTAAGTGCGCAGTCTTCGCTATCAGACGCGAATCGACAACGTATTCAAGCCCTGACGGACTGGCGGGCAGCCCGACTCCAGCTCGCGGCAAAGATTGGGCGGCTTGGTATCCAGGATCTGGGGCTGGCCGTGGGCGAGTAGGATCGCAAGCCAGAGCAATGGCGCAAATTCACGTTGGAGAGTGGCGGCGAAAACTCTTCTTATCTGTGTGATTCATAGACATTGAGCGGCTCCCACCGGTTTCGACAGACCAAACATAAGGAAGTATTGCAATACTCGCAATGCTGAAATATTGCTCCTTCCGGTCAGTTTTGCGGAATGGGTAAACCACTACATCCGATTACTGCTCTACCTCGAACTGAAATTTTGGCTGTAGGTACGCGACCAATCTGAGCTCAACAATGTGTGACGAGAACGAGCCAACACGCTCTTGGCGGCGCATCGTGTATCGGGCGGCGCCAACCACATCTCCGGCAAAGTAGATGACGAGGCGCAATCGGCTATCCATCAGATGAGCCTCCGCGCGAATCAGATATATCCCAACCCGTTCCGTATCTGATGCAACGGAACACCTCGCCGGTCGAGCGAGCCATGACCACCTTTTGCTCGAATAGCATGCGGGTGGTCCAATCGCTTCTCGACTGCAGTCAGCCCCTCCGACAGTCCGACATCTGTTGCCGGCGCCAAACGCCAGCACTGGTACAGATGACGTGCAGTCTCAATCTCCTCGCGTGCGCATGCCACTGGCTCAATGTGTGAAAGATAGAAACCGCATCGGCATCGCGTCTGGGGGGCGACAATTATGTTGGCCGGTCGTTGACGTTTGTTTTGGCCGGTGGTGAGGAGTCGGAGGCGGCGTAGCCG
>NZ_QTPO01000111.1 GCF_003853645.1 Burkholderia sp. Bp9143 | reverse complement strand
TCCTAAAACTCGGTTGCTGCCTGATCTGCTGGAATACCCTCCGGCGCGCCGAACAGCCTTTATGAAACCGTCTCTTAGTGATATCGCAGCCAATCGGATTCCGGCGATTCACGACCGGGGGTGCGGGCAGTAGCGATTTGCGGCAGCGCCCGAAGGACAGCGGTTACAATTCGCTGTGCAGCAAGCCGCAGGCTCAGAAGCCTCGCTTATGACCTTCGCGCGTTTTTTCTATCGCTCTCCACTGGGAATAGCATGTCGAAGGTCGACAATCAGGAAGTCTGGCGTGCACGTCAGCACGCTCAATCCGCACTTGAAATCCTTGAAGCCGCAAGCGTTTTTAGCGCAGCCATTGACGCACACCTTGCGAGACCTTGCGCGGGAAAAGAACTGGGAATCAGTCTACGAACCACGTCTGGAAATGAGGCATTTAGCCTGCAAACTCCATACGGTCAAGTCGAAGTCGTGTTTGACATGGCAATGAAGAACGGAGCCCTTGTTGGGCGTTACACCTTTTTTCTGCTTCGACCTATTGGCGCAGGCAACCGTGAGGTGTTGCATGTATGGTCCATGCTCATCAACAGGCACTGCGCCGCCACGTGGTCTGTCGACGAAGAATTCGCTTGGTCCTATGCGAACGGAACCACGAACCTCGCTGATCAGATGAATCGATTCCTTCTGACGATTTTGGCGCATCTCCATCGAGCCGTGCCAACCGTCTAGTTGTGCACCATGTCGAGCGTGGGCGCCGCCGAGCGCTCTCTCCTTGGGTCCGTAGTTGCCTTGCGTCTTTCGATGACCGGCAGCGCGAGGTTGCCGAGAGCAATATGCCAATTGAAGACTGGTCTTGACGCGATGAGCGGATAACATGTGCTTTTAAGCCGGTAACGAAAATCCGGCTATTGCCCTCCGAAGCATCTCGGATTGATCCGTCAAAGAACGCGCCGCCGCGGCGGCCTCCTCGACGAGCGCGGCATTCTGTTGTGTAACCACGTCCATCTCGCCAATCGCGCGGTTCACCTCCTCAATGCCCGCACTCTGCTCCCGCGATGCGTGGCTGATTTCTTCGAGGATCTCATAGACTCGTTGAGCCGACTGCACGATTTCAATCATTGTCTTGCCTGCGTTTTCGACGAGTTCTGCTCCTTGATCGACGGTCCGGGTTGATAGTTCGATTAGCTCCTTGATTTCCTTCGCAGCGGTCGCCGCACGTTGAGCAAGGCCGCGCACCTCCGACGCGACAACAGCAAACCCCCTGCCATGTCCGCCAGCGCGCGCTGCCTCGACTGCAGCGTTGAGAGCCAGGATATTTGTTTGGAACGCGATACCGTCGATCATGCCCACAATTTCGCCGATTTTCTGTGAGCTTATTGCGATGTCGCCCATTTTTTTGACCACGTCTTCGACCAAGCTGCTGCCACGAGTTGCCACTCCAGCTGCCTCCTGCGCGAGGTGCGCGGCTTGAGCCGCACTTTCCGCGTTGAGCTTTACATTTTCCGTCATCTGGCTCATGTTAGATGCCGTCTGCACTAGCGCCGCAGCTTGCTCTTCTGTTCGCTGCGATAGATCCAAATTTCCTGCCGCGATTTGGTTTGCACCAACGTTGACATTTTCAGCGCCAAGGTGCACCCGCGAGACCGCATCGCCGAGACTTGCCTGCATCTGCGCGAGTGCGTACAACAGACTGCCGTTAACACTCCTCGTCATCTGAATCCGCGATGTAAGGTCGCCTCGCGCCAAGCGTTGTGTTGCTGCGATTGCCACTTCCAGTTCGCCGCCAAGTTGACCTCTTACGCTTCGCAACACCAGGAGCATCGCGACGGTTGCAAGAATACCAAGGCCTGCTGTGGCGCCGACCCATCGCGCGACGCCAGTTGCGATTGCGGAATTCACGTCGTCCATATACATGCCTGTCACGACGTTCCAATCCCAAGGGGCAAAGCGTCGTACGAACGACGTCTTTGGAGCCGGCTCCCGACCCGCCCCGGGTTTCGCCACTCGATAGTGGATATATCCACCGCCATCCCGACTGCCAGCCGCGATGACCTCTCGAACAATGTGATGACCATCCGAGTCGGTCAGATCTAATACATTCTTACCGACAAAGGACTGGCCAAACGGCTGTACAAGCGAGATTCCGTTGGAATCGTTTACCGTAACGTATCCTGTCTTGCCATAACGCATTGCAGACAGTACTTGCTTTGCCCTTTCCTTTGCTTCGTTTTCGGTCACTTCGTGCCGCTGGGAAGCCTCATAGTAGTAGTTCACGACGCTGATTGCGCCGTCGACCAAAGACGAGAGCTTGTCGTAGCGGTCAGCGAGCATCGAAGTCCGGTACTGCCAACTTCCCGCCAAAGCGATCAGGAACAGTCCGAACCACAAGACAGCGATCAGTGAACGGAGTTTTTGGTTTAAGGTCATATTGGTATCTATTGGGCAAGCCACATCGTTGGCCCAGGCCGAGCGCCACCGGTCCCGAGGCCGTTCCCCTAAGTTAATTTTGATCAGTGGACAACCGCTCTTCGAAACCAGTTCGAAGGTTTTCCTGGCGACAACCGATCGCAAGCTTGATGAGCGCTACCGGGTGGAGCACGCCGCCCTTGGCCTTCTCATATCAGCGCCCCCCCCCTGCTCTGTCCTAGCATTTCAATGCCGTAGGACATTACGAGACCGCATCAAACGGATGGCGGAACATGACAACGCAAGACCGATGCCAGCCAAATTTAGCACCGGCGTGGCACCATTACGTTCTACCCTACCTAACTGAATGTCGTCCGCGGATACGGTTCTAGACTAAGTCTGTGCGCGAGAAAAACACTTGATCGAATGCATAGCCGGATCGGAAGACATGCTCAACTAGCGAAGTTCGCACACTGCCGCCACAGCACGCTCGTTCAGTTCCACTCCGTACAAGAATCGGATTGAACCGCGCCAAATTTCCGTCTCACTCTTAGAAGCTGTTGCGAAATTAATCGGATGCCGCCTTGAGTTGGCTCCAGCAAATCAAGCTGCACGCGAGCGAGAGGAAT
>NZ_QTPO01000110.1 GCF_003853645.1 Burkholderia sp. Bp9143 | reverse complement strand
TTCGGGCGGGGGTTTCTGGCTTAGGGAGCCTGACGATTACCTACTTTCACACGGGAATCCGCACTATCATCGGCGTAGAGTCGTTTCACGGTCCTGTTCGGGATGGGAAGGGGTGGGACCGACTCGCTATGGTCATCAGGCAAAGAGGGTTGTTGCGCTGGCTTCGCAGCGCAACCAATCTTGGAAGAAGCAGTAATCTTGGGTTGTGTGTATCACACACGAGAATCCAACCTGTCCGACGCGCTCTCTAGCGCGAAACAGACTTGTTATAGGATCAAGCCTTACGGGCAATTAGTATCAGTTAGCTGAACGCATTACTGCGCTTACACACCTGACCTATCAACGTCCTGGTCTCGAACGACCCTTCAAGGGGATCTAGTCCCCAGGGATATCTCATCTTAAGGCGAGTTTCCCGCTTAGATGCTTTCAGCGGTTATCTCTTCCGAACATAGCTACCCGGCGATGCCACTGGCGTGACAACCGGTACACCAGAGGTTCGTCCACTCCGGTCCTCTCGTACTAGGAGCAGCCCCCTTCAAATATCCAACGCCCACGGCAGATAGGGACCAAACTGTCTCACGACGTTTTAAACCCAGCTCACGTACCTCTTTAAATGGCGAACAGCCATACCCTTGGGACCGGCTACAGCCCCAGGATGAGATGAGCCGACATCGAGGTGCCAAACACCGCCGTCGATATGAACTCTTGGGCGGTATCAGCCTGTTATCCCCAGAGTACCTTTTATCCGTTGAGCGATGGCCCTTCCATACAGAACCACCGGATCACTATGACCTGCTTTCGCACCTGCTCGACTTGTCGGTCTCGCAGTTAAGCACGCTTATGCCATTGCACTATCAGCACGATTTCCGACCGTACCTAGCGTACCTTCGTACTCCTCCGTTACGCTTTGGGAGGAGACCGCCCCAGTCAAACTGCCTACCATGCACTGTCCCCGACCCGGATCACGGGCCAAGGTTAGAACCTCAAACAAACCAGGGTGGTATTTCAAGGACGGCTCCACCGAAACTAGCGTTCCGGTTTCATAGCCTCCCACCTATCCTACACAGATCGGTTCAAAGTCCAATGCAAAGCTACAGTAAAGGTTCATGGGGTCTTTCCGTCTAGCCGCGGGTAGATTGCATCATCACAAACACTTCAACTTCGCTGAGTCTCGGGAGGAGACAGTGTGGCCATCGTTACGCCATTCGTGCAGGTCGGAACTTACCCGACAAGGAATTTCGCTACCTTAGGACCGTTATAGTTACGGCCGCCGTTTACCGGGACTTCAATCAAGAGCTTGCACCCCATCATTTAATCTTCCGGCACCGGGCAGGCGTCACACCCTATACGTCCACTTTCGTGTTTGCAGAGTGCTGTGTTTTTATTAAACAGTCGCAGCCACCAGTTTATTGCAACCCCTTCACCCTTCCAGCGCAGGCCGGTCAAGCTACAAGGGCGTACCTTATCCCGAAGTTACGGTACCAATTTGCCGAGTTCCTTCTCCCGAGTTCTCTCAAGCGCCTTAGAATACTCATCTCGCCCACCTGTGTCGGTTTGCGGTACGGTCATCGTTAGACTGAAGCTTAGAGGCTTTTCTTGGAACCACTTCCAATTGCTTCGCTCCCTAAGGAGCTCGCGCCACACCCTTGAATTACGCACCCGGATTTGCCTAAGTGCCTTCTCCAATGCAGCGACCGGGACTTCCAACACCCGGACAACCTTCCGCGATCCGTCCCCCCATCGCATCTAACAATGGTGCAGGAATATTGACCTGCTTCCCATCAGCTACGCATTTCTGCCTCGCCTTAGGGGCCGACTCACCCTACGCCGATGAACGTTGCGTAGGAAACCTTGGGCTTACGGCGAGGGGGCCTTTCACCCCCTTTATCGCTACTCATGTCAGCATTCGCACTTCCGATACCTCCAGCACGCTTTTCAACGCACCTTCGCAGGCTTACGGAACGCTCTCCTACCATGCGTGCAAGCACGCATCCGCAGCTTCGGTATATAGCTTAGCCCCGTTACATCTTCCGCGCAGGACGACTCGATCAGTGAGCTATTACGCTTTCTTTAAAGGGTGGCTGCTTCTAAGCCAACCTCCTGACTGTTTTAGCCTTCCCACTTCGTTTCCCACTTAGCTATATTTGGGGACCTTAGCTGGCGGTCTGGGTTGTTTCCCTCTTGACACCGGACGTTAGCACCCGATGTCTGTCTCCCGTGATTGCACTCTTCGGTATTCGGAGTTTGCTATGGCGGGGTAATCTGCAATAGACCCCCCAACCATGACAGTGCTCTACCCCCGAAGGTGAGACACGAGGCACTACCTAAATAGTTTTCGGAGAGAACCAGCTATTTCCAAGTTTGTTTAGCCTTTCACCCCTATCCACAGCTCATCCCCTAACTTTTCAACGTTAGTGGGTTCGGACCTCCAGTACGTGTTACCGCACCTTCATCCTGGCCATGGATAGATCACTTGGTTTCGGGTCTACGCCCAGCAACTGAACGCCCTATTCGGACTCGCTTTCGCTACGCCTGCCCTATACGGTTAAGCTTGCTACTGAACGTAAGTCGCTGACCCATTATACAAAAGGTACGCCGTCACCCCTTACGAGGCTCCGACTGTTTGTATGCATGCGGTTTCAGGATCTATTTCACTCCCCTCCCGGGGTTCTTTTCGCCTTTCCCTCACGGTACTGGTTCACTATCGGTCGATCACGAGTATTTAGCCTTGGAGGATGGTCCCCCCATCTTCAGACAGGATTTCACGTGTCCCGCCCTACTTGTCGCACACCTAGTTCTTTCATACTGTTTTCGCCTACAGGGCTATCACCTGCTATGGCCGCACTTTCCAGAGCGTTCGGCTAACAATACAAATAAAGAGTGCAAGGCTCATCCCATTTCGCTCGCCACTACTTTGGGAATCTCGGTTGATTTCTTTTCCTGCGGTTACTTAGATGTTTCAGTTCACCGCGTTCGCTTCGCATGGCCTATGTATTCAGCCATGGATACTCCAAAAGGAGTGGGTTTCCCCATTCGGACATCTACGGATCAAAGCTTGTTTGCCAGCTCCCCGTAGCTTTTCGCAGGCTACCGCGTCCTTCATCGCCTGTGATCGCCAAGGCATCCACCACATGCACTTGTTCGCTTGACCCTATAACGAGTCTGTCTCGTTACAGGTTGAGTTCTCGCGTTGTGCCGTATTCCAATTGAGTCAAACATAGAGTTCGAATCATCTTGAGATACATCGATACAATCACAACCCGGATAG
>NZ_QTPO01000109.1 GCF_003853645.1 Burkholderia sp. Bp9143 | reverse complement strand
AGGGCATTCAATCACGTGGGTCAAAATTCGATGAAAATTTTCAGCTCTAGTGGGTCAGTTCTGTGCGGACATCAACAGAACGTCAGCTTCGTGCCCTGCGGGAACTCCATCGTGTGCCGCACCAGCGCGAAGCCCGTGCTATACGGTGCCTGGACCGGTGATCCGCTACCGGCCGCAGCGATCTCGCTAAGCGGATAGGTTTTGTTGGCGCGAAACGCGATCAGCACGCCGTCGGCGATGCAGCGCAGTCCCGCGTCGAGATCCAGCGATTGCCCTGCGCCGGCCTCGGTGATGTGGATGCCGCCATGCCACATCCCCTTCCGGCTGACGAGGTACGCGCCTGACGGCTCGCGTTCCGCGAGCAGCCGGTAAATCTCGTGCTCGTCGGTGAACCGGGCGGAGGCCTCCGACTGGCCCTGTCCCTTGCGAAGGAACGGAAAGGCGAACGGCAACGGCTTCAGCTTGGCCGGCGCGGGCGTTTGCGGTTTCTTCGGTGCAGGTTGGCTTGTCATGATTGAGCTTATTCAGAAAATCCGAAGTTCGTTGCGTCCTTCACGTCGTTGAGCGGCGCCTTGGACCATGTCGGGAATTTGAAGCTGCCGCCGTCCGGATCGTCGACTTTCAGGTTGCCCTTGAGCTCGATTTCTCCAGCAGGACTGCCGAGAATGATCTTGCCGCCCGAGAGCTTGATGTAGGCGCCGGACCCATCGCCGATCGTGACGCCTTTGCGGCCGGTGATGATGACTTCGCCGTCCGATGAACTGGCTGTCATGTCCTGCATTGACATGAGCTCCATCATGTCGGACTGCGCCTGGACCTGGACTTTCCCCTTCGCGGCAAAGATCCGGATCCCGAGTCTCGCCGCAAAGAACGAGATGGCCTCGCCGGCCGCGACTGCGATACGCTTCATGACGCCGATGTCGAGCCCGTCGCCGGCGGTGACAAACATCTGCTTGCGGGCGGCAAGCTGCATCTGCTGGCCACTGACGAGTCCGACGCCATCGGGGGCTGTTGCAACAATGACGGGTTTCTGAAGCCGCTTGAGCTTTTGCTGGATCAGTGCGCGCTGTTGATCGATGTCAGCCTGCAGGGCTTTCGCAGCGTTCGCCGATTCATTGAGGGCATGCAGGATCTGTTCGGCCTGCTCAAGCGTCGTGTCAGCGTCCTGCATGGCGAGCTGTTCGCCTGCGGCGCCTGGCTGTCCTTCGGCGGTAACCAGCACGCCCTTTGCTCCCCGAACAGCAGCCGGCCCGTCGGTGCGCAATTCTGCGCCATGCCCGCGCTCCTTGCGATCACTGTCGACCATGTGGCCGAGATTGAGCTCGCTGTCCTGAAACGGTGTCATCAGGTGGACGTGCTCGACGCCCTCCTTATCCTCCATCCGCTGCGTATTACCCGCGGCAGTCACGATGAGGTTCCGGGTGTGGTTGAGGTTGTTGACGAGGTCCGGATGCTGGCTGTCATGCATGGCCCCAATCATCACGGGCCTGTCCGGGTGGCCATCGGTAAAGATGATGGCCACTTCGGCCCCGTCGATCAGCGGGAAGTGGTGACCGTAGTTGTCGCCGCTGTACGGCTTGGCAAACCGCACCGGCCGGCTCGTGCCGCCCGGACTCCACTCGTCGAGGTCGAACGGCAGCTTGATTACGTACCAGCCCTGCTCCGTCAGATACGCGTATTTGTAGTTGCCGGGCGATGTAATGCGCGCCGGCAGGATACCATCGATGGCTGGTCGCCTGATCGAGGCCATCGGCGTGCGCCAGATCCGGTCCGACGGAATCCCTTCGAAGGTCACCCAGTACGAGTCGCCACGGCCACCACCCGATTCGACCGACGTGATAAAGATCCCGTGCTTCGCGTCGGCCGGATTCGGATCGATACGCATCACCTCACCCGCCTCCAGCCAGAACGGATTACCGGTGCCCTTGAAGGTGATCTGGTTTGCCAGATACTCCTCGTGGCGACGACGGGCCACGCTCTTGCCCTCTTCCGGCGTCTCGTAGTGCTCACCCCAGCGGTAGTCGATGCCGTTCGTCGTCTTGTCGTCGCGCGCGGCATTTTCCTCGACGAGCAGCGACACGCCCGCCTCGCGGTGATTGTAATCATGCAACCGCACTGCTTCGGGGACGCGCCGGGTCCGCTTGTCGAGCGTCTTGATCGCGTCCATGCCGGAACTCTCTAGCCCCGAGTCGCGGCGATACGGCACGGTAAGTTGCTTGCGCGCGTAGGCGTCAAGATCGTCGCCGAACACCATGACCGACCGGTCCTTTTTCTGCTCCCAGCGGAACCAGATTCCCTCCTGCGCACAGATGCGCTGGATAAAGGCAAACGTTGTCTCGTGGTATTGAGTGATGTATTCGTGCCGCTTGTACTTGTGGCGCAACTGGAACGCGAAGTCGACGCCGGCACGGTAGCCGTAATGGCGCAGCGTGTCGGTCACGATTTCCTCGACCGACTGCTTCTGGAACAACCGGCTCGTGACACCCCGGTTCAGGTCGGCGAGCGCCGGCTCGAGCCGGACCCGATAGTGCGTCTGATCAGCGGACGTTGCAAACTCATCGAATTCCGTGATGATGCCGTGGATCGTATACGCGGCCGGCATCTTGCTGAACTGCTCCGCGTTCTCCCCGAACATCTTGCGCAGATAGTCCATGTTCGGATCGACCGGGGCAATGATGAACTTCGCGGGGCGGCCGACCACCTGGTCCATCGGGATGCCGGCCACGGGGCTCGTAAACTCGATGTCGTACCGATACAGCTCACTCACGGCATCCCTGCCTGTGAATTTGAGAACGGAAGTCGGCGCCGGATGCGGCGCCAGCTTCAACTCGTAAGCCTGTGTAGGCAGAATCGACGACATGCAGCAACTCCGTTGAGCGAGCAAACGATAAAAGCAGCGACGCCGGAGCCGTCATGGCTCCGGTGACTGACACGTGGACTGAGCAGATCAGCTCTTGGCCTTGGGCATCTGCGACACCAACGACAGACCGATGTCCATGCCTTCGACCTGGAAGTGCGGGATGATGAAGAGCTTGATGCGGAAGAAGCCCGGATTGTCCTCGATGTCCTCGACCGTGACCTTCGCGTCGCGCAGCGGGTGCGAAGCCTGCAGCTCGTCGCCCGGATCCTTCATCTCGGTCACGAGACCCTTGATCCAGCTGTTCAGCTCCAGCTCGAGCAGACGCCGGTCCTTGGTCGTGCCGATGTTCTCGCGCTGGATCAGCTTCAAGTAGTGCGCGATGCGGGAGAGCAGAAAGATGTACGGCAAACGCGCATTGATACGGCTGTTCGCGGTCGCCTCCTTCGTCTCGTACAGCGCCGGCTTTTGGGTGGAGCTGGCCGAGAAGAAGCACGCGAAGTCGTGGTTCTTGTAGAACGACAGCGGGATGAAACCGAGATTGGCGAATTCGAATTCGCGCGTCTCCGGGATCAGCACTTCGGTCGGGATCTTCGGCTGCACGCCGGTGCCGAGGTCATACAGGTGCACCGGCAGGTCCTCGACCTT
>NZ_QTPO01000108.1 GCF_003853645.1 Burkholderia sp. Bp9143 | reverse complement strand
GGTAGAAAAAGACCAGCCCGACGCACGGGCTGGTAAAGGAACCGGCAGCAGCAGCGAGTCGGTTCCACACACGCTGTTCGGCTATCAGGAGCGCTCGTTCCAGGTATCCTTGTGGATGATGTTGCCGTCCTTGTACGACCAGGTGATCGTCTCGTAGCGCAGCTCGACGTTCTCGAGGTGGTTGTGCTTCTCGTAGTCCGGGTTCTTGATGTCGTACATCACCGGGTTGACCGCCACGATCTTGACGTTGTCGAGCTTCGTGTTGAAGTACTCCTTCTCCTTGCCCGCGTCGTCGATCTTGTACCACTTGATCTCGACCGACTTCAGCGTCTGGCCGCTCGTCACCGCCTTGTAAAGGTACGGGGTCGATGCGTCGGTCTCCTTCGTCAGCGTGATCGGCTTGTGCACGCGCGTGCCGGTCAGCTTGCCGGTGTTGCCGTCGGTCGGAATGTGCACGCCATGATCGAACGCGACGAGTTCGACGCTGCCTTCACGGCCCTGAACCGTCACCGAACCCTTGATGTCGGCACCGCCATCGTCCTTGAGCCACATATAGGCCGGAATTGCCATTGCTTCACTCCCTTTTTACGTACTGCGACAATCGCCCGGAGCCAGCCCCCGAGCTTCAGAAACCCGAAGCGATGCGCTTCGGGGGCTAAAGACTGTTCATTCACTTGCCGGAACGTCTGCCGATCCCCCAACGGGGTTTCCTCCGGGACGCAGGGCTCATTTCAGTGCGTCCGGTACCAGGGTGATTTCCACGCGCCGGTTTCTGGCGCGGCCGTCTGGCGTATCGTTGCTCGCAATGGGGCGCGTATCGCCATACCCCTGGATCGCGAACTGCGTGGCCGGAATACCCGACGCCTCGATCAGCCAGTCGCGCACGGCCTGCGCGCGCGCCGTCGAAAGTTTCAGGTTGCTGTCCGGATTGCCCACGTTGTCGGTGTAGCCGGCGACAAGAATCCGCTTGTCGGGATGCGCCTTGATCATCTCGAGCGCGCCAACCATTGCGCGCGTGGAGCCGGGCTTGAGCTGAGCCTTGCCACTGTCGAAGAGCGACATGCTGTCGAGCGTAACGACCGCCGGCGGTGGGGGAGGAGGCAGGTAGGACGCGATCGCATCGTTCAATGCCGGGATCAGTTGCGCACCCCGGTACATGCCGAACGACAGACGCAAGGGGACGCCCGTGCGCGCGTACCGGTCGAGCTGGTCCCGGTCGGCGATGAGCGCGGTCAGCGCGTCGCGCTTCGCCGCGTCGTGTGCGGCCGGGACCCTCGCATAGCGGCCGAGGTCGGCGCCAATGCGCGTCAGCAGCGTCTGGTTGTTTCTGGCGGCGCCCCAGAATGCCAAGGCGGCCGCGCAGGCAAGGAGCGCGATCGCATGGACGAAGGCAACTCTACGCGGCGACGTCCAGTGTCGCCGGGGCAGCGCTTCGATCAGCGGCTGCGGCAGTGGCCACGGCAGCGGTGACGCCATGGCCGGTGCACGTACGACCTGAGTCTGCATCTCGACGTCGCGGGCCCATGGATTACCCGGGCCGCTCGCCGGGCCGCAATCGATCCAGCCGGCGCCGAACAGCGCCCACGGGGTGGCCGGTTGCTGCCGGTCCGTCAGCGTGCCGATCACGACGCGCTGCGTCCATCCAATGATCGATGCAAGGGCCGCCGCGCGCACAGCCGCGGTACGATCACCGGTCGCGCGCTGCACCTCGTTTTCGGCTGCCCGGATCACCGGTTCAAAACGCCCGGCATCCACCAGGCGTGTCGCCGACGATACGCCATACCACTCGGGCATCGCGAGATCTGCCGCACTGTTCGTGAGCCGCTGGTAGACCGCAACATACCCGGGCAGTCTCGTGCCAAGCAGGCGGGACGCATCGGCCACGGCCTGCCGCACGACGCGCAGTTGCTGTGTCAGTCGATCCGTTCCTGCGTACTGGGCAGGCACAACCGATAACACGACGCCGTCCGGTGCACGACCGTCGCGCCACTGCCTGACCGCCACCGCGAGGCGCGGCAGATCCTGCGCCCGGTCGACGCGCAGCCAGATTGCGCCATCGCCAACATGCGCCTGCCGCACTTCCTGCGCCTGGTCGAACAGCGCCGGCAGGCCATCTCCCACCACCAGCATGAGCGGCATCCGCGTACGCAGCCTCACGGGAATATCCGCCGTCGCCGCGCCCAGCGCGGCCAGCACGTGCGCGCTCTGTTCGCGCGCGCGGGCTAGCAGGCGAGTGCGCCACCACATGAGCGCGAACGTAACGACGCAGATGATGGCCGTGAGCGTCCAGGCCGCGCTGCGTGCGGCCGGCAACACCAGCCATATCACGGCGAGCGCCAGCGCGGCCGCGAACAGGACCATCACGCGAAACGGATAGCCGAGTCCCTCGTGCCCGTAATCGGGCACATGCGCCGGCGTGGTGGACAGAACAGGCAGGTCGGATTTCACGGACGGACGCCTTTCGTCGGCGCCAGATGCGTGAGCTGCACATCAAGCGCCGCAGCCCACACCAACCAGACGATCACTGCAATCACGCAGGCGAGACCCGCAATGGCCCACGGGGAGAGCCGGTAAAACCAGTCGGACAACCGCCGTCCGGCGCGGTCCGCGACAAACGGGCGCTCGGGCGATGAGCACAGCTTTTCCAGTTGGGCGTTGAGCGTCGCGATCAGCTCGGTGCGTTTCGCTTCGCCTTCACGCACGTAGCGGCCGACGAATCCCATTCCGAGGATCGCCGAGTAGCATTCGAGCAGGTCGACGCGCGGCGAGGTTTCGCGCATACGCGCCTCAAGCCGCTCGAACACGGTCTCACCAGCATCGTGCAGATTGAACTGCTCCACCTGCAGCGGTTTCAGTTCCCAGCCGGCACGCATGTCGGTCGGCAAGGCCCGCAACACCGTTTCGTCGAGCAACCCGCACTGCGCAATCACGGCCTCCCGGCGCACATCGTCCGGATAGCCGCGGCGTTCCAGCGCGTGCGAAAAATGCTCGATCAATTGCCGGCAACGGTTGCGCAGTCCGTCCGCATCCTTCGCCGCTCCACCAGTACCCAGCGTCGTCACGAGCAATGCGGTATCACGCAGCAGGTCGCGCATGCCGTCACGCGGCGTGCCACCGGTGCCGGACACACTGTCGAGCAGGGCGAGTTCCTGCCGGCTGGAAGTCAGGGCATTCATGAGCGCAGCACCGCGTAGAGTTCAAGCGAGGCGTCAGGCACCGACGCCGGCAGGTAGATCTGGCAGGCACGCGCGGCGAGCATCTTCACGTGCGCGGCGCTGGACGAATCGAGGGCGAAGTATTGATTGTCCAGGCGCACCGGAATCGCCGCCGGCACACGCTGCACGGCCTTCAACGGGATCCCCAGCAGCGCCGAATTGATGATGTGCTCGACGTCGTCCGGCGCGCCGATCTTGCACAGCCGAGGAAACTGCTCGACGAGCTCGAACGCGGCCATCGGCGCGTTGACCGACAAATACCAGTCGGCGGCATCCCCGACGATACGCTCGTCGAGGAACTGACCGGTCCACGTGGTCGGCGTCTTGCGCGCGAGCCCGATCGACACGACGCGCGACGGAATGATCGCGTCGAGCAGATCGCGGATCATCGATTCGAGCTTCGCAAACACCTCGTCGGCACGGGCATGGTCGTACGCCGGAATGTCGGTGAGCTGGGCGCCGGTCGAGAACGTCATCAGCGCACTCGCCAGCTGGGCGAGTGTCGCGTACAGGTGCTCCGGCGAGCGGCCGGGGTGCGTGGCAAAGAGGCG
>NZ_QTPO01000107.1 GCF_003853645.1 Burkholderia sp. Bp9143 | reverse complement strand
TACGCCGATGATAGTGCGGATTCCCGTGTGAAAGTAGGTAATCGTCAGGCTCCCTAAGCCAGAAACCCCCGCCCGAACAGGCGGGGGTTTTTGCATTTGCGGCGCGGAAAAGTGCGATCCGTCGACGTGGTCGTCGATGAGCGGGCCCCCATCGATACAAACTGCATGCTGTCCCGAACCAGCAGATTCCGCAGCCACCCACCTCAATAAGTACATCCGGATTGCTGTCGATCCGCAGTCACCACCCACGCCGGAACGACATCTCCCGATTTGATACGATCGAGGTGTCGTCGACGGCTGCTTGCGTCGACGTTCGTGTTCGAATCAGTGCTTGATGGAGAGAGGGCGGGGAATGAATATCGGCGACGCGGCACGCGAATCCGGCGTCAGCGCAAAAATGATCCGGTACTACGAACAGGTCGGCCTCCTTGCGCCGAGCAAGCGGAGCGACGCCGGATACCGGATCTACGGTTCGGACGAAGTCCATATCCTGCGTTTCATCCGCCAGGCACGGCGTCTCGGTTTTCTCGTCGAGGATATCCGCAAGCTGCTGATGCTCTGGCAGGACCGTTCCCGCGCCAGCGCCGAAGTGAAGTCGATCGCGCTGGAACACGTGGTCGAACTCGACAAACGCATCGCGGAATTGAGCGACATGCGCAATACGCTCGCCGATCTCGCCGCGCACTGCCATGGTGACGGGCGGCCCGAATGCCCGATCTTGGCGCGCCTGGCCGATCCGACCAGTGAACCAGATTAGTGCACATCCTCGAGGTCAAAAATGGATCTTGATTCAATTTTCTTAAAAATCAGTGGGTTAAGGCGGATATTTCACAAACCATTCCAAACGAGAATGGCTTCCATGCAAGCATTTCACTAGCATCTTGGTGCGGCATCACTATAATTCGGGATAACCCTATACGGGAAATCCCTGAATCTCGATTCGCCAGGGGTCCCCCTTCCTTGGAGAACATCATGATCGCCTACATCGTTGAAAAGCTGAGCAACTGGTTCGAATCCGCAGAACGTGAGCGCCGTGAGGCTTACCTCGCCACGTCGTCGGACATCGTCCAGCTCGAGAGCCGTATCCGTTCGCTCGAAACCAACGGCTACTCCCTGTAATCGGAGTCACCGTCAGGTGCCGTGTGGCACCGAACGAAAAGCAAGCCCCGTGTTGACGGGGCTTTGTTTTTTGTGCGCTTGATCTGGCGAAATCGCCGGCGCGGCGCTATGGTATGGACCTGCTTTTCAACCGGATGAACACAACCATGCGCTTGCGTCTCGATGTGCGTCACGTTTCCCGCGCGCGTCTCGTTTTGGGGGCTGCGGTGCTCGCTCATGGGGTGGCGGCCGGTGCGGCAACGTCATCCAAGCCGTTGATTCTCGATACGCAGCGCGGGATCCAGGATGGCCAGGGCGGACTGGTGTTGCAAACGGCTCCGTTATCGTCCGAGCCGATCGTTGAACCCGCGGGCATGCGAGCGCCGGCGGGGCAGGGACCGAATTCATCGGTCCCGCTGTTTGTCGCGCCGTATATCAATGTGCCGGGCTGGGGCGTGTCGCCGGCCAATCAGCCAAAACCCACGCCAAGACCGCAGCCGTAACGACAAGCCGTCCGCTCAGTTCCCGCGGTGCTCAATCTGGCACCGGGCCCCGCTATCCTGTCCGAGGCGTTCGACGAGATAGGGCAGCGCTTCGTTCATGCTCTGCGCAAGCGTGTACGGCGGATTCAGGATGAACATTCCGCTGCCGTAAAGGCCCAGGCCGTCTGCCGGCGGATTCGATACCGTCAACGTCAGGTGTAGCCAGTTGTTCGGCTGCAGGCGCTTGAGCTGCTCCGGAAAACGCTGCGATTCCACCCGCGCAACCTGCGGATACCAGATCGCGTAACAGCCGGTCGCGAAACGCTTCAGGCATTCCGTTACGCAGGTCACCGTGCGAGCGTAGTCCTTCTTGTCCTCATAGGACGGATCGATCAGCACGAGTGCGCGTCGCGGCGGCGGCGGCAGCAGCGCCTTGATGCCCTCGAAGCCGTCACCGGCGAAAATCATCGCGCGGCGCCCTGCGTCGCGGAAGTTGTGACGCAACACGTCGATTTCCGTCGTGTGCATTTCGAACAGGCGCATCCGGTCCTGCTCGCGCATCGATCGCCATGCGAGATACGGAGAGCCCGGATAGTAGCGTAGCTCGCCATCGTCGTTCAGCGCGCGCACCTCGTCGATGTAATCGCCGAGCGCCTCGGGCAGGTTCTTGTCGTTCCACAGCGGGCCGATGCCGGTGTCGAATTCCCCCGTCTTGGCCGCATAACCGTCGCGCAGCGAATACACGCCGGCGCCGGCGTGCGTGTCGATGTACCAGTACGACTTGTCTTTATTGTTCAGGTAGCGCAGCAGCTGGACGACGACGGCGTGCTTGAGCACGTCCGCGTGGTTGCCTGCGTGAAAACCGTGACGATAACTGAGCATGGCTGGCTGCCTGAAACGAAGGATGAATCGATGAAAACGGACGATCGCTCGCGGCCGTCTGGCCGCGCGCCAATGCGGCCGCGTATTGTACGCGAGTGGACGTGAGTCGCCTTACTCGTATGCGTCGCCGACGGCCTCCTCGATGCGTTGCTTGACCTCCGGCGTCAGCTTCGCGGCAACGTCGAGCGCGCGCATGTTGTCGCCGATCTGCTCGATCCGGGAGGCGCCCGTAATGACCGAACTCACGTGCGAATTCGCGAGAACCCACGCGATCGCGAGCTGGGCGGTGCTGCAACCGAGTTCGGCCGCGATCGCGCCGAGCCGTTCGACCACATCATTGCTGGCCGGATCCGTCAGCCGGTCGCGTAGCCAGTCGTAGCCCGGCAGTTGCGCGCGGCTGCCCGGCGGTACGCCGTTCCGGTACTTGCCGGTGAGCAGCCCCGATGCCAGCGGGCTCCAGGTCGTCAGGCCGAGGCCGTAGTCGTCGTAGAGCCGCGCGTATTCCTGCTCGACCCGGGTGCGGTGGAACAGGTTGTACTGCGGCTGCTCGACGACCGGCTTGTGCAGATGATTCCGCTCGGCAAACTCGCACGCGGCGCGGATCTCGTCGGCGCTCCATTCGGACGTGCCCCAGTACAGCGCCTTGCCGCGTACGATCATGTCGCTCATCGCCCAGACGGTCTCATCGATCGGTGTGTTCGGATCGGGACGATGGCAGTACACGAGGTCGACATGGTCGAGCTGCAGCCGGCGCAGCGAGCCGTCGATCGCGTTCAGCAGATATTTCCGGTTCAGCGTGTGGTATTGGTTCGGGGCTTCCGCGAGCCCCCAGAAGAACTTCGTGGACACGAGGTAGCTGATGCGCGGCCAGCCGAGCGACTTGAGCGCCTGACCCATGATTTCCTCGGATTTTCCGCCCGCGTAGACCTCGGCGTTATCGAAGAAATTGACGCCCGCATCGCGGGCCGCCGCCAGGCATTCGCGAGCGACCCGCTGGTCGACCTGGTTGCCGTAGGTGACCCACGACCCGAGCGAAAGCTCGCTGATCTGCAGGCCGGAGCGGCCTAGCCGTCGATAGCGCATGGGAATCTCCCGCGACTCGGAACCGACCTTAAGCTTAGACGTTTTGCGCGCGAACGGCGGGGCCGATCGTGCACAATAGCGGCTGGCCCGCCTGCATGGCCGCGCGACGAAAGCGGATGCAGCGGGGCGCGCTTTTTCGATCCGATAACGGAAGGAGACGGACATGGCAGCAGATCTGAGCGGCAAGACCGCAGTCGTCACGGGCGCCGCAAGCGGCATCGGCAAGGAAATCGCACTTGAGCTCGCGAAAGCGGGCGCGGCCGTCGCGATCGCCGACCTGAACCAGGACGGCGCAAACGCGGTTGCCGACGAGAT
>NZ_QTPO01000106.1 GCF_003853645.1 Burkholderia sp. Bp9143 | reverse complement strand
AATAACCACCGACAATCACCCGGTCGACCGGCCAAGATGGTTGTCGGTAAACCGGCCAAGCTGCTTGACGCTATCTAATCTAGACTATCGGGAAATTTGTAACAGTTACCAACATTATATTTACCTCGGAAAATTCGGATTCACGACGACGATCCGCTACCATCTCGTTTTTCTTCTCGACCCGCTCGACACTCGACCGTGAGCACCGAACTTCAGCATCTCCAGGCGCAGCTGCGCGAATTGAATCTCCAGCAGGTGGGCGACAAGAAGGACAAGAAGCAAGCGTATTTGGCGGCGGTTCGGGAGCACGTTGCCCTATACGGCATCACGGAAGACGCATTACTGCGCGCAGCGGGTTTTGCAAAATCGCCCAAGGGGCGGGCGCCGGCGAAATACTACGCCCCGTCTTCAGGCAAAGCCTGGTCCGGGTTCGGGCCGAGGCCGAAGTGGCTTGAAGGAAAGAACCTCGACGACTATCTGATCGATCGGACACCGAAGCCGTGGTGGCCTGGTCGCGACGAATGATGGGGCGTACGAGCCGCGCTTAAAACAGCGAGCCGGTCGACGGCGCTGGTAGTTCGGTCGCGTGAGTGCGCGGCACCTTCGGCGCTGGCGCCGCAGACAGCAGATTTGCCGGGAGCAATGACAGAAAGGTCTGGGCGACTTCCGGATCGCGGCACGCAAGCCAGTCGTCGTACTGGTCCGGCCGCACGATCACGACGCCGCGCTTTTCGTTTGGTCGGCCGTCGCGATCGAGGTGTTTGTGGAACTGACGCAGCATCGGGTGCTCGTCCGCGTTCACGATGATCATCGTGAGCGAGTATGATTCGCCGTCGTTGGGTTCTTCCCAGGCGCGCCAGATTCCCGCGACAGCGAATAGATCGCCATTCGCGACACTGATACTCCAGAGCTCTGACTTCTGCTCCAGGAATGTCTCGATCGCTTCGTCGCGGTTCGGCCCAACGAGATTCGGGAGGTCGGGATACCGCGGCTCAAATACGGCTTGGGCGGGTACGAGACAGAGCTGACCCGCGGCCCAAGGCTTCGCGAAACTGCGCAGCTTGCCGATCGTTTCGCTGCGGGCGTTTATGGTGTCGTAATCGCGCACATGCTCCGGAATGCGTTTGCGCGGCACCATCCCGAAAGTGCCAAGTAAGGACTCGCGCCCGCCGTTGACACCGCGACGAATGATTGGCGCAACGTAGTCGCGGTAGATCTCTACGGGCCACTCGCCGGCTGGCGGCTCGATACCGAAGTGCTTCGCGTATCGGCTCCGCTGCATTGCGACACATAGGTGCACACGTTCTGATCCCCTCGTACGGGCTACGCCGAAAATCATACTTCATATCCGGAAAACGTAAGGCCGCTGCTGCACCGTCCGCCCGTGTCGTCGCACATGCCATGCGGATCCCTCCCGCCCCTGAATCTTTGGCGGTCGAGATTTCGACGATCGCGTGCAATGGAATGGGTTCAGCCGAACATACCGCCACCGAAAAGAAAAAAAGCCCACCGATACCCAGTGAAGGGTACGCGGTGGGCGTGATTTCAGATTATCGATTTGTCTTGCCAGCTATTCCTGCAGCGCGAAGGCATCGAACGTACGGGCTTTCGGTGCAGCGTCACTCAATTCGTCACCGTGAGGGTTGATAGACATCCCCGATAGAGCTTTGGGTTACGAGGTTACCACCACCGGTGGACGTAGCCCGAGTCGATAATTCGCGGCCGGCCAAGCACTCTGAACACGGCCCACTCTTCCTCTGTGCCAGAGAGCGTGATCGACAGGACGCTGGCGCACTCCAGTACAAGGTCGATGACGGAATCGTCGTCGACGTGACCGATACTGCGAACGACGCCCTTTGCGCGGCCGATGACCTTCCCGACCTCGTCCACGCGGATGCCCGGTGGCCGAAGCTGGGCGAGGCGTTTCTTTCTGTTGCGTCTCATATGTGATCATCTTCAAAGCCTGAATTCCCCCTCCGTGAAGTTTCCGGGCGTACTTGGGGGCGTGATCGAACGAATCCGGCTATCAACCGAACAGCCAGATACCGGACTGGCGTATTCCAATCTGCTTGAGCAGGTAGACATGGTCAGACTCCAGTTCCGCTTGCGTGTTGACGACGCTCTGCAAATGGACGAGGAGGCCGCAAACGGCTTGGCCAACGTGCGAATCCGCGTCGAGGGCCGCAACTTCGGGATCGAGGTTGGACCAGAATTCCATGTCGATGCGGGTTCGAACCGGCGCCGTGCCGGAGATGCTGTTGTGTTGCGATTCCATGCGTGTTCCAGAATAAAATTGGGCGGCCCGATTGGGCCGCCCGTTAAAAGAACCGCGTGCGCGGCAATGAAAGAAGCCGTGGCCGTACTGGTCACGCGACGAGAGATAGGCGGTACTGGTCGCCTGCAGATGGGCGCGTGCGCGATAGCGCACCCTGCATCCAGCGGGTCATTTCAGCCGAGCGGTGCGCAATCGTGTTCGACCGTCCTGCGTGATGTGCATTCACGCGGGAGCCAAAATCCCAGGCCATCGAGTCCACAGACGCGACTGCGTCATACATCTTCAGTTCACGGAGCGCGTCACCCTTGACGCCAAAGAGGTGTAGACGGGTCCCCTTCGGCAGGTCTGCCACCAGACGATCAAGGATCGTGAACAGTCCGTGCCGCGGATCCGTGAGGCTGCGCCGGCATACCGAGCCGACACCGATGAGCGTCGGTGGCGCGACCCATGGCTGCCATCGTTCCCATACCTTGAGAGTCAATTCAAGGCTCCGGGCGTACGTTGATGCCGACCACCCCTGTATAACGGGGGTGGGGATCCGGATCATGTTCTGCACGGTTTGGGCGTCGCAGGAGCGTGCGAGCGCGTTTTGCCATGCGTAACAGACGCGCAGCGTGCCTTCGAGCAGTGTTGCCGTTGCGTCGACGCGGTAATCGACTTCGGCTTGACTCGATGCAAGCTCCGGCTCGCACGCCATGTCGGGCGCGGAAAACCAGGTTGCACGGATAGTGATGCGAGTTCGACGTATTGCGCGTTTGTCCAGGGATAGACGCCGGCCATGCCGCGCTGACGCCCTTTCCTCTTCCACAACATCATCGCGGTGTATCCCGCGCTGTCGAGCGCGTAGTCGAGTTCGGAAAGGTCGGTTGCTTGAGGGAATTGAAATTGCCCCTTCGTGGAATTCCAGAAAGCGTTCGCCGACACCATGGCTGGATAGCCTTCGTTGAAGGCATGAAAGGTGAGCTTCCCGCTCCGATGGGGAATGCCTACCCGGACGATGAGCTTGTCGGTGATCGGGGCGTTGTGCTGCGACATGGGCATGCCGGACACGTCGCCGGAAAAGAGATAGGTTGATTTCATGGAGCTCACAAGGTCACGCGAGCCGGCCCTTGCGGACGTGCCCGCAAGGGTTGAGAAGAAGGGTTTGCCCAAGGCAAACAGGTAGTTCGTGGCGGTCAGCGCTTCTGGCGGACAGAGGCGCATGTCCGCCAGAGGCGAAGCCTCGCATCAGGTGTCGGCACGCAACCTCTCCGATCACGGCGTGGGCCAGGTTGAGGGAAAGCGTGGGAAGTTGGCTATCGCCGGCATGCGACTTACCGCGTGAGCGCGGAATGAGGCTTTGCGGGTCGATGCGATCGTCGATGCGCCGAAGGCGCGGTTGATGGAGACAGCTTAGCGGTAGCGAGCTGCATCTTTTTCCCGAAAAGCTCGCCAATAGCGGTGCTCTTTCGAGGATTTCGGCCATTCCACCTGGCGATCAATTATTTACTCTGGCCTCAAATAATAGAAAAACTCGTTTGTCGATTGGACCGATAGGCCGGACTTGCGAGTCGATTCGACACTGTATATATTTAAGGGCTATCCATCTAGCTCCACCTGAGCCATGATAGTGGCATGAGTGAGTCCGAAGCCCAGCATACGCCGGTTGC
>NZ_QTPO01000105.1 GCF_003853645.1 Burkholderia sp. Bp9143 | reverse complement strand
GGAGAAACTCATCCCCCATTGACGACTTGTTCTTTGTCGGCCCGACTACCTGTCAGATCAAGTCCCGGCTAATACAGTTCAGGTCAAACTCTTGCGTGTACTGCAAGACGGATCCTTCCAGCGTGTTGGCGGTACCGAGGCCCGGCAGTCGAACTTTCGGCTGATCAGCGCAAGCAACCGGAACTTCGAAGCGATGATCGCGGACGGTACATTCCGCCTTGACCTCTTTTACCGGATTGGAGCCGTCGTTATTCGTCTGCCTGCGCTGCGCGAACGCCTCGACGACATCCCGCTGCTTGCCGACCTGGCGCTCCACCAATTTGCAGAACGGCACGGCCAGCGGCCAAAGCGCCTTTCGGATCATGCGTTGCTCTATCTGCAAGGACAATCATGGCCCGGCAACGTGCGACAGATGATGCATACTGTCGAGCGCGCTGCAATTTTCTGTGATTCCGACGTCATCGATGTATCCGACTTTGGCGTGATCGACTCGGCGCAGCTGAATACTGCGGCGTCCGCTGTCGTGCGGGAATTCTCCGATCAATCGCCGCAGCTGGCGTCTCGTCCGCAATCCGGATCCATGAGCGTGAGCAGCGCGGTCGAGCAGGTTGAGGAGCAGCTGATTCGTAAGGCGATGACACAGTACAACGGCAACAAGAAGCGTGTGGCCTCGAGTCTTGGAATTTCACGTTCGTACCTCTACAAAAGGCTCGCACAAATCGGATTGAGCAACTGACAGTAGCGGGCGAGCTGGCCGAACTCGCCTACCTCCGCGTCCTGCCGGCCCCGTACTTTTTCTTGATTTTCGCGCATCCAATGCGTGGCATGCTCCTTGCGTAACTGAAGCTGGAACTGCATCGCAGCAGCCATTCCAGGTACCGACTCGATCTCCCTATCTTGCACTGTGAACGCACGTGGGTCCGCGAACACGCGGCTTGCAGATGACGTTTCTTATGCCATTTCGAGCAGATCGAGCGGTCTAGGCAATCACGGAAATATCAGGAAACGACATGAACAGCCAATCCAGAGAAAACACGGTCGGATTTGTGGGTCTTGGGATGATGGGCGGCCCGATGGCCGAGAATATTCTTAAAAAGGGCCACAAACTCGTGGTCTATGACATCGACAAGCAGAAAGTCGATCGTCTGGTCGCGCTGGGCGCCCAACCCGCTGACGGTCCCGCTGATGTCTCCCGCCAAGCCCGAATCGTGATTTCGATGGTCGACACGACAGCGCAGGCCGAGGAAGTAATCATTGGTTCCGGCGGATTCATCGCAGCGGGACAGGCGGGGGACGTTGTTATCAGCATGAGCACCATCGATCCGATGGCATTACGGAAGATGCAAGGTGTGTTGGCAGGAAAGGGCGTCGATATCATCGACTCGCCGGTCACCGGGATGGAAAAGGGCGCAAAGGAAGGAACGCTGAAGGCATATGTGGGTGGAGAGACGGAAGCACTTGAGAAAGCGCGTCCGGTTCTCGAGGCGATGACGTCACAGATTCTTCATCTCGGTGATGTCGGCAACGGCATTGCCATGAAGCTCGTGAACAACATGCTGTTCCAGGTCAACCGCGTGCTCATCGCCGAGGCTCTCGCGCTTGGTGCGAAGATAGGCCTGGATCCACAACAAATGGTCGAGGTGATTAGCAACACGACTGGCAACAGCGTTGCATTCCAGTACTCCGCGCCGCGTATTCTCGCGCGTGAATTCGAAGGTATCCGAATGGATATCACGTACAAGGACATCGAGTTGCAGACGTCCTTGGCCAAGGCCCTCAAGATGCCGATGTTCATGGCCAACACCGCTCAACAGGTGTACCAGATGGCGCGTGCTGCGGGGATGGGCAATGAAGATGGCGTTGCCGTCGTTAAAATCTACGAGCAGTTCACCGGCGTTCCCGTCAGCCCTCACGCCTGATTGATGCCGGTGCATGCCGTAGGCACCGAAGAGGAAGATTCGTGAACATCATTCAAGGGTGGTCGTGAGTCTTCCTCATCAGTTGATAGAAACCTTCATGCTCGAGTCGCAGCGGTTCGACGTCCCCTGCATGCAGGGGGATGATTGCTTGATGGCCGGGCCGTTTTAGCGCTATCGAACCAAATTGCTCTGCACGGAACTATCCGTGCACTCACGGCCTCTGCGGTCCGGCTTGAGGGAGTAGCATTTATTCTACGTTACTGAACGCGCAATCGAACGACATGCAAATACGAATCAATTTGGAAGGGGGCCCAGCGATAACAGTCACCCTCGACGACAGTACCGCATCGAGAGATTTCGCTTCGCTGTTACCGTTGACATTGCAATTGGACGACTATGCGTCGACCGAGAAGATCGGTGATCTGCCAAAACGGTTGTCCACTCAGGGCGCGCCTGCCGGGTTCAAGCCGTCGGCAGGCGATGTTGCCTACTATTCGCCGTGGGGAAATCTCGCGATTTTCTATCGGGACTACAGTTATGCGACCGGCCTTGTTCGATTAGGGAAGCTCGATTCGGGTGTCGAGGCGTTGAAGGAGCACTGTACCTTGACTGTGACAATCGAGAAAGTCGACCAGTAGCCCCTCATTAAATCCGTACATAGTGTGGGCCGTCATAGTATGCGGTAGTGTTTGTGTCGGAATGGCGTGAACGCTCTCTGATAAGTTCGTCTTCGTCATGGCCAAATGCCATTGTGTGAGGAAATAGGCCGAAGCATGTCGCCATCACGAACAAGCCAGCACACGATGTCTTTTCTGCGCACACAATTTACTTCAGGATTATCGTACGAGCGCTGCTCCGTCTGCCCGTGAGTTTTGGCATGGATTCTGCTGCATCTCGGATGAAATCACGGAGGACGTACAATGGGCAACAAATCACCTCGGACCTGGCTGATCACTGGTGCGGACAAAGGTCTTGGTTACTTCACGGCAAGGACGGCGCTCGAGCGCGGCGATCGAGTAATCGTGACCGTGCTTGCGGCTGACGGTCGCCACAAGCTGTCCGAGCAATACCCCGAAACGTTTCGCGCATTCCATCTCGACGCGCGGGACCATGGGCGCTTCGACGCGGTTGTCGCGCAGGCAGAGCGCGAATTCGGCGGCATCGACGTGCTCGTCAACAATGCAGGCTACGGCCTTCTTGCGGTGGCTGAAGCGACATCGGCCGACAAGTACCGCCCCATGTTCGAAGTCAACTTTTTCGGGCTGGTGGAGATGACGCGCGCGGTTCTGCCGATCATGCGGCGTCAGCGGAGTGGTCATATCATCAACCTGTCTTCCAAGGCGGGGTTCAAGGCATCGCCAGGTTTTTCCTTTTACAGCGCGTCGAAATTTGCAGTTGAGGGATATTCGGAAGCACTTGCCCAAGAGGTCAAGCATCTGGGTATCCACGTCACGATCATCGAGCCCGGCGGCTTCCGTAGCGACTTTGCCGGACCGTCACTGGTTTGCGCGACGACCGAGGATGGTGATTACGCGGAAACGAACAGGATGATTGCAAACTACGTTGATCAGCGTCATGGGCGTCAGCAGAGCGATCCCGAGAAATTTGGCCCTGCGCTGTGCAAGCTGGTCGATGCTGCAAGTCCACCGCTTCGTTTGCCGCTCGGCATCGACAGCGTCGAGCTCATTCGCGACGACATTCAGTCCATCGCCGCCGAACTTGATACGTGGCGGGAACTCTCCTTATCGACGCACGTCGACGAATGAGCTGGCCTGCCCGTCTGCTTGACGTGAATTTGACGGCATTGTCGGTTTCGAAACGCATTCCGTATGTTCGTGAGGAATGAGGCAGCGCCTTTTCGCTGCCTCCTGATCACTCAAGCTATCCCGCGATCGCATTTCCTTCCGGATGCTTACTGGAACTCAAGAGAAGGTTGCCGACGGAACGTCAACCTGGATCGACGCAGATTCCATCCAGCATCCGGTCCCCGACATCTGCATATGAACGTTGCCCGGGCAGGTTGCCGTCGATATTGCGTTCGAATGCCTTGCATCGACAAGACCATGTCTCAGCGATGACGAGCGTGCGACTGTCGTTGGTCAGAACCGCTCCGTTCGAGAAATCGAGCGCGCGTGCAACGGCACGCATCGAACCATCGGGCACCACCACATGCAGATCGGTCAGAGCCTTTGGTTGGTCACCAAAGAGATCGTAGCCGAAGTCTCCAACGTACATGCGGCCGAGCTCGTCGACTACCAAGTCGTGCAAGTCGCCTGGGGCGACGGATGAGAGATCAGCATGGATGGAAAGCGAGCTGCCGATGACGTTCATCAGCTTGCGGTCCCTGGGTGAAACGACGATGGGGGTGTCAACGGGCGGCGTAAAGGAGCCAGGGATGGGCGGCGTAATGGCGCCAGCAGAAGCGGGGGTAAAACGCAGATTC
>NZ_QTPO01000104.1 GCF_003853645.1 Burkholderia sp. Bp9143 | reverse complement strand
CACCGCTGACGGCCGCCATTTCCTTGCGGCTGAGTTCGTGGGCGCGGGACAGGTCGTTGATCATCAGTGCGGACATGATAAATCTCCTAGGTTTGCTGCGGTTTGGAAGAGAGCACTTTTCGTTGCGCTCGCAGCTACAAACGCATGGGACGTGCCAGGTCGATTCATGTGTGCATGATGGGCGCTTAACATGCTGAAAATAAAGGAAATATTTTCTGGGTGACGACGTTTCGCCGGACCCGCTGGACACGATCGGGAAACGGCGGTGTCGGGTTTGTCCAAACGATTTCCCGGGCAGCTGTTTCGCTTCAGCCAACACGCAAGCGGTCTGACGGGGTAGCCCCGTTCGGGATCGTGATGCCTTTGGAGCGTGGAGGATTCGTCAGGTTTTTCGCATCGGAACTGTGACGCACCTACGTCAGGAGATCGTCGTCATGAGCGCGATTGAATACGATGTCATCGTTGTCGGGAGCGGCTTCGGCGGGGCGGTGGCGGCCTGCCGCCTTGCGGAGGCGGGATGGAGGGTGCTGGTGCTGGAGCGTGGTCGCCGCTGGACCCCGAAGACGTATCCGCGCGACGAGACCGACCCGTGGCTTTGGGACCAGCAGAACCCGCAACGATTCCATGGCTGGGCCGACCTGCGGGTTTTTTCCCGCATGTCGGTGGTGGCTGCCGCGGGCGTGGGCGGCGGGTCGCTGATCTACGCCAACGTCTCGGTCGAGGCCAAGCCCGACGCCTTCGATCAGGGCTGGCCGCCCGAGATCACGTACGAGGCGCTCAAGCCTTACTACCAGCGCGTGGGCTGGATGCTGTCGGTCCAGGAGGTGCCCGACAACCAGATCAGCGAGCGCACCCGCTTGTTGCGCGACGCTGCCGACGCCTGCGGCTGGGGCGATCGGTATCGCAAGTTGCCGCTCGCCGTGTCGTTCTCGCCGACCTACGATCCGTCCTTGCCCGGCGCGCGCGACGACCGGCGTTCTGTCAGGCACGTCAACGTGCATGGGGTATCGCAAGGCACGTGCGTGCATTGCGGCAATTGCGACATCGGATGCCAGGTGTCGGCGAAGAACACGCTCGACCTCAACTATCTGGCCGTGGCCGAGCGCCATGGCGCGAAAATCCTTCCGCTGCACGTCGTGCAAAAGCTCGAGCCGCTCGGCGCGGGATGGCGCGTGCATTTCAACGTCATCGATCCCGCCGCCGGTCGTGTCATGCCCGGAACCGCCACGGCGGCCAGGGTGATCGTCAGCGCCGGATCGATCGGCAGTACCGAGTTGCTGCTCCGCTGTCGCGACGAGCATCGCACGCTGCCGAATCTATCGCCGAGGCTCGGCTGGGGCTGGGCCTTCAACGGCGACTTCGTCACGCCGGCCTTCTACAGCCACCGGAAGATCTCTCCGTCGCACGGCGTCACCATCTCCGCTGCGATCGACCTTCTCGACGGGGCTGACGACAATGGTCAGCCTCTGTTCGTGGAGGACGGCGGCGTGCCCAATCTTGCGCATGATTTCGTGCGCCGCCACCTGCAGCGCTCGCACGGTGGGGTGATGCGCGCGTTCTGGCGCGCCTTCGCGCGCCATTTCGATTGCGATGACCCGGTCGAGAACATGATGCCCTGGTTCGGCCAGGCGATCGATCCGGGGGACGGGCACATGCGTCTCGGCCGCCGCTGGTTTGCGCCATGGCACCGCGTATTGCGGCTCGACTGGTCGTACGCGCGATCCCTGGCTGTCGTCGATGCGATGGTCGATGCGCACCGCCGCCTGTCGATTGCCACGGGCGGCGAACCCTTCGTCCCGCCGACATGGAGCGACTTCCACCGGCTGATCACCCCGCATCCGCTCGGGGGTTGCAACATGGGACTCACGCGCGAGGATGGCGTGGTGAACGCGGACGGCAAGGTATTCGGTTACGACGGGCTCTACGTGATGGACGGTGCGACGATCCCGCGTGCGCTCGGGCTGAATCCGTCGCGCACGATCGCCGCGCTGGCCGAGCGCAATGTCGCCGTGTTGCTCGGCCAGCTCCGCCGCTCCGAATCGAGCGTTGCCGAGAACCGTCGCGCGGGCTAGTGCGAGAACCCCGACGCCGTTTCGCTGAGACTCTTGCCTTTGGTTTCAGGCGCAAGCCATTGCGATACGCCCGCACCGACCGCCGCGATGCCGGCCGCGATCAGGATGGTCACCGAGGGGCCGAGATTGGCCATCGACCAGGGCATCAGGAACGTGCCGAGCCCGGCCCCGATTCTGCTGAAGGCGGCGGCAAAACCCGTCCCGATCCCGCGGATTTCGGTCGGGAACACCTCGCCGGGATAGATGCAGGTCAGCGTGCCGCACCCGGCGTTGAAGAACGAAAACGCGAGGAACAGGCCCAGCACGACCACCCCAGGCGCATGGGTCCATATGCCGAGAATCGCGAGGATGACGGTGATGATCCACTGGGGCGGTACCGTCAGGACACGGCGACCCGCCTTGTCGATCAACAGAACCGTGGCGACACTGCCGGCCAAGGCAACCGCGGACAGCCCGACCCCGCCGGCGAGCCCCCCGCCGAGGCCGAATTTCTGCAGCACGGTGTCGGCGAACGTGGCGATCGCGAAGTACGGCGTCACGACGCAAAAGAAGAACAACGACACGAACAGCGTGACGCGCCAATACTGACGGGAGAACAGCATCCCGAACCCGCCGCCCGAGTGAGCAACTTCGTGCTCGACGTCGGCCATGTCGTCGGCGCTTTCCATATATCGACGCGCGACGGAACGGGCCTGCTCGGTGCGGCGCTTGCTCCACAGCCAGCGCGGCGATTCAGGCATGCCGATCCGGCCGAGGAACAAGGCGACCGCGATAAAGGTACTGGTGCCGAGGATGTTCCGCCATCCGAGGTGCGTATACCGATCCAGCAGATAACCCACGACGAAGGCGAACATGAAGCCGGCGTACCAGGCGATGAGGGTCAAGCCCATCAGCCGTCCTCGGATGCGGGATGGCGAGAATTCCGACAGCAGCGGCCAACCGACGGAGTATTCCACACCGATCGCGATACCCATCAGCAGCCGAACCACGAACAGTTGCTGCGGTGACGTGATGAAGAACTGCATGGAGCCGACGAAGAACTGCATGAACGACGCGATCACGAACAAGCCCATGTCGAGCAGGAACAAGGGTTTTCGGCCGAACTTGTCGCCGGCCCAACCACCCAACGGCGAGCCGATGAGGATTCCAAACAATGCGCCGGCCGCGATCAGCCCCTCCCAGACCGGCGATATGGCGAGCTCGGCGGTCATCTTGCCGGACACTGGGCCGACGATCCCGAGGATATAGCCGTCCAGAAACGTACCGCCGGTCAGAACCATGATCATCCTGATCATGAAGCGTCGTTTGAACGCTGAGGACGTCTCATCCCCAGGCGCCACGGCGGAAACAGCAACTTCCCTCTCTAACGAAGTCATATGTATCTCCTTCTACGACATGCATGAGCACGCTTGCGAGCGTGACGGTGATAGCGCGCCGACTCGGCGTGTGAGCGCCAGTCGTTCGGGGTGCGCAGTAGCGCCGCAATTTGCGGTCGACGGTACATATCGACCGCGCGGCGCTGCGTCGAGTCTATGGACGAGATGAGAGTCGAGCTGTCACGCTTGCGCCTGGAAAACGACCGTAAACGACACTTGGCGCGCACGCTCCATTTCCTGTCGGGCGAAGACAAGTGAGCGCCCCAGGCCCGAGACGCCGCCCTTTGTTCGCGGTCTTTCTGACTTGCCGGAATCAGTTCGAATCGTGCTTCGAATGGTTGTCGCGACGGCTTTTCAATGGTTCATTGCAGGAAGCCGTGGAGGGTTTGAAGGCGAATGGGTCATCTGACGCCCGACTTTGGTGCAGTCGGGACCCAGCGGGGTGACGGTGCCGCCGTGCTGCCGCGAGCCATTGCCGGGTCGCGTGATCCGCTCGAACCGGGGAAGCGTCGATGAGTCGCTTGCGGGCAAGCATCTGCCGGAAAACGACGATACCTTCGAATTGTGGTTGACGAAACTACTGAGGGATAGCGCACATCAAGGAGATCGTCATGAAACTATTCGGAAAACTGTTGTGGACCGGCGCATTGTCGGCAATGGTGGCAGCACTAAGCGCATCCGCGCTCGCCGATACGAAGCCCACGTTGAAGATCGGCTACGTCGAAGGCTGGGACGACAGCGTCGCGACGTCGAACGTCGCGGCTCGCGTGATCGAGAAGAAACTCGGTTACCCGGTCCAGCTCGTGCCGGTGGCTGCCGGGATCATGTGGCAGGGCGTGGCGCGCGGCGACCTCGACGCGACGTTGTCCGCGTGGCTGCCCGTCACGCACGGCTCCTACTGGAGCGAATACAAGGCGAAGGTCGTCGATCTCGGCGCGAACTTTCCCGACGCGAAGATCGGCCTGATCGTTCCCGACTACGTGAAGGCGAAGAGCATCGAGGATCTGAACGCCGAGAAAAGCAGCTTCGGCGGCCGGATCGTCGGCATCGACGCGGGCGCGGGCGTGATGCGCAAGACCGACGAAGCGATCAAGAG
>NZ_QTPO01000103.1 GCF_003853645.1 Burkholderia sp. Bp9143 | reverse complement strand
AGCGCGCGCCGCATGCGTGGTTCCCAGAAGCGCCGGATGTGTTCGGCGATCCCGGACAGCGCTTCTTCGCGATCGGGCATCGATTCGAAGAACGCGCCGATCTGGTTGGCCATGTCGATCAGGTGTCCGTTGTCCATCGCGTCCTCACTTGCCCGTCGTCACGGCGGCCGGCGTGGCGGCGCGGCGCTCGAGCAGGTCGAGCTGTTCCGAGTTGAAGCGCGCATACGCACGCTGCCAGTCGGACGGCTGCGCAACCGGCATCACCTGCACGGCCGTCACCTTGTATTCGGGGCAGTTCGTCGCCCAGTCGGAGCTGTCCGTCGTGATCACGTTCGCGCCCGACTCGGGGAAGTGGAACGTCGTGTACACGACACCCGGCTGCATGCGGTCGGACACGAGCGCGCGCAGTACCGTCTGTCCGGCCCGCGATTCGATGCCGACCCAGTCGCCGTTCCGGATCCCGCGATCCTCCGCGTCGTGCGGATGGATCTCGAGGCGGTCCTCTTCGTGCCACCGGACGTTCTCGGTCCGGCGCGTCTGCGCGCCGACGTTGTATTGCGACAGGATGCGACCCGTGGTCAGGATCAGCGGATAGCGCTGCGTGACCTTTTCCGGCGTCGGGATGAACTGCGTGATCACGAACTTGCCCTTGCCGCGCACGAACGCGTCGATGTGCATCGTCGGCGTGCCGTCCGGTGCCTGTTCGTTGCACGGCCACTGGATGCTGCCGAGCGCGTCGAGCCTCTTGTACGAGACGCCCGAGAAGGTCGGCGTGAGTCGCGCGATCTCGTCCATGATTTCCGACGGATGCGTGTAGTGCATGTCGTAGCCGAGCGCCTGCGACAGCAGCAGCGTCACTTCCCAGTCCGCGTAACCCGCGAGCGGCGGCATCACCTTGCGCACGCGCGAGATGCGGCGCTCCGCGTTCGTAAACGTGCCGTCCTTCTCGAGGAACGTCGAGCCCGGCAGCAGCACGTGCGCGTATTTCGCGGTTTCGTTCAGGAAGATGTCCTGCACGACGATGCATTCCATCGACGACAGCGCGGCCGCGACATGCTGCGTGTTCGGGTCCGACTGGACGATGTCCTCGCCCTGGCAGTAGAGCCCCTTGAAGCTGCCGTCGAGCGCCGCGTCGAACATGTTCGGGATGCGCAGCCCCGGTTCCGGTTGCAGCGTGGCCGACCATGCTGCTTCGAACTGACTGCGCACGACCGCGTCGCTGATGTGCCGGTAGCCGGGCAGTTCATGCGGGAACGAACCCATGTCGCACGAGCCTTGCACGTTGTTCTGGCCGCGCAGCGGATTCACGCCGACGCCTTCGCGGCCGATGTTGCCGGTCGCCATCGCCAGGTTTGCGATGCCCATCACCGTCGTCGAGCCTTGCGCGTGTTCGGTCACGCCGAGGCCGTAGTAGATCGCGGCGTTGCCGCCGGTTGCATAGAGGCGCGCGGCTTCGCGCACCCGCTCGGCCGGTACGCCCGTCACGTCCGCGGTCGCTTCGGGCGAGTTCTCCGCGCGCGACACGAAGTCGCGCCATTGCTCGAACGCGCGCGTGTCGCAGCGTTCGGCGACGAATGCGTCGGCGACGAGCCCTTCGGTGACGATCACGTGCGCGAGTGCGTTGACGATCGCGACGTTGGTGCCGGGGCGCAGCTGCAGGTGGTGCGTGGCCTTTACGTGAGGGCCGTCGACCACGTCGATACGGCGCGGGTCGATCACGATCAGCTTCGCGCCTTCGCGGATGCGCCGCTTCATGCGCGAGCCGAACACCGGGTGGCCGTCGGTCGGGTTCGCGCCCATCACGACGATCACGTCGGCCTCGCTGACCGACGCGAAGGTCTGCGTGCCGGCCGATTCGCCGAGCGTCGTCTTCAGGCCATAGCCGGTCGGGGAGTGGCACACGCGTGCGCAGGTGTCGACGTTGTTGTTGCCGAACGCGGCGCGCACGAGCTTCTGCACGAGGTAGGTTTCCTCGTTCGTGCAGCGCGACGACGTGATGCCGCCGATCGAATCGCGGCCGTACTTCTGCTGCAGCTTGCGGAATTGCGTCGCCGCGTAGGTGAGCGCCTCTTCCCAGCTGACTTCGCGCCACGGATCGGTGATCTTCTCGCGGATCATCGGCTTCGTGATGCGGTCCTTGTGCGTTGCGTAGCCCCACGCGAAGCGGCCCTTCACGCACGCGTGGCCTTCGTTCGCGAGGCCGTTCTTGTGCGGCGTCATGCGCACGACCTGCGTGCCCTTCATTTCGGCCTTGAACGAGCAGCCGACGCCGCAGTACGCGCAGGTCGTGACGACCGAGTGCTCGGCCTGGCCGAGCTGGACGACGGACTTCTCCTGCAGCGTGGCGGTCGGGCACGCGGCGACGCAGGCGCCGCACGATACGCATTCCGATGCCATGAACGATTCGCTTTCGCCGGCGGCGACGCGCGATTCGAAACCGCGCGCGGCGATCGTCAGTGCGAACGTGCCTTGCGTTTCCTCGCACGCGCGCACGCAGCGGTTGCAGACGATGCACTTCGACGGATCGTACGTGAAGTACGGATTCGATTCGTCCTTCTGCTCGCGCAGGTGATTCGCGCCGTCGAAGCCGTAACGCACCTCGCGCAGCCCGACCACGCCCGCCATGTCCTGCAGTTCGCAGTCGCCGTTGGCGGGGCAGGTGAGGCAGTCGAGCGGATGGTCGGAGATGTACAGCTCCATCACGTTGCGGCGCAGCGACTGCAGCCGGTCCGACTGTGTGCGCACCTTCATCCCGGCTTCGGCGGGCGTCGTGCACGATGCCGGATAGCCGCGCCGGCCTTCGATTTCGACCAGGCACAGACGGCATGAGCCGAACGGTTCGAGCGAATCGGTCGCGCAGAGCTTGGGCACATTGACGCCGGCTTCGATCGCGGCGCGCATCACCGACGTGCCGGCCGGCACCGTCACCGGCTGGCCGTCGATTTCGAGCGTGACGTCGGTATCGGCATGCCGTTGCGGCGTGCCGTAGTCGGTTTCGTCGTACGGATCGAATGCGCGCGCCTGTGCGGCGCTCTTGCACGCGCATTGGCCCGAGCCGCAGCCGCCTTGGCGGACGTTGTTCGTGTCGAGGGACATGCAGGGCTCCTTCTGGGTCAGGCCGCAGCCTTGACCGGACCCGACGCGGCTTGCTTGCCGGCGGCGAGCCCGAAATCTTCGGGGAAATGGTCGAGCGCGGACAGCACCGGGTACGGCGTCATCCCGCCCATCGCGCACAGCGAGCCGGCGAGCATCGTGTCGCACAGGTCGCGCAGCAGCGTGACCTGTCGCTCCGACGTATCGCCCTGGCGAATGCGTGCGATCGTCTCGACGCCGCGCGTCGATCCGATCCGGCACGGCGTGCACTTGCCGCACGATTCGATCGCGCAGAACTTCATCGCGTATTCGGCGAGCGCCGCGAGATTCGATGTGTCGTCGTGCAGCACGATGCCGCCGTGACCGACCACCGCGCCAATGGCCGTATAGGCCTCGTAGTCGAGCGGCACGTCCCACTGGTGTTCGGGCAGATAGGTGCCGAGCGGGCCGCCGACCTGGGCGGCGCGCGCGGGCCGGCCGCTCGCCGTGCCGCCGCCGTAGTCGAACAGCAGCTCGCGCAGCGTGACGCCGAACGCGAGTTCGACGAGGCCGCCGTGGCGGATGTTGCCCGCGAGCTGGAACGGCAGCGTGCCGCGCGAGCGGCCCATCCCGTAGTCGCGGTAGAACGCGGCGCCGCGCGCGAAGATCACCGGCGCGGTCGCGAGCGTGATCACGTTGTTGATCACGGTCGGCTGGCCGAACAGGCCGGCGAGCGCAGGCAGCGGCGGTTTCGCGCGGACGACGCCGCGCTTGCCTTCGAGCGATTCGAGCAGCGCCGTTTCTTCGCCGCACACGTACGAACCGGCGCCCTTCGCGACGTGCAGGTCGAACGCATGCGCGGAGCCGAGCACGCGCTCGCCGAGCCAGCCGGCTTCGCGGGCGCGCTCGATCGCGGTTTCGAGCACCGCGATCGCGTGCGGGTATTCGCTGCGCACGTAGATGTAGCCGAGCGTCGCGCCCGTCGCGATGCCCGCGATGATCATCCCTTCGATCAGGCAGTACGGGTCGCTTTCCATGATCAGGCGATCGGAGAACGTGCCCGAATCGCCTTCGTCCGCGTTGCAGACGATGTACTTCTGTGTCGCGCTGGCCTGCCGGACGGTGCGCCACTTGATGCCGGCCGGGAAAGCCGCGCCGCCGCGGCCGCGCAGCCCCGATTCGATCAGCAGTTCGCAGGCGGCGTCGCCGTCGAGTGCGAGCGCGTTCTTCAGGCCGGCGAGGCCGTCGTGCTTCAGGTAGTCGTCGATCGACAGCGGATCGGTCAGGCCGATGCGCGCGAACGTGAGGCGCTGCTGGCGCGCGAGATACGGCAGCGCGTCGACGAGGCCGACGCCGCTCGGATGCGTGCCGCCGTCGAGCCAGTTCGCGTCGAACAGCGCGGGCACGTCGGCGGCCGACAAGTTCGCGTAGCCGACGCGCCCGGCGGCCGTGCCGACCTCGACGAGCGGCTCGAGCCACAGCAACCCGCGCGAACCGTTGCGGATCAGTTCGATCGCGACGCCGCGCCGCTCGGCTTCCGCGACGATCGCGGCGGCGAGGGCGTCGGCGCCGAGCGCCAGCGCGGACGAATCGCGCGGAACGTAGATGCGGGTCGTCATGCGGCCTCCGAAGTGTGGGCGGCCGCGTCGGCGAGCAGGGCGTCGAACTTCTCCGGCGTGACCTTTGCGTGCAGCACGCCGTTGACCGTCATCGACGGCGATTGTGCACACAGCCCGAGGCAGTAGACCGATTCGAGCGCGACATCGCCTGGTGCGTGCGCGTCGGCACCATCGCCGTGCGCCGCGTCGAACCGGCAACCCGTGCGCGCTTCCGCGTGCGCGGCGAGTGCTTCGCAGCCCATGCTGCGGCACGCCTCGGCGAGGCACATCTGGATCGTCACACGCGCGGGCGGCGCGGTGCGGAAGTGGTGATAGTAAGTGAGCACGCCGTGCACTTCGGCGCGCGACAGGTTCAGCGCCTTCGCGAGCGGTGCGACGCAGCCTGCCGGCACGTAGCCTGCATCGTCCTGGATCGCATGCAGGATCGCGACGAGCGA
>NZ_QTPO01000102.1 GCF_003853645.1 Burkholderia sp. Bp9143 | reverse complement strand
CAGGCAACTCAGAAATGCCGCTGACTTGCCTGCATTAACTTAAACCAACCGGCCTCCACGATTCCCGGCGCGGTTCACACAGCATTGAGAGCCTTCCCGTAGTCGACCCGTCCATTCTGCATCCCAAGCTCGGCGATATCGATTGGGAAGATCTTTCGCCGCTCAAGAATTATGCGTTGCCCCAACGGGATAGGGCTCAATGTGATGAGATAAATCGGCGGGGCCTTGTCGCCCAAGTGGTCACGTGCCCAGCCCGTCCATAGTAGGAAGTTTGGATCATCTCCCGAGAACCCGATCAGGCAGAACACGTTCTCCAGCATCGACTGTTGAACCGTATTGACTAGCGGCGCGAAATCGGTCGGATAACGGCGATAGTCCTCCTCCGTTACGATGAGCTTGGTTCCGGAGCGGAGCGTGCCGTGAAGCTTGACTATGCGGGGCCGTCCGTTGCGTCTTGACAATGGAACATCATCCGCGGCGGCAACGATCTGGTATCGAGACTTGATAACCGGAATGAAGCGCGTGCGGTCGGCGTCAAGTGATCGCTCAAGAAGCGTGTCGTAATTCGTCGTGAACACATCGTTCCAGTAAAGCGACAGAAGCTTCGTATGGAGATCACCAGGCGTCACCGCGCCAGCATCTGGCAGCAATTCATGCAGTCGCGCGTCCAACTGAGCACGCCCCCGGACCGCTGCATATTCTTCGGCTAATCGCAGCATGCCGCTCGTGCCGCCAAGTCGCTTCTTCGCGCTGTTGCGTGCCTCGTCCGTCGAGTACAGGTCCGCCAACAGGCTATCGATTAGCTTTGCCCACGTGGGGAGTCTCTGCCCCCCTTGTGCGTTTAGGCTGAAGCCCGCCCCGATCATGACGGATGCGTGACCGTTCTTGAGTGCATCCTGAACGGTTCGGAGATGTTCTCCACCTGGGATGCGGTTGATGATTTCCGCCGTCACTTCCGACTGTGTAGACGATGTGTTGCAGGACTTCGTCATGATTCTTCTCGTGAGATTCCGGGACGCGGCTAGTGCACCTTGATTCACGGGAAGTATAACGACTTGAATCGAAATAGCTGCCGAGCCATCTTAGTGACCGCCGCAGCACTCTCGCCCGTAGGTCGTAAGCGCTTTGGCGACGCGCCACTCAAGAGCAAACACCGACTGAGGGACGTGTTCCAGAGGTGGATGAACTAGCAGAATGTTTGCGATAAATAGTCTTATCGCCAGTGCCCTGCGCGCGACCTAAACTGATCTCATGCATACCGCGTCGATCCCGCCCTCCAGGCCGGGGCGCGGACCCTCCGCTGGCACGCCCGCGGCCCGGCCTGCTGCCTTGCCTGCTGCCTTGCCTGAGCTCGCGTCGCTCGCCGCGCTGCGCGCCTGGCAGGAAGGGCTCACCGCGCGCGCCGCCGTCACGCACTACCTCGACCACGCGCGCGACGACGGCCAGTCGTCGCGCGGCCTGCTGGGCCGCATCCGCCGCCAGCTCGTCGCATGCGCGATCGCCCGCCAGCGCGACGATCTGATTCCGCTGTTCACCCATCCGGCCGCCGAGCGCACCCGTCATGCCGCGCACGTCATCGCGGCGCTCGATGCGCTGCGCGCCACGCCGATCCCCGCGCCGCGGCCGGCCGACCCGGTGCACCGCTGGCTGCCGCCGCGCACCGCGCGGGCGCTGGTGGCCGCCGGCATCGACTCGTGCGCCGACCTGCTGGTGCGGATCGCCCAGCGGCCCGGCTGGTGGCGGACGATACCGGGGCTGGGGCGCCAAGGTGCGCACCACGTCGCGGCCTTCGTCGCGGCGCACCCCGACCTGACCCGGCGCGCCGCCGCGCGGATGCCGTACGCCGCCGCAGAGGCGCAGTTGGTCCCCCGATGGTCGCTTGACGCCCTGCCCGCCGCCCTCGATGGCTCGCAGGGCCGCTTCCGGGCCCCGCGCGACACCTGTGGGCTCGCCGCGACCAACGACTACCAAGCCATCGAGGCGTGGCTCGCGCTGCATGAGTCCGAGCACACCGCCCGCGCCTACCGGCGCGAGGCCGAGCGACTGCTGTTGTGGGCGATCGTGGCGCGCCGCGCCCCGCTGTCGTCGCTCACCACCGACGACGCGATCGCCTATCGCGCGTTCCTGCGGCATCCGACGCCCGCCGCGCGCTGGACCGGGCCGCCGTGCCCGCGCACCGCACCCGCGTGGCGCCCGTTCGCGCGGGGTCTCACGCCGCGGTCGGCCGCCTACGCGCTGGCGGTACTGCGCGCGCTGTTCGCGTGGCTCGTGGGCCAGCACTATGTGGTGCTCAACCCGTTTGCGGGGGTGACGGTGCGCGGCGGCGCAGTCCGTGCGCCATTTGATACCGGACGCGCATTGACTGGCCGAGAGTGGAAGATCGCGCGCGCTGCAGCCGACCAACTCGAGCGGGCTGGCTGGACCGTACCGGCGGCAGAGCGGCTGCGTTTTGTGCTGGATTTCGGCTACGCGACGGGGTTGCGGGTGCAGGAACTGGTAGCCGCGACGCTGGGCGACATCACGGCGGACGCGCGCGGCACGTTATGGCTGGCAGTCACTGGCAAAGGCGCGAAGGCCGGGCGCGTGGCACTGCCGCCGCTCGCGCGCGACGCGCTGCGGCGCGCGCTGAAGGCGCGCGGCTTGCCGGTCAGGCGCGCCCGCTGGCAGCCGGCCACGCTGTTGGTGGCGGCCCTCGAGACAGCGCAGCACGCGGGACACCCCAGCGGGGCCGGCATCAGTGCGGCGCGGGTACGGCAAGTGCTAGGTGAGTTTTTTCGGGAGGCTGCCGAGCGCGTGAGCGGTCGCCATCCGGCGCTCGCCGAAAAGCTACGGCACGCCAGCCCCCACTGGCTGCGTCACACACATGCCACCCACGCATTGGACGCCGGCGTGGAACTGGTTGTCGTGCGAGACAACCTGCGCCACGCCTCGGTGGCGACCACATCGACCTATCTCCATGGAGAAGAGGCGAAACGCGCGCGCCAAGTAGGTGCTGCCTTCCGGCGTCCACCGCGCCGATCGCATCACCAGCCCCCCCCCTTCCCGGCGCGGTAGCCGTACGAGTCGTTCGGAACAGAGTGATAGCACAACAGCCCCGGCGCACGCGACAGTGCAAGGCTCGGTCTACGTTTAGTCTCGTGCGTGCTTGTCCCGTTTTGATGCCAAGATGCAGCGGCGCACGTCGGCGCCCATTGATCGTTTGACGAACCACGGGTCCCGACATGGCCGTAACGCATTTATTATTATTAAAAAAGCGTCTGTGTTAATTATGTCAAATGCGATGCCTGTCGAGCCGTGGGAGGTATCGGTTAATGCTTTCACCCGTTAAGATTGCTTGCCGCAAGCCCGACTCTCTGTTGCGTCCGGGCGGCTATAGCGGCTCCAATGCGAGAGACCTTGCCCGCCTTCAGAGAAGTCCATCGAGCAGCGCCTTGGCCTCCTGCAGAGGCACTGTATCGAAGCCCTCGGTAAACGAGCCGTAGATCGCGGCCAGCTTCTGGCGGACTTTGCTCGACTTGCCACGCTGCCGCCGCAGTCGAGCTAGAGCCGTTATAGCTTTTAGCTCCAGCAATCGGGCGCCCTGCTGGCGAGCAATCGCAGCCGCCTTCAGGAATGAGGCTTCAACGGAGCTCTCGGTACCGGCGCTCTCCGTCATGCCGTGATTCGCCAACATGAGCGTCAGCTCCCCCTTCAGCCGATACAGGTCCGCCTCATACACACGCTCCTCCGTTCGGTCAATCAAGGCCAAGGCCTCGTCGACCGTCTCCAGACCGGTCTCGGCCTGCCCCGCTGCTCCATAGGCTTCAGCCAGCAGTGAAAGAAAATGAGGCAACCAAAGTCCTCCGCCGGTTGCCCGATACGCGGCTAGTCCCTCCTTGATTCTTTCGATTCCCTCTTCCGGACGCCCCCCCTCAGCCAGTGCCCAACCTAAAAGAATGGTTCCGTAACTGATCCAGTGCGGGAAGCCATGCTCGGTTCCAAGTGCCACAACGGACTCCGCGAGTTCAGCCGTGCGCCGCTCCTCGCGGCGATTCAGGAAAAGCTCGGCAGCAAAGGTTAGTGCAGGCGCCGTCACGGCAGGACTGGACAGCGTCCGCGCCAGCTCGAGCGCATCCTGAACACGTGCCTGAGCTTGGTCCGGGTACCCGAGCAGCAACAGGTCCAAAGCGAGGTAGCTCTGTCCGAGCACGCCGGGCTCCAGGCCGGAGTAGAAGGCAACCGGGTATTGCTGCCGACGGTCATAGAGCGCCAGGGCCTGCTCCAACTGCACACGGGCGGGCTCCAGCTCACCGAGATTGAAGAGGGCCGCCCCCAACGCACGATGGGCTTGCGCAAGCAAGGCCGGATCCTTGGTGTTCCCCGCCAGTAACACGAGTTGCTCCCCCAGCTCGCGGGCGGTCCGTAGCGCCCCACTGACGACATAAAACGTGCGTAGCCCCAACAAGGAGGCGAAAGAAGTCTCTCCGAGTTGCCGGGAAAGTGCCAACGCCCGCGTGTAGTTGGCTTTCAGCTCGGGCACGGCGAGTCCTTTCGAGGCCATCAGGGCCGGGCCGATCGTAACGCGCAGATCGAGCTCCTGCTGCGCCCGTTCCCGGGAATCGGGCAGCGATTCGAGCATGGCGAGCGCTGTGCTGAGGTGACGGACGGCTTCGGAATCAGCGGAGCGCTGTAGCGCCTGGCGCCCCGCGCACCCCAGATATTCCACTGCCTTCTGCACGTTGCCACTGCGGCTGAAATGATGCGCCAGCTCGCTGTAGTGTTCTTCGAGCTGGGCACCAAACAAGGCCTCTATCGCGTGGGCTGCACGCTCGTGCAGCCCACGGCGACGCTCGCTTAGCAGCGAGCCGTACGCCACCTCCTGGGTCAGGGCATGCTTGAAGCTGTAGACCACCTCCGGAAAGGCCGGCTGCTCGTAAATATATTCACCGTCCTGTAGCCGGGCCAGTTGGCTTTTCAGCTCAGCCTCCGGCCGTTCGACGACACGCGCAAGCAGACTCCAAGAGAAAACCTTGCCCACTACGGCCAGGGTCTGCAGGAGCGTCTTCTCAGCCGATCCCAGGCGGTCGATACGGGCAGCGAGCACCGCTTGCACGGTAGCCGGAATGTGGAGCGCGGCTGGACTCCGCTCGAGCGAGTAATGTCCGCACACACCGCGTAGCACCTGCTCCTCAAGCAGTGTCTGCACGACCTCCTCGATAAAGAACGGGTTACCTTCAGTTTTCTCCAGGATCAACTGCTTGAGCGGCGCGAGCTCGGCGGCGTCGCCCAGCAGGGCTTGCAGCAGATCACGTGCATCGTCTTCCCCCAGCGGATCCAGCCGCAGCTGGGTGTAATGGCTCCGGCCACCCCAGTCATGCCGGTATTCGGGCCTGAAATTGGCCAGGAGCAGGATACGTATGTCAGCCATGCTAGAGAGCGTCAAGCAGCACGGCCGGTCAGCGACAACTATTTTGGCCGGTCAACGGGGTAGTTGTCGTTGGGTATCA
>NZ_QTPO01000101.1 GCF_003853645.1 Burkholderia sp. Bp9143 | reverse complement strand
GTGACCCGAAAATCATGAACCGCAAAGAGCTTCAATTTGCATAATGCGGAATAGTGGAGCTAAGTGGATAGCCCTTAGATATCTACAGCGCATTGGACGCGATTGCTAACGGCACCCCGCTGTGAGAGGCGATCGTATGCCGTGTTCAGTGGCGCCCGTGGAACGACCCGTCAGCGAGTTCCAGTTTGAGCGCCCATGTCGGTCTGCGATCCGATTTGGACTTGCACTAAAAGTGTAACTCTCATACAACGGTCGCAGATCGGACGGCGGGTATCGCTCGTCAGTCATCGAAAATTTGTGTGCGTTTTGAACACCTATTGATTAATTTTTCCTGATTCCCTCACGCACTTCGTCCAGAAGTTTGACGAATGAATTGTCCCTACTCGGGAAATGTCCGAGCCGTTACTTGTACAAAAAGGGAAATTATATTCTTCTAATTTTCTGCGTCTCCATAACATGCCTCACTATTTTTTAATTCGCAGACGGCTTCTTCTGTCCTTACTGGCGACAAGAACAAGAAAATTCCCCTTGCCGGCCGGCTGGGTCACGGCATAGATTGGGTGATAGGAAACATCGAGGTGCGAAGCGATGACGCCATTCTCAAATGCGTTGGTGTATTACAGGAAGCGAGCTGGTCTGAGTCAGACGAATCTGGCCAAGCAACTCGGGGTCGCGATTCAGTATGTTTGGAAGCTCGAGCGCGGAGTGAAGCCGCCGCCGTCGCTTGGGCAAATCGAGCGCATCGCCGCGGCACTGGACATGGGCGAAGCCGATGTGGCTTCATTACTCGAGGCGGCCCGGGATTCACAAAAGAAATTGCGACTGCCTGACGACCTGCACTCAGACACGTTGCGGGTGATCAATCGTTTGGTGCGAGCAGCAACACGTCTAAACGGTAACGAAGTCACCCAGCTGGACGAATTGGTTGCGAGGATTGATCGGTAGCACCACGCGAAAAATACATTTCCCCATCAACCTATTGGATTAGGAGTACTGCCTATTTGACAGAAAAGAAAAAACCAACCCATCTAGGACGGATTGGTTTCTTCGACCCGGCTGAGCGGGGCACTGACTACTGAGGTATTCGCAGCTTCAGTATAGCCCTCTCCTCATCCGCGTCAAGGCCCAACTCGTCTCCTCGTTGCGTGGAAATGACACCCGCGCGGCCGGCGCTCGTCCATTCGGACCGGCGCCTCCACATCCACGCGCCTGAAAGGGCGCAGGAGACTTCACCATGCCTTCGTACGATACCCGCAGTGGCGGAAATTTTCGAGGTTTCACGCCCTCCGTCAAAAACGCTTGCTCGATGCCCTGGTATTCCCTGGCTGAAGAGGCGACGACCCTCTTGCTCGAGTTCAGCCCAGAGGTGCTGCGCTTCCGTAGCGCACAAGATAGAACATTTGATCTGCATGAGGCCGGCCAGACTTTTCGGTACACGCCCGACTACGAGGTTGTACGCCGCGACGGTTCGGTTGTCTTCGTCGAAGCCAAACCTGCAAAGGATTTACAGAAGCCTTCAGTACAGGTCCGCATGGCGCGCGCGAGAGCTATCCTCGCGCAGCACGCATACGCTCTTTTCATTTGGGACGAACGCACCTACATCTGCGGCACGCGTCACGAGACTCTGCGGCTCTTGCGGCCGTGGCGGGGGCGGATATTGTCCGAACGGATTCGAGAAGCACAGCGGCTCGTCGAAAAGAAGCATCCGAAAACTTTCCGAAACCTCGTGCATCTGGCCCGTACGCGCGATGTCGCGTTGACATGGATCGCCAACGGCGCCGCGGGTATCGATCTCGATGTACCGCTGACCTCCGACGCAGCCATTTACGTCGCTCCTTCGGAGGTGCGCCATGCAAAAATTTTTGCTTAAACATGGCGTCGAATTCCAGGAGGGAGAATACGTCTGGCGCGTTCAGGGTAGACTTCCCGATGGTCGAATCGAATTCAGCTCTGACTATAGCCCGCCGATACGCGTACCCGAAACTGAAGTCTGGGAACGACACAGCAACGGGCGATGGTCGGTCAGAATCGAGTCGCTGCTCGAGACGGGAGCAGCGCCGATCATAGTCGCCCGACGAGACGTTTCGACATTCGAAGAAAAAGATATCGTTGTGATGCGCGCGAGGCTCGTCTACCTGAGAGCTGTCGAGGAAGCGAATTGCTCGCGCGTTCGCGAGGTCGAAACCGTCATCAGACGGGTAGCGTGCGAAGTTGGTGCATTAACGCCACCAAACTATCGAACCTTCTGTCGCTGGAAAAAGCGCTATCAGCATTCACGTGACGTCATGGACGTGGTGCCGCGACATGAAAACAAGGGGCGCCGTGAAGTCATCGAGGGTCCACTGCTCACGCTGGTGGAAGATGTCATCGAGACGCACTACCTCAATGACCAGAAACTCAACGTCGCAAGATTGTACGATCGTGTAGAGGAGGCCATTGACGTTCATAACGAACGTGATCCGGAAAATCCGCTTCCAATAATTAGTAAGGCAACGCTTTATCGCCATGTCGAGAAACTGAATGGCTATCTCGTCACCGCGGCTCGGGAGGGCCGCACCGAAGCACTGAAGCGGTATCGGCCGGTGTTTCGCCGACTCAAAACAAAGCGACTCAACGAACGGTGGGAGATTGACCACACGCCGGTGAACTTGATGTGTGTCTGTGAGCGCACCCGTATGGTCATTGTCCGTCCGGTTCTGACGCTCATCATTGACGCGCACACCCGCATGGTGATGGGCTTTCATATTGGGGCGCGTTCGCCTGGCCAGGAGGAAGTCGGATGGGCAATGCGAATGGCCATGCTCAGCAAGCGCGATTTGTTGAATCGATTGGGTCTGGGGCACCTTGAATGGCTGGCGCGAGGTGTGGCAGAGATGGTCGTCGGGGACAACGCGTGGGAATTCCACGGGTCCGCCATGCGAGCAGGCTGTGACGAGTTTGGCATTTCACTCGTGTACTGCCCGAGGCGTGCGCCATGGTTCAAAGGCCGCATCGAACGGTTCATGCGCACGATAGCGGAACAGCTCTTTCACTTGATTCCCGGGACGACCCGATCGAACACAAAGGATCGTGGAGACTACCCGTCCGAGAAGCTTGCGTGCGTCTCTCTCGAGGAGCTGACGGTGTTTGTCGTGCGCTGGATTGTGGAGTGTTACCAGCACGCGCGACATCGCGGCCTGAAGCGCAAGACGCCAGCCCAGGTCTGGCAGGAGAGTGCACGGCTGACACCCATCTATATGCCGGCCGATCCGGATCAGCTATCTATCGCGTTTTCGGACACCATCATGCGCCCGATTACAAACAGTGGCGTGACGTTTGATCACCTTTCATACAACTCCAGTGCACTGCAGTTGCTCCGTCACAGCATCCCCGACGATGAAAAAGTCAGGGTTCGGTATTTCAATGAGCAGACCGGCTTTGTCTACGTCTATGACCCACGCCAGAAGGAATACCTTCGCGTTGATTGTACCGATCCGGATTACACGAAGGATTTGACCAGATGGATGCACAACGAAGTCACCGGCGCCATGCGAGACAGCAGCATCGATGTCAACCCTGTCTCGCTTCGGAAAGCCCGTATTCGTCTCGCGGACGACATTGCCAAGGCGGAGCTTGATCAGAAACTCAAGAAGCGTAAATGGGTTGCGCAGATCAAGGGGAAGTCGAGCAAGGATCTTTTGTTGGGGGCCGCTGGCGGGAACGGCGTGGACGATTCCATCCAGTCCGATCAAGTAGATCCCATGGTCGTCAGATTCGATAGTGTTCCTGAATTTTCAGTTACGAAGCGTACCGAACGATGAGGAGAAAATCATGAAACGATTTAATGTTCGCAAAAGCATCGTCGAGCATCCCGATTTCGTTGCTGCGCTCAAGAGCATCGAGGACGTCCACCAGTGGCTGCGGGAATCCGGCGAGGCCGGTTGCCTGGCAACGATCGGAGAGTCTGGTGCCGGAAAATCGACCGTGCTGGAATGCTATCGCGCTAAATTCCCGGTGCGAGAGGAGGTCTTTCGCCGGCACGTGCCCGTGCTCTACGTCATTGTGCCCGCAGTGCCAACCGTTCGGTCTCTTGCAGAGGCGATCCTGATTGCCTTGGGCGAGATTCCGCAAGCGGGTCAGTCGAGTGCACGCTTGACGGAACAGATTGTCAAGCTGGTGCACGGTTGTGGCGTGGAGATCATCATGCTCGACGAGTTTCAACACTTTGTCGAGGGCGATCGTCGTTCGCTGAGACAGGTCGCGAACTGGTTGAAGGTGCTGCTGGACCGGCTGCCTGCCGCTGTTGTGCTCGCCGGTCTCCCGTCACTACTGGGTGTGCTGCGGGTCAACGGACAGTTGAGACGCCGTTTCTCGCGCGTGACGGAGATCCGCCGGTTCGATGTGAACACCCAGGAAGGCGCCCAAACGTTTATTGGCGTGATGAAGGCGCTTGCCAAGGATATGCCCCTGCCCATGACGGACATTGCTGACAAGCGGGTTGCGATGAAGCTGTACTACGCGACTGCAGGCCTGGTGGATTACATGTGCAAGCTGTTGAACGGCGCCTACCAGATTGCCGAACGACGCGGTGCGAAAGCCGTTGCACTACATGATTTCGCCGCAGCGTTCCGCGTTCACGTCTGGAAAGATGCGCCCCCGTCGCGCAATCCCTTCGACGCGAAGTTCAGTGGTGTACCGCTCGACCAACCGGGTGAGCCGTTTGCGGGAGACGTGCAATGACGACCCCTTTTCTTCTTAGCGTCGCGCCGCGTCGCGGCGAATCGCTCTCGTCGGTGCTGCATCGCGTTGCTGAGGTCAATGGGCTTAGTGGGCCAGGGATGGTGCTGCGACGGGCGGGCGTGGCCGCCGCTCGGCCGCGTTTCCCCTCGGAGGCCGATGCGATTGCGAGAGTTTGCCGGCTTTCTCCGAAGTTGGTCCGAGCGATAACTCCACTGACAGTGAGAGCGATCGACTGTAACGGGGTGAAGCACCCGAAGATCAGCTTGTACGGTCACTGGGTTGAGCCCGATGCAATCCTGGTCGGCGCCAACGAGCGCGTATGCCCGGCGTGTATCGCCGAGCACCGACATGTGCTCGGCGTGAATGCTTACGTATTCGCGACGTGCTGCGCTGTCCACGGCGTCCAACTCCTCGATCGTTGTCCGGGCTGTCGACGTGATGTGTCGTCCATGCGACCGGGTCTGGCGCGTTGTCAGTGCGGGACGGATCTCGGGTCGGCCGCGTGTCAACCCGCGACGCCGGACGAATTGATGATCACTCGGCTCATCGATCGACGCTGGCGCATGAGCTTTGAGCATGACGTGCCGGACCGTTTGCCAGGCGTCCCTTCCGATTTCGCCGCGCTCGACCTTGGGGAACTGCTGCGCGTGCTTTCGTTTCTGTATCGCGTCAGTGGTGCAACAAGCGGATCGCCAGACAAGGGGCTGCGCTCGAAGGCCATTCATGAGCTTGCGCCGCGCATGCAGAAAATCGGACGGATCATGTCGGACTGGCCTCGGGGATTCGCGGAACTAGTCAACGCAGAGCGGCAATACCGACCTCGCTCGGGTTCGATCCTGAGCTCGGCACGAAGCGTTGAGCACATCTCCTTGCGTTTGTTCACGGAGTTGCCGGAGCCTCCGTTTGCGTTCCTTCATCGCGCATTGGTCGACGCAATAGGCGGTCAAGTGGTGCAGACCGTGTGACGCGATTTTCTCAATGAACCGTGGTGATCCGATTCGAATCGGATCGCCACGGGTTCCTATGTGGGACTTCGAATCTGGGTGAGGTGAATATCATGAAAACGTGTCGATGCGGCACATGGCGATCCGAATGTATGGTCGAGCACGTGCCTGAAGCGGTTTGGAACAGGCTCGTGAATCTTGTGCAGAAAATGGTCAATGAGTCAGGCGAACCGGAGGGGTTTGACGCGAAACGGTGGTTGTGTACATGGCTACACGAAGAGGTTCCGTCACTCGGGTGGAAGAAGCCGGTCACGTACCTCGATACCGCCGACGGAGAGGAACTGGTGGCTCTGACGCTGCAAAGCATGCAGACAGGCGCCTACCGCTAGGAACGAGCACTGAATCGATCTGGAGTTCGATATGGAAAATCAAAGTTGGGTGCCGTGTTCCGCAAGGCCAGCGAATGCGATGTTACGGCTGCAGCTTGCGCTTCGCGTCGAACCCTATCCCGACGAGTCGTTATCGTCGGTGCTCATGCGCCTGGTGGATGCCAACGGCCTGAGCAGCGTTGGGGCGTTGCTGCGTGACGCCAGTTGCGTTGCCTTCGGTCCGTTGGTTTCCGCCGAGATTGCGGAATTGTCTCGTGTTTGCCGGATCGGTCAATCGACGATGAGATCGATGTGTCCGGTCGAAGTTGGTGGGCGAGCACGAGGGACCGCGTTCAGTTACGCGGTGGGGCGTCACGTGATTGAGGCGAGGCATGTGCTTGTTCGAGAGCGCGAGCGGATTTGTCCGCTGTGCCTTCTAGACGGCGGCATCATGCTTGCGTCACATCGTCTTACGTGGATGACGGCATGTCCCGTGCATGCTGTTCAATTGCTTGATGTCTGTCCGCAGTGTGAGAAGCCGATCATGATGACGCGGCCGAACATGACGCTAGAGAGCGTCAAGCAGCACGGCCGGTCAGCGACAACTATTTTGGCCGGTCAACGGGGTAGTTGTCGTTGGGTATCA
>NZ_QTPO01000100.1 GCF_003853645.1 Burkholderia sp. Bp9143 | reverse complement strand
GCTTCACTTCGGCATCCGCAATTTGCGGGTCAGCACCGCCGACAAGCTCGCGCGTTGGCCTATTAATCAGCGTTTCCCTAGCAGAGGCGCTGACGACGCCGTTCCTCGGCGTTTCGACGGTAACGTGATAGCCTTTTGGTCAGACTTCGCATGTTGCCCGTGCTGCGAACACAAAAGGTGGGACCGTTTCAAGAGAGTACTGAGGCTGCCCCGGAATCAGGGCCGTCTTCAATTGGAATTTTCCGGAACCGGATCGCAAAGCTATCGACTGGCTGAAACTCCACTGCACCGAACCCTTCAGCGTCGAGGAACTGGCGGCCAGCGTGCAGATGAGCACGCCGACATTTCATCATCACTTTCGCCAACTGACTACGATGAGTCCGTTGCAATACCAGAGATGGCTGCGACTGAATGAAGCGAAGCGATTGATGCTGAACGAACACATGGAAGTTGCGAATGCTGCATTCAAAGTCGGTTACGAAAGCCCCTCTCAATTCAGTCGGGAGTACGGCCGGATGTTCGGAACGCCGCCCAAGCGCGACATCGAGGAACTGCGAAGTCTCGCTATTGGCTCTGGCGCGCGCCAGTAATTGATACCCTCCGTCCAGGTTAGTGATGGTTTTTCGGTTGAAGCCGCAAGCTAATTGCCGCCGTTGCCAACGAAATCGCCGATGCCGTCATCAGACTGCTGTGCATGCCGGTGATGAAGTTGGGCGAGCGCGCCAGCAACGCACCGAATACAGCCACGGCCAAGGCACCTCCTACCTGTCGGCTCGTGTTGAACACGCCGCTGGCCGTGCCTGCGAAATGCCCCGGAACGCTGCTCAACAGCACCGCGGTTATCGGAGGAGCCACCAGCGGCCCCGCCAGTCCGACCAACATCATCAGCGCCGAAATCCAGCCTATCGGCGCGGAGAACGGCAAGAGCGCGGTGAGCACCAGTCCCGCCGACATAGAAATCAGGCCGCTCACGATCAACGTCTTGGCGCTGAATTGGTGAACCAAGCGCGAACTGAATGGCGTCAGCACCATGCCCGTGAGCATCATTGGCAAAAACGCCACGCCAGTCGCCGCGGCAGATAAACCACGCTGCTGTTGCAGGTAGAGACTCAAGACGAACGGCAAACCGAAATAGCCGACCATGAAAGTGAAGCCGACCACCATTGCAATCCTGGCGTTGCGCGGTGCGAACAGACTTGGCGGCACCATAGGGTGAGCGCCACGCTGTTGCAGAACGACGAACGCCACCAAGGCGACGAAGGCAATGACGAAGGAAGCCAGCACCGAAGACGCGCCAATCCCGTCGCTACCCATTTCGATCGCGCCATAGGTCAACGCGCCCATAGCGACGACGGCGGTAAGCTGCCCCCAGCCGTCAAACGGAACTTCACGCCTCGACGATGGATTGGCACGGGCCAGGAAAAACAATATCGCCAAGCCCACGGGCAGATTGATAAAGAATATCCAGCGCCAGTTCCACAACGCCAGGACGCCGCCGATTACGGGGCCGGAGGTCGCGGCAACAGCACCGCCCATTGCCCATAGGGCTACCGCATGTCCACGCTGAATCGGGTCTGCGTAGCCATGCCGGATCAGCGACATGGATGACGGCATCATCACTGCCGCTCCGATGCCTTGAACAAAACGTGCAGCGAGGAGCATCCCCAAGGTCGGGGCGAAACCGCAAGCCGCCGATGCCAGTGCAAAAACGATCAAGCCCAGGCCGAACGCCTGACGGGCACCAATGCGATCCGCGAACGCGCCTGCCGAAAGCAGCAACGCCGCGAACGCCAGGGTGTAGCCGTCTACAACCCACTGCAAGCCAGTTATTCCCGCATGCAGTTCGTGGCCGATGGTCGGCAAAGCCACGTTGACCACTACGGCATCCAGCGTGATGACGAAAAATCCAAGCAGTGCCGCAGTCAGCGCGGCGCGCGCGCTGTTCTGCGTGGATCGCGCAATTTCGGCCTGTATGTTGAGCACGTCTCTCATCGTCCCGATACTGCGGCAAGCTGGCGATCCAGTGCTTCTTGCGCACGCCTGGAAGCGCCGACGTCCACGCGCTCCATCAATACTTGAACGAGTTGCTTCAATTGCTCCGCCGTGATCCCGGTGTTCATGCTGATACGCATGTGGGCTTGCAGTTGCGGCTCAGCACCGGGCAATGCAGCCAGCATGCCGACGGTAGCGATTTCGCGGCTTTGCCAGTCGAGGTTGTCGCGCTCGAAGATGTCGCCGAACAGATGGGTCTTGAGGTATTCGTCAATGGCGGGCGCAAAGTTGAATACCGGCCCCTTGACCGGGCCACCGGCCAGTTTCGTCTGATTGGCAGTGCCGGCTGCAAGCAGCGCCTCGCCCTTCGGAGCGGGATGGCTCGGTGCCTCGCCCGGCGCATCTCCGATGCCGCGCTCCTTGCGCGACGCCAGTACCTTCATCAGCTCGCCGAGTGCATTGAGGCTGCGCGGAAAGCCAGCGTAGGCGTAGAGCTGCACGAGAACTTCCCGCACGTCACTCACGGTCAGGCCGGCATCCAACCCTTGATTCAAGGCCACGTCCAACAAGCCCATATCGCCCGCAGCGGCAGATGCCGCAATGGGAACGATGGCTTGTTGCTGCGCGGTAAGGACTTTCGAGGTGGTCGAGTTATTCGACAAGGTTTTCGATTCCTGTGAAATTGAGGTGGCATTGCAAATGGCAGCCGCCAGACCAAAGAACATCGCCACTGCGGCGACCACGCAACGATGAATCGTTGAGTTGCCGAGCGGTGTACTGTTCATCGGTGATGTTCTCGTGTATCGCGCGGCACGACTCTTACTGTCGCTGCACGCGCACGCTTGTCGATCATCGGCCGAAGATAGGAGCTAGTCCGATATTTCTCCTCGTAGGCTTCGTCGATGGCGTTGTTGATTTCATCCGATAGCGATACCGGTTCAAACGACACGTCGATGACCGACCCGGCAGCCGAAATCCGCCCCGTCCGTTGCTTCACGGCCGCCTGATACCAGCGGGAAGCCGTGCCGTGGTAGCCGCGGACATACAGTTCGCCCTTGACCTGGACGCACCAGATCCACGTTGGCGTGCCGTAGGTCTTGCCGTCCTCACGAAACGGCGAGATGTGCAGGTCATCGGCTTTCACGATGCGATCGAGTTGGTCTTGCTGCCACATATCTGATCCCCGAGAGTTTGATCGCGGCCAAAGGAAAGAAGTCATCACGGCTACTGCGCCGCCTTGCTGATCGTTACCTTGAGCGGGCCAGACTGAAGCATGATCTCGATACCCGTATCCAGCGTCCCGAGCTTCACCAGCCCCTCGGAATAACGAAAGCCCTTGTGGAAGATCGCCAGGTTTCCCCACGGGGCGTAATACGTCACGTCGCCGACCTTGGGCGTCATGGCAGCAGGTGCGCCGATGGTGGACAGCCGCCGGGGTAAATCGCTGATCTTTTCCGTCGCTGCGTAGTCGTTCAAGGTCAGCGTCAACGGCAGCAGCGATGCGAAATCCCTGGCCGCCGCGCTGTTCTCCAGCGTGGCCGTGATCGTGGTGCCTTCAATGTCCATGTTGATCTGCATAGCGTGTTCTTCGTGACGGGCCGGGGTTGGCGGCGACGAAACGCCAGTCGTGGCGTCCGCCGCACGAGCCGATACCGCCGTGAGCGTGGCGATGGAAAACAACGCCATCGAAACTACGATCACGGCGGCCTGCCGGCTCACAGGACGATGCGCCCTTCAATCGGGTAGCCCGGATCGGTATAGCCGGGCGTCGATGCGTGGCCGGGCGGAACCAGCGCATTGATGAACTGTTCGTCTTCCGGGGTGAGCTGCACCGACAGGGCATCCATGTAGCCGTCCCAATGCGCTTCCGTTCGCGGGCCGGCGATGGTCGAACTCACCAGACGATTCTTAAGCACCCAGGCCAGCGCAAAGGCAATCGACGTGGTACCGCGCTCGCTCGCAAGGGCGGCAATCGCCTGCGCGATCTTCAACGATTCGGGACGCCATTCTGTCTGCTGCATGCGTCGGTCGCCACGGCCAGCGCGGCTTTCTGCCGGCGGCGGCGCATCGACGGCGTATTTACCCGTCAGCACACCGCGCGCGAGCGGGCTGTAAGACACAACGCCCAAACCGTAGTGACCCGCTGCGGGCAGTTGTTCCACTTCGGCCGTGCGATCCACGATGTTGTAAAGCGGTTCGCTGGCGACGGGCCGCTCGATGCCGAGCTGGTCGGCAAGACGTACGACCTCCGCGATTCGCCAACCGCGGAAGTTCGACAGCCCGAAGTAACGCACCTTGCCCTGACGGATCAGGTCGCCAATGGCGCGCACGCTTTCTTCGAGTTGCAGGCGGGGAATGGCACGATGGAAATACAGCAGGTCGATGTAATCGGTGCCGAGCCGCTTGAGGCTCGCTTCGACCGACTGGTAAATCCACTTGCGCGATTGCCCTTGCTCGTTCGGGCCGGCGGTGGCGGACGCCGGAAAGCCGAACTTGGTAGCGACAACCCAGCGGTCACGGTCAGCCGCGATGGCCCGGCCCACGATTTCTTCGGAACGGCCCGCGTGGTACACGTCCGCCGTATCGACGAAGTTGATGCCTTGATCTGCTGCCTTGGCGATGATGCGTTGCGATGTCGCTTCGTCGGTTTCACCGCCGAACATCATTGCGCCCAAGCAGAGCGGAGAAACTTGCAGGCCACTACGGCCCAAATATCGGTAATCCATGAATTAGCTCTCTTGTGTGGCCGGGGTTTCAATATTCCTGGGTCGTCGGACGGAACAGCACTTCGTTGATGTCCACGTCTTCGGGCTGGCTGATGGCGAATGCCACGACGCGGGCGAACGAATCTGCCGGGATGGCTTTTTCATAGGTGGCGGCCATCCTCGCGGCCACGTCAGGATCGGTAATCGTGCTGGTCAGTTCCGTCGCCACGGCACCAGGCGAAACGATGGTGGTGCGGATGTTGTACGGCTTGACCTCCTGGCGCAGTCCTTCGGAAATCACCCGAACCGCGTGCTTGGTCGCCGCATAGACCACGCCACCGGGGCCGACCTTGTGGCCTGCCACCGACGACACGTTGATGAAGTGGCCGCTCTTTTGCGCCTGCATTACCGGCAGCGCAGCCGCGACGCCATACAGCACGCCCTTGATGTTGACGTCGATCATCCGATCCCACTCGTCAACGTGCAGCCGCGACAGCATGGCGCTCGGCATCAGGCCTGCGTTGTTGAGCATCACATCGACGCGGCCATGCAGCTCCACGGCACGATCGACCAGACGTTGCACCTGGGCGCGATCGGTCACGTCGGTTTGCACCACCGCGCGATCGTCCAGCTTGAGTTCGCTCGCCAAGGCTTGCAGCCTGTCCAGGCGTCGGGCACCCAAGATCAGCTTGGCACCTTGCTGCGCAAGCAATCGTGCGGAAGCCTCGCCCAAGCCGCTGCTTGCTCCGGTAATAACGACAACCTTGCCTGCAATATTGCTGTTCATTGCGCTTTCCATTGGGGAATTGGGGCTAGAAGGAAGCACGGCTTTCGGCCCTGCCCGGGTCGTGGCCCGGTGGTCGGGGAGTCTGCTACAGGCATGCCGGACTACGCCACAAGAGCTTGCGTAGGGTTGATAGCAATGTATTGCTTAGTCGAATAGTTCGGTAGATAGTAAAATCTGCATGCTCTTGTGCATCCAGTTCACTAATGCAAAGGAAAAACCTCAACGACATTCAAGCGTTCGTGAATGTGGCCCGCGAACGCAGCTTCACGCGCGCAGCTGCGCAGCTAGGTATTTCGCGCTCGGCATTGAGTCACGCAATGCTGGCGCTGGAAGCGCGGCTGGGTGTGCGGCTGCTGATCCGCACTACGCGCAGCGTGTCCACCACGGAAGCCGGCACACGGCTCCTGAACGCAGTGGCTCCACGACTCGATGAAATCGAGCAGGAATTAGGGTCGTTGAGTGCGATGCGCGACAAGCCTGCCGGCACCGTGCGAATCACGGCGCATGACCATGCCATCGTCACGGCGCTTTGGCCCCGTCTTCTACCGCGTTCACAATCTCTGCTAGCAGTGTCCACAAGAGTGCTAGCGGCGTCCAGTAATACCGCTAGCGCCGTGTTTTCCTGACTGTAAGTCGTAGACCGAAGCAAAGTTGTCTACATGAACGCCCCCCTTTGCGCCAGACGTTCGAGGTTTTGACGAACAGGATGAGCTGCAGCTCTACATTCGGCCTTATTGCAGCCTTGTTCGCTGCGGGCACCTATGAAATTCGCTGACTCACGCCTCATTCACCGCACGAGCTTTTTCACTCTGACAACTTTTCAGGCATGGTGAGTCCCGGGTCCTACCGTTTTATCATCGCTCTCGAATGCCACCGCAACTTTTGGCGTTCCATCCCTTCCAACAAAACTTTCCTGCAGGCCAGCGAATTCAGGTGGGCCTGACGCTTTCGTAGTCCTTCCTGTATGGAAGTTGATGGACCAATATTGCCCGGATTATCCGTGCAAGCTTATTGGCCATCGCCACGATTACAACGTTCAACGGGCGCCGCTGTTTCATCTGTGTTACCCATGGACCTGGCTCTTTCACGCGATAAATGATGCTTCGCGCGCCGTGAACGAGCAAAGTCCGGAGATAGGTATCGCCCCGCTGATATGACTCCCGGTGTCAATCGGAACCGGTTTTCAAAATCTACTCCATAGGTAGAGCAAATTTCCTGAGGGCGGCGTAGCAGTAAATCTGGACGGTGGATCGTCGCCCAGCGTCTCACGGTATGGCGCGACTCGCACGCAGAGGAGACCGTACGCTTCCGACGCTTGTATGGAGACTCTCACTGGCAAGCCGTGCTCGGATGGTTCGAGCGCGCTGGGCGAGAAGCCGGAGCTACCGCCTGAAGGGCGACCTACGCTGGGGGGCGACAATTATGTTGGCCGGTCGTTGACGTTTGTTTTGGCCGGTGGTGAGGAGTCGGAGGCGGCGTAGCCG
>NZ_QTPO01000099.1 GCF_003853645.1 Burkholderia sp. Bp9143 | reverse complement strand
GACTGCGACTGGGGGCGAGAATCATGCCGGGCCTGGCTGGCCAAAGCCCCAATTATCGGGGCGTGAAGATAGTAACGAGGGGTATATCCGCGAACAATCAGACGAACGAGGATCACCTCGCGGATCGCCCGGCCGCCGCGCCATTGCAGTCGCCGCCAAAGTCGACTTGTAGAACTCATAACACTTGAGTAGCATTTACTACATGAATTCGCTCACGACATGGTCGCTCCTCGTTCTGACCCTTCCGACGGAAAACGCGACGGCCCGCATGCGGTTCTGGCGCGCCCTGAAGGCAAAGGGCTGCGCGGTGTTGCGCGACGGCATCTATCTGTTGCCGTACACCGAAGCCCATGAAGGGACGCTGCGCGACCTCGCGGGGGCCATTGCCGAAAGCGGCGGCACGGCTCACCTGTTACGCGCCCCGAGCCTGGACGCATCGCAGGAACGGGAATTCCGCGCGCTCTTCGATCGCGGGGAAGATTACGCAACGTTTATCCAGTCCCTTGCGGAAGCCCGCAAGGCCCTGGCCGGGCAGTCCGCCACGGAACTCACGCGCCTGCTGCGACGGGTACGCAAGGATTTCGACGCCATCCGGACAATCGATTACTTCCCGGACGACGCAGCCACCCGCGCCGAAGTCGCGCTGAAGGATTTCGTCGCATTGGTCGACACCGTGCTGTCGCCAGGTGAACCGCACGCCGCGGACCGCGCGATCCGTCCGCTGGCGATCGACGCGTATCAGGGCCGCACATGGGCGACCCGGCAACGGATGTGGGTCGATCGCGTCTCCAGTGCATGGCTGATCCGCCGCTTCATCGACGCACGCGCCCGCTTCATCTGGCTCGCGTCGCCCGCGGATTGCCCAGCTGACGCGCTGGGCTTCGATTTCGACGGCGCGACGTTCACGCATGTCGGCGAGCGCGTGACGTTCGAGGTGCTGCTGGCCAGTTTCGGGCTCGACGACGACCCGGCGCTGATGCGGCTCGGCGAGATCGTGCACGCGCTCGACGTGGGCGGCCGCATCGCGCCCGAAGCGGTCGGCTTCGAGGCCGTGATGGCCGGCACGCGCCAGCGCGCGGAGAACGACGACCAGTTGCTCGAGCAGATGAGCGTCGTGCTCGACGCCTTGTACGCACATTTCTCGTCGACCGGAAAAAACGAGACCGGAGCCAGGTCATGACCACTGCCATCGCCACGACCGAACCGACCTATTCGCTCGGCGAGCTGGTCGCCTACATGCTGCGTCTCGGTACGTTCGGTTTCGGCGGGCCGGTTGCGCTCGCGGGCTACATGCGCCGCGACCTGGTCGAGCGTCGCGGCTGGATCACGGCAGCCGACTACAAGGAAGGACTCACGCTGGCCCAGCTCGCGCCGGGGCCGATGGCGGCCCAGCTCGCGATCTATCTCGGCTTCGTGCACTACCGCATTCTCGGTGCGACGCTCGTCGGCTTCGCGTTCGTGCTGCCGTCGTTCCTGATGGTGCTGGCACTCGGGTTCGCGTACGCGCATTTCGGCGGGTTGTCGTGGATGCAGGCCGTCTTCTACGGCGTCGGCGCCGCAGTGGTCGGCATCATCGCGATGAGCGCCTACAAGCTCACGACGAAAACCGTCGGCCGCGACAAGCTGCTCTGGGCGATCTTCCTGACGCTTGCCGCCGTGACCTTCATCACGGAATCGGAAATCGCGTGGCTGTTCGTCGTCGCGGGCCTGGTCGGCTGGCTGTGGCGCGCCCCGCCCAAGTGGCTGCACCGGGGCGGGCTGAATGCGGTTGCCGCCGCCAACCTGCCGGCAGCCAGCGGAATATTGAGCGGCATCGATCTGCCGCAGCTCGTTCAGATCGGTGCGTTCTTCATGAAGGCCGGCGCGTTCGTGTTCGGCTCCGGGCTCGCGATCGTGCCGTTCCTCTATGGCGGCGTCGTCACCGAACATCACTGGCTGAACGACAAGCAGTTCGTGGATGCCGTCGCGGTCGCGATGATCACGCCCGGCCCGGTCGTGATCACCGTCGGCTTCATCGGGTATCTCGTGGCAGGGCTGCCCGGCGCGATCGTCGCGGCGCTCGGCACGTTCCTGCCGTGCTATCTGTTTACGGTCATTCCCGCGCCGTACGTGAAGAAGTACGGGCACCGTCCGGCCGTCAAGGCGTTCGTGGACGGCATCACCGCCGCAGCCGTCGGTGCGATTACGGGCTCCGTCCTCGTGATCGCAAAGCGCTCGATCGTCGACATCCCGACCGCACTGCTCGCCGTCGCGACCGTGCTGCTGCTGTGGCGCTTCAAGAAGCTGCAGGAGCCCGTCGTCGTCACCGCTGCCGCGCTCGTCGGGCTGGTGGCCTACCCGTTGCTCCATCATTGATCCGCGCCGCGGGGCAGCGATCAAGACGCATCGGACGACGTTCGTGCAGCGGTGTTGCCGCGTAACCTCAGTCCGCTGAACAGGAGAAACGCGATGAAGTGGACGACGCGTGAACGGGTGAATATCGATCGCATCGCGGACGCGCGCTACGCGTGGTGCCTGCGTGATGCCCGTGCCTAGCGGCCGGTTCGCGTCGTGGCTCGCCGGCCGGATGCTACCGGCAGGTGCCGACCGGGCCGCGTGGCTCATCCTCGCAAGCCGCGGCATGCGTGGCTTCTGCGATGGATTCATTGCCGTGCTGTTGCCCGCGTATTTGCTGTCGCTCGGATTATCGAAACTGGACGTCGGGTTGATCGGCTCCACGACGCTGATGGGTTCCGCAATCGCGACGATCGCGGTCGGAATGCTCGCGAGCCGCTTCACGCAGCGACGCATGCTGACGTTCGCGGCGGCGCTGATGGCGGCAACAGGCATCGGCTTCGCGAGCCTCTCCACGTTGTGGCCGCTGTTCGTCATCGCGTTCGTCGGCACGCTCAATCCCAGTTCAGGCGATGTCAGCCTGTTTCTGCCCCTCGAACAGTCGCGTCTGGCGCAAGCCGCCAGCGGCGACGCTCGCACGGCGCTGTTTGCACGATACAGCCTCGTCGGGGCCGTATCGGCGGCGGTCGGCTCCCTGATGGCGGGACTGCCGATCTGGATTGCGTCGCATGCCGGAATCCCGGCGCTTGGCGCGATGCGCGGCATGTTTCTCTTCTACGCGGTGGCGGGTGTTGCCGTCTTCATGCTGTACCGGCGATTGCCGCGCTCCGATACCCACGCGTCGAAGGCCGCTCCCCCGCTCGGCCCGTCGCGTCCCATCGTCATGCGGCTTGCGATGCTGTTCAGCGTCGACGCGTTCGCGGGTGGTCTCGTCGTCAATTCGCTATTGTCGCTGTGGCTGATGCAGCGCTTCGGGCTCTCGATCGCCGCTGCTGGCCAGTTCTTCTTCTGGGCGGGCTTGCTTTCGGCCGGCTCGCAGCTCGCGGCCGCTCCGCTATCGCGCAGGATCGGCCTGTTGAACACGATGGTGTTCACGCATATCCCGTCGAGCGTATGCCTGATCGGCGCCGCCTTCGCGCCGTCGCTGCACCTCACGTTGGCGCTGCTGCTGATGCGAAGCGCACTTTCGCAAATGGATGTACCGACGCGAACCGCCTACGTGATGGCGGTCGTCACGCCGGCGGAAAGACCGGCGGCGGCCAGCTTTACGTCTGTCCCGCGCAGCCTTGCGGCGGCTGTCGCGCCGACGTTGGCCGGCGGCCTGTTCAGCCTTGGCTGGCTTGGTGCGCCACTGGTTGCATGCGGCGCACTGAAGATCGTTTATGACCTTTCGCTGCTGGCGGCCTTTCGACACGTCAGACCAAACGACGACCGGGCGTGACGCCGTGACGGCGAGGAAGATCGGTGACACCCTGCGTCACGCGATATCTCGCCGACCGATCTGAAACGATCAGCGGTCTATCGGCCGTTGCCGCGGCCGCCGACCGTCAAGCCGGACCGATTCTCGCCAGCACCCCGAGCACGATCCGGTCGCAGCGTTCCCCGTCGAACGAAAACACGTCGCGCTCGGCCAGGTCGATTTCGCGTGCAAGCGATTCGCGCAGCAGGCTTCTTGCCCGGAAATGCCGCGAGCGCACGGTCGCCTCGGGTATACCGAGGCACTGGGCGGTTTCCTCGACGCTGAATTCCTCGACGCAGCGCATCACGAACACGATGCGAAACGCTTCGGGCAATGCATCGAGCTTGCGCTCCAGCAATGCGCGCAATTCGGTTCGCATCAGCGCCCGGTCCGGCGATTCGTTCTGGTCTGCATCCATGATTTCCCGCTCGAAGTCGGTGATCGACGACAGCGCGACCATCGGCGCGATCGTGTCGCGCCGTGCGCCGCGGCGCTGGCGCGTATGGCACGCGTTGAGCACGAGCCGCGACAGCCAGGTCGACAGCGACGCTTCGCCGCGAAAACGCGGCATCGCGCGAAACGCCGCCAGATAGGTCTCCTGCAGTGCGTCCTCGGCTTCCGCGTCGTCGCGCAGCGTCGCACGGGCCAGCCGGTAGAGCCGCCGGTTGTAGCGACGCATCAGCTGTTCGAACGCAGCGCGGTCGCCGCTCGCGACGCGCGCGGCGAGCGTGCGGTCGTCTTCTTCCGAAAGAGGCTGGGGCTTCAGCTCGGGATCGCCCGCATTGCGCATCATGGCTTGCCCTTCACGGTCAATGTCGCTTTCATCGCAGGATGAAACGCGCAGATATACGCATGGCGGCCCGGTGCATTCGCGACGTACGTCCACGACGCACCGGGTGCGATTTCGTGCGAATCGAACACACCCGCGGCCGTGGCCGTGTGCGCGACGAGATCCTGGTTGATCCAGACGATCGTGTCGCCGCGCTCGACCGTCAGGCTGGCCGGGTTGAAGCGCATGCCTTCGATGGTGATCCGGCGCGTCGTGCCGGCCGCGACGTCCGCAGCCACCCACGCCAGCGCCGCCAGCACGATGAACCGGCACGCGGCGCGGCGCCGCGCCGTCGAGCGCCGGGGCTCAGTAGGACTTCTTCTCATTGCCGCCGCCGAGCGTCGATTGCAACGCGCGAGCGTGCTCGAGATGGGCGACGAATGCCGGCCGCACCTTCACCAGCAGCGCCTTCAGTTCGTCGTTCTTCGCGGACGGAATGAGCATCTTGTCCATCGCGTCGATCACCTGTTGATGATAGGCCACCTCGTGCTCGACATACGCCTTGTCGAACGCGTGCCCCTTGAGCGCCTTGAGCGCGGCGACGTTGTCATCGCCCTCCTTCTTCAACGCGTCGCTCGTCGCGTTGGTTTCGGGTTTCAGGTTCAGCCTGGTCGCGAGCGCCACCGCCGATTTGTTCACATTGGTGTGATCGGTGACCATCAACTCGGCGAAGGTCTTGACCGGTTTCGTATGCGTCGTGTTTTCCGCGAGCGTGCCGGCGTCGATGTCGACCTGATTGGCCGTCACGACGATCGCCGCGATCTGCGGGTCCGTCAGTTGCGTCCCTTGCGCGGAGGCGGCGAGCGGCAGCGTGGACAGCAGTGCCGCGAGGCCCAGCTTGTGCATGAGTGTCATGTGATTTCTCCAGTGGAATCGAAGCGAAGCGATCATCCATGTCGCTCGACGATGGATGGCTCTGTGGCGATAGACGTCACGACTTTCCGCCGCGTTTCCATGGGCGCTCGGAAAAGTGTCTTTGTATGGACGCCACGGACAGGACAAATATTACAAATTCCCTTCAAGACTTCGTGCGAGACACGCCGCCCGTCACGGCGCAGCACGGGGTTTACCTGACTGACTTCGCCGAGCGCGCATGCTTAAATAAATCAACTTGAATTATTTAATGCGTCGGCCGCCGACGCGCCATGGAAGGAGACGCCCATGAGAAGCCCGCACATCGGCCAGGGAAGCAACTCGGTCAACGTGCGCCGTTACAACGAGCGCCTGCTGTTGAAGACGCTGCGCCGGACAGGCAGCGCGTCCAAGGCCGACCTCGCCCGCCACGCAAACATGACGGGCACGGCGGTCGGCAGCATCATCGCGTCGCTCGCCGACGCGAAGCTGATCGAATTCGCCGGCCGCACCGAAGGCCAGCGCGGCCAGCCCGCGTCGCTGATTCGCCTCGATCCCAATGGGGCATTCGGTATCGGCGTGCGCTTGGACCGCATGCGCATCGAAACTGCGCTGGTCAACTTCGCGGGCGACGTCATCGGCTGCCGCTCCCACGACACCCTTCTCCCGCCGCCCGCGACCGTGCTCGAACTGGTTCGCCGCGACATCGAGGAGCTGCAACGGCTTCTGCCCGCCAAGGACCGCGAGCGGCTCGCGGGCGTCGGCGTTGCCCACCCGTTCAACCTGGGTAGCTGGCTGCGCGAGCTCGGCCTTCCGGCCGAAGCCTTCCGCGCGTGGGCCGAGATCGACCTGGCCAGGGAACTCGCAGGCGTCGTTTCGCTGCCGGTGTTCAGCGAGAACGACGGCAATGCGGCCACTATCGCGGAGCTCTTTTACGGGTGCGGCCGACAACGCGACAATTTCGTCTATCTGTTCCTCGGCCCGGTAATCGGTGGAGGGATCGCGATCGACGGCGACTGCCTGCACGGCCGCACCGGCAACGCCGGCGATTTTGCCGTGATGCCCGTACAACCGAGCCGCTTGCCTTCCGCGCCCGCGCCGCACGGCGCCTGGGACATCCTCCTTACGCGTGCGTCGTTGAGCGCGCTGATCCGGCATCTTCGCTATTGCGGCGAGACGGTCGACAGCCGCGCCGACCTCGAGGCCTGCATCGCGCGCGGCCTGCCGGCCGTCGACGAATGGATCGACGACTGCGTCGATGCCCTCGCGTTCGCCCTGCGCGCGGTGCTATCGGTACTCGATTTGCCGGTGGTCGTCCTCGATTCGGACGTCGATGCCGGCCTGCTCGACACGCTCATGCAGCGTCTGCAAGTCGCGCTCGCCGACATCACGCCGGAAGCGCGCAGTGCGCCAGAACTCGTGCGCGGCACGTTCGGCGCCGACGCGGGTGCGAGCGGCGCCGCGACGCTGCCGATGTTCTTCAACTTCTCCCCGCGCTCCGGGATTCT
>NZ_QTPO01000098.1 GCF_003853645.1 Burkholderia sp. Bp9143 | reverse complement strand
TTGTTCCGATGCCTGAGGTTAACAGCTCGTCGCGAAAGTTAACAGCCCCAAGGGGCCATTTTGAAACCGTCTCTAAGCACAAAAGCGTCGATCAGCGCTGAGGCAACTGCGCGGCCCACTCGCGCCTGCAAAATTGCCTCAAGCTGCGCACGTTTGATGAACGTCGAGTCGGAATTCTCTTTCGATGTGTTCAGCAAGACGTGCCAAAGCAACATACCGTCATGCGCCGACCAACCGGCAGCTCCTCGGTCATCGCTTTCGTTGGAAAAGATGTCTTGGATCAACCTGGACATCACATCTGGGCGGCACTGCGGGATTGAAAACAGCTCGTCGTATCGGATAACTTCGACTAAGACCTCGAAGACCCTGTGTGGATACGGTGGAAACATGTTTTCAAAGCTGTTGAACGGTTCGACATCGTAAAGAGCTGCGAGGTGCGTTGTTGCTTCATGTACTTCTTGCTCTAACGCCCTCGGTTTCCCGGTTAAACGCTTTTTCCCGAGCGCTTGCAACGCAAGCCGGTAAAGGTGCCCTAACGGCAGCGACCGATCTAGCTTTCGACCCATATTGTCGGGCCTCGGGTGCAGCCTAACTCGCTGGACCATTATGTCGTAGCGAGGATGGAGCACAGCGTCAATCAGCTTCATCGCGAGCGTATCGCCCAGTAATGTCAATGGGTGCGACACACATCTTCCTAGCATGCCACCGAGTTCGTGCGGTTCAAGGGGAAGCTCATCGCCTACTAGCGATAGTGGCAAACCTTTGCTGGTGAAAAAACTGACCGCATGAGCGAACGTAACGTCTCTCGGCAGAATCTGCTCTCGCGGTGCCATTGCGGGATCCCGGTGCTCAATGTGAGTCAATGCAATTCGGATGGCGCGAACCCAACGCTGATCGTCGCATTGTACGGGGGACACATTCCCTCCCTGCCAAAGGGCATTGCGGAGTACATGTGCAACGGTGAAATATGGCTCTAGCGGTTGGTTTCCCAACATCGAGGCGAAACCCGCTTCTTTCGCCGTCGCGCCAAGTTCATCACTTATCTGCCCATTCAGCGGCGATTCAGTGACCACGGGCGCGTTCTCGACGCCTTGGAAGCATGCGCGAATCGCTTGCTGGGTTTCTTCAAACTGTTCGAACCCGCTCTCGTGGGTACCTTGTTTGACTGCGATATCAACGGCCCCTTTGAGGCGTTCAAAACGGGGAAATGCATGCCGCACTCTTTTCATATCTGTCGATGATGGCGTCCGGACCGCGCCGAGTATTCTTGCCGATTTTGCCGACGAAAACTTGCTATGCAGATGCGATTCATCGATAAGCACAAGGACCATCGGGAATCGTCAGCGCACGGCGAAGCTTCGAACTATGGCTGTCATTGTGGGAGTCCATAAGACGCCCACCTGTAGCGGGGCCACTTGAGCTTACATCGCGCGCGATCGATTTCAGATCTTTTTTAAGGTTGCGGCAAGTGACGCAATGCTCTTGTTGGCTTGAGCAACTTTCTTTTGCCGCTCCTTCCGTTCCAGCATTTCATCTAGGATCAGCTCGATGCCTATCTTTACCACTGGAAATGCGTCAAGACACTCTTCATCGGAAAGCGTATGCACCCCGACACTCATGATGCTGTAGATATTGCGATTTTCGACGAGGAACGTTGGCAGCCCGTCTCTGAGTAATCGAATCTTTTCATCCATGCGTGCGTTCCGAAAGACTTCTTCGTCCCAATTCGCTTGCTGGGAGGCGTCACCTTTCGCGTCATCGATGAGGCTTTCGAAGACCCGTCTGAGGTAAACGAATGCACCGGCTCCAACGCCATGCGACGCCAGACCGACACCACGCGTCAGTTCCCGATATCGGTCCTTACCAAGCAACGCTCGATATTTCTGTAGATCTGGCGTGTCTAGATCGGCCATCGAGGGATACTGACCAATCTTCTCTAACACACCTTGATGCGACCGAAAAATAAAAACGAGTTGGTGCGAGAAGTCTCGCGAGCAACCAAACGAAAGATTGAAAAGATAATTCTTTCCGTGATGGTGCTCGCGATAGTCTGTCTTGTCCATTCGATGAAAGACGGAATGGCGGCCACAACCTTCACAGTAGCAGTCCAGCGTTCCTTTGTAATGTTCAATGCCAAAAAACGGGTTAGAAGCGTCCTTGTCGAACTCGAACTTCTTGTACAACGGAACAGATAGACAGAAAGCTTGCGGTGTCGGCAAGCCATCGTCAGCTTCATTTTCGTCAAGTTCTTCGTCGCTCATGGGCATGTTTCCGCCTCGGCGTGTTGTTCGTTCCGGGTTGTGTCTGCAAGTGGGGCGTCAGCTAATGTACCGCAAACTTCAGGTCGGAGTTGAGCCCTCTGGACATCATGCGCCCCCATTTTAGCAACGCCCGAACCTCGCCTTCGTCCGTTCATCGAGCGCGTCCATTTCGGCAAGCGTTTCGTCCCGGGTAGGTTCCCGCAACAGTTACCGGGTCGTTCGGTATTTGTGCTCGCAAATCCAAGTGACAGAAGCACCTCGTAAGCAGCCGGTTAGATACCGACGAGGCAAGCGTCTCTAAGGGGTCAGACAGCGCCCGCTGATGTCTAGCTCAGACTGGATCTCCCTTCAATTGAAAGGAGATAGTCATGAAGGCGACTAACGAAGGACGTTCGAGGGTGCCGTGGAACAAGGGCCGGCTCACGGGACAGAAGCCTCCGCTGAAGCTCAAGGAAATCTGGGCGATTTGTATCCGGCTCCAGCTTTCGGCGCGGGTCCGCGACCTTGCGATTTTCAATCTTGCAATCGACAGCAAACTGCGTGCATGCGATCTGACCCGGTTGCGGGTCTGCGACGTTTGTCATGGACACCACGTCGCCAGCCGGGCGACGATCATGCAGCAGAAAACGCAACGGCCGGTTCAGTTCGAGATTACCGAGCAGACTCGAGACAGCATCGAGGCATGGATCAAGGTGGCAACGCTGACGCCGGCCGACTTCGTGTTCCCAAGCCGGCTCCACCACTCCCCGCACATCTCGACGCGTCAATATTCGCGCCTGGTGCATCGGTGGGTCGCGTCGATTGGGCTGGATGACACCGCGTACGGCACCCATACTATGCGCCGGACGAAGGCGTCGCTGATTTATCGCCGCACGAAGAACCTCCGTGCCGTTCAGTTGCTCCTCGGCCATACCAAGCTTGAGAGCACAGTACGGTACCTTGGTATCGAGGTTGACGATGCGCTCGAGATGGCGGAGCAGACTGAAGTTTGAACGCAGGCACTACCGGATGGCGATCGACCAATGGTCGCTGTCCGGCCATCAGCAGTCAGTCATCCAATGCCAATGATGGACACTCGAATGGCGCATCCAATTACATAAGGGTCATTCACGTCTACGTTGAGGCAGGACCAGTCCATCTTTGACCGCGCAAAATACCCGCTCGTGACACTGGTAGACGACGTGCCCGTTATAGATGGCAAGCAGCTCACGGTTGTTGCGCAAAAATTGAACATCAATCGGCTTAAGGGGCAGCGACTTTTGATCAGCAAGCACCTGGTCCAGGAACTCGGGATGCGCCTTGCCGTCCAGAAGCGTACGAGGATCGGCAAAAATATAGGTTATGAAAGCATTCCGACGCAGATTGAAGGAAAATGCCATATGCGGGCCATTGGCAATCGGCTGACTATATCCCCGGTCAGGAAGCAGGCAGCTTTCGTGATCATATTCACAGACCCAGACGGCTAGATAATTGTCCCGGTCTTCAAATAATTTTTTTATGATTTGATCAAAAAAATTGGGCTGCCCGCTTTCCAACGGCACGAGCAACATGAACAGAATGCGCAGCCATTCGAGATACTGTACATTGCTTATCCCGAGTTCCGAACATCGGTGCGCTTGATGCGGCTTCCTTCCATCAACAATGCGCCGGTACATTCTGAGTAGCTCTGGATTTGTCGGGTCGTGTGCGGCAAGACCAGGAAACGTGTTGATGATCTTTACAACTGAGAACGGATTTCTCACGAAGTTAAGAAGTTTGGCGGAAAACAGATCGATGATTTCGGTCTTTATGTCTTTGTTGTTTGCCTTGAGCTTATCTAGAAGATTGCTGGTATGCGTTGCAACATGGCCTTCGTACTTTTGAAATAATGCTTCAAAATTAAACCGCCTATCGCCATTTCCCGTTACATCAAAACTGAAAATATCCGAGGCAGACAAATTTTTGCTGATAGGATTTCCGTTCGGTTTTTCAAGAGCAAGTTCGTAATTTTCTCGGTCGACAAGTTTGAACGAATAAATGCGCTTATTTTTATCATCAGCCTCGGGATTGGCGGCGTTGAGCCTCTGCTCGGCCTGGGTGACAAAATGTTGATTTTTGGTGTCGTTTTCGAACATGCTGCGTCCCTTGGTTGGCTCGGGCGTTGGTCAGACCAAGCGCTGAAGAAGCTTGGCGAGATCAGGCTCCGTAGCGGCCGCCCGCACAACGGCGTCTAACCTCGGGGTCAAACAATACCGTTCATTCTAGCCGCCGCGTTCTGTATGACCGATCACACGTGGAAGTAGCCATTAGACAGATCGCTGATTAGCCGACCGTTCAGGGTCGATCTGCGCCGGTCGCACGTCACAGAGCGGCGGCCGGCCGTGTTCGGCCACGAGGCGTCGTTCGTCTCATGCGTGAGGCTGACTCTCGAGTGACGGCTGCAGAACAATTACAGCTCGCTCGCGTGCCGGTAGTGCACGGAGCCCCATCAGCAGAAGCGATCATTCGCCGGATTTCTTAAAACCCTCTAAGATGTCCGCTCTGTCATAGATGCCGACTACTCGGCGCGGCATCGAAAAGTGGCGACGTGTCGAACCGCAAGTAGCGTTCTCCATGTGCGTAAATTTCGAAATGTCGTGGCAGCTAAAATAACGCGAGGCAGGGAGCAGACTCTTCAGCACGGAGCGCGCTCGCCCGCATCATCGACACTCGTCACTTTCTGGCAATAGGAGTGGACATGGCAATTCCTTTCATTTACCTTTATATATGGCACTAGCAGAAGAAAAATTAACGTCGATCGCCGACCAGCTCAAAAAGGGCGTTGCGCCTCCGCGAGAGACAGTGAGATCATTCTTGCTATGGTTTGACGCTGAGCGAAGGAGCTATCGTATAGTCAACAACATTCGCATCGCGCTCAAACGTCATGGGCTTGTGACGAAGCCAGACTTCGACGTAATGTGGCTCGATGCAAGCATCAGTTTCGAATTATCGAAAGATGGTGATTCGGGCGTCGCCCCATCTGCTGACCCAACATATCGGGTCGGACGGATAGACGCTGCAAATAAAGTGCTCGTCTCCGTCACTCCTGATTCAACACTACAGCAAGCAACGACGCTGATGCTTGCCAATGATTTCTCGCAGCTACCCGTGATGACTGGACCAAGAGACGTCAAAGGCGCAGTGAGTTGGAAAACTATCGGTGCTCGTCTGGCGTTGAAACGGCCATGTGCAAAGGTGAGGGATTGTATGGAATCAGCGCACGTGGTGTCGGCCGACGACTCCTTAGGTACAGTAATTTCGAAGATCGCCGTGCACGACTATGTTTTGGTCCAGGCTAAAGATCGACAAATTACCGGAATCGTCACCGCCAGCGATCTCAATGCGCAGTTTCAGTCACTCGCTGATCCCTTTTTGCTGGTTGGGGAAATCGAAAGCGGAGTTCGGTTGCTGCTGCACGGGAAGTTTACGGTCGAAGACCTTAAATCAGCGAAGGCGCCCGGTGACGACGGACGTGCCATTCAGTCACCAAGCGACCTTACATTTGGAGAATATGTCCGATTGCTAGAGCCGGAGTCGCGATGGCAACAATTGAAGTTGGAGGTTGATCGCGTCACTTTCCTGGAGCAGCTTTCGAGAGTTAGAGAAATCCGTAACGACGTGATGCATTTCGATCCGGATGGTCTTGACCTTAGTGACCTGGTTTTCCTTCGAGAATTTGCAGGATTTTTGAAGCGCCTTCGGGATGTCGGCGCAATTTGATGTTGTGGTTTCGTTGCAACTGAGAAAGAGTATGCATTAAGGTAAATCCGATCTGCAACGAGCAAGTCTATCTATTCGGAGAAGATAACTAATGAGAAAAATGAATGCCGTTGACGTGAAAGCGGATTTCTTGGATAGCTTGGTTTCTTTGGAAAATCTTTACATAACGACAAACTCGGCATTAACTTTAGACAGCCAACGTTCGTTCCTGGTTGAAAATTCCCTCTTGGCGGCGGCTGTGCTTTGGGAGGGTTTTATAAGTGATCTTTTGGTAGCTTACATCAATCGAGACTCCACTCGGTTTGCCGTTCACCTCGAAGATTCGTTAAAGCAAGGGCTTACCAGAAAACAAACAACAATTCTGGAAAAGTACGGACGGTTAACCATTCCGGTTCATCTTAAAAAAGACGAAATTCAAGATCTTGTCGATGGAAACGGCAATAATATAACCTTCAGCAACTTCGGTGCCCTTGTCGATCAAACGAAGAGTTGGCTGGTGTCGGTTGACGCGGACAGGTTCAGGAATCGGAGCGCGAGAGAGAAGGCCGTTGTGAATTCGCTCATTGCTGTTAGAAATCAAGTGGCACATCGAAGCGAGCGGTCGCATAAAGCGATGAATGACGCTCTAGCTGTTGGCGCCCTTCATCCAACAGGGCTTAAGAGGGGGCAGAAAAATGTCAATCACGTTGGCGCCTATCTGAAGGCAATAGTGACCGCGCAGAACGTGACGCGTCTGCAAGTTTTTCTTAGCGAACTTCGGACCGTTGCTGCGGCCCTCTGAGCAGAGGAAGGCGCTCGCAGCGTTCGCGCCACGTTGATCGCGTAGGTATGTCGGCTCTTCGGCAAATAGATGAAGAAGCGTTCTGTGTGCGCGAGTCGACGAACGGCGGCTGTAGCTCGAAAGCCGCCTTCGAGTTCGAGTTGGTTCGACAGGCCACAACGGGTCGGGGTGAGCCGGTCACGGGCCGCCGGGACCGTGGCTTGCCGAGTCTGGCTGCGGATTCAACCGGTCAACGCAACAGCGTGATGGAATGCGGTCGAACGTCGATCAATTCCCCCGGTGTCGCCCGTGGCATTGCCATAACAGTATCCCAGTGTCAGGTTGCGTCACTCAGATCGTCCGGCGCGCGAGCATGGTGCGGATCTCCCCGATCGCCTTGGCCGGATTCAGGCCTTTGGGGCAGACGTCCGTACAGTTCAGTATCGTCCGACACCGGAAGAGGCGATACGGATCGTCAAGATTGTCCAGCCGCTCACCCGTACCCTCGTCGCGGGAATCGACCAGAAAGCGATAGGCCTGCAGGAGCCCGGCAGGACCGACATATTTATCGGGATTCCACCAGTACGAGGGACATGCGCTGGAACAGCACGCGCACAAGATGCACTCGTACAGACCGTCGAGCTGATCGCGTTCCTCGGGCGTCTGGCGCCTTTCCCTCTCCGGCGGGGGCGTGTCGTTGATCAGGTAGGGCTTGATCGAGTGGTATTGCTTGAAGAACGCGGTCATGTCCACGATCAGGTCGCGAACGACCGGCAACCCGGGCAGCGGACGCAGGACCGTGTGGCGGGGAAGGTCGTTGAGGTTGGCGATGCAGGCGAGCCCGTTCTTGCGGTTGATGTTCATTGCATCCGAGCCGCACACGCCTTCACGGCACGAACGCCGAAAGCTGAGCGTCTCGTCCCGTGCCTTGAGCCGGACAAGGACATCCAGCAACATCCTGTCAGTAGAGGGCACCTCGATCTCGTACGTTTGCATGTACGGCTTGGGATCCCGGTCTGGATCGTAGCGGAATATTTCAAACGTCCTTGTTTCACTCACGATGTTCCTCCTTTGTGGAACGGATCGCGTATCCGACGCGCGCTCGCTATCTCCCCGTCACTTCGTTCCTGTCGATTGAAGACCGACGGCATTCCAGACGGAGCATCCGGTCACCCGCGCGCCCCATTCATTGTTCGTCTTGGTCGGGCGCCCCAACACTAGCAACCATGGCCGTTCTGCGAAAAATTGGGCGCAATGTGGAAAACGGGTCGGATCTATTTCGCCGGAGGTGCTGCGGCAGTCACATCGCGTCATAGATCACTCGCTCTCGCTGTATCGAGAGGAAATCGGAGGGATTTGCTCCACGTCGACATACTCATATATATCACGCCATGATATAAATAGATACTTGCGATGATGGCTTGGAGCCGGCTGGGCCGTGCTCCTTGAATCTTTGAGTAGTCGACGGGTGCGGTAATGGCGTTGCGAGTTTGTACCGGCTCGATATGGAAAAAGCAGGCGTAATGGTGCGCCCCGCATGACATTCACGAGGAGGACACGTGACATCACCGGAAAATTCCTCGCTTGCGAGTCCTTTAAGAACCGACGTGCTGATTGTCGGTGCAGGTCCCGTGGGCCTTTTCGCTGCGTTCGAGGCAGGCGTGATCGGCCTCTCGTGCCGGATCGTTGACGGGATCGAGCGCCCCGGTGGCCAGTGCATCGCACTATATCCGGACAAGCCGATCTACGATATCCCCGGCATACCATCGTGCACTGCACGCGATCTTGTCGATCGCCTCGTAGAGCAATGCCGGCCCTTCGATCCTCCGATGCATCTCGGTCAGCGTATTGAGACGCTGGATCCGCTCGAGGGCGGTCGATGGCTTGCTCGCACCGACAAAGGGTCTGCGTTTGACACCGCGGCGATCTTGATTGCTGCAGGCAACGGAGAGTTTGTGCCGCAACGGCTGGCACTCGATGAGGCGGCGTTCCTTGAAGGCCGGTATATCCATTACAGCGTTTCCGACGTGAACGGCTTTGCCGGAAAAACCGTCGTGGTCGCGGGCGGTGGCGACTCGGCGCTCGACTGGGCGCTGGCGCTGCGCTCGGTCGCGCGGCGCGTCACGCTCGTTCATCGACGGAACGGCTTCAGCGCGACGGACTCGAGCATCGCTCGGTTACAGCAGGCGGTCGCGGCGGGCGAGATGGATTTCGTGGTTGGCACGATTGCTGGGCTGAATGCGCCCGGGGGGACACTCGAATCGATCGAGGTTCGCAAGATTGGTGGCTCGGTGTGCCTCGACGCAGATCAATTGCTCGTGCTCTACGGACTTGTTGCGGATCTCGGTCCGATCACCAACTGGGGGATCGCCGTACAGGCCGGACGGATCGTCGTTGATACGTCGTACTACGAAAGCTCACGGCCAGGCATCTTCGCGGCAGGCGACATCGCCAGCTACCCGAACAAGCAGAAGTTGATCCTATCCGGGTTTCATGAGGCATCGCTCGCGCTGCGCAAAGCATACGTCTATGCGTTTCCCGACAAGAAGCGTGTGCATGTGCACTCGAGCTACGATGCAAAGCTCGCCGAGCGTGTGGCCGCCGTTCATCCCTCGCGGGGCGCCCGGGATTTCACCGCGCTTTAGAGACATGGATCGACCTAGGCGCGACGGGGAAGGCGACGAATCAAGCATCGTGTCGGCGGTGTTAAACGCGTCGTCACTCGTCCAAAGCAGGACGCAATAGGCCTCGAATGACAACAACGGTGCCCAGCCGCCGCGGATGTTTTGCTTGGTTGAGCGAGAGGCCGGAGTACCTTGGAAGCTGCCGTTGAGGTTTCGCCGGGTCGAGGGGCTGAAATGGGTGGAACTGGGACGGCCAACCCTGCTGTGAAATCGTGTTTCCGATTTGCTCGACTCTTGCATTGCAGCATGCAATGAGGGTATCAACCAGCAAATGTGGATACCGTTGTTGGGTAGCACGCCACTTACGTCAATCTAGTGCGCGGCGACAATCATTTTGGCCGGTATAGCGACAGAGGTTTTGGCCGGTGGGGAGAAGTCGGAGGCGGCGTAGCC
>NZ_QTPO01000097.1 GCF_003853645.1 Burkholderia sp. Bp9143 | reverse complement strand
AGTCGAGGTGGACAACGAGCTGATCGAGCTGGTGGCCGAGGACAGACCCGTCGACGTCGAGGTCGACAGCGACGAGATCGAGCTATTAGCCGACGAGAGGCCGGTCGACGTGGAAGTCGACAGCGAGGCAACTGAACTGTTGGTCGAGCTGAGACCCGTGGACAGCGAATTGATACCCGTCGAAGTCGAGGTGGACAACGAGCTGATCGAGCTGGTGGCCGACGACAGGCCCGTCGACGTCGAAGTCGACAGCGACGAAATCGAGCTATTGGCCGACGAGAGGCCGGTTGACGTGGAAGTCGACAGCGAGGCCACCGAACTATTGGTCGAGCTCAAGCCGGTCGACAGCGAGTTGATACCGGTCGAGGTCGACGTGGACAGCGACGAAATCGAGCTATTAGCCGACGAGAGGCCGGTCGACGTGGAAGTCGACAGCGAGGCAACCGAGCTGTTGGTCGAGCTCAAGCCGGTCGAAAGCGAGTTGATACCGGTCGAGGTCGACGTGGACAGCGACGAGATCGAGCTATTAGCCGACGAGAGGCCGGTCGACGTGGAAGTCGACAGCGAGGCAACCGAACTTTTGGTCGAGCTGAGCCCCGTCGACAGCGACGAGATCGAGCTGTTGGCCGACGACAAACCGGTCGAAGTAGACGACGACAACGAGCTGATCGCGCTCGTCGTCGTGCTCATGCCGGTGCTGAGCTGGGCCACCGTGACCGCGTCCTGCGGCGCCGAGCCGTCGGCGACGTTCGTGATACGGCGCAGTGCCGTCGGGCTGCCGACCGACACTTCCGACAGCGGTGCGGCGCTGCCCGTCAGATAACCCGTGCCCGTCGGCGCTGCCGTGCCGGTCACGCTACCCGCGCCGATCGCGACGCTGGAGGCGTAGTTGGCTGTACCGCCGAGCGCGATCGCGTTCGTGCCCGTCGCCGTCGCGCCATTGCCGATGGCGGATGCGCCGGAGCCGGCTGCGGTGGCCGCCGAACCAAGCGCCGTGCCGTTGGTGCCCGCCGACGTGACGGTCGCGTTCGTGCCGATCGCGATGCCGGACGTCGTCGCGGCGTCGACGTTCGAGAATCGGCCCAGTGCGATCGAGTTGGTGCCTGCCGCCACCGCGCCGCCCGTGCCCGTGCTGTTACCGCCGCCGATCGCGATCGAGCTGGAGCCCGATGCCGTCGAATCGTTGCCGACCGCGGTTGCGCCCGTGTTGAGCGCCTTCGCGCCGGAGCCGATACCGATCGCACTCGAGCCGCTCGCCGTCGTGGCTTGACCAAACGCCTGGGAATAGCTGCCCGACGCCGTCGCGTTCGCGCCAATCGCAATGGAGGTCGCGCCGCTGGCCGTCGTGGTGCTGCCTCCGAAACCACCGATGGCGATCGCCTGAGAGCCCGTCGACGTGCCCCCGCCCGCACTGTACTGCGCGTGCGCGACGTTGCCGACGGTCGCCCCCGCGACAAGCGCAACGGTCGCAACGGCCTTCACGATGGCCGATTTGTTCGGCTTGCCCCGTGCCGAATCGTGTTCGGATGCCGCGACCCAGGTGCCAAGGGCTTCGTTCCAGATCGAGCGGTATGTGCGGTTCATCTCCAGCTACCTCCAAATAAGCACGCAACACACACCGGTCTCTTTCGTTAGATGAATTTGCCGTGCGCACGCGCGAATCTCAAAATTGATGGGCGGAGTTTATTTGAGGTGATATTTTTAGATTGACAAACAGTGAAAAATTGGAGGTTTTGAAAGTTAAAAAATAGTTAATGCATCGTGTTTTGATGTATTGATGTGTAACAAATTTGAAAATATGAAGAATGTTGAATGTAGGGTGCCTGGAGACTCGGATGACGTTGTTAATTTTCATAAAAATCAACTACATACGAGATTTTTTTGTGTCTCGGCGAACTGTGGTCACCCCAAAAAGTAAGACAAATGAAATAGCAAACGTTTGCGTAGAGTTTGCACCTTTCCGGATTGTAATGTTTTTGTGGATCGTCATTTGAAATGAATTGTGGGGAATTATTAATTTGTTAATTTGATATTTTCAGGGGATTTTTAATTATATTTAAGGACCTTTGGGGAAATCGAAAAAACATGAAACACGGTCTGCCGGGGTATGCCGGTTTGCGCATCTCGCCGCCTGCGCTTGCCCGTGGGACGGACCTTCCACGGCGCCCGATCTCATAAAGTTGTAAAAAAGTGCTACGGGCGTATCGACCCTGCAATTGGGATCTCATTTCGAATTTCTTCTATTGACGGCATTCCATATAGTGGGTCGGGAATCGATTGGACAGGGTGCCGGATCACCCGCGCGGGACAGGCTTGCAACCGTAGCCGTTGAGGTCCCGACGGGTTGTCCACGATGACTGGCCGGCGACGCGAAAGGTGGGCAAAACGGGGGGCGGCGAGCGGGGAATGTCAGATCGCCGCGACGACTTGACCCGGTTGGCGAGGACGGACATCCCGCAGCAGGAAAGGTGACGCGCAAACGCGTCAGGTTCGACGGTCAGGCTGACTGGCGTGCGTTGCCCGCGTGACGTCGCGCGCGACTCAACGGATTCGAGCCAGGGTGTTGTTCGTTCTCGTCCGGAGGGGCGAGCCGGCGCACGGATGGCAACCGCGGCAGGGCAAGCTGGGTTGTACCGCCCGATCCCGACGCAGGCGGCAGATCGTTCCGGACAAGGGACGGAGGGTTGCCATGCGCGCCGGTCCGCGCCGCCTGCAACCCGCCGCCCGGCGCCGCGGCGCTATTTCCGCGGGAAGCGCAGCGCGAGGCGCGCCATGCGCGGCACGAACATCGGGCGCAGCAGCCGTTTGTCGTACCCGGCCATCCGCCGGTCGTTCTCGCTGAGGCACAGTTCGATCAGTTCGCGCGGGTTGAGCGCATTGCCGATGTCGGCGGTGCTCGTCGCCGGAAAGTTTGCGTCGTGCGCGACGCCGTCCGCATCGATCCCGCGTGCGATCCCGATGTGTTCCCGGATCAGGTACGCACACACGGCCGCGACCCGTGCGAAGAACCACGGCCGGCGCCACCACGGCAAATTGCGCCAGTACCACGCGTACCAGTTCACGAAGAACAGGATGTGCCGGCCTTCTTCCTGGATCACGGGTTCGAAGGTGTCGACGAGTTCGGGCGGGAAATAGCCGGAGCGCTGCGCGGAGCGGAACAGGCCGAACGCGAAGAAGCTGTCGATGCACTCGCTGAAGCCGGTCACCATCCATGTCCACTCGGGATCCTTCGGCGCCGGATAGGCCGGTTCGGGGGCGAGCTTGATGCCGTATGCCTGGACCAGTTTCGACAATACGACCTTGTGCCGAGCCTCCTCGCCGCCGTCCATCTCGAGCGCCCGGCGCAACAGCGGATCGCCGACGGTTGCTGCGAAAGTGGCGACGCGGATCGACGCGCGGCCTTCGGTCCGCACGGCGATGTCCCAGATCGGCAGCGACGTGAGCCGTTTGAGTTCGTCGGGCTTGAGCGGCGGCCAATCGATGACGGCCGGTTTGTACGGGTTGTGTGTATCGAGCAGCATGCGGCAGAACATCTGCCGGTGCGCATCGGAACCGATCCTGACCGGACCCCGACGCGCGAAGGTCCAGTTGCGCATGGTGTGATCTGCCGCTGCATGCGCCTCCTGCAGCGTGTCGGACATGGCTGTCCTTATGCGATTACGAGACGAAAGATTCTTGCATAGCTTCCGTAATCGCGTATTTTCGGGCGGCCCTGCGCTGACCTGCGCTGCGCTCAAGCCTGCGTGTCGACCCAGAGGCGTCCCCAGCGGGACGCATACGCGAGCGCGTGTTCCTCTTCGAAGAAGAAATCGATCGCGTCGAACGACACGGCGCGCGGTGACGGACCGCCGCTTGCCTTCTCGATCGTCAGGTTCGCGGCGAACAGCCCGTTCGGCAGCCGGGCGGCGGCGGGGGCGACTTCATAGCCCTTGTAGCGGATCGTGCGGTTCATGGCGTGCGCATGGAGGGTTCGGGCTTTCAGCGTACGAAAACCCGCGGCCCGCGTGAACCAATCTTTCGGCCAATGCAAATCACGTGGCAGGCCGAATCGTTATCGGCGCGGGGAGCCGGCATGAAGCAGGGAGCGACGGCGCGATGCGCGCCGGACCGTCGGATACGCGCTGCCTGCGCGCGGCGAACGTCGTCGGCCGGGCGCGGGCAGCGGGGAGGCGGGGGTTACTGGTTGGCGATCTTCAATACGGGCGCGAGCGCGTCGACCGATGCGGCATGCGTGGCCGCGCGATGCGACGCGAACGCGAGCGCGAATTCGGCTGCCTGCGCGCCGACGGTCTCGAGCTGCGCGACGACCTTCGGATCCGAGCAGCTGTCGGCGCCGTCGAAGCGCGTTTCGAGTGTGTTCACGGTGGCGCCGAACGGGGTCGGCCAGCCGCGCAGCGCGTGGACGATCGAACGCAGCGAGGTCAGCACGGTGCCGGCGGCTTGCCAGCCGTAGGCCGTGACGATCAGGCCGACCGCGCGGCCGTCGAGGTACGGGCGCTCGTCGGCGCGCAGTTCCTCGAGCGTGTCGAGCGCGTTCTTCACGAGGCCGGACACGCCGCCGTGATAGCCGGGCGTCGCGATGATGATCGCGTCGGCTTCGCGCACGGTGTCGATCAGCTCTTGCTGCGCGTCGGTCAGCGCCTTGTGTTCGGGGGCGTAGTGCGGCAGCGTATGCAGGAACGGGCCGTCGAACAGGCGCGTGCGTGCGCCGGCGGCTTGCGCGCCGCGCAGCGCGAACGACAGTGCGCGCTCGGTCGACGACGCGGCCCGGGTGGTGCCACCGATGCCGACCACGAACGGGCGGCGGTGTTGATCGAATGCAGTCAAGGGGCGCTCCTTGGGATGGCTTGCCCGGCTAAGCACAGGCTTAAAACCAAATGGTAACGACCCCGCCGCCACTCTGAAAACGACTTTTCGTTCTATCGATATGCCATGCACGCGGGTCGAGCGTGCGCGCGGCGACGCAGATGGATAGCAGAAATGCTTGGTTGGGACGGTGCGCCGCGCTCGATAAGATGGGCCCGTCTCCTCCATGATGTCTCTACTGACATGGGTTGGCCCCGCCGCGCGGATGCAGGCGGGGCTTTTTTTCGTCCGGCGCCGGAAAGGGGGCGCGATGTACGGGGTTACTCGAACACCGGCCGGAAGAAGCTGCGCTCGTAGCTGACGATGCAGCGCGTTTCCTCTGCATACCGGAACGCGGCCTGGCAGGCGGGATCGGTCTTCGACCGTTCGCGGTAGCGCTCGTATTCGGCGAGGCTCGGGAACGAGAACATCGCGAGCGCGATGTCGTTTGCGCCTTCGGACGGCAGGAAGTAGCCGTGGTGCGTGCCGCCGAATTGCTCGACGAGCGGAATCCACATCTTGCCGTAGGTTTCGAACTGCTCGAGTTTGTACGGATCGATGACGTAGCGAAGGAAGCAGGTGACCATGGGCGCTCGCGGTGCTGTGACGGATGACGGAGTCTGGATCGCGTCGCTGGGTGTGTCAACGCGAAAGCGGTCGCGCGGGCATCGTGCATCGCGAGTACGGAATCGCACGCAGAATGGCGACGTCGACGAAGCGCACGTCGCGCATTGCTTGCGGGAGCAACGACGTCGTCGCCGTGCTCACTGTATCGTCACGACGGCATCGCGACGCGAACGGCGCGCGCGGCACCGGCCTGATTCGTTGTACCGGCGTGGTGGCGTGGCCTCACTCGTCGCGAGTGTGCGTGTCGCCGCCGCGCGCGAGGCGCCATGCGATCGTGCCGAGCACGCCGACCGCGACGACCAGCGCTCCCCACAGCACGTAGCGGCGGGTCGCATCCGTATCGGCAGCCAGCGCCGGCGAGACCGCCGAGACCGGTAGCGCCGCGCCGACGCGCGCGGGCCGCACTTCCGGCGCCATCCCGACCAGCAGCGCATCGCGGCTCACCGCCGACGACGGCAGCGACGCATTGCCGACGCCGAGCGTGAACGGTGGCGTGCCGCGCGCGACGAAGGTCAGGGCGGCCGGATGCCAGCCGACCGCGACGGCCGGCTGGCCGCCGCCGAGCCCGCCGTTGCGCATGTCGACGACGATTCGCCACGCGCGATCCGGATTCGACGCGAACGCCAGCGGCGGATTGCGCTGTTCGCCCCCCTTGCCCTGCAGCCGGAACAGCACGGCGCCGGCGACCTCGCGCCACGGCGTCTGCGCGTCGGGGCGACTCTGCAGCGTTGCGCGCGCAACCGTATTCGGCTGCGGCAGGTCGATGCGCACGCGGTCGACCGGATACGCGCCGTCGGTGTCGAACAGATACTCGCCGGGTGTGCTGCCGGCCCGCACATGTGCGGCGTCGCGCCACTGACGCGGCACGGCCGCGGTGTCCGTCGTGCGCGCATCGTGCGGCTGCGTTTCGATCTCGATCGATCCGATCGCGGGCGCGCCGTCGAGCCAGTCGAGCCGCAGGTAGCGCGGCCCCGTGCCCTCGAGCGCGATGCGCTCCTGCACCAGCATGTCGCCGCCGCGGCCGACCTTCAGCAGTTGCGTGCTGCCGAGCGAGCGCCAGCTGCGCAGGTCGTCGCTCGCTTCGACGGCGACACGGCCCTGGTAGCTGTCGTCGCTCACATGCACGAGCAGCGCGTCGACCTCGCCGTCCGCATGCGACAGGTCGACGAGGTCGGCCGCGTGCTGCGCGCGAGCCGGCGCGGTGACGGTCGCATGCAGCGAGCCGTCCGGCGCGACCGACACGCCGAGCGGCGCGTGGCCGTCGTCGGTGCGGGCAGGCGGCAGCGGGAACCAGTGCACCAGCGTGCGCGACGGCTGTACGGCCGCCGCCGCGGGTGCATCGAGCGAATACGGCACGGGCTCGCCGGCGCCGTTGAAGACGCGCACGTCGCCGAGATCGTCGCGCCGGCTGGCCGCATACACGGCCTGCGGCACGGTGAGCTGGTAATACGCGGCGCTGCCGTCGAGATCGAGCGAGAAGCGTTGGGCGACGCGTTCGGCGCCCGGCGTGCCGTCGGCCGCCGCGAACGACGTCAGCAGGCTCAGGCCGAGCAGGGCCGCGAGTCGTTTCATGGTTGGGTGTCGTCCCGTTGGGCCGCGGCCTTCGGCGGCAGCGGCGAGAAATAGCCGATCAACAGCAGCAGTATGCCGATGCCGATGAACGACACGATGCGTTCGATGCCGGTGACGTGCGACAGGTCGAACAGGAACAGCTTGATCACCGTGAGCGCGAGCAGCGCGGCGCCGACGAACCACAGCGGACGCAACCCGCGGCGCGTGGCCCAGATCATCGTCGCGAGCGCGCAGAGCGTCCAGTACACGGAGACCGACGCCTGCACGAGCGTCGATTCCGCCATCGCGTCGAATGCGTACGGCACGCCGGTCCAGTGATGCAGCGTGCGCAGCAGGATCGCGTTCAGCCACAGGAAAGCCGTCGCGCCGGCCGCGCCGAGCAGCTCGACGCGATAGTTGCCGAACGACCAGCCGAGCTTGCGCGCGCGCACGAACCACGACGCGGCGAGTGCATAGACCACCACGAGCACGAGGTCGAGCGGATTGAGCAGCGGGATACGCGCCCAGCTGCCGCCGTCCTGCGTGAAGTTCGCGTAGAAGGTCCAGACCCACATCACGACGATCAGCGGCAGCGACGCGAGCGCGCACACGCGTGCGATGCCGTCGCGGCGCGTCAGCCACATGCCGGCGAACGCGAACAGGCTCCAGCCGACCATGAACACCTGCTGGATGCCGAACGACGACAGCAAGGTATCGATGTCGTAGGCGTGTTGGAAACGGTGATGCAGCGTGCGCAGCAGCAGCGCGTTGAACCACAGGAACACGGTCGCGAGTGCCGCCAGGTCGGCCGCCAGCGGATGCCAGGTGACACCGAGCGTCTTCAGCCGGCGCAGCCAGGTGGCGAACGCGACGAAGATCAGCAGTTGCGCGACGTCGAGCGGATTGAGCAGCGGCAGCCAGAACAGCGGCGACGCGTCGCCGTCGCTCGTCACGCTGGCGATGCTCCACAGCCACAGCAGCGCGGCGAGCGGCGCGGCACCCCACACCTGGTACGCGCGCGGGAACGCGGCGACGGGCCAGCGCAGGCGCGAGCCGGGGCCCGACACCAGCAGCAACAGCGCGCCGAAGCCGTAGGCCCACGCGCTCCAGCTCCACGCACCTTCGGGCACGAATGCGCGCAGGCGCCAGAAGCCCTCGAGCGAGAACAGCCCGCACAATGTCCAGAACATCAGCGTGTGCAGCGGCGCGATCACCGGGACGGGGACGGCCGACACGGCGGACGTGCCCATCGCGCCCGTCGCCGGACCGGCGGCCGTCTTGCCGCGCGACTGACGCAGCAGCAATGCATAGCACGCGACGACGGCGATCGGCCACGCGAATGCACCCATGCCCGACAGCGGCGCTTCATGCGAATCGAACGCGCGCAAGGCGAGCAGCGCGAGCACCGGCGTCAGCGCGAGCGCCGGCCATTCGGCGATCGGCCAGGCGAGCCTGCGGCGCGCGATGTGTGCAAGCCACGCGGTGCCGGCGGCGAACAGCGCGGTCGCGTCGACGACGAAGCGGTCCGCATGCAGATCGACGTGACGGCTCGCGTAGACGAGGATCTCGTGCAGCCCGCCGCTCAGCCACCACAGCAGCCCCCACGCCGCGGCGGCCGCGCCGACGTCCGGCATCCACGCATGCCACGCGCGCGCCTCGTCGCGCCCGTGCAGCCACCAGCCCGTGAACAGCCCGGCGAGCGCGATCAGCAGCATCGCGATGTATGCGCTGTTGAGCACCGGCAGCGCGTTCGTGTCGGCCGGCCCGAGCAGGCTCGTGAAGAATGCGCCGGCCGCGGCGATCTGCATCAGCAGGCCGAAGCCGAACGGCGCAAGGCGTTTCTCGCGCACGCCGACCCACACGATCGCCGCGCCCTCGATCGCCCACGCGGCACTCGTCGTCGGGCCCGAGAATGCGAGCGGCACCGCGAGCGTCGCGAAGATCACCGCGAGCGCGAGCATCGCTTCGAACAGCAGCGCGAGGCGATCGCGGCGCCGCGCGAGCCATGCGGCGACCGCGACGTAGAACGCCGACAGCGCGACTGCGCTCCACGCGAGCCCGAACGGCATGTCCTTCACGAGCGACGCCTGCAGCGCGGTCGCGACGATCGGCGTGCCGAACACGAGCGTGCCGTCCACGTAATGGCGCAGCGCCAGCTCGCGTTTCACCGCGTACAGCAGCGCGATGCCGACATACATCAGGAAGAACAGGATCAGGAACGGTTCGGTGGTCGCGAACAGCGCGGGGCGGTACGCGGTCACGCCCCACGCCGAGCCGATCGTGAACGTGAACACGAAGCCGAGCAGGTTCAGCGGACGCCAGGCCTTGAACCACGCGATCGCGAAGATGCCGGCGTTCAGCAGTGCGTAGTAGCTGAACAGCGCGACATGGCTGCCGTGGCCGGTCGACAGCAGCACCGGCGCGAGAAAGCCGCCCGCGCTGCCCATGAACGCGAGCGGCAGCGCGTTTTGCTTGACCGCGAGGAACGCGCTCAGCGCGCACACCGCGACCATCAGCGGGAACGCCGCGCCGACCGGCAGCAGCGCATAGAGCTTGGTCGCGGCGAAGATCGTCAGGTACAGGATGCCGATGCCGCCGCCCTGCAGCACGAGGCCGTACGCGGCGCGGCGCGCGCGCACGCGCCAGCCGATCGCGAGCAGCGCGGCCGCGGCGAGGGCCGTGCCGGCGAGGCGGAATTCGATCGGCAGCATGTTGTTGTCGGCCGCGTACTTGAGCAGGAACGCGACGCCGAAGAACAGCACGATGATGCCGACGCGCACGACCGTGTTGCCGCCGAGCAGCCAGTCGCGCGCGGAGCGGAACGCGCGTTCGGCGATGCTGGGTTCGCGCGGCGTCGGCGGGGCGGGCGGGGCAGGTCGGGCGGTCGCCGAGGGTGCATTCGTCGGGGCGTTGGCAGCGGCGGTCGCTTCGCTCGTCCGCGCGGCGATTGCCGGTGCGGGAGCCGGTGCGGATGTCGACAATGGCGTGCCGGCGCTCGCGACGGCGGGCTGCACGGACGGTCGAGGCGGGATCGCGGCGGGCGCGGCTGATGGCGCCTGCGCAGCGGTGCCGGTCGCGGCGGCACCGGCCTTCGCGCCGGCGAGCTGGCCGCGCAGTACCTCGAGTTCGCGCGTGAGCGCGTCGACCGTCGCTTCGAGGCGGGCGACGCGATCGGCAAGCGGCACGGGATGGGGTTGCGGCGTCGCGGTGGGCGCGGAAATCGCGAACGCATCGGGTGTCGCGCCGCCGCTCTTGCGCTTGCGTTGCTGCAGTGCGTGGCCGATGCAGAACCCGACAGCCGCGCCGAGCAGCGTGCCGTTGGCGGCGGAGAAATCCCCGAACAATGCGGCGATACCGCCCACGATGAAACCGATTGCGGCAAAAGCCCAATTCATCGCCTAGCTCCCTCTCTCATTTCGTTATCGTCCTTCGATCGTCGCGCGGCCCGATCGAGGCTGTTTCCGTATGGCCGGCAGGCGAACCGGCATGCGCGCACCGCCGGCGCAGCGTGACGCGCAGGGCGCGCGGCGACGTCGCGATCAGTGTGGTTGCCGGCAATGTATCACAGCGGCCATGCGGGATTTTCTGGGTTGCGGGCCGGGGGCGAAACGTGGCTGTCGCACGTTCGCGATGGGGGTTTTTCGCACGACCATTCTTTTCGCTTGCGCGGCGCGCGCGACCCGGTCCGATCGGACGTGAAATTGTCGCAAAGCGACGAGCGCATTGCTGAGAATTGGCGCAAAACGACGCCGCTTTCGCGTTGCGCTGCTGCGCACAAGTCCTGCCCGCGATGCCCGCCAGTACTGGCGATGCGCGTATTGCATCGCCGCAATCGGGTGCCGCCGCGCGCCGCGTGCCGCGTGGCGCGGCTGACGGGCGTGTCGTATTTGCGCAAGCGTTTGTCGTAATTCGTCGGCAGGTCGGGGTTTTTTCTAGCAACTATGTAGGCACGCTATGACACGCGTGAGTCCCCGCTACACGAGGAGAAGGTTTCGATGGATGCCCCCAAGGTCGTGGTCGAAGGTCTGTGCAAGGTATTTGGAAGCAACCCGCAGCAGGCGCTCGACATGCTCGCTGCCGGCGCGACGAAAGACGATGTGCTCAAGCGTACCGGACAGGTCGTCGGCGTGC
>NZ_QTPO01000096.1 GCF_003853645.1 Burkholderia sp. Bp9143 | reverse complement strand
TACGGGCTACGCCCTCCGCGCCAATGCGCGCCAGCATGAAAAACCAACCACTGTCAGATTTAGTCTAGTCCACTGCACCTGAACATCTCCCGGCATGTCCCCGACCTCGTCGAAAAAGAGGCTCCCTGCGTCAGCCTGCTCGACCTTGCCTCTTCTGCCCTTGCGTTCGGCGCCGGTGAACGAGCCGCCCTCATATCCGAACAGTTCGCTCTCGACCAGCGTCGACGGCAACGCTGCGGCATTGACCATGACGAGATTGCCTTCCCGGCGATCACTCAGCTTATGAATTGCGTGAGCGGCCAACTCCTTGCCGGTTCCGCTTTCGCCGGTCAGGAGCACCGGAACATCCAGTGGTGCCACCTTCACGATCTGCTGCTTCAGCCGCTGCATTGCCAGGCTTTCCCCGACAATCTGATCAAGGCCGTAACTGCGGTTTTTCAGGTCTTTCAGTTCGCGCTTGTAGTAAGCAACTTCAGACTTCAGTTTCGTCAATTCAGTGGAGAAGGTTTGCAATTGCTCGGGGCCCTTGAACATCACCTGTCCGATCGCCCCAACCGTTTCTCCACGGCTATTCTTGATCGGATGCCGCGTTACGACACGAGTCACCCCGCGCATCTCCTGAACAGCACCGATCTCCGCCTTGCCGGTGGCCGCGACCTGATCCAGCCGGGTATTTTCGATGACTTCCTTCACGTGGCGGCCGATCCCGCTACCCGGATTCATGCCGAAAAAGCGCTCGTGGACAGGGCTGATATACCGCAGCAAGCCCTCTCGGTCGACAACAGTCAACGCCTCGAAAGGATTCGTGAGGAAATGGCTCAGGATATCGCTGGCGAAATCGACGGAACCGACAAATTCGAAAAGGGCATCTCGACCTTCCCGCAGCATCGCGATCATCACCGTTGCGTCAGTCGCGGGCAGAACGATAACCACAACCGGCGACGAGTCAGGCCCTTCAACTGAAAAAAGGCGTTGCTGGCGGCGTCTGGCGTCATGCCAGCCCGCGATGATTCGGGTCGCCATTTCTCGTTGCTCAGCGATACCGCTCGCCATCAGTTCCTTGCCATCGGCGGAAAGAATCAGTACGCCGCGCAGCGTCGACGCAGCCACACCAGGCTTGGCCAATTCGAGTGTCTCCATGATCGTCTCCTTGTGTCTCTGTGGCGATCATCAAACTTCTCTTTTAATGGGTTTGTCTTCGCCGTGGACACAAGACTACCATCAAGAAACAGAACCATTGGTGCATCGGATCGATAGCCCATATCGAACTGATTCATGAATCGTTTGAGCCTGTCGCAGCGAGCTTCCCAGCCGTCCAAGGGATGTGGGCAGTTGTGGAATCAGGGCATTCCCTATTCTTCAGACTTGCGCCTGGTGAATCTCCCTGCTTTGGTCCGACTTGAGGTTATGGTGGCGCGATGGCATGAGGCTTGCAGCGGACGACCCATCTCGCCGCGCGGTGAAAGGATGAGAGTGATTGAAATCGTCACCCCGCATGATTCGAATGGCAACCAGTTTTTTGCCGGCATCTCAATCTTAAGGAAAATCGAATGCCTTTCTTCAAGTCCCTTCCTAGTGACGCCGGTCCGCCCAATGTCTTCAAGCAGTACCCTGAGATCTACGGCCCGTGGGCGACCATGAGTCAAGTCATGATGAACGGATCATCGCCACTAAGCCAGGCTGAACGCGAACTTATCCTCGCATATGCCGCAGGCGCCGCCGACTGCGAGTTCGTCTGCGTCGCGCATTCGGAAGTTGCATATGCATGGGGAATTCCTCGCGGACTGGTCGAACAGCTGCTTGCGGATCCCGATAGCGCGCCTCTCGACCAACGTATGAGGCCCCTGCTCGCGTTCGTGCGCAAACTGATGGTTGCGCCGAATGAGCTTTGCCAAGCTGACGCCGATGCAGTATTCGATGCCGGATGGAGTGAGCAGGCGCTGCACGATACGATCGCAATCTCAGCTCGCGCCGCGTTCATGCAACGCCTTGTCGCAGGGCACGGATTCACACCGTTGGATAGGGAAACAGCGTCGGCGCACGCGCAACGCCGTGTCGAGCGCGGATACGTCAATCTGTATCGAACGTTTAGAACGGACAAGCAGGACGACTAAATCGATCGAACTACACCTTTCGTAGCCCCCCTTCTGAGGCGGCTCCGCCACGCGTCTCGGGTTTCGACCGGGAAGCCGCCCAAGCACGGCGTCTCACTTCACGTATCCGCGAACAACGCGTGTAGTGCCGATCTTCCACTATTGACTCGAGATGCCCAGCGCTGCCGGACGACGAAGTCCATCCAATTCGCCGATCAATTTTCCGTAAGCGCGCAATTTGGCACACCTCATGAGCAGCGGCATACAACAGATGGGCGAGCATAGCTTCACCGCGGCGATCGACCTCGATCGGCGATGTCTGTCGCGTGGCATTGTTCATAGCTGCCGACTCGGCGGTCGGCCCCGGTCTGCCGTGTCAGCTGGCCGCCGCTTGCTTCTTCGCGTAGTTGAACGGCAACAAGTCGGTGATGTCAGCGTCTGGCGCGCGCTGCGGCAACTCAGTCAGCACGTGCAGCAGATACGCGTGCGGTTCGACACCGCAGGCGCGGCACGTGAGCACTAAGCTGTAGACCATGGCGCTCGCCTTTGCTCCGGCAACAGTGTCGCAGTGCAACCACGATTTTCTTCCGGTACAGAACGGCCGGATGTCTCGCTCGATGACGTTGTTGTCGATGCCAGCGCGACCGTCCGTCACGTAACGGCTCAGGTACAGCCATTGGTTTCGGCAGTAGCTGATCGCTTTCCCAAGCAGACTCTCGGGCAGTACCTTCGGCGCCAGCTCGTCAAGCCATGCCTTGAAGGCATTCAACAACGGCACGCTGTGCTGCTGCCGCAGGCGATACGTGTAGTCGACGCGCGCTTCGCCGTGAGGCAATTCGCCCTTGGCGAGGACCTCGACCTGATACAACGCCTGGAAGTACTCGAGCGCCTTGGCGACGCGCGGGCTGGGCTTGTTCTTCTGCCCCTTGAGGACGTCGGTGAACGCTCGTCTCGCATGCGCCATGCATCCGAAGTGCGTCGCCTTCTTGAGCGTGCGCCACGCGGCATAGCCATCGGACATCAACATGCCCGCGTAATCGCCAAGGAACGCCTTCAGATATTCCTGACCGCGACCGGGTTGGTACTCGAACAGCACGACCGGTTCGGCGCAATCTTCGGCGCTGCGGTAACACCACATGTAGCTTTTGCTCTGTGCCGACTTGCCGGGCTCCTTGAGCACCTGGACCGTCGTCTCGTCGCCGTGGATCAGGGACTGCTGCAGCAGCGTTTTATGCAGCGCATCGTACAGCCTGCGGTAGTGCAGCTCGCTGGGCCGGATGATCCAGTTTGCCAGCGTGCCGCGGCTGACCGGGACGTTCGAGCGCGCCAACACATCTGCCATCCGGTACAGCGGCGTGCCGTCGACATACTTCCCGGTCGTGACGGTGGCGATCATCGATGCGCTCGCGTGGCTGCCCGGCAGCGGTTGTGCCGGCATGGGGGCAAGCACGATCGGCGTGCGTTCGGCATGGGTCTCGCAATGCCGGCACGCGTATTTGAAGCGCGCATTCTGGAGAACCGTGACCTTGACTTCGTAGTGCAACTGCTCGCTCACGTCTTCGCCGATGCGGTGCAGCGTGTTACCGCAACACGTACAGGCTTTTTGATCCTCGGGCAGATCGTATTCAACACGCTCGCGCGGCAGGTGCGCCGGCAGCGGCTTACGGCCGCGTCTTCCAGGCATGGGCGCAGTGTCTGGCAGCATAGGCAGATCGCCATCTTCTTCGGTCGACTCGGTCTCGGCGATCTGCTCGGCCTCGTTGAACAGGCGATCACGGCGCTTCTCGCTCTTCGGCGCAAAGCGCTGGGCCAGCGCCAGACGATACTGCTCTTCAAGCGCATCGAGGCGCTTCGTCAGCTCGTCGATCCTTGCATCGCGCTCAGCCAGGCACGTTTCGAGCGTGTCGATATAAGCCTGGGCGGCCGGTGGGAACTGGGCAGATTCGTGTGCGTTCATGCCGCCCACGATAGCGACTCGGGCGCTCAAATAGGTTTACGGCCAAGTGTTAACGAGTGTCAGTCACGTCGCGTGTTGGTACCGGCGAGCAGGATGGCGACGCATCGCGTCGATGTCGATGCCGTCGAGCAACAGGTGAAGTTGCCCCGTCGTGAGCTCGACCACCGCTTGATCACGACGAGGCCAGACGAAGCGATCCGCCTCGAGCCGCTTCAACATCAGCCAGAAGCCGGCGCGATCATAGAGCAACAGCTTCACGCGATCGCGTTTTCGGTTGTGGAACGCGAAGACGGCTCGTGCGAGCGGGTCGAGCTGCATCGACTGTTCGACCATCGTCACCAACGTGTTCAGCCAGCGCGGAAGTCGATCGGCTCGCGGTGCAAGTAGACCCGCAGATCACCATCGAAGCGAAACATCAACCAACCCCCAGCGCCACGATCATCGCCTTGACGAGCGATGCGTCCTGCGAAGTGCATTCCAGGTCAATCGTGATGCCGCTGGGTAGCCGTACAGACAGCCGGGCTCGCGACGATGCTGTAGCCGCCGCTGGCGGTACCTCTCGACACACCGGCAGAGACGCCGGCGCCGTCTCTACCGTCTCCAGCATACCGTTGTCGACCGTCACCACGGGAACGAATGCCGACGCTTCCGATTCCATAAGCTTCGGTAACGCAGGAGTTACGCATGCCTTCCGATACATCTCGACCCATTTGCGCAACTGGTTTGCGTTCACACCGGCCTTGAGCGCCAGGCCTGACAGTGACGCGCCAGGTTGCAAGCACGCCTCGATCAGGCGCCGTTTGCCGTCTGGATCGAATGATCGTTTGCCATTCGGGGCGACGTGCGTCACCTTCAGAGGCGCGAAATCGAGGTCAATCGTGTCAAGTGTCATCGTGGTTGCGTCCGCAAGTGTGGAGGTTGCGGACGCAAGCGTGACGTTTATCAGACTTGCACGCTATGTGCGGAGAATTTCGCGGTTACAATTTTCCGGTTGGCCGGCACGCAATCAACTCGTCATGCCGGCGGCGCGCACAAATCCAACGTATTCCTGTCGCCGCCGACGACGCGCTGTCTGCCTCGAAGACAAGGCATCAATCGGTATCCGATACCAGGAATGATTTTTCGCTAAGGCAACTCGCGTTCGTTCTAGGTCCCTGAGAAGCTCAATTGGTGCGGATTACTGATTCGCTTGACGTTTCGCGATCAACAAACAACACCTCGCAATCGAGATCGACAGAAGTTCGGACGATCGATACACGACGGTCGTTTTCCCTATCTGCTACACAGCGACCACTGCTGGCATTGCTATTGCTCAATATGCTTGGGGTTGGCTTCCAAGCACGAACGTGTTCGCGATCCAGCATTGACGCGATCACTCGATCCAACTTCCACACACAAAAAACCTATTTGATGGAGACGTCGATGATCAAGCGCAGGAACAGCTTCCATTCAACCACGATGACGGCAGTAGCCGCAGCGATTCTGTCCATCTGCATGCCTGCAATTGCTCAGGACTGCGTGGTCAAGATTGGCGCAGTTGGACCGATGACTGGAGGCGGCTCCTCCTGGGGGCTGGCTGACAAGGCTGGTGTCGATTTCGAAGCCGCCTGGACGAACGCCAACGGCGGATTACAAGTCGGGAACCGCAAGTGCACCGTTTCTGTTGTCAGCTATGACTCGCAACAAACCGCAGCGGGTGGTGCAGCAGCGGCAAACTACTTTGCCGGCCAGAATGTACACGCTGCCGTAGGCCCGATTCCATCGCCCGAGACGACAGGGTACAAACCGGTCGCGCAACGCTACGGTCAGGTCAACTTTGCGCACTCTTTCGCAAAGGACGTGATCACCCCGAAGTTCCCGCTCGCATTCGCGGTATCGCTGTCACCGCACGTCTGGGGCGCCACGGTGATCAACGCAGCAAAGGACCGCTTCAAGTTCAAATCCGCCATCGTCGTCGAACCGAACGATCAGGGCGGCATCGACGCAGGCACCGCTCTCGTGCAAGAGTATGGCAAGGCGGGCGTCAAGGCATCCGAGGAGCAGTATCAGCGTGGCACGACCAACTTCGCACCGATCGTTGCTCGCCTGATGGGTATGAAGCCGGACGCCATCGAGATCGGTCCGATGCCGCCGGGTGAAGCTGGAATTCTGGTCAAGCAAATGCTCGAAGCCGGCTACACCGGCGCTTTCGGACGTCTCGGTGGCGGCGCCGAAACGATCCTCAGCATGGCCGGCGGCATTCCGGCCCAGAAGGCCTTCTACTGGATTGAACTCGCCCCGACCGAAGACCCCGGCATCCGAAAGCTGAATGCAGATTACGAACGGGTGATGAAGTCCAAGGCACCCGACAACACTCTGTTCTACCCGTCGCAATTGGCGGCGGAGCAGTTACTCCATGCCATCTCCATCGCCGGCACGGACCAAGACGGCGACAAGATTGCGAGTGCCCTTCGCAAGATGACACCGGAGTCCCGCTACCTCGGTAAGGGCGGCTGGCGAGGTCAGGCTCAATACGGAATCAATCAACAGTTGGCCTTCCCGGTTGGCATGGGCATCATCGCAAACGGAAAGAAGGAAGTGCAACGCAGAATCGACGTGGCGTCGGAACCGTCGAAACCTTGATGTAGGAACCCTCCTGGCGGTCGCGGCGCAAGCAATAGAGGCTTCGCGATCTACCGGGAGGGCGTTGCTGCAAACGTCGGTATCGTTGAATTCAAGTGGACAATACGGCTTCATTGGGAGCGTTCCCCATCGTATCGTCGCGGATACTGTTTCACGCAAGATGCCGCATGCGGCCATCTATGAAAAAAAGTTCATCGAGCGCCTGTGTGTAGCTGATCGAGGCGGCCAGTGGACCGCCTCGTCAGTAATCCAACATCACGTTCTTCAGGGCAGGTCGATACGATAGATACGAGCCGCAGTGTCGTGGAATAGCGCTGCCTTCTCGTTCGCCGACGCATCACGCACACTATGCTTGAGTGCATTCCACAGCGGGACGAAACCACATGTGCGTCCATCAGGCGGATAATTGCTCTCCATCATGCAGCGATCGACGCCGAATGCTTCGATCACCGTCTCGATATAAGGCTTCCAGACCTCGGCCAATTCCAGATAGGTCGGGGCGATCGAGCGAGTTTCGAAGCCGAACCCCCAAAACGGCAACCCCAGCCCGCCGACCTTGCACGATACGTTCGGACGCCGTGCCAGTTCGCGTACCTCATCACGCCAACGTTTGAACACCTCCGCCCGCCCCGCGGCATCCATTTCCATGCCCATTGCCTGACCGAGGTGATTCAGCACAATCGGCGTATTGGGAAAAGCGTCGGCCAGTTCACCCACATCCCCGAGCTGGTGATGAAAGACGGCCGAATCGAACGTCAACCCGCGTGACGCCAACTCACGAAATCCGGCCCGAAACTCCGGATGCTTCATGATCCCGCGCGGCGGCGGATTCGTGACATAGCGGAACAGCGCCTCGCAGTCGTCTTCGATGCAGAGTTGGCGGATACCGCGGAACCGCTCTGGTGCGATGTCGGTTGCGCGATCGAGCAGTTCTGCGATGGCAGAACCGTATCGAAGATCGGCATATCCGACGATTGCCGCGCATACGCGGCAATCGCCATAGACGCCACTGGCGCTCATCGCTGCGACGCCATTTGCGAACTCAATCTCTCCGAGCGGCCGGAGCATCTCGGGCCCAAAGGTACGGGCAAATGCGAGCGTCTCTACGTACACCGATGCGACGATCCTATGCCCTGCGTTCGCATCCTCAACGTAATCATCAAGCAGGTAACGCAGCGCCGGACGTTGGAACAAGTGGTGCGCGGAATCGATGATCGGCAGATCCGGATCAAGGATCGGCTCGTCGCGCCCAGCCTTCACATGGTTATATGCTGGCTGCATCTTCGTCATTGTGGTGCCTCACTTTTCTATAAGATTGTGGTTACAGATATTCCTCTGCCAATGCAACATCCCGGATTTCATCCACAGTCCCGCTGCGCCGCACTTCGCCACCGCGCATAACATAGGCGCGGTCGACGAGCTTGAGCGCCGGCCGTGCCATCTGCTCGGTCATCAGGATCGTCGTGCCGCGGCGCTGCAGTTCGCGGATTGATTCGCTGATGCGCTCGATCCATACCGGCGCAAGACCGAGAAACGGTTCGTCGAGCAACAGCAGCTTTGGCAATGTACTCACCGCGCGGGCAATCGCCACGACTTGCTGTTGCCCGCCGCTAAGCTGATTCGCCGGCTGGTCGGCGCGCTCGACCAACAGTGGAAAGGTCTTCTCGATCCACGCGAAATTCTCGTCTGCCTGCTTCCTCGAGATGCCGAGCATTCCGGACATCACGTTTTCCCGGACGGACAGCGACTGGAAGATGCGCCGGCCTTCGGGCGAATAGCCGATGCCGAGCCGGGCCCGCGCTGGGCATGGAACGCCAGTGATGTCCTTTCCGCCGAAGCGAATCCGTCCCGACGCCGCTGGGACAAGCCCGACGATCGCGTTCATGAGACTTGATTTCCCCGCACCGTTCGCACCAACCAGCAGGACAGATTCGCCCTCCGCGACGTCGATCGAGACATCGTGAAGTGCAACGATGCCGCCGTAGCGGACTCGCAGATTTTCGACACTCAGCATGTTCAATCCTCGCTAGCACCCAGATATGCCTCAATCACGTCACGCCTAGAAAGCACCTCGTCGGGCTCTCCCTCGGCAAGCAGACGCCCGGCTTCCAGCACCACAATGCGGGGGCAAAGTCGGCGCACCATATCCATGTCGTGTTCGACAATCAGCACACCGCATCCCAACGTATTGCGAGCATGTTCAATGAAGCGATCGACCTGCGGGCGCTCGCGCCTTTCAAGGCCAGCGGCCGGTTCGTCGAGCAACAAGAAGCCAGGCCTGGACGCTAGTACCATGACAAGTCCAAGCATCTTTTGAAGTCCGTACGGTAATTTCTCGCTCACCTCATGTCGATGCGGGGCAAGGCCGAACTCTTCGATCAGATCGTCTATCCCGAGGTCCGGGCCAATCTTCGCAGCAGCAAATCGTTGCGCACGGGAGAGGTTTTCATCGACCGTCGCGCTGCGGAATGTATTTGTCTGCTGGAAGCTCCGTCCTATACCGAGTCGATTTATCGAATAGAACGGTTTTCCGGTAACCTCCTGATTGCCGAGCCTGATATGTCCGGACGTGGGCCGCAGCACGCCGCTCATCACGTTGATCAATGTGGTCTTTCCTGCGCCGTTCGGACCGATCACCCCGAGTACTTCGCCGGCCGGCACTTCGAATGACACATCTTCGAATACTCGGATACCACCGAATCGCTTCGTAATGGCGTCGACCCGGAGTGTCCGAGCCACATGCGGCGAAGCAGCATTCGCTGAGAGTGCTGGTGTCGAGCTCATGCGCGACCTCCGTCTTGTACATGCGGACGGCTCACATCCGCGCAACGCCCGCCGAATCGCCCAAAGAGTTTCAGCATTGTTCCAACAATCCCACCGGGCGCAATCATCATCACGATCACGAGCAACACACCGAACATCCCGGACGCCAAGTTCGCGTAGCTGCTGAATACGGTAGTCATTCCGATCAGCAGCAGGCTTCCGACGACGACACCAAGCAGGTTACCGCGGCCGCCAATAAATACATATGCGATGTAGTTGTTCACCGACCACGACGTGAAGGAACTCGGATGAGCGGTTGATAACATGTTCACCAGTTCGAAACCAGCCAGGCCAGAGACTGCCGCCGACGCGATGAAGCCGGTTGTTCGGAACTTCCATGGCGCAATCCCCAGGCTCTCGGCAAGCGTCTCGTTCTCTTCGATGGATGCGAATTCCGGCCGCAATATATGCGTGACGGCCAGCGTACCCAACGTTGCAACGATACAGACCACGATCGTCACGACTACGGATGCCGTCGTTGAATTCATATTCAGCATGAAGAGCGTCGCGGGAGGCACGCCAGCAATGCCATTTGCGCCACCGGTCAGCGTCGGTGTCTCGAAGATGACGAGTTGGAGGATCTCGTTAAACACGAACGTGATGAAGATAAAGTAGACGCCCTTTAAACGCAGGACTACGGCCCCGAGCGGGACTGCCACGATGGCCGGCACGATTGCGCTGACCGCCATCAGCAACAGAAGATTCGTCGTACCTGAGTTGGCCACGATTGCGGCCGCATATCCGCCGAGCGCCATGAAAGACGGCACGGAGAACGACAGCAAACCAAGCCGCAACATGATGTAGATTCCCATTGCCGCGGTTACGCCGACCGCCGACTGATTCGTCAGGGAATTCATCAGCGGATCCGTGGTGACGAACGGCAACAGAAGGAGAGGCAACAGCAGCAGTACGCCACATAAATCCAGCGTGAATCCGCGACGTCGCATATTGATAGACATGTTTAGGCCTTTCGCGTAACGGTGCCGAGCAGACCCTGCGGCCGCACGAGCAGAATGAGCATCACAAGAACAAACAACGCCAGCGCGCCTTGCGATCCGCCTAGGTAAACACTGCTGTAAGCTTCGATCAGGCCAACGACGAACGCCGCAACCATTGCGCCCGTCACGCTGCCGAGACCACCCAGGATGACCACGATGAAGGCCTTGCCTAGCACCGCGTCGCCACCGAATGGTTCGAGCGCCAGGATCGGCGTCACAAGCGCGCCTGTGAGGCCTGCAAGCGCCGTCGCAATGGCGAAAGCAAGCGGAAACATCCGCGACGGCCGAATACCTTGCGCGCGTGCTACCGCGCCATCATCGGCCATCGCCCGCAGTGCGATTCCATAGCGCGTCTTGAACACGAGACAGTAGACGCCCGCAATCGCCAGTGCACATACCCCCATCACGATAAGGTTCGAATATGGGATATAGAAGCCTGGTCCGCGCAGCGAGCCTGCAATCGGGAACGGAAAGTTCATCGGCTCTGCGCCATACGAGACGGTCACGCCCGTCGCGATGATCTGATAGATGCCAAGCGTGATCAGCATCGTCGCAAGCGGATCGGTGACGTACCGCTCAATCACCAGCACCTCGGTAAGGTAGCCGAGCACGCCGGTAGCCAATGCGGCGATCAGCACCGCGAAGAAAAATGGCACGCCCAGGGATTGGGAAAGCGAATACGCGATATATCCGCCCAAAATATAGAATCCCCCGTGTGCGAAATTGACGACTCCGAGGATGCCGAATATGAGCGTGAACCCTATGCTGATCAACGCATACTGGGTACCGAGGCTCAGGCCGATGACACCGGCCGAAATCAAGCCTTCCATAATTGAAGTTCCTTTCTTTCCAGCGTTCTGACCGAAGACGCGTCGAGTGCTCGACTGTCCACGTTCCGGATGTTGATCAAGAAAACGAATGCCGGGATGCCCAGTGCTGCTCTAGACTGGTACCTCGTGGCGTGCATTTGTCATCGAGATGTCGTACTGCAAATTGAGGAAATTGGTTCATAGATCGTCTCCATTTTTATTGCGACCGCGTGTCAATTTATGCTTGGTACGTGCTTTCGCAGTTCGCCAACAGTGTGTCGTCTGAGATGCCGCCAGAGCCAGCACCAGGCGTGGCATCGACTACTAATTGGTAGACCGTCACGCGCTCTCGGTAATGCAACGGGCGTGCCAGAAATGGCATGCAAAGGCGAAAATTTCTGACAAGTTACGAGCCCGCGAAACCGCAGGCATTCAAGTGAACCGATTTCTGGAGTGCCGACAGGATCTTGATCAGACTCGATCGAAAAGGAAGCCTCGGTGCCAGTTAAGGCGAAGGCAAATGCCCAGCACCGCCTTGCTCGCCACCATTGGTGTGTATTCTTAGCCGACAGATGATGTCCGCCTCGACTACGTTCGGGGCAGGAGTCGGCATGAAACCCCGAACATTTTCGACTGCTGTACAGACCTGCCGGCGGCCAACTCCTGCGTACATCCCCGCGTAATTTTTGGCCGTCGCAACGCGGGGCATGCATGTCATCCCATTGGTCATTGGTGTGCGATCCGAGCTGTGCTGTCCCCGGACACGGTCGATCTTATCGACTGACGCTCCGATCGTCGTGTCGACTGGTTCGAACACGACCGTCTCATTTTCTTGATCGGCGACCGTCGATATCGGTAGCCGGGCTCCTCACGGCCCTGTCGAGTTCCTGGAAAGCAGGAGTGCATATAACGCGCACGACATCCGTGAATGCCCGGACGATCTACTCCGATGTCGCCACACTCGCTGCAACGCGGTTATGATTCAGAAGCTCCCGTTGCGACGTTCTCGCGTCGAGAGCAGGGGCGGTATCTGTACGTACTTCAAATGGAATTAATCAGAATAGAGAGTTCACCGATGCGAATCCAATTCAGAAGGTTCACGCTTGTTGCTGCCGCAGCAGCTTTCCTGATCGGCGGGACGGCATCCACGTTCGCGCAGACAACGGCAAGCGAGCCCACTACGCAGGATGCGAAGGCACAAGCCAAGGCGGCGAAGAGCCAGGCGCGCAAGGAAGCTCGCGCGCAGCGCAAGGCAGCGCGTAAAGCAGCGCGGGCAAAGAACACCGCCGAACTGAAGAAACTCGAAGACGCCGGTTACAAGCCGGCGGTCAATGACCCGAACTATCCGCAGAACCTGCAAGATGCCCAGAAGAAGGCCGGTGCAGCGACCGGCGCAAGCCAGTAATCCCCGCCCGGGCGATGCACAATGCGTACCGCATCGCGCATCGCCCAATCCAGTATATTGTGTCGGACCCGTCGCACCTTTCTGGCAGGTTGTCAAACTGGAAAATCGAAGACAGGCAAAAGCAGCATTTTCCTCCGGATACCCCGAACGAAATTACAGCGCCTTCTTGAGCAGGCGACCCATTTCCGACGGGTTGCGCGTGACGGTGATGCCGCACGCTTCCATGATTTCCAGCTTCGCTTCGGCCGTATCCGC
>NZ_QTPO01000095.1 GCF_003853645.1 Burkholderia sp. Bp9143 | reverse complement strand
CGCTCACGTCGAACGTCGCGCCCGTGCCCGCGAGGTTGACCGCACCCGTCGACGCGAGGCTGCCGCCCGAACCGAGCTCGAGCGTGCTGCCACCGTTGATCGTCGTGCCGCCGGTATACGTGTTCGTGCCCGACAGCGTCTGCGTGCCGGTGCCCGCGAGCGTCAGGCTGCCGGTGCCGCCGATCGCACCGCCGAACGTGTTGCTGCCGCTGCCGCTCAGCGTCAGCGCGGTCGCGCCGAGATTCACGTTCGTGCCGGCCGTGCCGGTCAGCGCGCCGATCGTCTGCGCGCCCGACGCACCGCCCAGGTCGAACGTCGCGCCCGCGCCCGCGAGATTCACCGTGCCGCTCGCCGCGAGACTGCCGCCCGCACCCAGTGCCAGCGTGCTGCCGCCATTGATCGTCGTGCCGCCGGTATACGTGTTCGCGCCGGACAGCGTCTGCGTGCCGGTGCCCGCGAGCGTCAGGCCGCCCGTGCCGCCGATGACGCCGCCGAACGTGCCGCTGGCCGTCCCGCCCAGCGTCAGCGCGTTGGCGCCGAGGCTCACGTTGCTGCCGGCCACACCCGACAGTGCACCGAGCGTCTGCGCGCCCGACGCGCCGCTCAGGTCGAGCGTCGCCCCCGTGCCCGCGAGGTTCATCGTGCCCGTCGGCGCGAGGCTGCCGCCTGCACCGATCGCCAGCGTGCCGGCGTTGATCGTCGTGCCGCCCGTGTAGCTGGCCGCACTCGTCAGCGTCGTCGTGGCCGGGCCGTTCTTCACGAGTGCCCCCGCGCCGGTCATGCCGCCGTTCAGCGTGAGCGCGTTGGTGCCGCCGAGCGTCAGCGTCGCGCCGGTGCCGAGGTTGACCGCGTTGTTCAGCGACAGGCTCGTGCTCGTGTCGAGCGTCGCTGCGCCGCCGACATTCAGCGCGCCGCCGCCGAGCGCCCCGCTGTTGCCGAGGACCAGGCCACCGCTGTTCAGGTTCGTGCCGCCCGTGTATACGTTCGCGCCCGTCAGCGTCTGCGTACCGGTGCCGGCCAGCGTCAGGCTGCTGGCGCCGCCGATCACGCCGCCGAAGGTGCCGCTGGCGGTCCCGCCCAGCGTCAGCCCGTTGCCGCCCATATTGACGATCGTCCCCGCAGCGCCCGACAGCGCGCCGATCGTCTGCGCGCTCGTCGCGCTGCTCAGGTCGAGCGCTGCGCCCGCGCCGGCCAGGTTCACCGTGCCCGTCGCCGACAGGCTACCGCCCGCGCCGACGGCCAGCGTGCCGGCGTTGATCGTCGTGCCGCCCGTGTAGGTGTTCGCGCCCGTCAGCGTCGTGGTCGCCGGGCCGTTCTTCACGAGCGCGCCCGCGCCAGAGATCGCACCGCTGAGCCCGAGCGCGTTGCTGCCACCCAGCGTCAGAGTCGCGCCCGTGCCGAGATCGATCGCGTTGGCGACCGACAGGCTTGCATTCGTATCGAGCGTCGCCGTGCCGCCGACGGCCAGCGTACCGTTGCCGAGCGCCCCGTTGTTGCCGAGCACGAGACTGCCGCTGTTCAGGTTCGTGCCGCCCGTATAGGTATTCGCGCCGTTCAGCGTCTGCGTGCCGGTGCCCGACAGCGTCAGGCTGCCGGTGCCGCCGATGACGCCGCTGAACGTGCCGCTCGCGGTCCCGCCCAGCGTCAGCGCGCTGGCGCCGAGGGTCACACTCGTGCCGGCCCCGCCCGACAGCGCGCCGATCGACTGTGCTCCGCCCGCGCTGATGTCGAGCGCGGCGCCCGGATTGACCAGGTTCACCGTACCCGTGGACGACAGGCTGCCGCCCGCGCCGATCGCCAGTGTCCCGGCGTTGATCGTCGTGCCGCCCGTATAGGTGTTCGCGCCCGTCAACGTCGTGGTCGCCGCGCCGTCCTTCACGAGCGCACCCGCGCCGGAGATCACGCCGCTCAGCCCGAGCGCGTTGCTGCCGCCCAGCGTGAGCGTGCCGGTGCCGAGATCGATCGCATTGCCGATCGACAGGTTCGTGGTCGTATCGAGCGTCGCCGCGCCGCCGACGGTCAGCGCCCCCGCGCCGAGCGCCGAGCCGTTGCCGAGCACGAGTCCGCCGGAATTCAGCGTCGTGCCGCCCGAGTAGCTGTTTGCACCGGACAGCGTCAGCGTCGCGGCACCGTCCTTCACGAGCCCGCCCCCGCCGGAAATCGTGCCGCCCAGCCCGAGGCCGGTGCTGCCGGCTAGCGTGAGCGTCGTGCCGGTGGCGAGGTTGATGCCGTTCGCAAGCGATACGTTCGTGGTCGCATCGAGCGTCGACGAGCCGTTGACGTTCACCGCGCCGGAGCCCAGCGCCGTGTTGCTGCCGACGACGAGGTTGCCGCCGTTCAGGTTCGTGCCGCCCGTGTACGTGTTCGCGCCGGTCAGCGCCTGCGTGCCGGTGCCGGACAACGTCAGGCCACCGGTGCCGCCGATCGTGCCCGCATACGTCGCATTGACGTTGCCGTCGAGTATCAGCGAATTGCCGCCGAGATTCACGTTCGTGCCAGCCGCGCCCGCCAGCGCGCCGATCGTCTGCGTCCCGGTCGCGCCGCCCAGGTCGAACGTCGCGCCCGCGCCGGAGAGGTTGACCGTGCCGGTCGGCGAGAGGCTGCCGCCCGCGCCGATCGCCAGCGTGCCGGCATTGATCGTCGTGTCGCCCGTATACGTGTTCGCGCCGGTCAGCGTCGCGGTCGCCGCGCCGTTCTTCGTGAGCCCGCCGGTGCCGCTTATCGTGCCCGTCAGGCCGAGATCGTTGCTGCCGCCCAGCGTCAGCGTCGCGCCCGTGGCGAGATTGACCACGTTGCCGAGCGTCACGTTCGCACTCGAATCGAGCGTCGCCGATGCGTTGACGTTCAGCGCGCCCGCGCCGAGCGCGGTATTGCTGCCGACCACGAGACCGCCGGCGTTCAGGTTCGTACCGCCCGTGTAGCTGTTCAGACCCGACAGCGTCAGCGTGCCGCCATCGCTCTTCGTCAGCGCGCCGCCGCCCGTCACCGCGCCTGACAGCGTGAGCCCGGTCGCGCCCTGCACCGTCAGCCCGCCCGCGCCGAGATCCACATTGTTGCTGACGTTGAGCCCGGCGACGCCCGCCTGCAGCGCACCGCCGGTGGCCGTGATGGTGCCCGTGCCGAGCGACGCGTTGTTGTCGATGATCGCGACGCCGCCCGCCAGCGTCGCGTCCTGCGCGGTCGACGCGCCGCTGATTGTCCAGTTGCCGCTCGTGACGTCCAGGTGATTGAAGTTGATGTAGTTGCTGACCGCGATGGCGCCGTTTGCCGATGCGCCTTGCTGCAGCACCAGCGTGTTGTCGCCGCCTGCCCCGCCGTCAACGGTGCCGGTCGCCGCGACGCCGAGCGTAACGGGGCCGACGGTGATGTTGAACGCGCCGCCCGTGCCGCCCGCCGAATTGACCGACGAGCCCGTCACGGCATTAAACGTGTTCGTGCTGTTCGCGCCCATCGACACGCTGCCGTTGATCGTGCCCGAGTTGGTGAACGTATTACCTGCCCCGGGCGTGCCGTTCGTACCGAGCGACACGCGGCCGGTGATCGTCCCGCTGTTCGTCATGTTGACCGTGGCGCCGCCGTACGCGGCCACCACGGGCGCGTCCGCGCCGGTGAGGGTCGCGCCGACCAGCGGGTTCGAGCCGATCGTGCCGGTGTTGTTGATCGTCGACGTGCCGCCGGTGCCGTTCTGGACCGACAGCGCCATGCCCGTCACGCCGCTGATCGCCACCCCGGTCGAGCCGTTCATCGTGCCGTTGTTGGTGACGCTGGTGCCGGCACTCGCCGCCGCGTTGCCGATCACCGCGCCGCTCGACAGCACGCCGAGCCCGGTGCCGAGCGCCGACGGGTCGATCGTGCCGTTGTTGGCCAGCTGGGTATTGTTGCCAGTCAGCGACATCGCGGTACCGCCGACGCCGAGCAGCACGCCGAGGCTCGCGCCGGGATTGACGGTCGCGTGGATGTTGTTGGCGCTGTTCGAATAGCTCGGCGCCAGCGGATTCGCGACGCCCGAACAGGTCACCGTGGTGCCTGCCGTGGTGCAGGTCGCATAGGCGGGAACGATGCCCGCGCCGGACAAGGCCAGGAAAACGCCGGTCGGCAACAGGAGTCTCGGAAACGGCTCTCCGCTCTTCTTCGAATGCGCAATATTCATGCGTCCCCTCGGCATCAGCATGACCGCTGAATCGGACCGGCGACGGCGGAAAATCCGGAACGCAAGCGTGCCCTCCGGCGGTCGCGGTACGACGTCGGTTTATTCGTGGATGAACTGCTGGTTAATCGATTCTCGTTTGCGAATGCAAAACTAACCGGATGACATGATCGTGGACCCCTGTTTTTATGCAGCGACTTTCTGGTTGATTTGATTACCGCCCTGCTTTTTGTCAGACAAGGCTATATCAAAAAAATATGGTTTTCCAGTCAATCTTTGCTTATCGGGGCAAGGCCAATGGAATGCGTATTTTTTACTCGCACAAATTCTCGAAGCGACAGGAACCGAGGGGTTTTCCGGTCATTCCGTCAAATTCCGGGCAAAACAACCAATCGCGGGATCCGTGAAAACACCCATACCTCATACAAAATCGGCTACCGTGTTTTTGCGGCGCAATACAAATGACGGCGGCATTCAGTCGACGCAAATAATCGGGAGCCGTTTAATTTCAAGAATCGAAAGCATGGATTTTCAACACCCCACAAAACGCTTTCGAATCCGGCGCACGTGAAGCCGCCATTTGTAAACGACAATGAAAGCCACAAACTCAATCGAATCCCGGCCGCCCTCGGGTTACGAAAGCGGGATCATCAGATAAACGATCGGCCGGAACGACACGGGCCGCGCATCGAGGTCGAGCCATCGACGCAGCGCATGGATCGCGTATGCGGGCACTTCCCGCCAGCTCGAATGGATAGCGCGCCACTGGAGGCGGTGCGGATACGCGGGGGAGATGTTCGCGGGTACGAGCCGACCCGCTCGAACGCGAGGCGCGCCCGCGCGAGGTGGTGATACTGGCTGACGATCAACACGCGCGACAGCCGGTGCGCCTGCATGTATGCGCGCGCGTGCCGCGAAGGTTCGGGGTTCGAAAGACCTCCAGACCAGGTCGGCGAGCCTGCCCGGCCGGCGTCAATCCACCGGGCACATCGCGAGGCGCCCCATCGCCTCCCCGGCGCCGCGCACCGCGCAGGTGGCCGGCTCGTCGGCGATCCGCGCGATCAGCCCGGTCTCGTCGCGCAGCAGGCGTTCGATATCCGCGAGCAGCGCGCCGCCGCCCGTCAGCACCACGCCGCGATGGGCGATGTCGGTCACGAGTTCGGCCGGCGCGTTTTCCAGCACCGACTTCACCGCGCCGATCACCTGCTTGAGCGGCGCGGCCAGCGCGTCTGCCACATCGTGGTTCGACAGCTCGATCGAGCGCGGCAGGCCGTCCTCGACGCCGCGCCCGATCGCGCGCGTCGACGTGCGCGGCACGGCGCTGGTGGCCGAGCCGATCGTCTGCTTCACGCGCTCGGCGGTCTGCTCGCCGAGCAGCACGCCGTACAGGTTGCGCACGTGGTTGATGATCGCCGCGTCGAACTGGTTGCCGCCGACGCGGATCGCCTCGCGGTAGACGATGCCGCCGAGCGCGATCACCGCGACTTCGGTCGTCCCGGCGCCGATGTCGACGACCATCGAGCCGACCGGCTCGGTCACCGGCAGACCCGCGCCGAGCCCGGCGGCAAGCGCTTCCTCGATCAGTTCGACGTCCGATACACCGGCCGCGAACGCCGCCTCGCGGATCGCGCGGCGCTCGACCGCCGTCGCATCCGACGGCACGCACAGCGTGACCTCGACGCGGCGGCTGAAGCGCGAGCGCGTGCGCGACATGTCGATGAAGCGGCGGAACATCTGCTCGGCGGCGTGCGCATCGGCGATCACGCCGTGCCGCATGGGCCGCACGGCCTCGAGATGCCCCGGCTCGCGGCCGAGCAGCGCCTTCGCGAGTTCTCCGACCGCCTCGAGCGTCGGTCGCGCGTCGGATGCGCCCCCCTTGCGAAAGCAGACGACCGACGGCTGGTTCAGCACCACGCCGCGCTCGTGCGTATAGATCCGCGTACTCGCCGTTCCAGGGTCGATCGCAACGGGTTGCGCAAACAACTTTCCGAACAGCGGTGTCGACATAGTTAGCCTTTTCTTGAACAAACCGGCCGGAGCGGCCGGGCCGCATCCCCGCGGCACGCCTTTGCTGCCCCATTACGGTCTTAGCGGCAAATCGTGCCGATACTTTAAGCAATTCCGATGATTTTTTCGCGACGAAATTGCCGAAAACGCGTGTCGGCAGGCCTGCGGCTACGCATCGGCCCCTCGCGTTGCGCTTGTAAAACACGGTAATCTCTCGGTCTTGCCTGCTCCCGGCAGGCGTCCGACGCCCGATCACGCCAGGTATTCCACCATGACAGCGCCCGCTTCTCTCCGCTGGCCAGGGGTGCGCCAGCTCGGCACAACGCTCGTTGCGCTCTGGTGCTGCACCGTTGCCGCGCAGCCCATGCCGGCCGCCGACACCGCTACCCGCACCGCGACGGCGGCCACTGCCGCCGCACCGGCCGCCCCCGCCACAACGGCCCCCGCCGCCACGCGCGAGCCGACCTGCAACGCCGACGGCGGTCCGGCCGGCCGGCCGTCGATCGGCCTCGTGCTGTCCGGCGGCGGCGCCCGCGGGTACGCGCACCTGGGTGTGCTGAAGGTGCTCGAGGAGAACCGCATCCCGATCGACTGCATCGCCGGCACCAGCATGGGCGCCGTGGTCGGCGGCCTGTATGCGAGCGGGATGGCTGCCGACGAAATGCAAAAGAAGCTGTCGGAAGTGAACCTGGGCGACATCGCGTTCGACGTGACCGACCGCGCGGACCTGCCGCAGAGCAGCCGCGAGGACGAGCGCCTGTACATCAACAGCCTGACGCTCGGCTTCGGCAAGAAGGGTGTGAAGGCGCCGGTCGGCCTCGTGCAGGGCAACCGGCTGCAAGCGCTGCTCGCGAACTGGACGGCCGCCGTGCCGACCAACCAGCCGTTCGACCAGCTGCCGATCCCGTATCGCGCGGTCGCGACCGACCTGCAGACGGGCCAGATGGTCGTGCTGGATCACGGCTCGCTGCCGCTCGCGATCCGCGCGAGCATGGCGATGCCCGGCCTGTTCGCGCCGGCCGAGATCAACGGCCGCGCGCTCGTCGACGGCGGCCTCGTCAGCAACCTGCCGGTCGACACCGCGCGGCAGATGGGCGCGAAGGTCGTGATCGCCGTCGACATCGGCTCGCCGCTGCGTCCGCTCGACGCGCTCGCGTCGCCGGCCGACGTGATGCAACAGATGGTCGGCATCCTGATCCGCCAGAACGTGACGTCGCAGCGCAAGCAGCTCGCCGCGCGGGACGTGCTGCTCACGCCCGACCTCGGCGCGCTCGCGTTCACCGATTTCCAGAACGCGAAGCAGGCGATCGCCGCCGGCGCGGCCGCCGCGACCGCGGCGCTGCCGCAGCTCAAGCACTTCGCGCTCACGCCGGAACAGTACGCGGCCTACCGGTCCGCTCATGCGCAGCCGCTGCCGCCGCCGATCCGCATCACGCGAATCGAGATCAAGACGACCGGCGGTGTGCCCAAGCGTGTCGTCAGCGACGCGCTGCACGTGAAACCGGGCGACACCTACGATCCGGCGACCGTCAGCCAGGACCTGCTCGGGCTGACGACCGGCGGCAATTTCGAGAGCGTGACGCAGCAGATCGTGAGCCACGGCGACGAGAACGTGCTCGAGATCGATGCGCGCGAGAAATACTGGGGGCCGAATTTCCTGCTGTTCGGCGTCGGGATGTCCAGCAGCTCGACCGACGAGGGCGGCTTCCGCCTGCACGTTGGCTACCGGCGGCCGTGGCTCACCGAATCGGGCCTCGAGTTCCGCGCGGACACGACGATCGGCAGCGACCTGCAGTCGGCCCGCGTCGAATTGCGGCAGCCGTTGCCGGCCGCATACGGTTTGTACATTTCGCCCTATGCGGAATATCAGCGTCGCTACGTGAACCTGTACGACAACAGCGGCGAGGTGAAGCTGAACCAGTACTTGATGCAGACGGCGCGCACCGGGCTCGACTTCGGCCTGCCGATCGGGCGGCTCGGCGACTTCCGGATGGGTATCGGCTACGCGACCGGGCACGGCTCGCCGAACTACAACCTGCCGTTCCCGTTCGATGACGGCAGCTCGACGCTGGTCTGGCCGAGCTTCACGTCGCAGGCGCTGACCGCGCGCGCGCGGCTCGTCATCGATCAGCTCGACGATCCGATGTTCCCGCGCCGCGGCTACTACGGCGAATTCCGGGTCGAACGGTCGCTGTGGTCGCACAACAGCCAGTCCGCTGAGGACCTCGCCGATACGTCCAACGCGCCTTATACCGAGCTCTACGGCAAGGCCATGATCGCGCAGCAGTTCGGCCGGCACAGCGTCAGTGCAACGATCGAGGGCGGCAAGAGCATCGGCGGCACCAACCTGATCAACGCGTTCAACTTCACGCTCGGCGGGTTCCAGCATCTGGCCGCGTATGCGGCCGACCAGCTGGCCGGCAACGAACTCGCGTACGGCAACGTGACCTACATGAACCAGCTGATGACGTTCAACGCGTCCCCGATCAAGGCGCTGTCGGTCGGTGCCAGCGCGGAAGTCGGCAACGTGTGGTCGAGCGGCGTGAAGGTCGGCGGCGGCACGCTCAAGCAGAGCTATACGTTCTTCACGAGCCTGACGACCGCGTTCGGCCCGCTGTACATGGGCGTCGCGCTCGCGCCGGGCGGGCGGCGCAACATCTACCTGCAGCTCGGCCGCACGTATTGACCCTGGCGGGCGGCGGTCGCCGCGGCGCGGCGACCGCGTTGCCCGATGGCGCCGGACAGATTGTCAGATCGGCCAGCTGATCTCGAATCGCGCGCCGCCGAGTTCGACCGGATCGACGACCGCGATCCGGCCGTTGTGCGCGTGCAGCACCTGCCGCGTGATCGCCAGGCCGAGCCCGTAGCCACCGGTGCGGCGGTCGAGGCGCACGAACGCGTCGAAAATCCGTTCGCGTTCGCTCTCCGGCACGCCCGGGCCGTCGTCCTCAACGAAGATCGCGATGTTGCCGTGCTCGATCGCGATCCCGACGACGATCCGCGATGCCGCATATTTGCTCGCATTGCGCAGCAGGTTGCGCATCGCGTACGACATCAGCCGCCGGTCCATCTTCACGCGCAGGTCCGACGCGATCGCGATGCGCGACTCGATCGCGCGCTCCGGATACAGCAACTGCGCGTCGCTGATCTGGTGCTCGAACCACGCGACCGGCGCGGTCAGCTCGAGGCTCGACTGCAGCGAGCTGTATTCGAGCCGCGCGTACGTGAGGCTCATGTCGATCAGTTCCTCGAGCTCGGTCACGTCCTGCGCGATGCTCTCCAGCGCCCCGTGGTATTCGGCGGCCGAGCCCGGTTCGCGCAGCATCTCGAGCGCGAAGCGCACGCGCGCGAGCGGCGTGCGCAGCTCGTGCGAGATCCCGTTCGTCAGGTCGCGCTGCGCGGCGATCAGCCGCTCCATGCGCATCGCGAGCGCATTCAGCGTGCGCGCGAGCGGGCCGATGATCACGCTGTGCGACTCCCGCGCGCGCGTGTTGAAGCGCCCGCCGGTGAAGTCGATCGCGCGCTCGCGCACCATCACGAGATCCGACCAGACCGGCCGCATCCACCGATACGCGGCGAGCGCGGGCGCGGCGAGCACGAACGCGAGCACGATCCAGATATCGCCCGGCAGCGCGTCGAACGCGTGCCACACGACTTGCGGCGACAACACGACGCACAGCGCGAGCGCCGGCACGAGCGCGGTCAGCAGCACGAGCCCGAGCAGCTGCAGGTAGGTGCGCACGTACAGCCGCGACCAGCTTGGAATGCGGTCGGCGCGCGTGTCGGTCCACGCGCGGCGGAAATGCAGCCAGCGCCATTTGACATAGCGCAGCGTCGAAAGCGGCGGTGCATCGGGGTGCGAACGGGTGGGTCGGATCATCGCGGCTTCCGGCTATCGTGCGATGCGGGGATGCGACGGCCGACGGCGTCGCGCCAGGGTCGCGTCATTCCCACGCATGCTTGCTGAACTGGTAACCCTTGCTGCGGATCGTCTTGATCCGCTGCGGGTTGCCAGCATCATCGTGCAGCTTGCGGCGCAGCTTCGAGATGCGCCCGTCGATCGTGCGGTCGAGGCCGTCGAACTCGACGCCGCGCAGCTGCAGCATCAGGTCGTCGCGGCTGACGACCTCTCCCGCATGGCACACCAGCACCCACAGCAGGTCGAACTCGGCCGACGTGAGGTCGGGCGAGTCGCCGCCGGGCAGCACGACCGAGCGGTCGGTGCGGTCGATCAAGAACTGGCCGAACGTGTAGCGCTCCGGCTGCGGCGCGGCGCCTTCGGCCGCGCGCGCGGGGACGCGGCGCAGCTGCGCCTTGATCCGCGCGAGCAGGATGCGCGGCTCGACCGGCTTGTGCACGTAGTCGTCGGCGCCGAATTCGAGGCCGAGCAGCTCGTCGAACGGCTCGTCGCGCGCCGTCACCATGATGATCACGCCGTCGTACTGCTTGCGCGCCTCGCGGCAGATCTCGAAGCCGTCCTTGCCCGGCAGGTTCACGTCGAGAATGACGAGATCCGGGCGCATGGACAGGATCGCCGGCACGGCGGCGTCACCGTGCAGCACAGTGTCGACTTCATAGTCGTTCTTGCGCAGGTAGCCGGCGATCAGCGTGGACAGGCGGGTGTCGTCTTCGACGAGCAGGATGCGAAAAGACATGGGCAACGGTCGGATCATACGGGGAGACCGCGGCGGCGGCAGGCTTGCGCCGGCTGCCGGCGAGCGGTCGAAACGTACCGCATGATACTGCGCCCGCCGATTGCCCGTTTGCCGATCTCAAAAATAAGGGTGCAATGATTGGCGCGCTTGACGAACCGGCGCCAAAACGGTTCCATACGGGCTCCCCGGAAACCGGGCCGCGCCCGCCCTGCCTCACGTGATGAACTACCAGCCGATCCTCGAACGCATCCACACCGAACTCGCCCCCTGGATCGGCCAGGGACGCGTCGCCGACTACATTCCCGAGCTCGCGAAAGTGCCCGCCGACAAGTTCGGGATGGCCGTCGTGACGCTCGATGGAAACGTTTACACGGTTGGGGACGCACACGAGCGTTTCTCGATCCAGAGCATCTCGAAGCTGTTCGCGTGCACGCTCGCGTTCCAGTTGCTGGGCGACGCGCTCTGGGAGCGGGTCGGCCGCGAGCCGTCCGGCAACGCGTTCAACTCGCTGGTTCAGCTGGAAAGCGAGCGCGGCAAGCCGCGCAATCCGTTCATCAACGCCGGCGCGCTGGTCGTCACCGACGTGCTGTGCCGCCGCTTCGTCAGGGCCGAGACCGCGCTCGTCGAATTCGTGCGGCGGCTGATCGGCGCGATCGACGTGGACTACGATTCGCGCGTCGCGCTGTCGGAACTGCAGCACGCGGAACGCAACCGCGCGATGGCGCATTTCATGGCGAGCTTCGGCAACATGCAGATGCCGCCCGACACGGTGGTCGACGCGTATTGCCGCCAGTGCGCGATCACGATGAACTGCGTCGAGCTCGCGCAGGCCGCGCTGTTTCTCGCGAACGGCGGCGTCGCGCCCGTCACCGGCGAGCGGATCGTCGATTCGAGTTCGGCGAAGCGGCTGTCGGCGCTGATGCTGACCTGTGGTACCTATGACGCGGCGGGCGACTTCGTCTATCGCGTCGGCCTGCCCGCGAAAAGCGGCGTCGGCGGCGGGATCGTGGCGGTGCTGCCGGGCGAAATGGCCGTGTGCGTGTGGGCGCCGGGGCTCGATGCGAACGGGAACTCGCTGGCGGGCACGCTGGCGCTCGAATGGTTGACGACGTATACGGAGCGGTCGATTTTCTGAAAACACCGAAGTGACTCATGGGAGAGCATCAGTCATGCAACCGGAACACGCTTCAGATTTCACGACGACTCACCACGCTGGCGCGGACGGCCGCACGCACGCGCCGATTCCATCGATCGTGCCGGCGCAAACCGCGCTGGTCGTGATGCACTACCAGACCGACATCCTCGGCCTCTTTCCGTCGGTCGCGCCCACCCTGCTCGCCAACACGCGCAAGCTGTGCGATGCGGCGCGGGCCGGCGGCGTTCACGTCTGTTTCGCGAATCTCCGCTTCAGCCCCGGCTATCCGGAAGTCAGCCCGCGCAACAAGAACGGGCAAGGGATCAAGCAGCTCGGCCTGTTCATCGACGACGGCCCATGCCCGGAACTCGGACGGCTCGACAGCGAACCGCTGACGCTCGCGCATCGCGCGAGCGTGTTCTTCCGCACCGACCTGCAGGGGCGGCTCATCGCGCGGGGGATTGATACGCTGATCCTGGTCGGGATTGCGTCGACGGGCGTCGTGTTGTCGTCGGTTGCGCACGCAAGCGATGCGGATTTCCGGCTGTATACAGTGAAGGACTGCTGCTACGACCCGGATCAGGTCGTGCACGAGCATCTGTTCGCGACCGCGTTCGAGACGCGCACGACGGTGCTGTCGCTCGCGGACGCGCTACGCTTGCTCGCGTAAACGCGCAACGCCCCCGCCGCGCCGGCCGGAACGCTTCCGGCCGGCGCATCCCGAGTGACTTCACGCGTTACTTCGCGCGTCACTTCGCGATATACACGCCCGACGTCGGGCACGTCCCCTGCGTGTTCTCGTCCGTCACGAGCGATGCCGTGCTCGGAAACTGCGCGATCGCATTCGTCTTCACCGCGATCCACGCTTCCGTGAAATAACTGACGCCGTTGGTCTTCGTGCACTTCAGCGATACCGCGCTGCGCGTATTGCTGCCGAACGCGCCTTCGAACGCGGACAGCAGCTGGTTGCGCGTCACCGTGTTGCCCGCGTTCGCCTGCAGGAACGCGTTGAACGACGTGTTGCCGAGACGACTGATCATGCCCGTCGCCTCGTTCCAGTAGGCATCCGGCGACGCCGAATTCGAGCAGGTGCCGTGCTTGAACCATTCGTGCTTGTCGAGGCACGACGCCACGCCCGGCATGTAGGTCGACAGCGTGTTGCGGGTCGCGGTGCTGACCGGATACGCGTCCATGCTGCACCACTGGTGCGCGTTGTCGAGATCGACGTCGCTCTGCGGCACGCCGCAGTAGAACGGCTGGTTGCCGTCGTACTTGTTCGGCCACAGGCCGTGCAGCGACAGGCTCGTCGCCGCATACGTGCCGGCGAGGTTCGTGCACTCCGGCGTGTCGTGCGACGCGCAGAAGCCGGGCTCCCACGAAGCCGCGAGCAACAGGTAGTCGTAGCTGGTCTGCGCGACGGCGTGCAGCGAGGCGGATGCGACGGCGAGTGCGGCCGCGGCGCGGGCGAGCGTCTTGAGCATGGCGTTTCCTCGGAAAAGGCTTGCGGTCGCGGGATGCGCCGCAAGATTGTCGAATGTCTGCCCGCGATTGTTGCCGACGCAACGTGGCATCAGTTTGACGTCCCCCCACTGCCTAAAGGCAGGGGATTCCCACTACTGGCGATGCACGTCCGCATCGGAGAATGTTCAACG
>NZ_QTPO01000094.1 GCF_003853645.1 Burkholderia sp. Bp9143 | reverse complement strand
CAGAAGATCCTGATTGCGGAGGATGCGCTGGGGTACAAGCTGGCGGATCGCCACCACGGGAAGACGGGGCTGCGCGATATCCGCAAGGACGATGTGCTGAAGATCAGCGGGCAGTGAGGAGGAGGCATGTCTGAAGAACTCAAGTTCGAGGTCAACCAGGGTATCGCGACGATTACACTGAATCGACCGGACAAGCTGAATGCGTTCACCGAGGCAATGCAGGAGACCTGGCTCGAGGCCCTCGAGGAATGCCGCACGAATCCGGAGATTCGCGTGGTCGTAATGACCGGCACGGGACGCGCATTCACGACTGGCGGCGATGTGGACTCGTTCGCGTCGAGCGCATCGCAGACGCCCGCGATGATCAAGTCTCGCGTGTGGGATGGCATCCAGCGCCTGCCGCGCAAGATCGCGGAGATCGATAAACCGGTGTTGGCTGCATTGAATGGGCTTGCAACCGGCGGCGGTCTCGATATTGCACTCGCATGTGATATTCGATTCGCGGCCGAGAGCGCCCGCTTTGCCGAAACCTATGTCCGGATGGGCTTGATTCCCGGCGTGGGCGGTGCGTATCTGCTGCCGCGAATTGTTGGCATGTCGAAGGCGCTCGAGATGTTCTGGACCGCGGATTGGGTGAGCGCGCAGGACGCAGAGCGAATCGGTCTGGTCAACAAGGTATTTCCGGATGCGGAACTCATGGAACGTACCTACGCATTTGCGCGGCGTGTCGCTGATGGCGCGCCGCTCGCAGTGCAACTGATCAAGCGAGTCATGCGATTCGGCCTCGACAAGGATCTCGCCACCGCGCATGAGCTCGTTGCGTCCAATCTTTCGATCGTGCGGACCAGCGAAGATCACCAAGAGGCGCTGAGCGCGTTCAAGGAAAAGCGCACACCTCAATTCAAAGGCCGCTAACGGCGACACTCCATTACAGAAGAGACAATGATGGACAAACAGGTATTCGAACATTTCATTCAGCCGCGCAGCGTCGCGATCGTTGGCGCGTCACCCCAAGTCGGCAGCCCGCGAAATACGATCGTGCGGGTGTTGCTAAAGCACGGGTTCGAAGGGAACGTGTATCCGGTAAGTCCGAGCCACGCTGAAGTGGAAGGGCTGAAGGCATATCCGTCGGTGGAGGCGTTGCCGGAAGTACCTGACGTAGCGTTGGTAATTACGCCGGCTCATACGGTGCCGGGTGTGATTGCCGAGTGCGGCCGGAAGGGCATTCGCAGTGCCGTTGTGTTCAGCTCGGGATTCGAGGAAACGGACGACGGGAAGGAACACGCACTTCGGCTCGCGGAGGTTGCAAAGGAGCACGGAGTAACCGTGGTTGGCCCGAACTGTCAGGGTGTGTGGTCGGTTCGCCGCCGCGCGATGTTGACGTTCAGTCCCGCGGCAAGGAATCTGGAGACGCTCAAGCACGCGCCAATTGCAGTCGTTAGCCAGAGCGGTGCACTGGCAGGCGCGATCGGCAACTTCCTGCAGAACAACGGGATCGGATGTTCCTACATCATCAGCGTCGGGAACGAGACGTGTGTCGATGCACTCGACATGCTCGAGCATGTGATCGAGCAGGATGACGTGCGAGTGGTGGCGCTGTACATCGAAGGCCTTGATGACGCGACCAGGATCCTTCGAATCGCCGAACGCGCTCGCGAGCGAGGCGTGCAAATCGTCGCGCTGAAGGCCGGCCGCTCCGAGGTGGGTCAGCAGGCAACAGCGTCGCATACGGGGAAGATCGCGTCGGCCCATGCCGTATATGCGGACGTGTTCGAGCAAGCCGGGGTGATCGCGGTGGAGAGTTTGATCGATGCGCTCTCTGCGGTGGAAGTACTGGCGTATCTTCCGCAGCCGCGCGTCAGCGGAGATGCGCTGGGCGGGGTGGCGGTAATGAGTTCGTCGGGCGGCGCAGGTGCATTGCTCGCTGATCACAGCAGCGAGTATGGGATTCCGATGGCCGAATTCGGTGCACGTACTGCGGAGCAACTTGAGGGAATCCTCCCCGAGTTTGCGCGCAAAGCGAACCCCGTGGACCTGACGGGACAGATCAATACCGTACCGACGATGTTCCAGGATACCTGTTTTGCGGTCGAGGCGGATCCGAGGGTTGAGGCGATGATCGTGCAGTTCGCGAGCAGCGGACGCCGATACCTGGAAGCAAACGCGGATGTGTTCAAGACGATTGGCCGATCGCTGCCGGTGGTGGTGAGCTTTATCGGTGAGTTGCCGGATCAGGAAACCCGTCAGGCGTTCCGCGACGCTGGCGTCATGCTGGTCGCCGATCCGTCACATGCGATGAAGGCGCTTTCGTTGCTGTACCGGCGCCGCCGCATGCTTTCGCTGCCGAAGGCTGAAGTGCGTACGGCACTGGCCACTCGGGAAGCGCCGCAGGATTGGTCCGCGACCATGCGGTTCTGTGCCGAGAGCGGGATTACGCCGGCGAAGTGGGTGGTGTTGGGTCCGGAGGACCGGGCTTCGGACGCATGCGCCGGGATGACGTATCCACTCGTCGTGAAGGTGTTGCCGTCGGAGTGCGAACACAAGACAGAACTCGGCCTTGTGAAGCTGCGCGTACAAACGGCCCAGGATGTGGATGCCTATGCCCGGGAGTTCCGCGAGAAGGTGGGAAAACCAGACATGGGCGTGCTCGTGCAAGAGATGATCAGCGACGGGGTGGAAATCGTGCTGTCGTGCATGAGAAACACGGACTTTGGACCGATTATTTCGATCGGAACCGGTGGCGTTGCGGTGGAGCTGTACCGCGACATCTCGCATCTCGCATTGCCCGTAACGGCCGATCAGGTACGGGATGCACTGCACAAGCTGAAGCTCTGGACATTGCTCGAGGGTTTCCGCGGGAAACCCGCTGCGGACGTCGATGCGCTGGTTGACGCCGCAGTGCGATTCGGGGACATGTTCCTCGCGGCTCCCGCAGTGCAGGAGTTCGAGATCAACCCGGTGATCGTGAAGCATCGAGGGCAAGGACTCGGTGCTGTCGATGCGCTCGTGACGGTGCAGTGAAGCATGCCGGACGCGGTGCCGAGCGCCGTGTCCGGTGGTTTCGTTTTTAGCCAAGTTTGGGTAAGAGAATGAAAATCCTGGTTCCAGTGAAGAGAGTGGTCGACGCGAACGTCAAGGTTGGCGTGAAATCCGATCAGTCCGGCGTCGACATCGCGAACGTGAAGATGTCGATGAACCCGTTCGACGAAATCGCGGTGGAAGAAGCGGTGCGCCTGAAGGAAGCGGGCGTGGCGACCGAAGTGATCGCGGTGTCGGTCGGCGTCACGCAAGCGCAGGAAACGCTGCGCACGGCGCTGGCGATCGGCGCGGATCGCGCGATCCTCGTCGAATCGAACGACAGCGTCGAGCCGCTGGGCGTCGCAAAGATTCTGAAGGCGCTGGTCGACAAGGAGCAGCCGCAACTGGTGATCCTCGGCAAGCAGGCGATCGACGACGATTCGAACCAGACGGGCCAGATGCTGGCCGCGCTGGCCAACCTGCCGCAAGCGACGTTCGCATCGAAGGTCACGATCGCCGATGGCAAGGCAACGGTCGCACGCGAAGTCGACGGCGGCGCGGAAACGCTGTCGCTGACGCTGCCGGCGGTGGTCACCACCGACCTGCGCCTGAACGAGCCGCGCTACGTGACGCTGCCGAACATCATGAAGGCGAAGAAGAAGCCGCTGGAAACGGTGAAGCCGGAAGACCTGGGCGTGGACGTCGCGCCGCGTCTGAAGACGCTGAAGGTGGTCGAGCCGCCGAAGCGCGCAGCCGGCGTGAAGGTGCCGGATGTGAAGACGCTGGTCGAGAAGCTGAAGACCGAAGCCAAGGTGCTGTAAGAGGGAGCGCAGAGAAATGACGATTCTGGTGATTGCAGAACACGACAACGCGTCGATCAAGGCCGCGACGCTGAACACGGTGGCAGCGGCGGCGAAGATTGGCGGTGACATCCACGTGCTGGTCGCGGGCCACAACGCGCAAGCGGCAGCAGATGCGGCGGCGAAGATCGCAGGTGTCTCGAAGGTACTCCTGGCCGACGCGCCGCAACTGGCCGCAGGCCTGGCGGAAAACGTCGAAGCGACCGCGCTGAACATCGCGAAGGACTATTCGCACATCCTCGCGCCGGCGACCGCCTACGGCAAGAACATCGCGCCGCGTATCGCCGCGAAGCTGGACGTCGCGCAGATCTCGGACATCACGGCGGTCGATTCGGCCGACACGTTCGAGCGCCCGATCTACGCAGGCAACGCGATCGCGACGGTGCAGTCGAGCGATCCGATCAAGGTGATCACGGTGCGTGCAACGGGTTTCGATCCGGTTGCCGCGGAAGGCGGCAGCGCATCGGTGGAGAAGATCGAAGCGGCAGCCGACGCCGGCAAGTCGCAGTTCGTGAGCCGTGAAGTGACGAAGCTGGACCGTCCGGAACTCACGAGCGCGAGCATCATCGTGTCGGGCGGCCGCGGCCTCGGCAGCGGCGAGAACTACACGAAGGTGCTGGAGCCGCTGGCGGACAAGCTGTCGGCAGCACTCGGCGCATCACGCGCCGCAGTGGACGCCGGCTACGTGCCGAACGACTACCAGGTCGGCCAGACCGGCAAGATCGTCGCGCCGCAGCTGTACATCGCGGTCGGCATCTCGGGTGCGATCCAGCATCTGGCCGGCATGAAGGATTCGAAGGTGATCGTCGCGATCAACAAGGATCCGGAAGCGCCGATCTTCAGCGTGGCCGATTATGGCCTCGTCGGCGATCTGTTCGCGCTCGTGCCGGAGCTCGTGACCGAACTCGCCTGAAGCATCCCATATCGCGGCGTCGAACCGAGCAGGCGCAAAGTGGCCTTTAGCAATATAGAGGCAACAACGACGCGGCGAACCTTTCGCGCCATCACGTCAATGGCTGGCGCACGCAACGCCATTTGCGCTTGGGCGATGCCACCGGTGGAGGACCGCGATGACTGTACCGAAACGTTCTCTGCGAGCAGCAGTCGAGAAATGGTTGGGTATCGACACGTCTGCGCATTTTCGTCTCACCCGTATCGGGCGATCGGAAGAAAGCCGTTGGCGTTGCGTGCGCGTCGATATCGACTCCCCGTCTGGTTCTCTGTCGATCATGTTCTTTCGGCATGACGACAGCTCGTGGCACGTCTTTCCCCCGAACGGAAGACGGCCCGTGATTGGCGGATCCCGATATTCCAATCAGCTTCTGCCGGACGCGCATGAGCATCTCAATATTTTTACGGGCGCATAGGGGGCCGGCTGTGTGAGCAAAAAAGTCGGCCAAGAAAGCGACGGAGAACGGCGCATATCCAAACGGTGTCCGCAACGAAGACAGGGGCTGCTTCGCCAATTCTGAATTGGCGTCCATGACGACACGGTTCGGCGCGACTACGGTCCTATTCCTCGATTGGTCGCCTATTCGAAGTATTCACCGCATTGGCACGGGCATTGCTGATAGCGAGGTGACGTTTCTCGATTAAGTGAAGCGCAAATTGAATGGGAGATCGAGATTGGGACAATCTTTGAAAAGCGTTGGGGTGGTGGGCGCCGGTGCGATGGGGCGTGGCATTGTCCAGGTTTGCGCGGTGGCCGGCTGCCGCGTGAAATTGTTCGATGTGGTCGATGGTGCGGCAGTGCGTGCCATTTCGGCAGTGCACGATGATCTGATGCAGTCGGTGGCAAAAGGTCGAACCGAGCAGAGCGACGCTGACGCGGCACTACAGCGGATTTCCGCAGCAGACAGTCTGGCCGCAATGGCCGAGTGTGATCTGGTCGTGGAGGCGATCGTCGAAAATCTGGAGATCAAGCAACGACTGCTGCGAGATCTCGAGTCGATCGTGTCGTCGACTTGCATTCTGGCAACCAATACGTCGTCGTTGAGCGTCACCTCGATCGCATCCGGGTGCACCCAGCCGTCGCGCGTGGCGGGATGGCATTTCTTCAACCCGGTTACCAGAATGCGACTGGTCGAAGTCGTGCAGGCGCCTAGAACGGCGTCGGACGCGATCGATGCGCTGGTTGAGCTTTCGCGGCGCATCGGGCATCGCCCGATCGTCGTGCCGGACTCGCCGGGGTTCGTGGTCAACCATGCCGGCCGCGCGTTCGTCACGGAAGGGCTGAAACTGCTGGCAGAAAAGACCGCCGAGCACTCGGTGCTGGATGCGATCCTGCGGCAATGCGCGGGTTTTCGCATGGGGCCGTTTGAGTTGCTGGATTTGACAGGACTGGACGTTTCGGTTCCCGTGATGGAATCGATTCATGCGCAATATTACGGCGACGACCGTTATCGGCCGGTGATGCTCGCGCGCACGCGCCTGCAGGCCGGTCTGCTGGGCCGCAAGGCCGGACAGGGCTTTTACAGCTACGGCGGCCAGCAAAGCGCAGCACCATCGCCGTCGGCGCAGGCGGCAACGCCGATCGATTTTGCGGTGTGGTGGCCGACGGAGGAACAGGCGGCACTGCCGGAATCAGTCGTAGCGCTGCTGTCGCAGGTGACGCGTGCATCCGATATTCACGACGCCGACCTGGTGCTTGTTGCGCCGCTCGACTCGGACCTGTCGACCGCAGCTGTCAATCTTCATCTCGATCCGCGCAAAGTCGTCGCGATTGACCCGGTCTTTTGCGGACTGTCGGGGGTTACGTTAATGACGTGCCCGGCGACGGCGCAGTCGGTGGTCGATGCGGCACAGGCGATATTTGCCGCGCAATTGATTCCGACGTTCGTCATCTCGGATTCTCCCGGATTCGTTGCGCCCCGTGTGGTCGCTTGCATCGTTAATCTCGCGTGCGAAATGGCCCAGCAAGGTATCGCTTCACCAGAGGATATCGACGTATCGGTTCGTCTCGGCCTCGGCTATCCGGCCGGACCGTTCGAATGGGGCGATGCGCTCGGCGCTGCCCGAGTACTCGACATCCTGCGCGGACTTTACGAGACCTTTGGCGACCAGAGGTATCGGCCGTCACCGTGGCTGGTTCGACGGGCCCGTCTCGGCTTGTCATTGAAGACGCCCGAGCGTACGTCAACCTGATAACGGCTGCTCCATAGACGACGGAGGCTGGCCCGGCTGCGCTATGAGCGATATGCCGGGCAGCCGTAAATATAACAACAGAGACTTGCTATGAAACTGCGGTTTGCTTTGCCATGGACACTTGCCGTTGCGGCGCTGGTGTCGCAGGGCGTCTGTGCGGCATCGGCTGTAGAGCCATTGAAGATCGGCGTGATCGTTGATATGTCGGGAATCTACTCGGGTATTGGCGGACCGGGCGGGGTGGTCGCGGTCAAGATGGCGGTCCGGGATTTTGGCGGCAAAGTCCTGGGCCGGCCGATTGAAGTGCTATCGGCGGACTATCAGAACAAGGTCGACATTACGGCGATGCGTGCGCGGGAATGGTATGACCGGGACAACGTGTCGATGGTGATTGAGTCGACGGATTCGGCATCGGCGCTCGCGCTGCAGAAGCTCGGTGCAGAAAAGCGGAAGGTAACGATTTTTGCGGGCTCTGCGACGACGGAACTGACCGGAAAACAGTGCACGCCGTACGGCGTGCACTACGTATACGACACGTATTCGCTCGCGAACGGTACGGCTCGTGCTGTGGTATCGAACGGGGGAAAAAGCTGGTACTTCATCACGGCCGACTACGCGTTTGGTCGATCGTTGCAGTTGCAGGCCACGCAGGTCGTCAATGCTATGGGTGGGCAGGTTGTGGGCAGTATCGCCCACCCGTTGGCGGCATCAGACTTCGCCTCGTTTCTGATGCAGGCCCAGTCCTCGAAAGCGCAGGTAATTGCACTCGCGAACGCGGGACGTGACACGCAAAATGCGATTCGTCAGGCAGCCGAATTCAGCATGATGGGTGGCAAGCAAGTTGTCGCCCCTCTGCTGATCTTCGACAGTGACTTGAAGGGCATTGGTTTGAAGACGGCTCAAGGCATTCAGTTCACTACCGCGTTCTACTGGGACTACAACGATCAGACGCGGGCATTCGCCAAAGCTTTCACTGCCGAGACCGGGAAGATGCCAACCATGGTGCAGGCAGGCATGTATTCCGCCATCACTCACTATCTCCAGGCGGTTCAGGCAGCCGGCACTGCGGACAGCGACCGTGTCATGGCCAAAATGAAGGCAATGCCGATCAACGATTTTTTCGCCAAGGATGGACATATCCTGGCAAACGGCTTGATGGTGCACGATATGTATCTGGCCGAGGCGAAAAAACCGTCCGAATCGAAGGGCGACTGGGATCTGCTGAAGATCAGGTCCGTCATTCCGAAGGAAAAGGCGTTCGAGACGCTCGAGAAGAGCGGGTGCGCAGTCGTCACACGCTGAGGTGCGACAGACCGCTATTCGGCATCTGCGGTCCAGAAGCAATCGCTCAAAGCGCACCGATACAGCGAGTGTCCGCCGTAACGACATCGTATGTAAAGACTGCGGACAGCATTGCTTCGCGGCGAATGAATAGGACTGTTGAAAGCGCGATAAACGGGCGTCTGCGCGAACGCAGACGCCCGTATCCAAGCTCATCGGGAAAGTTGATGTGCGAAGTTGGCCTGGCGGCATGACTGGCACGCTCATTGCAGTATGAGACAGGCCAATTCCGCGGATCCGCGTAAGGCAGCTCGAAAAATCCGGAACACGAATACGCGTCGGCTACTCGTCCCGGCCAGGAGCCTTCGCTATCCAACGCTTCTATTCGATATCAACTTTTCGATACGACATCACGTCATGAGTACACAAGCCTTTATCTGCGATGCAATCCGTACACCGTTCGGCCGTTATGGCGGTGCGCTTTCTTCCGTGCGAGCCGATGATTTGGCCGCAATCCCGATCAAGGCGCTCATGGCGCGCAATCCTGGCGTTGATTGGGCCGCCGTTAGCGACGTTCTGTACGGTTGCGCGAATCAGGCAGGCGAGGACAACCGCAACGTTGCCCGAATGGCGACTTTGCTCGCCGGCCTGCCGCAGGGCGTGCCTGGAGCAACGATCAATCGACTCTGCGGCTCCGGCCTGGATGCGGTTGGCAGTGCAGCGCGCGCAATCAAATCCGGCGAAGCGGCGTTGATGATCGCAGGTGGCGTGGAGAGCATGAGTCGCGCCCCGTTCGTCATGCCAAAGGCGGAGTCGCCCTTCAGCCGCGCGAACGCCGTCTACGATACGACGATCGGGTGGCGGTTCATCAACAAACTGATGAAGGAGCAGTACGGCGTCGACGCTATGCCCGAAACGGCGGAGAACGTTGCTGTCGACTACAAGATCGAGCGGGACGCGCAAGACCGGATGGCGCTGGCATCACAGACGAAGGCATTGGCCGCGCAAAAGCGTGGGTTCTTCGACAGCGAGATCACGCCTGTATACATTCCGCAGAAAAAAGGTGATCCGCTCGTCGTAAAGCAGGATGAGCATCCGCGCGAGACCTCTCTCGAAGCGCTTGCAAAGCTCAGGGGCGTCGTACGGCCCGACGGCAGCGTGACGGCGGGCAATGCGAGCGGCGTGAACGACGGGGCTTGTGCGCTGCTGCTGGCCAACGACCAGGCAATTACGCGTAACGGGCTCACGCCGCGAGCGCGAGTAGTAGCGATGGCTACCGCGGGCGTTGCGCCGCGCGTGATGGGGATCGGCCCGGCGCCGGCGACCGAAAAAGTACTGGCGCTGGCCGGATTGAAGCTGGATGAGATTGATGTGATCGAACTCAATGAGGCATTCGCGGCACAGGGTCTTGCAGTTTTGCGTCTCCTGGGCCTGAAGGACGATGATCCCCGAGTCAACCCTAACGGCGGGGCGATCGCGCTCGGTCATCCGCTCGGTGCGTCGGGCGCACGTCTTGTCACGACGGCAATCAATCAATTGCACGCCACCCGCGGCCGCTACGCACTGTGCACGATGTGCATCGGAGTTGGCCAGGGAATCGCATTGATCGTCGAACGCATCTGAGCGCGATCGTGAATGCGTGACGGATTCGCCCGAAGCTGGCGAATCAACCGAGTGTGCCGACAATGTGAAAGGCAGTGGTATGTGCACTGCCTGAACGTGGCCTGCTTGCCGAAGCCACACCGCGCATCTCCTGCGCGGCGCCGAACAATTACTTTCGTTAAGGAGCAGAAGTCATGCTGATAGGTGTGCCCGTCGAAACGACGCCGGGCGAAACCCGCGTTGCCGTTACACCTGAGACGGCCAAGAAGCTGAAGGATCAGGGGCATACGGTGCGAGTGACTTCGGGCGCCGGGCTCGCGGCCAGCTATACCGACGAAGCGTATCGGGCCGTCGGTGCCGAGATCGTCGATCAGGCCGCTGCGCTGGCCTCCGAGCTCGTGTTGAAAGTCAGGCCGCCGCTCGAGAGCGAGACGTCCTCCCTCGGTAAGGGGGCCTTGTTGGTTGGGATGCTCAATCCGTTCGATGTTGCCGGTCTTCAACGGCTCGCTCAAGCGGGCATCACCGCATTCGCGCTCGAGGCCGCTCCGCGAACGACACGCGCTCAGAGCATGGACGTACTGTCGAGTCAGGCGAATATCGCTGGCTACAAGGCGGTAATGATCGCCGCGGATCGATATCAACGCATCTTCCCGATGTTGATGACCGCCGCGGGGACCGTGAAGGCTGCGCGTGTCGTCATTCTCGGCGTTGGGGTTGCCGGGCTCCAGGCTATCGCGACGGCCAAGCGTCTGGGGGCGGTTATTGAAGCGAGCGACGTGCGTCCCAGTGTCAAGGAGCAGGTGGAGTCGCTCGGGGCGAAGTTCATCGATGTGCCTTATGAAACGGCGGAAGAGAAGGAGGCCGCAGAAGGTGTCGGTGGATATGCGAGACCGATGCCGACATCATGGCTGCAGCGTCAGCAGGCCGAGGTGGCCAAACGTGTTGCGGCGGCCGACATCGTCATCACTACGGCCCTGATTCCGGGCCGGCCCGCACCGGTTCTGGTGACGGAGGCGATGGTGCAATCGATGAAGCCGGGTTCGGTGATTGTTGACCTCGCCGCGGCACAGGGCGGTAACTGTCCGCTAACTGAACCTGGCGCAACAGTGCTCCGGAGTGGTGTGACGATCGTTGGTGAAACGAATCTCCCCGCATTGGTCGCGACCGATTCGAGCAATCTTTATGCACGGAACGTACTCGACTTCCTGAAACTGATTCTGCCGAAGGACGGTGGCGTGACGATCGATCTCGAGGATGACATCGTCGCCGGCTGTCTGGTTACCCGGGATGGAATGGTGATGCGCGATCAACCTGCTCCCGTTCGCCCGACGGCGGAAGCCTCAACCACGAACTGAGAATTTCCATGGAAGCTGTCAGCCACATCATTACTAATCTGATCATTTTTGCACTGGCCATCTATGTCGGGTATCACGTCGTCTGGAACGTGACACCAGCGTTGCACACGCCGCTGATGGCCGTGACCAATGCGATTTCTGCAATCGTGATCGTCGGCGCGATGCTCGCAGCGGGACTGACCTCGAGCGGCCTCGGCAGGACCGCCGGCGTACTCGCGGTCGCGCTTGCGGCGGTCAACGTGTTCGGGGGGTTCCTCGTCACGCGACGAATGCTGGAGATGTTCCGGAAAAAAGAAAGAAAGACGACTGCGAAGGTGGAGGCGTAACGATCATGAGCATGGACCTCGTTACCTTGTTGTACTTGCTGGCCAGCATCTGCTTTATTCAGGCGCTGAAAGGACTGTCTCATCCGACCACGGCCATTCGTGGGAACCTGTTCGGCATGGCTGGTATGGCAATCGCGGTGCTGACGACCGCCGCATTGATCGGCAAGCTCGCCTCCACACCGACCGGGCTCGGACTTGTGCTGCTCGGCTTGCTCTTGGGAGGGACCGTCGGCGCCGTCATGGCGCATCGGGTGGAAATGACCAAGATGCCGGAACTTGTGGCGTTCATGCACAGCATGATCGGTCTGGCGGCCGTTTTCATTGCGGTGGCCGCGGTGACTGAACCTTGGGCGTTCGGCATTACACCGGCTCCGTCGGCGGGCATTGTTGGCGCGGCATTGGATCGTCTCGCACATCCTTCGATCCCAGTCGGAAACCGGCTGGAGCTCTTCCTCGGCGCAGCGATTGGCGCGATCACGTTCAGCGGATCCGTGATTGCGTTTGGCAAGCTCAGCGGTAAATACAAGCTTCGTGTGTTTCAGGGCGCTCCGGTCCAGTTCAAGGGACAGCACTTGCTGAACCTCGTGCTCGGTATTACGACTGTCGGGCTCGGCCTGTCATTCATGGCAACTGAGAGCTGGCCCGTCTTTCTTCTGATGCTGGCGTTTGCGTTCGTGATGGGGGTGTTGATCATCATCCCGATCGGCGGGGCGGACATGCCGGTTGTCGTGTCGATGCTGAACAGCTACTCCGGCTGGGCAGCCGCAGGCATTGGCTTCTCGCTCAGTAACCCTATGCTGATCATCGCCGGTTCGCTGGTGGGCAGCTCTGGCGCGATTTTGTCCTACATCATGTGCAAGGCGATGAACCGATCGTTCTTCAACGTGATTCTGGGCGGCTTCGGCGGTGAGGCCAATGCGATTGCCGGAGGGACCAGCGAGCAACGTCCGGTCAAGAGCGGTAGTGCGGACGATGCCGCTTACATGCTCTCGAACGCTGAGTCCGTAATCATCGTTCCCGGGTATGGGCTGGCCGTCGCGCGTGCGCAGCATGCGATCAATGAGCTGTCACAGAAGCTCACGGAAAAAGGCGTGACGGTGAAGTATGCGATCCATCCCGTAGCGGGGCGTATGCCCGGTCATATGAACGTATTGCTCGCGGAAGCGGAGGTGCCCTATGACCAGGTCTTTGAGATGGAAGACATCAACGGGGAATTTTCGCAGGCGGATGTCGCGATCGTGCTCGGCGCGAACGATGTGGTGAACCCCATCGCTCTGCAAAAAGGCAGCTCGATCTACGGCATGCCGATCCTGGACGCGTACAAGGCCAGGACCGTCATCGTCAACAAGCGTTCGATGGCTGCCGGGTATGCCGGACTCGACAATGAGCTTTTCTATATGGACAAAACCATGATGGTTTTCGGCGACGCGAAGAAGGTGGTCGAGGACATGGTGAAGGCCATCGACTAAATAGGCCAATGGACGTGGATCAACTGCCTGGTCCTCGTCGACGCAATCGGGAGGGATATGTTCGGTTTAACGCTAGTACGAAAGGATGTCGGCAACACGTCGTTGACTGCCGAATTTCACGAAGGCTCCGGACGACTTCGCATCTCGTCGAACGGCGTGATCTCGCATGAATTCTTCCCTCCCGATTCGTGGGTAATCGTGGCGACGAGCGCCAGCGGAAGCAAGTGGGGAACGCGGCCGAGCGAGATCGATCTCCTGCACGTGCTCGAGCAGTTTGCGGCATGACGCAAATCAGTGAGCGGTGATGCCGGCCTTTGCGTCACTTTGACTACCGGCCTGATTCGGCCGAATTGGATCGTTTATTTAGAGATATTGATGACAAATTCAGCTGACGTGCGTGGTGAAGCGGCGCAACAGCGCGAATCGATGGAATACGACGTCGTGATCGTCGGCGGCGGCCCCGCTGGGCTGTCGGCGGCGATCCGGCTCAAGCAGCTGGCCGCCGAGAAAGGCGCCGAGATCGGCGTGTGCGTGCTCGAGAAGGGTTCCGAGATCGGCGCGCACATCCTGTCGGGCGCGGTGATGGACCCG
>NZ_QTPO01000093.1 GCF_003853645.1 Burkholderia sp. Bp9143 | reverse complement strand
TCCTAAAACTCGGTTGCTGCCTGATCTGCTGGAATACCCTCCGGCGCGCCGAACAGCCTTTATGAAACCGTCTCTTAAGGATCCAAACTCGAGCTACTTGCTACCGGGCGATGCTCACAGTGCGGACACGAGAGAGTGCGCAATCGTGCAAGCATCAGCCGACCGATATTGGATTGCGCCACGACCATTCCTCGGACCAGCCTTTCTATCCCGACTTCTGTCTCGGCTATCGGGAAGAGACCGAAACCTTAACAACCGTATGGGAAGAGCGTTCGAGGAGCGGATGTTCTCTCGAATGATGTCACTTGGCATTCGTTGCCGAAGAGGGGATTTGGGCACGAAGGGCGCAAAATCAGGTGATGCCGATCTTATTATTGAAACCGACAAGCTAGTTGCCCTATGCGAGTTCAAGAAGAAGGCTTTGACGCGGGTCAGCAATTCGGGACACGACTTACAACTCGCGGTGGACCTATCGCGCGGCCTCTTCAGTGCGGTGTGTCAACTCGCCAAGCAGGAAATCGAGTTACTAAAAACGGGACGGCTGAAATTTGTTGACGGCAGTGAGCTGGCCTTAAATGGGCGGCGGATACTGAAATTGGTCATTTCCCTCTCAGATCATGGTGGGCTTCATGATGCGAATACGGTGCGCAACATGTTGCGCGCGCTACAGGGCGCGACACTGACGCCGCGCGTTGACATCAGCTCAGGTCAGGCGGCCGACATGGAGGAGGTCAACGTAGCGCTAAAGTTGCTCGCGACACGGTCGCAAGAGTTCTCTGAGCTCGTCGATGCTGACTCAAAGGTGGACCTCTACGACGGGCTCCTCTTCCATAATGTGTTTTTCATCGAACAGTTGCTGATGACTGAGCGGACTGCAGACAAGCTCCTCGCCGCTCTTACACTAGGAATGCGTATAGTCACTGGAACGCGAGACCCATTCTTTGACCACGCGGATTTATCACGAGCGTCGTTGTGAAGCCGGCGCTCGCGAGCTTGTAGGTGTGGACCTTTTCGTCCCTCGCTGCCAATTTCAGCCGGTTGAGTAAGGTCGCATCGCGAGAACTGTGTCGGGCAGATTCCTCGCGGGCAATGTACTGCATCCAAAGATATGGCCGATGACTTGTCGGATGCCATCCCAATGTGAAGGTCCGTTGATTGATGCATAGCCGCCGCTCGAGTGGCTACGTAACGGAGGTGGCGGACGACCCTTCGTGGCCGTTCGGCGACCCTCATCCGACCACCTCACACGATACATTGCACCGCACAAGACGAGATCAGCCATGAAATGCGGATACCCCCAACGACTATGGCAAGTAGATGGATGGTTCCTCGTTCCAGTCAGAGAGTAGGCCGCGCGCCTCGATGTGCGCGGGAATCAGACCTTGCAGATCTCGCACCTTTCCGTTCAGCTTCCTCTGGTCTCCCGTCCTGGCTGCCAGTACGACAACGTCGGGCGTAAGTTCAATTGCGACTTCTGCGAGAGTGGCAATCTCGGTGCCGCTGATCATGGCGACGGTGGACTTAGCTTGTCGCATCTTGGAGGACGCGATTTGACTGCTGGGGTCATGTCCGGCTGCCGCGCGAATGCCTCTGGCATTCGCATCACTGGACCCATTCAGGATTGGCCTCGCCTCGCCGATAAATTGACGTGCATGCAGAGCGCTTCACCCTCGAACGACGTATATCCAAAGTAGATACATTTTTCTTGACGTCTCGCATCGCTGTTTCTACAATGGATCAACATTCGGAGAGGCGCGATGGAACTCAAAATTCAGAAATGGGGCAACAGTGCGGCGGTTCGCCTGCCCGCCGTGTTGCTTGAGCAGATGCACGCCTCGGTCGGCGGCTCCCTCAACGCGGACGTGCGCCCGGATGGCGTATTGCTGACCCCTGCTCGCCGCAAGTACGCACTGGACGATCTGGTCGCTCAGTGTGATGCAAAAGCGCCTTTCCCGGCGGACATGGCTGCATGGGGCGAGGTCAAGCCGGTAGGTCGTGAAGCATGGTGAGGCGGGTCAAATTCGATCGGGGCGACATTGTGCGCGTGAATCTGAACCCGACCGTCGGGCGCGAGCAGCAGGGTGATTTTCGTCCCGCTCTTGTACTGTCTCCGGCTGCGTTCAATGCATTGGGGGTGGCTCTCGTTGCGCCGATCACGCAAGGGGGCGAGTTTGCGCGCTTCGCTGGATTCGCCGTGCCGCTCTCCGGCTCGGGCACCGAAACGCAAGGGGTGGCCTTGGTGAACATGGTTCGCATGCTCGATCTGGATGCGCGTGGCGCGCGCAAGATCGAGCGGGCGCCGGCCGAGGTGGTTGAAGATGCGCTGGCTCGGCTGCAAACGATCATTGAATAGGAAATCGATACCATGACTGAGCGGATTGACGAGAAGCAGGTTCTTGATCGACAGGTTCGAGAATGGACCGATGAATTGAAACGGTTGGCGAGTCAAATCGCAGGTGCGAAGGGCATGCCGAGTGCGATTGTGATGATTACGCCACGCGATGAGGACTACACGGACGTGGTGCCCGAGTTGATTGCCGAGGATGCGTTGCGAGTCCACCGAGACGGTTGGCCGGAAGGGTTCGAAATCGAGATCCTCAACCGGTTGGACTAGGAAAACAGGTGGATTGCGATGGAACCCATCGAAGTGGCGCGACGTTGGCGGGAAGAGCGCGGCTACGTCGGACGTGGTGGAGTCGTCGTGATATTCAACGACGCAGTGCAGAGCTGGGTGAATGAGTTGCGGAACCCCGATCACTGGCAACCGGGCTGCATCGCGATCGCCGAAGACGGTCGCACTTGGACTGCGATCGCCGGCGCTGAGCGCGACGGCGCGCTCATGTGGTTGCCCAATGAACCGGTTTAAGAAAAGCGGACGTAACTATGGACTACTATCAGGGCGTCGTGACCGACTATTTGCGCGCTGACCGGGCGACATTCATAAACGCGGAGTGTTGCATTCAGTTGAATCCGGGCGCGAATCCTGATCGGACTGGCCCGCACTGGTATTGCGATGCGGTTGCAGTAAATCTACGTGAAGAGCATGTCTTTCTATGTGAGATTTCGTATGCCACCGGGCTGTCGGACCTCGCTGCCCGGTTGTTGGAGTGGAAATCCCATTGGCCCGCGCTTCGGGCAGCTTTGGTCCGGGACCTGTGTGTAAATCCACGCTGGCCGGTAACTCCGTGGGCGTTCATCCCGCAGGAACGCACGGCGATCCTTGCGCGCAGGATTGCGGCAGCATACAGCGTCACCGGGACGCTCGAAGCAGATATGCCGTATCCAAAGATCACAGCGCTTGAAGATGTGGTCCCATGGAAATACCGGTCATGGAACCGCGTGAGCGAGCGAGGGTAACAACAAGGAAAACGCCGGCGTGGCTGGCGCAAGGGGAAAGACCTGATGGATGGCCGTCAAGAACAAATATGCGCAGCGGTGGCTCGGGCCATTTGCGCCGCCTGTGGAGAGGAGCCGGAGCGTCCAGGCGACGCACGTGGCAACGCGTTCCGCTGGCAGGATTACGAGCAAACAGCCGAGGCTGTAGTGTTCGAGCTGCAGGCGGCTGAGGCGGGCGAGACGGGACGGAGCGCGGTGCCGCATCTGGCTACCATCATCGCGCTATCCTGCGAGGACGGTCCGGATTTGGCGTGGAGGTATGAGCACGCGGCCGGAAACGCCTTGCGCGCTTACTCCGCGGCGAGATAGGAAAATCGCTCCATGAAAAAAACGGTCTTCAAGCTCGCGCTGGCGAGTGCTGCCGTATTCGCGCAACGGGCTCTAGCAGACGTGGTACTCGACGTTCATGCACCTGGCTGTGTGGCGAAAGACCCGAAAGGAAAGCCGCTAGTTTTCGCTGGAAATCCCGGTGACACTATTCGCGTCCCGCGAGGCACGTCGTTTAACGATGCCTGTCTGGCTGATTTGTCGTTGAGCAAGGACGTACACATCCTGACTGACAGCATTGCGAAATGGCAAGTCCGGTCAGAAGTGGAAAAGCGAGAGCATGTACGGGGAGCTAACGTACAAATCGTTGCCCCTGGGGTGGCAAAAGCCACCTTTCATGGCGGCTCCTCGATTGTCCGTTTCGGGTTCCGCGATATCGACCACGATATGTCAAACTGCCCTGTCGGTCAGGACAGCGAGTGCGAGAAACGGTTTCAGGATAATCCGTCCGGGTTCGAAGTGCTGTCGTACGAAAAGCATCGCGTCTAATAACACAGGAAAAATTGATGAACCTCGGAGCGATCACGATCCGCTGCCCGCATTGCGGCCGTCCGGCTCTGTCCAGCGCGAGCAAGGGAATGTGGTGCTGTCACTGCAAGAACGGAACGGTTCGATAGGGGGACGAGAGCGTGGCGAAGCCTCACAGCATTGACGTGTCATCGAGGGGCGATACCGTGTGGGTAACTGCACACGACGGATCGTGCGTGGGCCGCTTCAGCAAGCGATTTGGGATCGATGTGCATCGAACCGTGACGGAGCAGTTGGCGGGCGGCGATCAGTGCCTGCATTGCACGCATGAGCCGGCCGGAGAGGTGGAATGGCACGTGTTTCGGGAGGCTGTTCTCCAACACCACGGGATTGATGTCCCGTTCGACGCGATCGATTTTTGAAGACGGAAAGCTACTATGCCAGATCTCGCCCTTGCTGACGCGCTGCGCCTCGCGATCAACGTCCTGCGTGACTCGGCCGAGTCGCGCAAGATGCCCTCGGGTGTCGATCTGGACGACGCGGCGGCCGAGCTGCACGCGAGCGCGGCTGATGTGCTGGGTGATTCGCTTGAGCAACTGCGCGGGCACGAATAGGAAAAGTGGAAAATGACCGACTCGATGAACACAGAACCTCAAGTCGCACAGTTCGACGACGAAGCGCAGCTGCGACGAGTGCTTGCAGCGGAGGGGGCGCGCAAAGCACTTCTGACGATCTCAAGCGCAAGCTTGAGGCTGGGATCGCCATCGTCGTTGACGTTCCGGACATGCCTCGATGACGGCTTGCGCTAAACCGTGATAACGGCCAGCTCGAAGTCGTGCCGTTGGCTTGAAGCCACGGAAGACGAACACGGAAAGAGAAACGCACGAACGGGGTGGACTATGTCTATGAGGCAACACATACTGCGGTCGCTGGCGGGGCTGACATTGGCAGTTGGGGTTTCAACGGCTTGGGCTGATGGTGACCCGTCAATCGCCTGTTTCGGCGCGCTGGCGAGCAATCCCGCTCTCGCGCCGATTCAGGGCAAGGTCGTGATGAAGATTGGCGCTCACCCGGATTTGGCGATGCTATCGGACGAACATCGGCCGACCAAGGGTGAAAAAGGAGCACTTAGCGTGTGGGTGAAGGAAGGTGAAAAATGCTTCGACCTCGGGCATGACTTCCGCTCAGCGAACTATGCTCCAGTCGTTTCTGCGCTGATTGACGAAAGCATGCATGCGCTCGAAGCGCTCGTGGCAAAGCTCTACAGTGGGAAGCTGACATACGCACAATTCAACGAACAACGGCAGGCCAGCGACGACGAGTACCGGGAGCGCATTGCCAGGGCTAACCAGACGCTACAGGCAGAACGGACGCGGGATCAGGCTAACGAGCAAGCCCAACAAGCCAGCATCGAGACTCAGCGGCGAACTGCGGCAGCGCAAGAGGCTGCAGTTGAAGCGCAGCGAGAAGCCACCGAAGAGGCGGCGCAGCGAGAGCGGCGTGCTCTTGCACTGCAGCTGCTGTCGAATATGAAACCAGCGTACGTGCCCCCTCCGCCAGTCATCCAACCTCCGCGAATTCAGAACACCAACTGTTCTGCTTTTGGTAATCAACTGAACTGCACGACGACCGGGTACTGATATAAAAGCCGGCCGGCGTCGGCGACGAGGGCAAGAAAGGAGATCTCGACCATGTACGAAGAACAGATGCAGTCGATTGCCGAATGCCTTGAACTGGTAGCCGAGGGCTACGACGGGCGTGAACAGGAAGTACTGAACGTAATCGCTGAGTGCCAGCAGGCTATGGAAGCGGAACGCGAGGGAGCAATCGGGCCGTGGGAACAGCAAGAATTCGACTACGCTCGCATCGCCGTGCGCTCCGGCTTTCTCAGACTCGCCCTGGTGGCCGCGGAGAAGGCTCTGGTTGTCAGCCAGCTGTCGCACGCCGAGTATGAATACGGGCTGAACTACGGCCGAGTGAAATAGGCCACGGAAAACGGGGGGAAGCAAATGGATCGCCAAGCGCCCGTTGCTGCTACAGGCAGCGTCGATTTGTCGAAACTGTCGATCGCCAACCTCCTCGCCACGCATTGCATTGTAATCGCGGAGCTGCAGCGACGCGGCGTTCTTCGGTCTGGCAACAACCCGACGGGCGACTACGCGGAATGGCTAGTCTCTTCCAGATTGGGACTGGAGCTTGCAGGGAAATCGTGCAAGGGATACGACGCGATAGATGCGCAGAAGGTGAGGTACGAAATAAAGGCGCGCCGAGTGACCCCCACGAACCCGTCGACGCAGATGAGTCCTGTTCGAGACTTGGCTGGAGCGCATTTTGACTTCCTGATCGCAGTAGTGTTCGATAGCGACTGGAATGTCTCTGCCGCAGCGAAGATCCCGCACCGAGTCGTTCCCGTGGTTGCGTCATTCAGGAAGCACGTGAACGGACACGTGATGCATCTTGGGCCGGCCGTGTTCTCGGCGGCCGGGGTCGAGAATATCACCGCAGTACTTGGAAATCGTTGATAGGTTGGAAAAACGGAAAACAATGAATGCTCACGCAGAAATGAAGGATTTTGTCGACTTTTGGTCCGACCGAGATAGTGTCAATGTCGATCCCTACGGCAACTGTGAATTTCATGGACAGGTGTCGTACACATCGAATTGCGGAACTGTCGTTGACACCACCACGGTGCGTTTCATTCGCAACGGATACGACGATGGAAAGATACGTCTGGGAGAGACGGGAAGTCTGACGGCGGGGAACTTCCATCTCGACTTCTCGCCTGATTTTCAGACGTACGAGTTCCGTGCGTCGGACGGCGCCCTCATCGTTTGCGGGAAATCGCCGAAGATGGGCGGAGCCTACTCCGTAACGGTGGTTCCTGCCGTCTGAAAAAAGCCGGATAGGAATAATCGATCACGTCCGTTGAAACGAACGCGTGGAGAGTGTCGTGGGTTCCGCTGAGCGAGGGAGAGGGCGAGTGGAGGTATTCACGAACATCGACGTGTACTGGGCTATCGCGCGAGAGGCTCATGCCGCTATGCGGTTAGACCTAAGCCGATCGATGACACCGAACGAAGATGGAAGTTCTGGCCATGTGATTCACTGGACTCGGGATCGCCAGTCGTTCAAGAACGCGGTTATCGCGGTCGTTTTTGCAGGCATGTACCTTGAAGGTCTCATTTTTATTTCGCTCCAACGTCGCTTCGGCCGCGACGAAGCGATCAAAATTGATCGGAAGAGCTACGAGGATCGATTGCAAAAGCTCGGCATCGCCGATTCTGAGTTACTGGAGCGAGTCAAGCGGTTCCGCGCAGTGCGGAAAGACCTCGTACACGAGAAAGCATTGCTCTCGTTGGATCTTGTGCAACCGATACGGTTGGCGCAGGAGGAAGCAGATCGAGCGATATCTCTCGTGAGAGAAATCGCCGAGAAGTTGTTGGCTCCGGCCACAAGTGTTGTCGTTGCGACAACTCCCCACAAAGGGGCCGGGCAATGTGAACAACATGACTAGGAAAACGGACGATGAAGATCGTGCTCGCGGTCATCAATGTACTGGCAGCGCTTGCGGCGTTGTTGGGCGCGCTGTACTGGTATAAGGCCTCGCAGACGAAACTACCTAAGATCGATAAGACGACAGGTAAGCCGGTGGGACCGGTTGGCCTACTTGAAGTTGGAGCAGAGATTGTTACCGCGGCGGAGCTCAACCGAATTGCAGCCTGCTGGAGCGCTGTCGCGGCTGCGCTCGGCGCTACGTCGTTCTTGCTCAGCGCCCTTTAACCATTCACGCCACGGAAAATTGGGAAGGTGCGATGGGTAGCCGACAGATAGCGGCACTCTGCGGTGTTCTTCTCGCGCTCGTCGTTGCGGCAGTCCTGCAGCGCCCACGCGAACCGCTTAGGCCCGATATACACCTGCGGAGAAGCGCGAGTATATGAAGCGCAACACGATGCTCGGCCGTTTGATCACGTGGGTCGAGCAAGTTACCAAGAGGCAGTAGCGAACGGCGGAAAACGCCAATGCGCCGGCACTAAGGAAGCGCCGGCCCAGCCGGCTCAACGAGAACGAACTATGGACCTGAAAGAAGAACTGGGAGTCGCCTCCGTCAATGAATTGCGCTACGTGCGCTCGCGCACAAAAGGCACGATGGGGCAGACGGAAATCGACGAGTATGAAGAGGTCACTCCCGAGGGCAAGGTGATCGCCAGATACACAGTCACCGAGCATACTAACCTGCGCGGCCTCGACACGACACGCTCCATCCAGAAACAGACTGTCGCCTAACCGCTCGGAAAATAATATGCTCAAATGTGCAATCGTCCCGTGTGGCCTTGCTGCTTTGACGCTGACGGCGTGCACCGACACCGGGCCGATAAAGATCGGGCCGGACACGTACGCTATCTCGACGCGCGTGCCCCTCGGTGGGCCTGCGTCAGCAAAGGGGCAAGCATTGCAGGAAGCAAACGCATTCTGCACATCGCAAGGCAAGGAGATACTACTGCAGCACGAGCAATCGAGCGAGTGCGCACTGCATGGTGGCTGCGGCGAGGCAGAGATTGAGTTTTATTGCCTTCAGGCCGGCGATCCGATGCTCAAGCGTCCGGCGTTGAGGGCCGACCCAAACCAGCGCATTGAAGTCGATCAAAAGTAGATCGCAGCGACCAAGGAAAACGGGACAAGTCCAATGACGATTATGCCGCCAGATTACGTGTTCACGATGACTGCGCTCACGCACGCCCTGCCCAGCGTACCGTCCGCTGCTCCGACGATTGCGGGATTGCCGGCAACCGTGTTCGGCAATGTCGTCAGCGGCGTGGTGGGGTCCGTTATTACGTTGCTTGGTGTCCTCTTCTCGAACTGGCATAACAGGCGGCTCAAGCGAGACGAACTCGGGCATGCTGCAGCGCAGCGCGACCGCGAGCGGGAGATGGCGCTGCGACGTGACGTTTTTCTGCCCGCCGTCGAGGCAGGGTTGGTGATGCAATCCTCGATCGGCGCAGTGACCAATCTAGAGATGTCCGTTGCGACTGTCGTGGAGCGTTTTCAAGCAAGCAACGCAACGTTTGCCAAGGTGGCCGTGGTTGGTGCCCAAGAGACCGTTACAGCCTGCCAGCAACTCAGCGCAGGCTTAGGTGCCGCATTTACGGATCTCTCGCTTCAACGGGGAACGTTGCAGCAATACCAGAATCGCTTGGCTGAACTGGACAGGTACATCGCAATTCACGAGGGGCTGCGCGATTCGTGGATCAAAGTCCAACAAGACCTGGTCGCCAAAGGTGAGAAGAGCGCAGAGATATGGACAGCAGCTCGAGGACATTTCACGCAGCACATGAACGAGATAAATAAAGCGCTGACAGAACGTGGAAATGTAATCCAGAGTCGGGATTTGAAGCAACTCGAAGCCAATGAGCTGCTTGCTAAGCAGCTCGAACTGCTCAGCCCGCTGTTTCCGCCGGCTTTATTCGCCATGCGTCGAGAGCTGCAACTACCTTTGGATGAGCAGTCATTCTTGGAACGTCACATGGATCTGCGCGCGCAACAGTTAGCGGTATTTAAGGATGCGCTCGGAAAGGCTCGGGCGGCTCTCGCGCACGCAGCGCAGGGCCAGACTGAGGCGAAATAGGAAAAAGACATGGAGCGCATCGTCAAGGAGTACAAGAAGATCGAAATCGCGCGCTCGATGCTCGATACGGCGATCGAGATTTATCTCGATGAGGGTGACAGGTTTTCGGTCCTCCACCTAGCGTCGGCCGCCGAAGAGGTAATTGCTGGGTTGCTCAAAAGGCGACGTTCCGGCTCGTCCACGGTATATCCGCAGGATCGAACCGCACGCGAAAAGACGATGGACGCTATCGTCGAAATCCTCAAGGCTCGTGGGATAGATCGCACCGAGAAGGAAGTCGGCACGTTCTTGAACGCCGTGCGCAACGGGACCAAACACCATGGCGGCAACGACTCAGAGATTGTCATTGCAGATGCGGAGTCGGAAGCCTGGGATGCGCTCTTTCGCGCCATCGACAACTATGGCCGCTACGCGAATACCCTGAGCGAAATGATGATCGAGTTCGCCCATCGGACAGTTGGCACCCCGCTTATTTCGGTGCCTTGCGGCAAGGCGACTTAACCGACGGAAAACGGGTACATGCCTGCTCAAGCTGCGTCGGTCAATGCACCCGAAGTCAGCAGCAGGTGTTTGACCCAAGGGAAGTGAATCATGTCGAAAAGGCAGGCACGTTCTCCCCAGTCCTACGAGAACGAGGAACTGGCGCTCGCCCTGGTGCCGGCGGTGCTGACGGCTCACGGCTTCAGCGCGGTCGCGATCCGCAGACGCGGACAGGTGAAGCTCATCGACGCGCTGGACCAGTCAGGGCAATCGCTGTGTTTCTGGCTGAAGCTGGGCTGGACCGGTGAACAGAGGTACTCGGCCGTGCAGTTTGGTCTTTTCGGCGGGGAGCACGATAGTGACATCCCGGATGCCCGCTTTCTGCAATTCGTGGACGAGCGCGTGGCGAGTGTCCGGACGCTGGGCGCAACCCATGCGCTGTTCATTCATATGGCGAGCGGACTAATCGCAAATTGGGTAGTGGTGGCGATCGACGACGTGTCCGTCGCCTACCATCACCAGATGGCAGGCTGGCCGCAACGCGCGCGCAATACCAAATCGGCGACGCTGTGGTTCGAGGATGACCGACTGGTCGAGGGTGCGGATTGCGTGCAGGTGGTGATGGACGTCGAAGTGAGTCTGCAGAACCTCGCATCTTCATCGGGCGGCAGCGCGGCATCGGACCGGGCGGATGGGGATGACACGAGCCCCGCCTCGAAGAAAGTCACTATCGAGGTGGAGCGTCGCATGAAGCAGGCGGCCTTCCGCCTGCGACTCGGAAAGCACTACGGATGGCAGTGTGCGGTTTCCGGGGCGGCGATCAAGGCGGCCTTGGAGGCCGCACATCTACCGGGGCGTAACTGGCGTTTCGACAACCGGGTGACCGATGGCGTTCTGCTCAGGGCTGATCTGCACCGGCTCCTCGACGCTGGCGTCGCTCGGATTGAGGGTAATCGGTTTGTGCTTGACGCTGCGGCGCGGCTTGGTGAGTATGCGCGGCTGCATTGGACGTCGCTGGCGATACGCTCACCGGTGATTGAACGTGGGGCAGAAGACACGGCGGAGGCAACGTGACAACGGTTCGCTGGGAGCCGTACGAACAGTGCGGCTGACGTATCGGAAAGGAGGCGCGAAATGCAAACGGTATCGATCGGAAACTTGACCTTTGTGGCGTTTGAGGACGAGCAACCCGAGAGTTGGACGCTCGAAACGGACGCTTTGCGGCAAGTTGAAATGCTAGGTTCACGCGTCCATCGTCTGGTGTGGTGGTCGGGACGCGTCTCATATGTCGTGGAGAGCAACGGTATGGCTATTGAGTTGCCTTTGGCAGACGCCCTAGAAGTCTCACGGCTGATCGCTGCCGACGAGCCGGCGAGACGTACCCAGCACATTTGACAACGGAAAACGGAGAAAGGAATTGCGCGCGTTGAAGATATCAATCTTTGTTGAGCAAAAATAAAGTTGTATAGTGCCTTCGTTGATTCCAAAGGATTTTTCTGGTATTTGTGGGGGAGGTCGATGCAGGTTGTATAGTGACCCCATTGATTTCAAAGGGAAAATCCTCGAAAAACGAATGGGGAGTTCCTAGATTTTATTTTTGGATATCCGCGTGCCGCCGGTTCGACACTGCGGCGCAGCCTGCGTCATCGGGCCGTGTCCGTATAGAAGCGGTGCCGTTCAAGCATGCCTCGCCTCGAGGATCTCGGGATCGACGTACCCCGGAACCCTGGCGGAGAGCGTTTGCTTCAGAGCGCGTGTGCCAGCGTCGGCCAGGACTTCACTTTCACCTGCTTCGAGGGCGTCGTAGGCCTGACGGACGACATCCAAGGGATCCGATTTCGGAACGTCGAAACCCTTTGTGAGATCCGTATCCACAAATCCGACGTGCAGGCCGATCACCTGGATGTCTCGCGCTTTGAGCTGGATCCGGATGTTGTTCGTATAGCTCCACGCCGCTGCCTTCGACGCCGAATACGGTGTAAGTGTCGGCACGGCTCTCCACGTGACATCAGACAGCACGTTAATGATGCCGGCCGTGCCATTGCCGGGAAGCGATGACTGGAACGCGCGAGTCGTCCGCATGAGGCCGTAGTAGTTCGTCTCGAAGAGGCGTCGCGCCTGGTCTTCCGTCTCCTCCGAAAACGGCGAACCGACTATTTCGGCGATCCCGGCGTTGTTAATGAGCAGGGTGACGTCGGATGCAGCCTCTGCAGCTGCAATGATGGAACCCGGATCCGTGACATCAAGCTTGACCGGAATGATGCCGGACTCGCTGAAGCCTTCCGGGTTGCGGACACCTGCATAGACTTTTGCAGCCCCTCGAGCCAGTGCCTCGCGGGCAAATGCTAGGCCGAGGCCGCGACTTGCTCCCGTCACGAACACCACTGAATCCTTGATCTTCATTTTTCAGCTCCTGTATGGGTAGAGCACATTGATTAAACGCGGCAAGCATGCTGGGCCTCGGGCGCACGCGCGCTCTTGCGTCCCAGCATGAAGAGGGGTGCGATCCGGGATGAACCGCGCAGTAACCGTCAAGCAGCGAAAAGCTGCCGGTGGGTACGGACAAACTCTTCAATCGTTTGCGGTGGCTTTCCCGTGACTTGCTCGATGATGCTGTCTTGGCCCTTGAAGACGCCGTTCTGGTAGTCGATGGCAACTTCGACGAAGTGCTGGATCACAAATTCCGGCAGATCGTACTTTTGCAGGTGTTCGCGATATTCGTCGAGCGTCGCCGGGCTATAAACGATCTTCCTATCGATGACCTTGCTGATTTCATCCGCGATCCCCTGATGGTCGAGTTCGACCGGGCCACAGAGTTCGTAAGTCTTGCCAAGGTGGCCGGACGGTTGCGTGAGCACGGTGGCGATGAAGCGCGCCTGGTCTTCCGCGGCGATCGGCGCATGGCGTCCGTTACCGTAGGGAAGGGTGATCTTTCCTTCGTTGACGATGGTATCGAGCACCCACGGGAAAATCAGCCATTCGGAGAAGAACGTCGGACGGATGTGAACCGTGGGCACCCCAGACCAGTCGAGAACGCGTTCGGCAATCCAGTGATTGCGTGCCGCGTGACTCTTCGAGTCTTCTCGTGCGGAAATCTGCGACATCTCCACGAGCACTTCGACGCCCGCGCGCCGCGCCGCGTCCGCGAAATACGCCGTCGCCTGGATGTAGCCCGGCCGCACGGGATAGCACAGGTAGGCACCCGTCACGCCGTCCAGTGCGCGTAGTACATCGTCATGCTCGAGCAGATCGCCGACGACGACTTCGGCGCCCTGAGCGCGAAGCGCCGCGCTGCGTTCGTCTTCCTGGTGGACGAAGGCTCGAACCGCATGCCCGTCGTTCAACAGATGACGAATTGTGTGGACACCAGTCTTGCCGGTGGTGTCAACGGGCGGCGTAAAGGAGCCAGGGATGGGCGGCGTAATGGCGCCAGCAGAAGCGGGGGTAAAACGCAGATTC
>NZ_QTPO01000092.1 GCF_003853645.1 Burkholderia sp. Bp9143 | reverse complement strand
TATGCCGGCCTGCTCGAGAAGATCGAGATCCTGCGCTCGATGCTGCGCTGGGCACCCAAGCTCGAGCGTGCCGACATCGAGAAGCTGCTCAACCAGGCGAACGTGCTGCGCGACGAAGTCATGCAGATGTCGCGCAAGGAGCGCTTCGTCGAGGCCGCCGTGGCCGCGCCGCAGACGTCCGATGCGCCCGATGCGCCGGACGTGCCCGCACCCCCCGTGCAGCGACGCCGGCAGGCGCTGATCGAGCGCAGTTTCATCTTCGAGGGTATTTTTGGCGACAATCCGAAGTTGCTCGCCGCACTCGAAATCGCCGAAAAGGCCGCACCGACCGATCTGCCGGTGCTGATCGACGGCGAGAGCGGGACCGGCAAGGAGCTGATGGCGAAAGTCATCCACGCGAACGGGGGACGCGCCGACCGCCCGTACATCTCGGTGAACTGCGGCGCGATTCCCGACAACCTGCTCGAATCCGAGCTGTTCGGCCATCGGCGCGGCGCGTTCACCGGCGCGTCGAACGATCGCAAGGGCAAGTTCGAGAGCGCGCACACCGGCACGATCTTCCTCGACGAAATCGGCGAATTGCCGCTGTCGGGGCAGGTCAAGCTGCTGCGCGTGCTGGAGTCGCACGAGATCCAGCGGGTCGGCTCGGACGAGCCGATCAGCGTCGATACGCGCATCGTCGCCGCCACCAACAAGAATCTGCGGCAATTGAGCGAACAGGGGCTCTTTCGCGAGGACCTGTTCTACCGCCTGAGCGTCATTCATCTGACGTTGCCTGCACTGCGCGAGCGTCGCGACGAAATTCCGCTGTTGCTCGCCTACTTCGGCGACGAGGCGGCAGGGGCACTGAAGCGCCGGCCCGTCAAGACGACGCCGAAGCTGCGCGACTTCCTGCTGACCTACGCGTATCCGGGCAACATCCGCGAACTGCGCAACCTCGTCTACCGTCTGTCGTGCCTGGCCGGCGAGATCGCGGATATCGAGCACTTGCCCGAGGACATCCGCCCGAAAACCGTGTCGAGCGCCGTGCGTGCGACGGATGACGGTACGCCGGGCAGGCCGATGTCGCTCAGCGACGCGAAGCGTGCCGCAAGCGACGAGGCGGAACGGGCGTTTCTCGAACGCGGGTTGCAGGAGACCGGCGGCACCGTGGCCGAACTGGCGCGCCGTTGCGAGATGAACCGATCGCACCTGCAGATGCTGCTCAAGAAGCACGGCATCCGTTCGAAAGCATTCCGTCATCAGGACGGCGCGACGCCCGACAAGGACGCGTGAGCGTCGCGCGGGTCCGCTCGATCGTTCAGCGTTGCACGGCAGGATTGGCGAGCGTCCGGTCCGACGCATCGGGATCGTCGGCGCGGATCACGACGGCGGTGATGTTGTCCCGGCCGCCCTCGCGCAACGCGAGGTCGACGAGCATGTCCGTTGCGCGTGCGCAATCGCCGCAGGCGAGGGCGGCCGAGATGTCGGCTTCGTCCATCTCGTTGCTCAGGCCGTCGCTGCACAACAGAAACATGTCACCGTCGCACACGTCGATGCGTCGTTCGTCGAGATGCAACTGCTCGGCGGCGCCGACGGCGCGCGTGATCAGATGCTGCGACGGGTGATGTCGCGCCTGCTGCGCGCTCAGGTGGCCCTGGGCCTGCAGTTCCGCGACGTGGCTGTGGTCGAGCGTGAGCTGTGTCAGGTGTGCGTCGCGGTACAGGTAGATCCGGCTGTCCCCGGCCCACAGCCAGCCGCACTGACGGCCGCTCGCCAGCAGCACCGCCACCGTGCTGCCGATCAAGCGTACGCCGCGCTCGGCGGCCGAAGCGCGCAAGCGCAGGTTGACCGCATCGAGCGCGGTGCGCGCTGCCTCGATGAAGTCCGCCAGCGTGGCCGGGGTGGCCAGCCGTTCCAGCGCCTGCACGATCATCCGGCTCGCGAGGTCGCCGGCCGAATGTCCGCCCATGCCGTCCGCGACGGCCCACAGGCCGCGGTGCGGCAACGCGAGGCAATCGTCCTCGTTGATCTCGCGAACCAGGCCCACGTCGCTGCGTGACGCCGAAGTCCATTGCAGTTCTGCGCTCACGACGCGCCATTCCCTTTCGTCCAGTGCCTGTTCATGCCGGTAACGGGCTTGCGAACATGCATTGACGGTTGGCGTGAAGACGCTAGACGAGCCGGTTCCTGCCGTCCGCACCCACCCCGACCGCGATGTTCGCGCCGGGCGCCGAGTTCGTGACGTCGACGTTCTGAATCTGGTTGAGGACCTGATTCGCGTAGAACGTGTTGTACGTCTGATAGAGGTTCACGACGGGCCCGAACGCCGGCGCCGGCGGCGCGTAGGGCTGGATCCAGCCGAATACCCACGGCGCGCCCGCGCCGCGGATGAACGACATCGTCTTGCGGTCGATGTCGTGCTGCATGTGAAGGTCGGTAATTGCGAGCGTGGTCATGATGAGTCTCCGAATGGGGCCTGCCGACGGACCGGGTAACCGATACGTGCAAACCTCGTGCCATGCGTGACACAACCCGCGTGCGTTGCCCGGGCGCGTGCGTCGATCCGGTGAGCGCCGCACGCGGCAAGGCAAGGCGTCATCGACACGCGATGCTTGCATGCTAGTGCGTCGCGCCCGTGTCCTGCAATGGTTGTACGCAAGCCAACAGTTGCGCGCACGAACGTGGCCGCGAACCCGACACATGCCCCGGCAGACGCAAACGGCTGTCCGGCGCGCCGACTGGTGCTGTCGCACCAACGAAATCCCCGGCAAAGGGTTGGCCGCGCGGCGACAGCGCGGCGCCCGGCTCGCCGCGCATGTCCCGCCGAGCGTTGCGCGACGGGCTCCGGCTGATTGGCACGCTTGATGCAGGTTAGTTGGCAACCGGCTAACCCTTGCGCAACACGGGCGGCCGCCAACCAGCAGACGGAGCCAGTCATGGAACGCGATCTTCAACCAGTGAACAGCGCTGCGTCCCGCGCGGCTGCCGGCGCTGCGGATGCAATCGCGCATGCGGCTTCGCTGCCCGGCCGCGTCGACGCACTGCTACCTGGCGCACACCTGGTTTCCGATCGTGCCGGTTACAGCCATCACGGCATCTACGTCGGCGACGGGCGCGTCGTCCACTACGCGGGGCTTTGCACGTCGCTGCATCGCGGCCCGATCGAGGAAGTCACGCTCGAACGCTTCGCCGCCGGTCATGCGGTTCGCGTCGTGCCGCATCCGTACGCGGCCTATGCGGGGCGCACCGCGGTGTTGCGCGCGCGTTCCCGTCTCGGCGAAAACCGCTATCGCCTGCTGACGAACAACTGCGAGCACTTCTGCACGTGGTGCCTGGAAGGCACGGGCCACAGCGAGCAGGTTCGCACGTGCGTCATGCATCCGCGGACGGCATTCCGGTTCGCGCTGTCCGTCTGCCGCGCGCTGCTCGTGGCGCGGCGTGCGGGCGGACGGTGCGCCACGGTCGCCATCGCCGCCGCATGAGCGACGTCCCGGTGCGTTCGACATCGCCACGAGGGGGCTCAAATGAACGGGATTGCATCATCATTGCGCATGCAGGTCGACAAGTGGCTCGCGCCGAGCGCGCGCGTGCCGGCGCGCATCGTGCGCTTCAGCCGCATGCCTGCGCAACGGCGGCGCTTCGTCTGCGTCGAGGCCGTGCATCCGGCCGGCACGATCGCGATCTTCTTCTTTCGTCACGACGACGGCTCATGGTGGGTGTTCCCGCCGGCCGACCGGCGGCCCGCGATGACGGTGCGAGCGGCCTGAGCGTGCGCGCGGCGTGGTGTGTCCGTCAACGCAACAGCGTCGGACGCGCCGGCGACGCCGTTGCGTCGGCCACCGGTGCACGCGCCGACGCGGCATTGCGGGCGTTGGTGTGCAGATACGGGAACGGTTGCGGCGCGAGCATCGTCTGATGCGCACGTACCTTCGCGCCACCCGCGATGGCGGCCATCGCCTGTTTGTCGAGGTCGACGCTTTCGGGAAGATCGTTGATGACGAGCACGCCCATGATTGGCTCCGCGAAATCGGATGGGAGAAGGGTGAGAAGGGCAGCCATGCGGCATCAAGCGAGGTGCCGACGTACCCGGGATCTGTCCAGTATAGGTTCCGCCGCACGGCCGCGCGGCCTGGAAATGCTAGTTCCGGCACCGATTGCACAGGGCGTGACCGCGGACTAGTATGATTTGTTAGACATCCTGTCAGAAGGCCGTCGGACGGTGCGTCGCGCGGTCGAATTCGTCTGACGATGGCGTGGCGGCGACCGCGTGTTCGACGGTGTCCGGTGCATCACCGATACGTCGCGCCGCATGGGTACGTCATGGATAGTCCTTGCCCTGGCGGCGCCGCGAGGCGCCGAAGCGGGTCGGCAAGCTGAAGCTGAGTAGACGGCATACGAATGATGAGCTTTGCGCAGCTGATTCAGACATTCCAGAGCGGGGCGCTGTCGCAGGACGCGTTCTTCTCGGAGATCGACCGGGTGCTGGCGACCGATCAGGTCGATTGCGCACGTCTGCGCGAAGTACTCGACCAGACGCAAACCACGCAGCCGCTGTCGGACGATATCTATGCGGAAGTGCTGAAGCGCATCGAGCGATGTCATGACAGGACGGCATCCGCGGGCGATGCAACCCGGATCCAGGAAAGCCCGCTTCGGCCGGAGGCGCGACCCGACCCACCGTCCGGGCCGTCGGGCGGCGCGATGCCGGTCGACGGCGAACGCGTGAAAGGCATCGGCGATACGCTGAACGGGCGCTTCGTGCTGGAGGAGTGCCTGGGCGTCGGCGGGATGGGTACCGTGTACAAGGCGCTCGACCTGCGCAAGCTGGAGGCCTCGGATCGCAAGCCGCACATCGCGATCAAGGTGCTCAATGTGCAGTTTCGCGGCCAGCCGACGTCGCTGATCGCGCTTCAGCGTGAAGCCCGCAAGGCGCAGACGCTCGCCCATCGCAATATCGTCACCGTCTACGACTTCGATCGCGACGGTCCGCTCGTCTACCTCACGATGGAGTATCTGTCAGGCCGGCCGCTCAGCAAGGTGCTGCGTGCGCCGGACTTCAAGGGCATGCCGCTCGATGCCGCGTTGCCGATCATCGCCGGCATGGGCCAGGCGTTGGCCTACGCGCATGAACGCGGCTTCGTCCACTGCGATTTCAAGCCCGCCAATGTGTTTCTCACCGACCGCGGCGAAGTGAAGGTGATCGACTTCGGGATCGCACGCGCGTTCCAGCGGCGCGACGAGGATCCCGACGTGACCGTGTTCGATCCGGCGAGCCTTGGCGGCATCACGCCGGCCTACGCGAGCCCGGAGATGTTCGAGCATCTCGAGCCGGATCCGCGCGACGACGTCTACGCGCTCGCCTGTGTCACCTACGAATTGCTGACCGGACACCATCCGTTCAACCGGCTGTCGGCCACCCAGGCGCGTCACGACCACTTGCGGCCCGAGCGCCATCCCGGTCTGGATCGCACGCAATGGCGAACCTTGAGTGCCGCGTTGTCGTTCGACCGCGCGACGCGCACGCCCAGCGTCAATCTTTTCCTGGAAGGCATGGGCGTGTTCAGTCGCCCGATGCGGGCGTCGGGCGTACGAACCGGGGTGACCGTGGGCGCTTGCACGGTGGCGGCGATCGCCGTGCTCTGGTACGGCTACCAGGCGCTTTCGCGCAGCGGCGAACAGCGCGCGGACACGGTCGTGCACGCGTCTGCCGGTGGCGGAGGTGGCGCGACGGCAGGCGCCGCGGCCGGCAGCGCACCCGCGGCCGTCGCGAACGCCGTGCCCGCTGCCGCCAGCGTGCCGCCGCCGGCACCGCCACCGGCGATCTCGCTGGCCTCGGTGATGGCTGCGCTGTCGCGCATCCCGTGTTCGGCGCTGGACGCGTCGGTGCAGGATCACGTGCTGCAGGTGCGCGGTTACACGGAAGCCGGTGTCGGTATCGGGCGCGTGCGAACCGCGCTCAGCGGCATGGCGGGCGGGCAGACGGCCAATCTCGACGTGCGCCCGGTCGATTCCCACAATTGCGAGATCGTGAGCGCGCTTGCTCCGTACTGGCGATCGAATCGGGCCGCGTCACACGCCGCGTCGATCCGCACGCGCGCGCCTGATGCGCATCTCGCGGAAGGCAACCCGCTGGTCATCGACATCACGACACCCGGTTACGACTCGTATGTGAACGTCGATTACTACGTGCTGAACGGGAGCGTCGTGCATCTCGTGCCAAGTAACCGCGAACGCGACAACCAGGCGCCGCCGAATTACGCCGCGACGATCGGCAGCATGGGCGAGTGGGTAATCGGCAAGCCTTTCGGGACCGAGATGATCGTGCTCCTCGTCACGCCCGCGCCGCTGTTCGACGGGATGCGCCCGCCATCCGAGCCGCGCGCCGCCTATCTCGCGGCGATCGAGCGGCAATTGAAGCTGTTCGAGGCCAAATACGGCGAGGGGCGCATTGCCGCCGATTTCGTCCAGATCACGACGCATGCCAACGGCAGCTGAGCGAGCGGATTTGCCCTTGTCAGTGCCCTAGAGATTCCGCCGCCTTGTGAATGGCCTTGCGGATGCGCGGAAACGTGCCGCACCGGCATGCGATGTTCTTCATGGCCTCGTTGATCTGGTTGTCGTCGGGGCGAGGGCATCGCATGAGCAGGGCCGTGGCGGCGATCAGCTGTGCGCTCTGGCAATAGCCGCATTGCACGACGTCGACGGCAATCCACGCGTCCTTCAGTGCGCGCGCTTCCACGCTGTCCAGCCCTTCGACGGTCGTGATGCGCGCGCCGTTCAGCGTCCCGACCGGGAGTTGGCAGGCGGGCACGGCCTGATCGTTCAAGAGCACCGTGCATGCACCGCAGACCCCGACGCCACAGCCGAACTTCGTGCCGGTCAGCTTGCGTTCGCAGCGAATCACCCAGAGCAGCGGGGTGGCGGGCTCGGAATCGACATGAGCGGTTTCCCCGTTGATACGGACTGACACCATCGGTCGTCTCCTTGGTCGGGTGGGCTCGGCTTGACGAACGGCAGCGTGCGATGGCGCACGCCCGTGAGCGAATACAGCGCATTCGCCACGGCCGCCGCGATCGGCGGCGTGCCCGCTTCGCCGACGCCGTGCGGCTCGGTCCCGCCCGTCACGACTTGCGTGACGATCTCGGGACACGTTTCCATGTTGATGAGCGGATAGCTGTCGAAATAACGCTGTGCGACTTGCCCGTTCTCGATCGTGATCGCCTGCTCGAGCGCGGCCGACAATCCGAAGATGATCCCGCTTTCCATCTGTTGCTCGACCAGATTCGGATTCACGGCCAGCCCGCAGTCGATCACGCAGACCACGCGCGTCACGCGAAAGCCGTCACCTTCCTGCCGGACTTCGGCGACTTGCGCGACCACGCTGCCGAACGATTCATGCATCGCCACGCCGCGTGCATATCGCGCGCCGGTCTTGTCACGCCATGCCAGCGGCGAACGCCAGCCGGACAGCGTGACGAGCGCCCGCAACACGGCCGCATGGCGCTGGTGCGCCGGCTGCTTGAGCAGGTCGAGGCGAAACTGGATCGGGTCTTTCCGTGCCAGCGCGGCCATTTCATCAATGAAGCTCTCGACGAAGAATGCCTGGTGAGAGTGCCCGACGGAGCGCCAGTAGCCAACCGGAACCGGGAGCGTCACCGTAGTGTGCTGGACGAGCATGTTGTCGCATTCGTAGGGCAGGTCGAACGCGCCTTCCGCCGTGGTGGCGTCGGGCAACCGTTTCGCGGCGAGGCTCGGCATGCCGAAAGTGCGCGGCATCGCCTGCGCGCTGATCGACTGGCTCGCCGACATTCCTTTCCAGGCGACCAGCCTGCCGCTCGCATCGACGGCGCCGCTGTATCTCGCCACACAGGCCGGGCGGTAGAAGTCGTGCGTCATGTCCTGCGGGCGCGACCAGATCGTCTGTACCGGCCGCCCCTTCGCATGGAGCGCGATGGCGGCGGCCTGCGTGATGAAGTCGACCTCGAGCCGCCGGCCGAATGCGCCGCCGATCAATTGCTGATTTACGACCACCTTGTCTTCGTCCAGGCCCAGCAGCGCGGCGACCGCGTTGCGTGCCACCATGGGGACCTGCGTGCCGCACCAGATCGTTGCCGCGTCGTCGTCGACCCGCACCGTGCAATTCATCGGTTCCAGCGGCCCGTGAGCCAGGTAGGGCACTTCGTACTGCGCGACGAACGGCTTCGCGCGGCCCAGCGCCGCATCGGCGTCGCCGATGGCGTAGAACACGTGGCGGCCCTCGTCGCCGTCGAGGGCGTGCGCCAACGCCGTGCGGACATCCACGCTATTCACGCCGGCAGCCGGCCCGTGATCCCATGTGACCGACAACTGGCACAACGTCCGCATCGCGATGAAGGGATTGTCGGCAATGACGGCAACGCCTCCCGTTCCGCCGTTGGATGGCTCGATCCTGAAGATGCCGGTCACGCCTTTCAGGCTGGCGACCCTGGACTTGTCGAAATCCAGCGCCTTTCCGCCGAGTGTCGGACACATCGTGACGCTCGCATACAGGAGCTTGTCCGGAAGCACATCGATGCCATAGCGCGCGCTGCCATCGAGCTTCGCGTGCGCCTCGATGCGGCCCAGCCGTTTCCCGACCAGCGTGAATGTCTTCGGGTCCTTCAGATCGACATGCGTCGGGCGCGGCACGTCCCGCGCGAGCTGGACAAGTTCACCGTACGTCGCCGAGCGTCCCGACCGATGCAGCACCACGCCGGCTTTCGTCTCGCATTCCGCGACGGGCACCTGCCAAAGCTTCGCCGCGGCGCTGCACAACATGACGCGGGCCGTGGCGCCCGCCTGGCGCATGGGCCCCCACAGATCGATCATGCTCGTCGATCCTCCGGTGACCATCGAACCCAGGTAACGTGCGCCATGGTGCGCCAACGCCGCCGCGCCGCGAGCGATCAGGCTGTCGTCGTCGGGACGAAACGGCAGGCCCTCGGCGAGGGATTCGCGGTCCTTGTAGATCGTGTCGAGCGGAGACATGACGATGCGGACCCGGGGCCAGTCCGCATCGAGCTCTTCCGCCAGCAACATGGCCGCGCCGGTATGTATTCCCTGGCCCATTTCGGATTTGCTCATGACGATCGTCACGTCGTTAGACGAACTGATCATCACCCAGCCGTTCAGCGGCACATCGACACGTGACGTCTCCAGCTGCGCGGGTATTGCCAGCCGGTCGTCGGGGCGCCACCATGCCCAGCCGACCACCAGCATGCCCGCCGCTCCCGCACCGCCCAACAGGAAGGTTCTGCGCTTCAACATGATGTGGCCGCCGACATGTGTTGGTCGAGTCGCGGCGCATTCGGCGAACCACGCCGACGTGCCTCGACAATTCAATGTTTCAAACACAATCCGACATTTCATTGCTGCTGCAATCACCTATATTAGTCACTGATATCGGCAACCGAGAACCAGAAAGTGATGTTCGTTTGAAACAAGCGCTGAAGACGCGGCCTGCTGCAGCCGGAAGGACGCTCGTGGCTACCGGGACGCGAAGCGCATCGTGCCGACCGCTTCGCACGCACCACCGATAGGAGGTCGTTGATGCTTGTCGATGAGGTTCACGCGTTGCTGCTCGATCTGCCGGCGCCGTGGCGAGACGCGTTCAAACGTCACGGTCTTGACCTGGCCGATTCGGGCACGCCCGAGGAGACGGCGAATCGACTGAGCCGGCCGCTGCCGATCGACTGGGACGATCCCCGCATTCACGATTTCTGCCCGGACGCCACGCGCGCGATCGAGCCCGGCGACCCCGCGCGCAGCCTGATCTATCACATGCTTGCCCTGTCCGAGTGCCCGTCGCCGGATGCCGGCGTAAGTCTCGAGGCACTCGATCTGCTGGAGAACTACATCGCTTCGCTGGCGCCGTTGCCACTCGACTGGCAGACGCTGGACATCGCGGTGCTGGCTTACCAGTACCGTCCGGCGCGCCGGACGGGACATCAGCAGCATGCGGACCTCGTGTTCTCGCGACTCGGCATCGCACGCAACGGCGACACCGACGCATGCTACGACGAGCAGACCCGAAGCTTCGTGCCGCACGTACCGGACGCGATCGAGCATGTCCGCGTGATGCCGGCGCGCTATGGTGCGTTTCTCGTCCGTCGGGTCACCGGCCCTGACAGGCTCGCCCTGATCGAGGGCAGGCGAGCGGGCGACCATCAGCGTACCTTCATCGAACCCGTGCGCAAGCTGTTTCCCGATGAATGCCTGCCCGGACTCCGGTTGACGTTGCAGTATGGCCACCGCCATGTCGGCGAGAAGCTGAAGCGGGCCGTCGAGGCGCGCTGGGGCGTGCGGCCGTCGCCGTCGGGCGGTCTGGTCGACGTGCCCTATGTGATCTGCTGTCAGGACCCCTGCGAGGCATCGCCTGACGGCCCGATCGCACCGGCAATTGCGTTGAAGCGTTCGGGCGCGGCCGTGCTGTTGCTACCGGCCGCGCGGCCGCTGATCGAGCCCGTGACCGCCGCCAACTTCGGCGTACACGGCTTTGGCGTGCCGGCTCGATGGCGACTGGTCCCGCTTGCGAACCGGCGCTTCACGACGATGAGAATCATCACGAACCTGTGGAAGCTGGTGCTGGCCGCCGTCGACGACGTGCGGCAGCAATATTTTCCGCATTTCGCGCCCGGATGGCTTCGCTTTCCCGAACCCCGCAATGCGCCGGAATTCATCAACATCCGGCACAAGGCGCGTGAGGACGGCACCTACACGGACATGCGCGCCCATCCCGTCGAGCGGCAAGCCTTTCTCGGGGAAGTCGGCAAAGGCGGCTATCGCGCGCAGTTGTTTCTGGATCACTGCACCGAAGGGGTCGTGACGATCAGTATCGCCGAGCTGGCGAAACACGCCGTGCTCCCGGCCTATTCGGTCGTTGCCGCGCCGGATTTCTATCCGTACGCCGACCAGGCGGAACTGCAGCGCTGGTTCAAGGACCGGCGGATCGATCCGAAGTCGCAGTTCAGGAGCGGCTCGCCGATCTCGCTCAGCGCCGAGCGTCTCCCGGCCAATCCCGACCACATCGATCCATTCAGCAACACGCAGGCGTTTTCGCCGAGCGACGGGACGGTCGCCGTTGCGTTCAGCCTTGCGGCACGCGCAATGCGTCGACCGGACAAGGACGTGCATACGCCACGCATGACGTCGTTTCTGTCGGACGCGTCTTCGGGTGTCTTCGCGCCCGGCTGGGACGTCACCTATGCGGGCAACCGGCGAGGCATCTTCCTCGCAACCTTCGGGTTGGGCAGCCCGTTCGCCGAGGACATCAAGCTGTGCGCGGCCTCCAACAGCTTCTGGCCCGCTGTGAGTCCGGATGCGTCCAGAACCTTCAATCGGACCGACGCGCCGACCGCCATCCCCATGCTCGACCGTGAACTCGGCTTGCATCCGTGCCATCCGCTGGTCACGCGTGGCGACGAGTCGCATACGCGGCGCGGATGGGACGGCGAATACGGCCCGTATCTGACGCCCGACGGCAGCGTGGATTACGCGGACATCGAACGCTCCGACTACGTCGCCAACGCGCTGCATGGCGAGATGCTGTACGGCGCGTTCGAGCATGTCGATTCGGCCGAGCTGATTCGTCGGATCAGTGCATTGCGCCATGCCGTCGCCGCATGCGACAACGGGCAAACGCCTTCGCAGACGAAGCTGTGGCTGGTATCCGCACGGGCACTGGGCGAAGCCGGCGATGCGCACGCGCCGGGCGTTGCCGGGCGCTATCGCTTTCTTTTCGTGCGTCCTGCTGCCGATGATGCGGTGCCGACGCAGCACACGCCGGGACGGCTGCGCGTGCGCTACGGGGAGGCGATCCGTTGCGATGCGACCGATGCTCGGGTGGTCGGGGACGTGCTGCGCTGCGCACCGGGGCCCGACGCGCTCGGGCTTTACTGAGGGAACGCGATGGATGCGTGTGACGTGCTCGTCGTCGGCGACGGGCCTGCCGGATGTGCTGCGGCGATCACGGCGGCGCGAGCGGGCGGCAACGTGTGGATGCTGGGCCGCGGGCGCTCGCGCGCGGCGCCGGAATGCGTGTCCGGCGCCGCGCTCACGCTACTCGACCGACTGGCGCCGAGTCTGGCCCGGCAACCGCATACATGGCTCGACGGTCGCACCGATGCGCAGCAGGAACGTGCGGTCATCCGCAGCCGCCTCGACGACGGCTTGCGTGCCGAGGCGCTGACCGCAGGCGTTCGCTATTCGCGTGCGCCCGCCGGCGGACTTGTCGTGCTTGTCGAACACGGAGCGGTCACCGGCATCACGCACGGCGGCAGCGAAGTCGGCGCAAGCATCGTGATCGATGCGACCGGCATCAACGGCTGGCTGCGTCGCGCGATTCGGCTCGAAGTGGCGACCGACTCTTCGCCGTTCTGGCTTCGCCGCGGCTACGCGCGGGGGCATGGGACGCACCTCGGCACATACTGGAATATCGCGCGCGGCGGCTGGCTATGGATGAGAGCGACGTCCGCGTTTCGGATCTGGACGTCGCTATCGACGCTGCGCGATGGCGATATCGCGTGGCCGGTGGACACGACGCCCGTCGGACCGGTGTGGCGTGAGTGCCGGCGCTGGCATTGCGTGCGACAGGCTGCGGGACCGGGCTATATCGTGTGCGGCGATGCGGCGGGCTATCTCGACCCTGCGACAGGCGACGGCTTGCGTTTTGCCATCGCTTCCGGCCTGCGCGCGGGCGCAATGACCGTCGAGGTTCTGCGTCATCCCGATCGGGCGAGCGTGCTGGCCGCGCTGTACTGCGACTGGGTGACACAAAGCTACGAACGCAACAGAGCCGTGTTGGCGCAGAGTTACACGCGCGCGGGGCTGGATCTCGGATGGCACGACGCAGTTCGTCGATCGGACTGCCCGCCGCTCGGCAGTTGATGCGCCATGCATGCCGGTTTCGCCTTCGTCCATGCAAAGAAGCCCGCCAGGAGACGGAACCTGGCGGGCTTGAAACGCCGCGGGACAAACCCGCGGCGGACTGGAGGACTTCGGTCGTTCGGTACGACGCTAGCGAATACGGCGACCACTGCGAGGCCGCATGGCGACACTTACAGGCCCATCTTCGCGAGCACCAGACCGCCAAGGTTGTTGATCGAGTTGGTCACGCTGGTGAGATCCTGGTGGGTCGATGCATCGACCTGGGTCACCGGAGCGGTGATGGTATTCGGGCTGGCGAACGAGAAGCCACTGCCGGTAGCGATGTTGTTGATACCGGCGTTCTGGAACACGCTACCACCGCTGACGGCCGCCATTTCCTTGCGGCTGAGTTCGTGGGCGCGGGACAGGTCGTTGATCATCAGTGCGGACATGGTAAATCTCCTTGGGTTTGCTGCGGTTTGGAAGAGAGCACGTTTCGTTGCGCTCGCAGCTACAAATGCACGGGGCGTGCCAGCGTCGATTCATGCGCGCATGAGGAGCGCTTAACCTCATGAAAACAAAAGAGATTCCATCTGGCATCCGACGTTTCGCCGGGACCGCCGAGCACGATCGAAGCACGACGATGTCGGATTCTTCCAAACGATTTCCGTGGCGGCTGTCTTGTCTCGGCCAACATGAAGCGAGGCGTGGCGCGCGCGATTCGCGTTGCGGGCATCCATCTGCGGCAGCGGGGCGGACGCGTCGGCGCGAAAAGGTCGCCCACGCGCGCGCGATCGTGCGCGGCGGCCGGCAGTTGAGCGACACGCGCTTGCCGCCGGCTAACGTCGACACGATGGTGCGCCGACGGGTGGCCGCAGGCGGAATCGACGCCAGAATCGGGAATCCGGTGATTCGCATAACTGAATTCTCTGCATGTCTGCAGAGCGGCCGGACGCATCGGGAATATCGCGCCGATGGCCAACGACGCATCGACGCGGCCACGCAGTTCCATGACTGGCGCCGCGGTGTCATCAACCGCGACGAGGTGGGGCGAATCTGCGTGCGGGGGAGGGAAGCCCAAAGCGCGTCGGGATCTGCCCGGCCGCGGATGGGAGAGGGCGGCGCGGCTGACGGGGCGTCAGCCAATCTGCCTGTTCATGCCGGCTGCGTTTTTATCATGCAAGGAAGCCCGCCAACGGACACGGCTGGCGGGCTTTTGAACGCCGCGAGGACGACCCCGCGGCGGGCTGGAGCGCTTCGGTACAACGCTATCGGATACGGCTGCCACTGCGAGGAAGGCGGGCGAAACTTACAGGCCCATCTTCGCGACCACCAGACCGCCGAGGTTGTTGATCGAGTTGGTCACGCTGGTGAGATCCAGGTGGGTCGATGCATCGACCTGGGTCACCGGGGCCGTGATGGTATTGGGGCTGGCGAACGAGAAGCCGCTGCCCGTGGCGATGTTGTTGATTCCGAGGTTCTGGAACACGCTACCACCGCTGACGGCCGCCATTTCCTTGCGGCTGAGTTCGTGGGCGCGGGACAGGTCGTTGATCATCAGTGCGGACATG
>NZ_QTPO01000091.1 GCF_003853645.1 Burkholderia sp. Bp9143 | reverse complement strand
GCCGCGTTCGCGAGCTGCGATCCGCTCAACTTCGGGTTGCGCTTCCATCACTTCATCGACGGGGCTAAACAGGGCGATGCGCCACCTGATATGCCGATACGCCGCGATGTTGAGTATCCAGTGACGAAGGCCTATACGGCGGCGATCAAGAAGGCACTCACCGGGATTGAGTGGGGCAAGTTCAATACATTGAGTGGAAAAATACCAATCACGCTAAAAAATAATATCAAACTCGCTGTTGGCGATATACTGAATACCGCCCTACACACGGGACCTTTCGGATTGCCGCGAGCGGGTACTGGTGATTTTTCAACGTCAGACGGCACACTTCCCGGAATCGACATTGTCAATGCAGATGACGGTGCAGTCAAATACAACATGCGCTCTGATGTCAGTGCATCATTTGTCGGCAGGTACTGGACAATAGCTATTCAGGAGCAGGAAATTACGAAGATCATTGCATCATCGAATAATACGACTACCTTGGATGGCACCCTGAAATCATTTGCCGACCTTCTTTACCATGAGGCACGGCATTGTCAACAGACATTCTGGATGACGGCGCTATTTAGACAACATTCAGCCGATTATGCAATGTTTGCTCATGCAACAAAAGTGTACAAGGGTAACACGCAGGAAGATGTCTTCAATGCGGCCAAAAATACCGTCATCCCAGACGATGCGCGAGTGACTGCGGGACTGCATCGCATGTTGATATTTAATTATCACTGGACGATTTCGTACATACAAAATCAACCGGGCGGAGCTTATGTGAAGCCCGACGTGTCAATTGCACAGGCCGAGGTGTGCAAACTGTTGAGGGTGTCGCCAGAAACGGCGGCCAAGATGGTGAGTTTCGAAGACGGTTACCGGAGCCAGTTACATGAAGAAGATGCCTACGCATGTGCGGAAGTGGTGCAGGATTATTGCAGCAAGCCTGATCGTACTTTCGTGCGTAACCCTGGCACATGCACAGGAGCCTACAGTGAATCACTTCGAGCCATTAGAGGAGGGATTTAGCATGCCCGCAACCGCTGACGAACAGCGAGCCGCAGTGCGAAGCATCCTTAAAACCGCGATGGCGATTCTACGCGATGATCAGCCATTCGATCCAAGCAGTACGGCCATTGGGCAGCTTTTTTCGACGTGGACTCAGAAATCCGTCTATGGTGCTATTTATCATTATGCCAATCGTTCCTTGGCCGAGACTACAGTTGAACTTTTAACGCGAACCGACCCGGAAGATTACAGTGATGATCGTTCGACGGTGAAGATCGTGCCGGCCAAAATAAGAATCCACTTTAGCCCTATGATCGCCGGCTTGCCCGACACAGAAATTAAAACCTTACTTCAACTAGAGGACTATTGGGTTGATGGGGATGGGTATCGTGAATGCGGGAATGAAATAATGGGACGCACCCCCGACGCCCCCAATTTACAGTCCTTTCGCTACCGCTCAAAAGATATTCCGGAGAGCAAATTCCCTGTTGATGTCGATCTTGGTTACATCAATCCAGTGGATGGATCATTTTCGCAAAAATTATGGATAATCGATATACGCCGCGCATATAAAATCTTGACGCCGAAGGAACGCGAACAGCGCCGCTTGGAAGAGCAACAGGCGAAGCGCCACAAATACGGGTTGATGAATCTGTGTACGGGGATGCTGTGTCCTGAAACGGGGATCTGGCAGGGATACACGAAGACTTCCAGTTCGGATATTCATATGATCCGGAAGGGACATAAATTCCCCGATGTCCGCACGCTAACCCCTCGGGAGCAAGCGGAGCGAAACCAGTACACGAACTTGTTTGAGCCGGGTCAGTGGATGTGGGTAAAGGAATATGTGGAGCCGGAGTGGATGAAGGAAGGCTGACAACGATCTCGCATTGCCGGACGTTCCCGCCCGCCCTCCTTTCTTTGCGATATCGACGTTTCACCGGAAAATTCCGGCGAGTTGAAGTGTACAGGGCAACACGCAGGAAGATGCCTTCAATGCGGCCAAAAATACCGTCATCCGAGACGATGCGCGAGTGACTGCGGGACTACATCGCATGTTGATATTTCACTATTACTGGATGATTTCATACATGCAAAATAAGACGGGCGGGAGCTATGTGAAACCTGATGTGCCGATTGCACAGGCCGAGGTGTGCAAGCTGTTGAGAGTGTCACCAGAAACGGCGGCCAAGATGGTGAGTTTCGAAGATGGATACAGGAGCCAGTTACATGAAGAAGATGCTTATGCGTGTGTGGCGGTGGTGCAAGCCTATTGGGACCGTCCTAATCGTGCTTTCGTGCGTAACCTCGGTACATGCACATGAGAATACGATGCTTCACTTAACGCCATTGGGGGAGGGGTTTGAAATGCAGACGACCGACGAAGAGCAGCGTGTCGTGCTGCGCACCATTCTCGAAGCAGCAATGGCAATCCTGCGCGATGATGCGCCATACGATCCTGAATTTATTGCCTTTGGAGCAAACTACACAACGTGGACACACCCCCCGGCAAAAGGGTTTCTCTATAAATACAAAAATCGTGCGCTGCGGGGTACGAAGATTGAGTTTTCCACAGGCGACGATCCGGAGGATTACAGTGACGATCGCGACAAGGTGAAGATTGTCCCGGCCGGAGTAAGAATTGTCGTTGACGCAAGGGTTGCCTATCTACCCGATACGGAAATCAAATCGCTTCTTCAGCTAGAGGACTATTGGATTGATCATCGAGGGAATCGTCGATATGGGAATGAAATAATGGGGTGCACCCCCGACGCTCCCAATTTGCAGTCCTTTCGCTACCGCTCAAAAGACATCCCGGGCAGTAAGTTTCCTATCGATGTCGAGCTTTTTTATATAAATCCCCCGGACGGATCATTTTCACCATTCCTTGATGAAGTTAGAATAAGCCGCACATACAAGATTTTGACGCCAGAAGAACGCGAACAGCGCCGGTTAGAAGAGCAACAAGCGAAGCGCCACAAATACGGACTGATGAATCTGTGTACGGGCATGCTGTGTCCTGAAACGGGGATCTGACAGGGATCTACCAAGACTTCCAGTTCGGATATTCATATGATCCGGAAGGGACATAAATTCCCCGATGTCCGCACGCTGACCCCTCGGGAGCAAGCGGAGCGAAACCAGTACACGAACTTGTTTGAGCCGGGTCAGTGGATGTGGGTAAAGGAATATGTGGAGCCGGAGTGGATGAAGGAAGGCTGACCCGGATCAAGCGTGAGCCGGAAAGACGAAAGTCCATAAGCAAAATCGCGCTCAAGACATACCTTCCGAACAAACCGGAATCTTGTCCGCGAATCGATGGACTCCCCCCGTCATCGCCGGCCATTCAGGCCGTGGGCTTCCCCGCAAACCGCGCGGTCGGCAACCCCGCATGGCGCGTCTGCGCGACGAACACGCCGCCGGCATCGGCATCGCTCGCCAGCGCATCGTCGCTCAACCCAACCCGCGCGCTCGTCACGTACAACCGGCCTTCGCCATCGAGCGTCACGCAGCTCGGCTGCGCGGTCGGCACCGCGATGCGTTCCGTCTCGACGCCGTCCGCGGCATAGCGCACCACCCGCCCGCCGCCCCACTGCGCGTTCCACAGGCCGCCGTCGCGGTCCATCGTCGAACCGTCCGGGTCGCCGTCCGCATCGGTCAGCCGCGCGAACGACCGCACGCCGGCCACACCCGCGCGGCCGTAATCGCACACGAGGATTTCACGCACGAGCGAATCGCAGAAGTACATCTTCGAGCCGTCCGGCGAGAACGCGATGCTGTTCGCGATCGCGGCCGGCGGCAACGCAAGCCGTTCGAGCGTGAGGTCGGCATTGAGCCGGTAAAACCCGCCGACCGCGCGCGGCGGATCACCGCCCTCGTCCTTCATCCCGAACACGAACGCGCCGGACGGATCGCAGCGCCCGTCGTTCAGGCGCGTCGGCAATTCGGGTTCGACGTCGACGATCCGCGTGAACGCGCCGCTGCGCAGGTCAAAGAACGCGAGATGCGTCGCGAGCCCGACGAGCAGCACGTCCGGATCGTGCGTCAGCGCGAAGCACGCAAGCCGTTCGGGCATCGGCCACTGCGCGAGGTCCGAGCCGTCCGCGCGGCAGCGCCAAAGTCGCGCGCCTTCGATATCCACCCAGTACAGCGCGTGCGTCTTGTCGCACCACGTCGCGCCTTCGCCGAGCGTGTTGCGGGTGTTCGCCAGCAGCGTCGCCGACGCGGCCGGATCAATCTGTTGCATTCCGTCTCCCGATATTTATTGCATTCGCGTGCGGCCGCGCATTCGTCAGATCTTCATCGCGCGGCGCTGGTTGCGACGATACTGGTCGAACAGCACCGCGAGCAACAGAATTCCGCCGCGTATCAGATATTGGTAAAAGGTCGGCACGTTCAGCAGGCTCATCGCGTCCTGCACCGAGCCCATGATCAGCACGCCGACCAGCACGCCGGAGATCGTCGCGACGCCACCCGTCAGCGACACGCCGCCGAGCACGCACGCGGAGATCACGCCGAGCTCGAGGCCGACCGACGTCTTCGGATCGCCGAGGCTCATCCGCGACGCGAGCATCACGCCGGCGAAGCCGGTCACGAGCCCCTGCAGCACAAACACCGCGATCTTGATGCGCATCACCGGCAGCCCCGCGAGCAACGCGGCCTCGCCGTTGCCGCCGACGGCCAGCACGTTCTTGCCGAACACCGTCTTGCGCAGCAGGAAGCCGAACACGACGAAGCCGACGATGTTGCTCCAGATCGGATACGAGATGCCGAGGAACGAGCCGGAACCGAGCTCGAAGAAGCGTTCCTCGGAGATCATCACCGCGTCGCCGTTCGACGTGATGAACGCGAGCCCGCGCACGACTTCCATCATCGCGAGCGTGACGATCAGCGAGTTGATCCGCCAGCGCGCGATCAGCACGCCGTTCACGAGCCCGACCGCGCCGCCCGCGAGAATGCCGGCCACGGTGCCGAACAGCACGCTGTGCGTCGCGGTGATCAGCGTCGACGCGACGACGCCCGAGAACGCGACGATCGACGCGACCGACAGATCGACTTCGCCGAGCGCGAGCACGAACATCATGGTCACCGCGATCGAGCCGATCAGCGTGACCGACAGCAGCAGGCCCTGGATGTTGCGCGGCGTGAGGAAGTCCGGCACGGTCAGCGACAGCGTCGCGAACAGCACGAGGAACACCATCACGATGCCGGAGCGGTTGATCAGCTGCCACATGCCGCCGCGCGCTCGCGCGGGCGCGGCTGCGGTGGCATCGGGGGATGGGGAAGTACGTTGGGGTTGCATTGCCTGGCTCATAACGTTTGCATTCCGGTTGACTGCTGGCCGCCTAGCGCGGCAGCGCGAGCTTGATCAGCGCGTCGGGCGTCGCCTGCGCCTTCGCCACCTCGCCCGCGATCCGTCCTTCCTTCATCACGATGATCCGGTCCGACACGCCGATCACCTCGGCCAGATCGCTCGACACGAGGATCACCGTGCGGCCCGCTTCCGCGAGTTCGTAGAACAGGTTGTAGATTTCCGCGCGCGCGCCGACGTCGATGCCGCGTGTCGGCTCGTCCATCAGGAACACGTCGATGCGCTCGGCCAGCCAGCGCGCGAGCACGACCTTCTGCTGGTTGCCGCCCGACAGCGCGCCGATCGGCGTGTCGCCGTCGGGGGTCTTGATCGCGAGCCGCTCGATGTAGCGCTGCGCGAGTTCGCGTTCGCGCCGCGCGTCGAGCAGCATGCGCGCCGGGCTGAAATGACGGCGCGCGCTGATGTTCAGGTTGTCGGCCACCGACGCGATCGCGACGATGCCTTCCTGCTTGCGGTCCTCGGGGCACAGCGCGATGCCGGCGCGCACCGCATGACGCGGGCTCCCGAACGCGACGCGCTTCCCGCCCAGCTCCACATGCCCGCCGCTCGGGCGCGCCGCGCCGTACAGCAGCTTCATCAGCTCCGAACGGCCGGCGCCGACGAGCCCGAAGAAGCCGACGATCTCGCCGCGCCGCGCGACGAACGACACCGGCTCGGACAAGCCGGGCCCCGTCAGCCCCTTCGCCTCGATCAGCACGTCGCCGGTCGTGCGCGGCCGGTAGCCGTACACGTCCTCGATCGAGCGGCCGACCATGCAGCCGATCAGCCGGTCGCGGTCGAGGTCGGCGACCGATTCGAAGGTCTCGATCCGGCGGCCGTCGCGGAACACCGTCACGCGGTCGCACAGCGCGTCGACTTCCTCCATCCGGTGCGTGACGTAGATGATCGCGCGGCCCTCCGCGCGCAGCGAACGGATGATCCGGAACAGCTGCGTCGTCTCGCGCGCGGACAGCGAACTCGTCGGTTCGTCGAACGCGATCACGCGCGCGTCGCGCATCAGCGCCTTGCCGATCTCGATCATCTGGCGCTGGCCGATCGACAGGTACTTCACCGGGATGTCCGGATCGATGTGCTCGCCGAGCCGCTCCAGCGCATCGAGCGCGCGCACCGCGAGCGCGCGCTCGTCGACCACGCCGAGCCGGCTCGGCAACTGCCCGAGCATCAGGTTCTCCGCGACCGTCAGCTCCGGCACCAGATGCAGCTCCTGGTAGATGATCGCGATGCCGGCCTCGAGCGCGGCGCGCGTCGACGTGAAGCGCTGCACCGCGCCGTTCAGCGTCAGCGTGCCGGCCTGCGGCTGGTTCACGCCGGACAGCACCTTCAGCAGCGTCGACTTGCCCGCGCCGTTCTCGCCCATCAGCCCGTGCACTTCGCCCGCGCGCACCGACAGCGACACGGCGTCGAGCGCGCGCACGCCCGGGAACGTCACCGTAATGCCGTCGAGCGCGAGCAGCGCGTCGCCGGGCGGCGGCGCAGCGGCGCCGGGCGTGGCCGCGTCGTCGTTTCCGGACACGACCGTCATCGTCTGCATCGTCATCGCGTCGTCGCCCCGCACGCTCAGATGCCGAGTTCGGCGCGCACGGCCTGCCAGTTCGCGCGCGTCATCAGCTTGCCGCTCGTCTGCGTGTCGGCCGGCGGCGCCTTGCCGTTGCGGATCCAGTCGACGAGGTTCTGCGTGCTGTCCTTGCCGTGGTTCGTCGAGCTGACCGCAATCGTCCCGTAGAAGCCGGTCGGCTCCTTCTTCTGGAATTCGGCGAACGCCTCGCCCGCGCCGTTGATGCCGACGCCGATCACGTCGGCCGCCGGGATGTGCAGCTGTTCGGTCGCGCGCACCGCGCCGAGCACGGTTTCCTCGTTCAGCGCGTAGACCACCCACTTCTTGATGTTCGGATGGCGCGCGAGCACCGGCGCGGCCGCGCTGAAGCCGCCTTCGTCGTCGGTCGTCTTCTGCGGCGCGTCGAAGATGTTTTCCTTGCGGAAGCCGTTCGCGAGCAGCGCCTGCGTCGCGCCGTCGGTGCGCAGCTTCGCGGTCGGCAGCTCATAGTTGGTGACGCGCAGCGCACCGACTTCTTCCGGCTTCCAGCCGCGTCGCTTCATCTCGTCGGCGATCGCCTGGCCGACCTGGTTGCCGATCTTGGTCGCCGACATCCCGAGGTGCGGCACGTTCGGCAGCGGCTTGCCGGTCGAGTCGACGAGCTGATCGTCGACCGTCACGAACTTCATGTTGTAGCGCTTCGCGCGCGACGCGATCGCCGGCCCGAGGCGCACGTCGGGTGCGCAGATCACGAAGCCCTGCGCGCCTTGCGAACCGAGGTTGTCGATCGCGGCGAGCACCTTCTCGCCGTCCGGCGTGCCGATCTTCACGACCGAGAAGTTCTCCTTCTGGCCGAGCGCGGACGCCGCGTTCTGCTCGTTGATGAACCATGCCTGCTCGGGCATCTTCACCAGGAAGCCGATCTTCAGCGGCGCGTCGGCGTGTGCGGCGCCCTGCATCCCGAGCGGCGCGAGGCAAAGCGCGGCCAGCAGCGCGCGCAGGGTGTGTCGGCGAATCGTGCGGTTCATGCGTGTCTCCTTGTATTGGCTTGGGTCTTCAACATCCGTCGTGCACGGTCGCGCTCGCGATGGAGCGCGCCTGCACGTTTTCAGCGGCCGAACGCGTCGGTCCCGACGCGCCGCCCGAACAGGAACGCGTCGGCGACGAGCCGCAACGGCCGTACGTCGACGTCGCTTTGGCCGCGCGCGATCAGCGCGCGGAATTGCGCATACAGCGCAGGATACTCGCGCTCCGGCCCGATCTCGACCGGCGCGCCGTCGATCGACAACTGCGCGCCGCCGCGGCTGATCGCGAGCACGCCGTCCGAGGTGTCGACCGCGATCTCCCATTGCTCGACGGGGCCGTGGCGCCAGTCGAATTCCGCCCGCACGGGCACGCCGTCGGTATCGGCGCAATCGAGCTCGGCCGCGATCGGCATCTGCGCGTCGCTCGGCACGTAGAGCGTCGCTTCGCGCAGCACGAGTTCGCGCGGCAGGATCCGCGTGACGATCGACAGCGCGTTGATGCCCGGATCGAACACGCCGAGGCCGCCGGGCTCCCAAATCCACTGCTGCCCCGGATGCCAGCGCCGCACGTCTTCCTTCCAGCGCACCTGCACCGCGCGGATCGTGCGCGTCGCGAGCCACGCGCGCGCCGGTTCCACCGCGCTCGCGCAGCGCGAATGCCAGGTCGCGAACAGCGTGAGGCCGCGTTCGCGCGCGAGCGCATCCAGCGCGGCCACTTCGCCGAGCGTCGCGCCCGGCGGCTTCTCGAGCATCACGTGCTTGCCGGCTTCGAGCGCCGCGCGTGCCTGCGCGTAGCGCACCTGCGGCGGCGCGCACAGCGACACCGCATCGAGCTCGCGCTCGGCGGCCAGCAGCGCGCTCAGGTCCTGATAGTTGCGCACGCCATTGACTTCCGCGTGACGGCTCGCGCACGCGGTCAGCACGAAGCCCGGTTCGGCGGCGATCGCCGGCAGATGCTGGTCGCGCGCGATCTTGCCGATCCCGATCACGCCCAGTGAAATCACGTCGCTCATCAGAATTTGCTCCGAGAAACTCCACCGTTGATGGCGGGAAGGAAAGGAGTGCTGTTGACAGGCAGCTTCTTCCACGAGTTAGGATCACCGGCATGATCCTTGTTTACCGCTACCGGGTTAAGTCGCTCAACGGACTGCTTAACAAGCGGAGCCGAGCGGTGAACTACGTCTGGAACTTCTGCAACGACACGCAGAAGCACGCGCTTAAATGGAGCAAAAAATGGCCGACGGGCTTTGACCTGAACGTGCTGACGACCGGCAGCAGCAAGGAGCTCGGCATCCACTCCGGCACAGTCAACGCAACTTGCGAGCAATACGCGAAGTCGCGCAGTCAGCACCGACGTCCGTACCTGCGCTATCGCGGCAGGAAATCGCTTGGCTGGGTGCCGCTGAGGGGCCGCGATCTGAAGCGCGAGGGCGACGCATTTCGCTTCGCCGGCAACACCTTTCGCGTGTTCAACAGCCGGCCGCTTCCCGAACTCAAGATCAAGGACGGAACCAACTTTGCGCAGGATGCGCGGGGCAACTGGTTTCTCAACATCGTGATCGAAATGCCCGATGTTCAGGCTCGCCAGATCCGTTCCGGTGTCGGCATTGATCTCGGCCTGAAAGACTTCGCCACACTTTCGACGGGCGAGAAGCTGCCCAACGACCAATTCGGGCGTCGTGCAGCGGACAAGCTCGCGAAAGCCCAGCGGGCGCGAAAGCACAAGCGGCATATCGCGAAGCTGCACGCCAAGGTCGCGAATGCCCGTGCCGATTTCCAGCACAAGCTCGCGCTCGATCTGGTGCGGCGCTTCGATTACATCGCGGTCGGCAACGTGTCGGCCGCGAAGCTCGCCAGAACCAGCATGGCGAAGAGCGTCTACGACGCATCCTGGTCGTCCTTCCGAAACAAGCTCCGTTACAAGGCGATCGCGCACGGGGCCACGTTCGAGGAAGTCGACGAAAGCGGTTCCACCCAGTCCTGTTCGGCGTGCGGGTCGAAAGACAGCACGACGCGGCCGAAAGGTATCGCGGGGCTGCGAGTAAGAGAGTGGGCCTGCAGTGACTGTGGTGTCGTGCATGATCGAGATACCAACGCTGCTGTGAACATTCTCCGATGCGGACGTGCATCGCCAGGTGTGGGAATCCTCCGCCTTTAGGCGGAGGAGGACGTCAACTGCGTTCCTCCTTCGCCACGCGCTCAGTGCGCCCAGCGCAGCACGAGCGGATCGAGCCGGCGCGCGATCGCGATCAACTCCGCGCGCGTGTCCGGATGCAGTTCCGGCATCGGATGCCGCGGCCGCTCGCACGCGATCACGCCGCCTTCGCGCATCAGCGCCTTCGCGGTGAGGATCCCGGACTGGCGGTTCTCGTGATTGATCAGCGGCAGCCACGCCTGATAGCGCGCGAACGCATCGTCGTGCCGTCCTTCGCGGAACGCCTCGAGGATCGGCCGGATGCCGTCGGGAAACCCGCCGCCCGTCATCGCGCCGGTCGCGCCGGCATGCAGGTCGGCGAGCAGCGTGATCGCCTCCTCGCCGTCCCACGGCCCTTCGATCGCGTCGCCGCCGAGCCGGATCAGCTCGCGCAGCTTGTTCGCCGCACCCGGCGTCTCGATCTTGAAGTACGCGACCTGTTCGATCTCGCGCGCCATTCGTGCGAGAAACGGTGCGGACAGCGCGGTGCCGCTCGCGGGTGCGTCCTGGATCATGATCGGGATGTCGATCGCATCCGACACGCGCGCATAGAAGTCGAAGATCTGCGCTTCAGGCACGCGGAACGTCGCGCCGTGATACGGCGGCATCGCCATCACCATCGCCGCGCCGAGCTGCTGCGCGCGCAGGCTGCGCGCCGCGCACACCTGCGTGCCGTAGTGCGACGTCGTGACGATCACCGGCACGCGGCCGGCGACGTGTTCGAGGATCGTGCGCGTGAGCACGTCGCGTTCGTCGTCGGTGATCGCGAATTGCTCGGAGAAGTTCGCGAGGATGCACAGCCCGTCCGACCCCGCGTCGATCATGAAATCGACCGCGCGCTTCTGGCTCGCGAGATCGAGCTCGCCGGTGTCGGAAAACGTCGTCGGGACGACGGGGAAGATGCCGCGATAGCGCGGCGTGCTGCTCGATGTCATGGTTTGCGTCCTGCGTCGGCCTCGATGGCAGGCCGTCATGCGTTCACGGTTTCACACCCTTGCGTTGCGCGGACCGTTGCCCGCGCCCGCCTGCCTGCCGCTCAATGCGAATGGCTCGGCACATCGGCGCCGCGCGTGCCCACCAGGAAGTCGAGGTCGCATCCCTCGTCGGCCTGCAGCACGTGATCGATATACAGCCGCGCATAGCCGCCCTTGCCGAGCTGCCCGGCCACGCCCGGCGCCGCGGTCGGATCGACGTCCGACAAACGGCGCTGCAGTTCGTCATCCGAAATGTCCAGATGCAGCGTGCCGGCCTCGCAGTCGAGTTCGATCCAGTCGCCGTTGCGCACCGCCGCGAGCGGCCCGCCGGCAGCCGCTTCCGGCGCGACGTGCAGCACGACCGTGCCGTACGCGGTGCCGCTCATCCGCGCATCGGAGATCCGCACCATGTCCTTCACGCCCTGGCGCAGCAGCTTCGGCGGCAGCCCCATGTTGCCGACCTCGGCCATCCCCGGATAACCGCGCGGCCCGCAGTTCTTCAGCACGAGCACCGAACTCGCATCGACGTCGAGCGCTTCGTCGTTGATCGTCGCCTTGTAGTGATCGAGGTTCTCGAACACCACCGCGCGACCACGATGCTTCAGCAGCTCGGGGCTCGCCGCCGACGGCTTCAGCACCGCGCCACGCGGCGCGAGATTGCCGCGCAGGATGCAGATGCCGCCGTCCGCGATCAGCGGCCGGTCGAGCGGGCGGATCACCTCGTCGTCGTAGTTCGGCGCTTCGCGCACGTTGTCCCACAGCGACTTGCCGTTGACCGTCAGCGCGTCCGGGTGCGGCAGCAGCCCGCCTTCGCCGAGCCGGCGCAGCACGGCCGGCAGCCCGCCCGCGTAATAGAACTCCTCCATCAGGAAGCGCCCCGACGGCATCAGGTCGACGATCGTCGGCGTGTCGCGGCCGATGCGCATCCAGTCTTCCAGTTCGAGCGGCACGCCGATGCGGCCCGCGATCGCCTTCAGGTGGATCACCGCATTGGTCGAGCCGCCGATCGCCGCGTTCGCGCGGATCGCGTTCTCGAACGCGGCGCGCGTCAGGACCTTCGACAGCACGAGCCCTTCGAGCGCCATTTCGACGATGCGGATGCCCGACATGTGCGCGAGCACGTAGCGGCGCGAATCGACGGCCGGAATCGCCGCGTTGTGCGGCAGCGCGACACCGAGCGCCTCGGCCATGCACGCCATCGTCGACGCGGTGCCCATCGTGTTGCAGGTGCCGGCCGAGCGCGACATGCCGGCTTCGGCCGACAGGAAGTGATGCAGGTCGATCTCGCCGGCCTTCAGCGCTTCGTGCAGTTGCCACACCGCCGTACCCGAGCCGATGTTCTTGCCCTCGAGCTTGCCGTTCAGCATCGGCCCGCCCGACACGACGATCGCCGGCACGTCGCAGCTCGCCGCGCCCATCAGCAGCGCGGGCGTCGTCTTGTCGCAGCCGGCGAGCAGCACGACCGCGTCGATCGGATTGCCGCGGATCGCTTCCTCGACGTCCATCGACGCCAGGTTGCGCGTGAGCATCGCCGACGGCCGCAGATTCGATTCACCGTTCGAGAACACCGGGAACTCGACCGGGAAGCCGCCGGCTTCGGAGATCCCGCGCTTCACGTGCTCGGCGAGCTTGCGGAAGTGCGCATTGCACGGCGTCAGTTCGGACCACGTGTTGCAGATGCCGATGATCGGCCGGCCGTCGAACTCGTGATCGGGAATGCCCTGGTTCTTCATCCAGCTCCGGTACATGAAGCCGTTCTTGTCGTTGGTGCCGAACCATTGGGTGGAGCGCAGCCTGGGTTTCGTTGCGGACATCGTCAGTCCTGTGGTGACGGGATACCGGCGCAGTCTAGGCAGAATTTTGATAACTGGCTAATGACGTTTTAGGCGATTACGATATCGATTCTGATATCGATATAAACCCGTACGATGCACGAAGCCAGCCCGTGGGGAAACCGCAGCCGCCTGAAGACGCGCCAGCTCCTGCTGGTTGTCGCGCTCGCCGACGAAGGCAGCATTCACCGCGCGGCGGCCGCGCTGAACATGACGCAGCCGGCCGCGTCGAAGCTGCTGCGCGAGCTCGAGGAATCGATCGGCGCGGTGCTGTTCGAGCGGCTGCCGCGCGGGATGCGGCCGACGCTGTACGGCGACGCGCTGATCCGCCACGCGCGCGCGGCGCTCGGCAGCCTTGATCAGGCGCGCGAGGAGTTGGCCGCGCTGAAGGCCGGCCATCTCGGGCATGTGGCGGTGGGCGCGATCACGTCGCCGGGGCTGCGGCTCGTGCCGCCGGCCGTCGCCGCGGTGAAGGGCACGCATGCGAACGTGCGCGTGTCCGTCGAGATCGACACGAGCAACGCGCTGCTCGAACACCTCGCGCAGGACAAGCTCGACATCGTGCTCGGCCGGCTGTCCGCCGAACACGACAAGCTGCACCTGCGCTACGAGCCGCTGACCGGCGAGCCGGTCGCCGCGGTCGTGCGGCCGGGCCATCCGCTGCTCGCGCAGGCGCCGCTGTCGCTCGCCGACGTGCAGCGTGCCGCGTGGGTGATGCCGCCGGCCGGCAGCGTGCTGCGCCACCGCTTCGAGCTCGTGTTCCAGCGCGCGAGCCTGGCGCCGCCCGTGAACGTGGTCGAGACGGCCGCGCTGCTGTTCATCACGCAACTGATCGAGCAGAGCGACATGATCGCGGTGCTCGCGGAAGATGTCGCGCTGTACTACGCGCGACACGGCATCGTCTCGGTGCTGCCGTTGCAGATGGATTGCCGGATGGACGATTTCGGGATCATCACGCGCACCGACCGGCTGCCTTCGCCGGCCGTCGAGGTGATGGCCGATGCGATTCGCGCGGCCGCGCGGGAGGTTTACGGAGTCGCGTTGTAACGCGGCGGCCTCGGGTTCGTGTGGGCCGCGTGCCCGTTGAAGGGCCCCTTGCAGGTACGGTGAATCCGTGCACTTTTCCTTTATTTTCAACGGCTAAGCATTTCGTGTCTGCGCGTACGGATGGCTTTACTGATTCCAGAAAAAGAAAAGGAGCCGCGCGGCCGCTTGTTCTCAGCGTTGACGCAACACCCCCTTAGCTACCTGCCGCACACCTGAAGCGTCGCGCTCAGTGTAGAAGCTTCAGCTCCGCCTTTTAGCCTGCCCTGCAACCCACGCTGACAGAGCTATCGGAGCCGTCCTGACGACGTTCTGAACCGGTGGCCCGTCTGAATCAATGCAGCCGGTGCGCAGTCACGGTCGGCGCTTCAAATCCCGCTATCCAGTCGGGCCTGAATAATTCGTTTTGTGCGACTCTGGCTGTTATGCCGCGACGACGGTAGCCGTCGAGCGGTTGATCA
>NZ_QTPO01000090.1 GCF_003853645.1 Burkholderia sp. Bp9143 | reverse complement strand
CGTTCCGTGAACTATCTTCTACAACGTCCTCGGCTGCGTCAGCGATGACCACCGAGCCGGATTAATCAGTGTTTCCCTAGCACAATTAATCGCTCCACTACCGGAATTAAACGTCCTCAACATCAGCGGTAGCGATAAGCGCCCCTCGCCGTCGGACGAGCGTTTGCGCTGGACACTGAGCCCCAGCCGAGCTTTGTGGGCCGGGCTGTACGTGTCGTCCGAATGTACGAAAGTGTGTTTCCGGAACACAGCATCGCGCACTCGGGGGCGCCAAATACCGAAAACACGACGACAAAAGGGGCGCGTAGGCGACTGGCATGGACCTTGCGGGAAAATCCGGCGAACGAAAAGCGAAACGCCACGGTCCGCCGCTGCGGCAGTGCCGCAACGCAGCCGGCTAATGTTGCTGCCAACGAAATGAGGTCTCCATTTCTCACCTTTTCCCATTTTCGGAAACCAAGTGCGGCTTCCCATGCATAACGAGTGTTGAAACGGCTGATCACTAACCCTTGAAATGCTCCTCCCCTCCGCGATTTGTATTCTCAATTGTATTTAGCGAAGCCAATGAAAAATTTCGAACAGTTTTATATCGATGGTGCATGGGTCGATCCGATCGAGTCGCGGCCATTCGAACTTGTGAATCCAGCGACCGAGGTCACCTTCGGCTCCGTCGCATTGGGTAGCCGTGTGGACGTAGATCGAGCAGTGCAGGCGGCAAAGCGTGCACTTCCGTTATTCAGCGCAACATCGAAAGAGCAGCGGATCCAGCTTCTCGAAAACATCATCGCTGTCTATCAGCGACGCGAAGATGAAATCATGGCTGCGTTGACAGAAGAAATGGGTGCGCCGAGGTCCATGAAGGCGCATACGGCATCGGGTCTTGCCGCGCTTCGGCAGGCAATCGAAACTCTTACGAGCTATGAATTCGAGTCGAGGGTCGGCGTCAACCTCATTCGGCGCGAAGCGATTGGCGTGGCCGGACTGATCACCCCCTGGAACTGGCCGAATCAGCTCATCTGCAACAAGCTATCGTCAGCATTGGCAGCAGGTTGCCCGGTCGTGGTCAAGCCGTCGGAATTTACGCCGATGAGCGCGCTGGTGCTGGCCGACATTCTGCACGAGGCCGGTGTTCCCAACGGTGTTTTTAACCTTGTGAACGGCGACGGGCCAACAGTCGGCAACGCCATCAGCGTACACGAGGATATCGCGGTCGTCTCATTCACCGGTTCGACTCGTGGCGGAATTCTGGTCGCAGAGGCGGCCGCTCCGTCGGTGAAACGGGTCGCTCAGGAACTCGGTGGCAAGTCAGCCAACATCGTATTTCCGGATGCCGACTTGCGTGCGGCCGCACTCTACAACGTAACACGCGGATTCGTAAACAGCGGGCAGTCTTGTCATTCTCCGACACGCTTGCTGGTACATGAGGATCAACTCGAAACTGTCCTAGGCCATCTCCGAGACGCCGTCGCACAAATGCGGGTTGGTAATCCCATGGATCCCGAGACGACACATGGCCCGGTCGTCAACGGCGCACAATTCGAGCGCATTCAACATTACATCGAAGTCGGCCTGAAAGAAGGGGCAAGGGTTGTATGCGGTGGCCCTGGGCGCCCCGATGGGCTCGATCAAGGGTTTTTCGTGCGCCCCACGATCTTCGCAGATGTGACGCGCGACATGACCATCGCACGGGAAGAGATTTTCGGTATGGTCACGTCGGTCCTGACCTACAAGACGACGGAAGAGGCGATCGAAATCGCCAACGATACCGACTATGGTCTGGCGGCGTACGTGTTTACTCGTGACCAGGATAAGGCACTTACCGCGTGTCGTGAGCTAAAGGCGGGGCGAGTCTTCTTCAACGGCGCCCCCGCGAATACCGCCGCCCCAATGGGGGGCTACCGCAAATCCGGCAATGGCCGCGAAATGGGTGTATTCGGGATGGAGGAATATCTCGAGACGAAGGCAATCATCGGATTCGCGTAATAGTGTCGAGCCGCACCGAGACGGGCGGATTGGAGCGATCGGACTTCGGCAAACGCTAGCGATGCGGTATGTCGGCTAAGCCGAACCATCAGGTCGCCACGGACACTGCATCTAGCACGTCCGTCCGTTTCGACGTGCAATTTATTTGGCGAGTCGTCGCCGTAGCAATCACGGGTGCCTTATGGCAGCCCTCTACTCCACAGCACGCTTCGCACTCGCTTATGACTAAAGGAGACAGCATGAAAATCGGCTATATCGGTCTGGGCGCGATGGGCGGCGCGCTCGCGCGGCGGCTGCTGCAATCACAACCGTTACAGGTCTGGGACCTCCAGCAGTCCGCTATCGATCGATTCGTGCAACTCGGCGCAAAAGCTGCTGCGTCACCTGCGGATCTCGTGCGTGACTGTGATTTCATCATGACTTGTTTGCCACGGTCGTCAAACGTGCACGAGTTGCTCTTCGGGGCCGGGCGAGGTGCAGACGGCCTGTCTTCTGGAAAAATCCTGATCGATCAAACCAGCGGCGACCCGAGTGAGACCGCAAAGATCGCAAGCCGGCTTGCCGTAAGTGGCGTCGCAATGTTGGATGCGCCAGTTTCTGGCGGGCAGCGGGGCGCCGAAGCGGGAACGATCGCAATTATGGTCGCGGGGCCGCAACATGCCTACGATCGGGCACTGCCGGTGCTGCATGCGATTAGCTCCAACGTCGACTATTGTGGGCAACGCACGGGCGATGCTCACGCGATGAAGGTCATAAACAACACGATGAGCGCGTCGTCGCGGCTGGCGACGCTGGAAGTCGTTGCGATGGGCAGAAAAATGGGAATGTCGCTTACGACTATTACCGAGGCCATCAACAGCGGAGAGGGAGGCAACAGAACTTCGACCGTTAGCTTGCCGGCGCTGCTCGAGGGCCGATCCCCCGTCGGCGAATTTGCATTGGCTCTACTGGTAAAGGATTTGAACCTGGGTACTGACCTGGGAATGAAGTGTGGTGTGCCGATGATGATTGCCAACCTGGTCCGCAGCTATCATGAGACGGCATTGAATTTGTTGGGTCCGGCGGCACAGCTCAAAGAGTTGTTCGGTGTCGTCGAGAAGATGGCTGGCACGTGTTTTGTCGTGGAGTCAGAAGAGGCACGGGCTATTCCACAACACGCCGATTCAGAGGCAGCGAAGCTAGTTAGTCATACTGTTGCCGCATGCAATCTTCTCATTACATATGAATGTGCAGCGCTCGCGGCTAAGTTCGGGTTGCCACTAGACTTGATGGCAAAGATCTTTCTCCAGGGCGGTGCGTGGAACCGCGCCGCGGAGCGCGTACTTCCAGTGCTTTCATCGGGCAAGCCAACCAGTGATCTGCAACTCGGCGCCTTGGTCAGCGAACTGAGAGTCGCCTCGGAGATGGCAAAAGGCTGCGGCGCTCCGATGACTGTTGGCCATCTCGTTCGCGGTCTCGTTGAAACCGGCATCAATCAGATTGGGGGCGATGCCTCTACCGATGCGCTATCACGGTTGTTCGAGATGATGGCTGGCGTGCGGTTCGTCGCCTAGTCAGAGTATGTCGCCGCTTTACCAGATCGCATGAATGGTGGACGGCGGCATTCGTTTTTGCGTGTCTGGCGTACGGATAGATTGCTGAGCATCGGGATACGATACACATTGTTCAGCCTGCAACGGCCGCAGGCGGTTACCGAATCACGAACTGACTTGCATTGCCATTATCGGTGGCTAGCGTTCACCGTCGCGCTACGCGAAGTAGCGCGATAACCAGTGCGGCATGGATTAGTCACCACGAGCGGGAATGCCGCCGTCTTCGCATCCTAACCAAGGGGCCTAGTCAACGCGACGGAGCCGACCGTTCCGCAGTCAAGGAATTGCCTGGCGCAGACAGGCAGCATGTTGTTCGCGCGAACACGTGTTTTCACCTTGTACATCTGTCGAATCGAATGCGCGTGCCGTGGAAATCACGACCGCGCCATACGGTTACGCGATCTCCATTAATCACCTTACGGTTGCCGAAATGTCCGCGAGACCCAAAGCGCGCAATTTCCCATGAGGCTGTATGCGCAGAGTCCCCGGACGAAAACACTGAATCGCCTTGACCACGCGTTTGCGATGCGGAGTGGGAACCGCATTGCTCACTCACACCGAGATCGGTCCATCTTGGCATGCTACTTGCGTAAAGGATGCAATCGAAATAACTCAGTGAGGTAGCGGATGAAGGTCAATCGGTCATGTCCTGTTCCATCGAGTCTCGCGCCGGCAGAAAACTTCACGGGCACGGTCAGACGCGACGGTCTGATTCGCGCGGAAGAACCTGGTCGCGTGGGAACCGGTCTCGTCACGTTCGAACCTGGCGCGCGTACTGCTTGGCATACGCATCCTGCCGGCCAGATTCTGATCATCACTGCGGGCCGAGGCTGGGTACAGTGCGAGGGGCAGCAGCGTTACGAAGTGACTGCGGGTGACTCGGTCTGGATTCCTGCCAACGAACGCCACTGGCATGGCGCGACCGACACGACGTTCATGACGCACATCGCCGTAACGGAGGCCGTCGATGGCAATGCAGTGACCTGGCAAGAACATGTCAGCGACGAGGAATACGTCCGCGGCTAATGCCGCCGGATGGCTCCGCCCACGAGCCGACTGGGTTTCCTGACGGATCTCCGGTAGACGTTATTGGAACCTGGTTGCTCGTTTTCCGTATGAGATTGATCAGGCAGTGGACGATTTCAATCTGCCTGTTACGTGAGAGCAGAAGCATGAAGATCGGTTATGTTGGTTTGGGTGCGATGGGCAGGGCATTGGCGGGAAATTTGGCCGGTGGTCACGACCTACTGGTGTGGGATCTCAATCCGACCGCGATTCAGACGCTTGTTGAACAGGGCGCGCGAGCAGCGATCTCGCTGGCAGACGTTGGCGCGAATTGCGATGTCGTCGTGCTTTGCCTTCCAAAGAGCGACAACGTACGCGACGCATTGTTCGGAAGCGGGGGACTTGCCGAAACACTGAAGCCGGGCACGGTCGTCATTGACCAGACGAGCGGGTTGCCGGATGACACTCGATCGTTCGTCCTGGCGCTTTCCGAGAAAGGGGTCGGCCTCGTAGATGCGCCCGTTGCAGGCGGTGTACCCGCTGCGCTCGCCGGTCAGATCACGATCATGGCTTCGGGGAGCGACGCGGCGTTCGAGCAAGCGTACCCGGTGCTCGTATCGATCAGTCCGAAGGTCTTCAGGTGCGGCCAGCGAGTAGGCGACGCTCAGGCGCTCAAGGCGATCAACAACATGGCTAACGCGGCTTGCCGAATGATGACCCTCGAAGTCGTCGCAGTCGGGCGCAAGCTTGGCTTGACTGCGGCAGCGATGACCGAGGCGCTAAACGCCGGAGAAGCCCGCAGCTTCATCACGGAACGGATGCTTCCTGCAGTGGTTGAGGGCCGATCATCGACCAATTTCGCGCTCGGGCTTATGGTGAAGGATCTCAATCAGGCTGCGCTGTTAGGAAGCAGGAATGCGCTTCCGATGCCGATTTCAGACGTTGCGAGAGGGATGATCAACGCGGCACTCAATTTGCTGGGCGAGCAGGCGCGATTGGACGATGTCGTTCCGTTCATGGAGTCGTTGACCGGCACGAAGTTCGTCGGGGATGCGGAACGCAATGTCCGGCCGCTGGGCGATCACGCTGTCGAAGCCGATGCAATGCGGCTGGTCACCGCTTCGATCGCGGCCTGCAATCGTTTCATCATGCTGGAAAACGCGGCACTGGCTGTGAAGGTCGGACTGGACGTGTCTGACTTTGCCCCAGTCATCAATAGTGGCTCGGCGTCGAGTGCCGAGGCGGAGAGCCTGTTCGATGGACTGTTGGGCCGTGGCCAGGATATCGACCGGACGGTAGGGAAAATGCTGGACTGTCTGACTCGCTTGACGCAACTCGGCTCCGGCATTGGTGTGCCGATGCTCATGACAAACCAGATCCGCGCGCAATGTCTGCAGAGCGTGGCCGATGTAGGCGCTAATGCGCGGCTCACCGCCCTGAATGGCTGTTTGGTAACAACTCGCAATCCAGCGAACCGCTGAACTGAACTCAGGTTTCGCGGTATCGACGGCCGCCGTCAATCCGCGAATTTTCAGCGACACGCTTGGCAATTCAACGAAGCTCTCGGCATGTCGGGAGCGATGACAAGGAGACGGAAGTATGAGTGGCATGCTGAGTGGAAAATCGGTCCTGGTCACCGGTTCCGCAGGTGGAATCGGAAGAAGCGCAGCATTACTGTTCGCGCGAGAGGGCGCACGTGTCGCCGCCACCGATGTCAACGCCGCGGGGGCCGCAGAGACGGTGCGAATGATCGCCTCGGAAGGAGGGGAAGCGATCTCGATCGCCGCGGATCTCACGAATGGCAATCAGATCAACGCGATGGTGCAGACAATTGTCGATGCGTTTGGTCGCCTGGACTGCGCGTTCAATAACGCTGGCGTCAACGGCGCTCAGGTAGGACAAGGCGGCAGGTTTCTCGCCGATTGGGACGAGGAGGCGTTTGACAGAGTCGTCGCGATCAATCTGAAGGGGACGTGGCTCTGCATGAAGGCCCAGATCAAGCAGATGTTGCAGCAAGGTGGTGTCGGCGCGATCGTCAACACGGCATCTCTGGCAGGGATAGCGGGGTTTGCTACCACAGGCGGGTACGTGGCCAGTAAGCACGCGGTAGTTGGCATGACGAAGACGGCCGCGATCGAATATGCACCGTACATTCGAGTGAATGCAATTTGCCCGGGCTTCGTCGACACGGAAATGCTCAAGGATCCGATGGCACGTCGCGGCGATCAAATTCTGGCTGGCATACCGTTCAAGCGACTGGCTGATCCGCGTGAGATAGCGGAAATGGCCTGTTGGCTTCTATCGGATCGTGCGTCCTATGCGAGCGGTCAGGCTTTTACCGTCGATGGCGCGTATATGGCCGGCTGATTTCTTGGCGTAGCTACTGCGTTGTGGCGCGCGACGGGCGAAAGGTTGGATTGCCATGATCTTGTGAAGCGTGGAAATGCCTCGAATGTGCGCTGCGATGAATTGCACCCCGAAAGGTTCGGAACGGAACCAGCCTGCGGGGTGTTCTTTTTGAGTCGCCTGATTTGTCGAAAGATGGCGACGTGGGCGTCCTGCCTGGCGAACCTTCCGCGGTAGGCAGACGGTGAGCCCTGCAGGTTTCGAAGACGCAGGAGGAGAGAGCATATGAGTGATTCGACGATCGAGAGACGCCTCGATTGGATGAAAAGATCGACGATAGAAGGCTTTGCGGGGCTCATTGTCGGTGCAGGTAGTGGCATGGGCGAGGCATGTGCCTGGACCTTTGCTGCTAACGGTGGTCTGACCGTTGTGGCGGATTTGAACGAGGCCTCCGCCCAGAAAGTTGCTGCAGCGATCACTGCGCGCGGCTACAAGGCCATTGCCGTCAAGTTGGACGTAAGTCGAAAAGATGACATCGATGCAGCCGTGGAAAAGGTGGTCGCGAAATACGGGCGTCTTGATGTCTTGATCAACGTCGCGGTGCACGTCGCCAGCACGCTGCTGGAGGATGTGGATTTCGATCGCTGGGACCACGCGTTCGGTGTCAACGTGCGCGGGGCACTCGTGCTTGCGCTCGCGTGTCGTCCGCATCTGCTCAAGAGTCCGGCGCCTGCAATTGTTCACGCGGCCTCGCTGGCCGGTGTACACGGTTACGCGAACTCCGGGTCCTACGGGCCGAGCAAGGGGGCACTCATCGCACTGAGCAAGCAAATGGCCATGGAGTGGGCGGTGGATAATATCCGGGTGAACGTGGTCATTCCGGGTTCCATCATGACGCCTGCGATGATCAGGGATGTGACTCCGGTCGGCATCGCTGCTCGCAAAAAGCAGATTCCGCTGGGGCGCTTGTCCGAGGCGAGCGAGCAGGCTGACGTGGCAATTTTCCTCGCGTCTCCAGCAGCCTCCTTCGTGACCGGCCAGACCATCGTGGTAGATGGCGGCTTCTCGCACAATCTATGGCCTCAGCCGATGGGGATGTCGGAGTCGATGCGTGAGCGGGCAGAAAGACTCAAGCGCGAAAGCCAGTGATGAAAGCGCTCCTTGATCATCGTTACGGCAATCAAGGAGCGACTGGCCATCTGAATGAAAGCGCAGCTTGGTTTGGTCACGCCAGTCGTACTTCTTTCATCGCCATCGAGGCCATGACACGCGTGCTAAACGTTACTTGTCGGATTCCGAATCGGATCCTGATTCGAGATGCGGCAGAGCGGCTTTTGCCGCGTTTACGCCGCAGGGCCACCCTGCATAGAATGCGACCTGGACAACCAGGCCGCGAAGCTCATCGGGAGTTACGCCATTTGCTACAGCTTTGTGGATATGTGCCGATAGCTCTTCGTTTTTCCCGAGCGCCGCAAGCATCGCACAGGTGACGAGACTCCGATCACGTGGGCTCAGCTCCGGCTGAAGCCAAACGTCGCCGAACAGAACGTCTTCGCGTAGACGCCCAAACTGCGGCACTGCCTTGTAGATGTGTGCGTTCGAGTTCGACCAATTCGACATTTTCTCATTCCCATAATTCAAACCGAAGAAGTGCCGTTGGGCGCCGACACGACGCCAGCGCCAAGGCTGGGTTTTATCAGCAATGCGCGTGCCAATTCAGATTCGCCGGGTACTTGCACCGTGAGACGCTCACGTCGAGTGTTGACTGGTTTCCTATCGAGCGGGTTGATGCGGAATCCGTTCAGAGGAGAGGCGGACGCTTGCAAGAGGCGGTGGCAGTACGACGGAGCCTGTCTTCCAATATGACACCAATGTCTTCCGCGCAGCCACTTTCTCGGTCTGCCGAAGCCAATTTCGCGTGAGCTTGCGTGAACTGCCTGGGTCGCATGCGGCATGGCTCGTTGGCGCGCTCCTTGCTTCGTGATAGTTCGACGTATGAAGACGTTCCCGATTGCTCGCGGGGCCATACAGGCTCGAGGTGCGAATCGCCGGTGATATGAAAACAGAGAGACATAGGTAGGAACATGGAAAAAATGATGCACGTTGCGAGAAATCAGTACCTGTCGAGCAAGCCTTATCCCGACGCGGGATACGCATGGTTCGTAGTGGTCTGCCTGCAGATTGCATATGCGGTGGCACTTGTTGATCGCGGAATTCTGGCGCTGCTCGTTCAGCCGATCAAAGCGGATCTTCACCTGACCGATACGCAGTTCAGCTTGCTTGCCGGCATGGCTTTCGCGATTTTCTATGCGGTTTTTGGCTTGATCCTCGGGCGCGTAGCAGATCGATGGAACCGCCGCAACATGATCATTATTGGGTTGGTCTTATGGAGTCTAGCGACCATCGTTTGCGGACTTGCTCGGAACTTTCACGAGCTGTTTGTAGCGCGGATCCTGGTTGGGGTGGGTGAGGCCGCTCTGAGTCCCGCCGCCTATTCGATGATCTCCGATTACTTCCCGAAGGAGCGTCGGGCGCGTCCGATTTCGTTCTACACGATGGGAATCTGCACCGGGGCCGGTGTGGCGCTGCTGTTCGGGTCGGCTGCGGTTGCCTATGCTTCCCAGGCGCACACGCTGATCCTTCCGTTGCTGGGTGCCGTTCGGAACTGGCAGTTCGTGTTTGTGATCGTTGGCATTCCGGGCATTGTGCTGGCGGCGATCATGTTGCTGGTCAAGGAACCAGAACGACGGGAGCTGTCTGCGCCAGATGCGCAGCGTAGCCCGCTGCGACCGTTCCTCGCGATGCATGGAAGGCTGATCGCATTCATCATTCTGGCATTCGCGTTGAATGGGGTTGTCTATTACGGGGTCGCTACTTGGACGCCCGCGTTGTTTATTCGGAAATTCGCATGGAGCGCGGCACGCATCGGATATGCGATGGGTGTGCTGCAGTTTGTCGCTGGTTCGCTCGGTATTCTTTTTAGTGGGTGGTGGGTTGGCCGTCCGTCCGTTCGAGGCTCGGGAGCCATCCTTTTATCGGTGCCGCGCAACGCCCTGATCGCGATGCTCCCAGTCGCACTTGTCTTCGGCTTCGCGAACGATGCCACTGTCACCCTCGTGGCGCTGGCAGTGCTGATCTTCCTGGGCGGCGTGGTGTCGGCACAGTCCGCGGTTGCGTTGTATTACGTGACGCCAAACGAGTTTCGCGGGCGCATCGTCGCGGCGTATCTGACGACCGGGACGATCCTCGGCCTCGGTATCGGTGCGTTCGTGTTTGCTGCCGTGACGGACTACGTGTTCGGGAACGAAGCCGCGATCGGAAAATCGTGTGGGCTCGTGTTTGCATGCGTCGTATTGCTCGGCGCGGAGTGCTTGCGTCGCGCACTGCGCATCATTCGTGCCGCGCCGGAAACGTCTGCGGCGATTCGGGCAACGTCTTGATAATAGACCTACAGGACCGTCGCGGCACGCGCCCAAGGCACGGCAGTTTCTGCCGTGCCTTGATCAGACCGCTCCGTGGCGGGAATTGGCGGCCAGCCCGACTGGAGTTCATCTTGCACGTAACCGGGAACACCGTTCTCGAGCGTCAATCAATTCAACCGACTAGGTACTATTCCGATGATTCATCACGACCTGTTATCGCATCCCAATAAGCTCTTTATCGGAGGCAAGTGGGTTGAGCCTTCGTCAGATCAGACGATTTCCGTTCTGAATTCCGCGACCGAGGAGCTGTTCGAGGTCGTACCGGAAGCGCAGGCCGCGGATGTCGACCGTGCGGTGGCATCTGCGCGTGAGGCTTTCGACCGCGGTCCATGGCCTCGGATGTCGCATGCCGAGCGCGCGCGATATCTGACTGCCATCGCGGACGAACTCGACAAGCGCGCGGACCAGCACGCACGCATCTGGACGACGGAAACTGGCGTCGTGTTCAGTGCGTCGAAAAGCCGAATGGCCACATTTGGTGACTCGTACCGCTATTATGCGAGCCTGGCCGACTCATATCCGTTTCAGGAGCGACACACACCGGAAAACGGTGGGCGTCTCGCGATCGTCGAGCGTGAGCCTGTCGGCGTGGTTGCCGCAGTGGTCGCATGGAACGGAGCGCCCGGATTGATTGCTTCCAAGGTCGCGCCGGCGCTGATTGCTGGGTGCACTGTGATCGTCAAGGCGTCGCCGGAGGCACCTGGGGCGGCGTACATACTGGCCGAAGCCTGTGAGGCCGCCAATCTGCCCGCCGGCGTACTGAATATCGTGACGGCGGATCGGGCCGTTTCGGAGCACCTGGTTCTGCATCCCGATGTCGACAAAGTGGCATTCACGGGGTCGACGGCAGCCGGCCGCCGCATCGCGTCGATCTGCGGTGAAAGAATTGCGCGTTGCACGCTCGAGCTGGGTGGTAAATCGCCGGCGGTGTTGCTGGATGACTACGATATCGAAACTGCCGCCAAGGCTATTACATCGCGCGCAACCTTCCTGACAGGGCAGGTATGCTTCTCGCTGACGCGTGTGATTGTGTCGCGAAACCGCCATGACGAACTGGTTGATGCGCTGAGCGCGCATTTCGGCAATGTCAAAGTCGGTGACCCTTTCGACCCCGATACCGAAATGGGTCCTCTCGCGATGGCCCGTCAACGCGAGCGGGTCGAGCACTACATCGGTCAAGGGATTCAGGACGGCGCGACACTGGCGGTAGGCGGCAGCAGACCGTCTCATCTGCCGCGCGGGTACTTTATCGAACCGACTGTATTCGGCAACGTGACCAACAATTCGACCATTGCGCGAGAGGAAATATTCGGGCCGGTCCTCTCGGTCATTGCTGCGGATAGCGAAGAACATGCGGTCGACATTGCCAACGATACGGCGTTCGGCCTCAATGCGGCCGTATTCACCAAAGATCCGGAGCGAGCATATGCCGTTGCGCGACGTCTGCGCGCTGGCACCGTTGGGCATAACGAAGTCCGACGCGAGCACCGGTTGCCGTTCGGTGGATTCAAGCAATCGGGGTTAGGGCGTGAAGGCGGCCCGGACGGCCTGCTGCCGTACCTTGAGGCCAAGGTGATTATTCTGGACGACCTGATCGACTTGCCGATTCAGTAGGCCGGACGACCGGATAGAGCCGGCGTTGTCGCTGAAGGCGAGCTCCGATGTCATGCCTTGACACCTTCAGACACGACCCGGCTTCCCTGTACGGACGTATCGAATCGTCGCACGTCGCGCTTGGCATCAACTAGGCCATCACGCCGGGTGCCTGAGCGGCGACCCAACTCCAGCTTCTCGAGTACTGAACAGATGAACACGCTTGGTTATGCCGCGGACGGCGCAGGCGCCCCGCTCAAGCCTTATGCGTTCCAACGACGCAGCTTGCGATCCAACGACATCGCAATTGACATTCTCTATTGCGGTGTATGTCATACCGACCTGCACAAGGTACGCAACGATTGGAAGAACAGCGTATATCCGCTGGTTCCAGGGCACGAAATCGTGGGACGCGTATCCGAAATCGGCAGCGACGTGACTCGCTTCAAAGTCGGTGACGCAGTGGCTGTCGGGTGCATCGTCGATTCCTGCATGCATTGCGATCAATGCCGGCTCGGTGAAGAGCAGTTTTGCAGAGAGGGCATGACACCGACTTACGGCGGGCGCGACCGACTGACACAAGCAGTGACACTGGGCGGCTATTCGAATCGCATCGTCGTGCGTGACGAGTTCGTATTGACCGTGCCAGCCGGACTCGATCTTTCTCGTGTAGCCCCGCTGCTTTGCGCGGGCATCACGACGTATTCGCCGCTGCGGAAATGGGGTGTGGAGCGAGGGAGCCGAGTTGGCGTGATCGGTCTCGGCGGCCTCGGGCATATGGCGGTCAAGCTCGCGGTTGGCCTGGGCGCGCACGTCACGGTAATCGGTCGAACGGCGTCGAAGGAGGCCGATGCGATGGCTTTAGGGGCGGATGCGTTTTTGGTATCGAGCGATGAAGAGGCTATGACGAATGCCAAGTCCAGTTTCGACGTCGTCATCGATACTGTGCCCGTCCGCCACGATGTTTCGCCTTATATGGTTCTGCTCGACATTGGTGGTGCGTTGGTGATCGTCGGGCAAATCGGTCCGATCGACGAGCAACTGACGATGCCGTTCGTGTTCGGCCGGCGCAGTCTGGCCGGATCACTGATTGGTGGCATCGCGGAAACCCAGGCAATGCTGGAGTTCTGTGCAGAAAAAAACATTCTGCCTGACTGCGAGATCATTCAGATGGACCAGATTAATGAGGCATTCGAGCGACTGGATCGTTCTGATGTTCGCTACCGCTTCGTGATTGATATGGCGTCGCTTCGAATGTCGAGTGCCTCGACGGCATGATGTGCCGACATCGCATGCCGTTGCCGCGATGCGTCAGCAATGGAGAGGTGCCAAAAAATCGGCAACGTAAGAACGAGGCGCACGATGGCGCCTCTCTTGTGAGGCAGGATAATAGCGCGGTTAAACGATCTTTCGCCCTTGGACCGGATAGCCCGGATCCGTATACCCGTGAGTCGAAACATGTCCTGGCCGCACGAGGCTATCGATTAAGCTCTCATCATCGGGACCGAGTTGAACCTTCAGCGCCTCGATATAGCTGTCCCAATGCGCCTCTGTACGCGGCCCCGCAATCGTGGCGCTCACATACTGATTCTTTAGCACCCAAGCCAGTGCAAAGGCGACAGACGTCGTGCCCAGCTTCGCGGCATGCTCGGCGATCTCTTGTGCGATCCGGATCGACTCCGGGCGCCATTCGGTCTGCTGGATACGCTTGTCGCCGCGTCCGGCCCGGCTGTCCACCGGGGCTGGGGCATCCACCGCATACTTTCCGGTCAGCACGCCTCGCGCAAGAGGACTGTAGGAGACAACTCCCAGTCCATGATGCGCCGCTGATGGCAACTGCTCGACTTCTGCGGTGCGATCGACGATGTTGTAGAGCGGCTCGCTCGCAACCGGACGGTCGATGCCCATCTGGTCAGCAATTCGCGCGATTTCGGCAATGCGCCACCCGTGGAAGTTCGATACTCCGAAATATCGAACCTTGCCTTGTCGGATCAAGTCGCCAACGGCTCGCACGCCTTCTTCCAGTGGCATATTCGGAAGCGCGCGATGAAAATAAAGAATGTCGATATAGTCAGTCCCGAGCCGCTTGAGGCTTGCATCGACCGACTGATAGATCCACTTACGCGATTGTCCTTGTTCATTCGGCCCCTGCGACATCGGGAAACCGAACTTGGTGGCCACCACCCAATGGTCGCGGTGATCGGCTATCGCCCGACCGACGATTTCTTCCGACCGGCCGGCGTGGTAAACGTCGGCCGTATCGATGAAGTTGACGCCCTGGTCATAGGCTTTGGCGATGATGCGCTTCGACGTAGCTTCGTCGCTCTCGCCGCCAAACATCATCGCACCCAAGCAAAGTGGGGATACTTTCAGGCCACTTCGACCCAGTTGGCGGTAATCCATGTCTCTGACTCCTGACGGGCACCGGCCCGCCACACTGATTTGTGAGAAGTCCACATCCGGTGCGCACGATGGGTTGTGCGTGTGCGGATGACTGTAGAGATCATAGAGGCAAAGGGAAGGTGGATAAAGCTCATCGAATCGACTGAAGTGGTGAATCTGATTCATCAATCTACGACGGGCCCGTAGAGCTACCGGGGGGAATACCTCAGGGCATCGATAACAAGTGAGAGTGCGAGCGAAGACTGCCGTCGACTCGGGTAATACGCGTGATAGCCGGTAACCGTCGGACTCCATTCATTGAGGGCGCTTCTCAACCTGCCGGCCCGCATGTGCGGCATCACCACATCTTCGGGCAGGTATGCGATACCAAAGCCGCCCAGCGCTGCATTGAGCAATTGCGGCGCGTTATTCACGATCAACTGACCTTCCACACGAACCTGGAGATCGTGCTCGCCTTTCTTCAATTCCCAAGAATAAATATTGCCAAGCGTTGCAAGGCGTAGCGAGATGCAATTGTGATGGAGCAGGTCGTCGGGCGTCTTTGGTGGTGGGAATTTCGCGAAATACTCAGGCGATGCGACGACCATCATTCGAAGGTCAGGCCCGATTCTGACCGCGATCATGTCCTTCGCAACTTGATCGCCCAACCGTACTCCTATGTCATGCCGTTCGCTAACGATGTCGGCGAGCCCGTAATCTACCGTGATCTCGATTTTGATATCGGGGTAGGCGGGTAAAAAACTCGAGAGCTTCGGCCACAGCACGGTTTCAGCCGAGTGATCAGTCGCGGTGATACGCACAGTCCCGGTTGGCTTGTCGCGGAATTCCGCGAGCGCCGCCAGCTCGGAGTCGATTTCTTCTATGCGAGGGGCGACTGCTTGAAAAATGCGTTCGCCAGCTTCAGTTGTCGAAACACTTCGCGTCGTGCGAGTCAGCAGACGCACGCCGAGCCGTGTTTCAAGACTGCGAATCGTATGGCTGAGTGCCGATTGAGATACGCCGAGTCTGGCCGCACCACGTGTGAAGCTGCGCTCTCGGGCAACCGCAAGGAATGCGAGCAGGTCGTTTAGGTTTTCACGCGCCATTGATCTATCGCTCTCCAGTTCAATTCTCGAGGGGCAAATCCTACCACTGCATCCTTCGTGCCTGGCCGCAACGGTCATTCCACTCTCCTCGTCCTACGTGGTGCGGCCCACATGTGTCTTCCAAATCGACATTCGGAAGTGCCGTCCAATCGATGTGTCGTTGCAGAAGACATTATCTGTGCAGCAGCTGCTTGAGAACACATCCTGGATTTCGGGACGCCCTCAATGCGACAGTCAGCCGACGCCTGTGTTTGTACCGAGGGGGTTCGAGTGTGGGTTTGTCCCGAGCATATGGCATGCATGTTGCTGTGAAGGGATGAGGAAAAACAGGCGCGGCCGCGATTAAGGAATCGGGCTGCCGCGCAT
>NZ_QTPO01000089.1 GCF_003853645.1 Burkholderia sp. Bp9143 | reverse complement strand
GCGTTTTCACCGAAGGTCGGCACGACGCGTGCCGTGCAGGCGTGGAAGGCAACGATCGACCAAGCGGCAAGCAACGCTGGCGTCGCGGTCACTGACCTCAACTACATCGTCCACGATGCGGGTAAAGGCAGCGATGCAGCGTCATCGCGCCTTGTCGTGCTCGCACGGACCCTGACTGAAACCCTCCCGGAATACGACCACCCGAATCAGACATTCAACACGGCCGCGCTGCTCGGCGACATGGGAACCGGCAGCGCATTGACCGACGTGGCACTCGCGATCGGCCGAATCAACCACTTCGGCGGCAACGCACTCGTCGCCGGCACGACTGACCCTGAACACCCTGTCGCGGTCGTCGTCATGCCGCCATCGAAGCTCACGCCGATCGATCCAACCAAGGACTGGTTCCGCGCACGCGGCGGCAACAACGCCTACCTGCCGTGGTGGGGACGCCGACACGACACCGATTACGGCATGCAGGGCTATTCGTGGTGACGCAAACCAGCGGTGCATCGCATGCAAAAACGCGACCACCGCACGAATCATTCAGAGGACGAGTCATATGCGAGGAATCATCCGGGTAGGCGACGGCCATACCCACGGCGGCCGGGTCGAGTCCGGAGCCGAAATCAGCAAGGTCATGGGGCGCGCGGTCGCGCGCTTCGGCGACGCTTGTTCGTGTCCGATCCACGGCGACTGCACGATTGCCGCAGGTGACGTGGCCTTCCACGTTGAAGGCCAGGCCGCCGCGTTCGACGGTCACGAGACTTCATGCGGCGCGAGGCTGATTGCTTCAGTTTCAAACTCCGGGCGAACCTGAATGCTGAAGACACGACGCATGACCACCGAACAGTTCCGACTGTTGCGGCTTCAAGATACCCGGATCAAGCCGTTGAACCAGTGGGCCCTGCACGAAATTTTCGTGAAGGGCCGCTCACAGCGCGAGTTGGCCGAGAAACTGGGCATGAACCGCTCGGCAATGTCGCAGCTCGTTCGCAAGGCGTGGCAGCGATATCTCGAACTACCGTGCAACGACACACGCCTCACCACGGTGACGATCACGATCCCGGCGAAATACGAGCGCGCGCTGCACGCGTGGGTGCAGGACGCACATCGTTTATCGAATCGGCCTGATCAAGGCGAGATCGCGACGTCATGACGGTCTTTGTGCCGCATGACGTTCCCGCTGGGTCCTGACGCAGGGAATAGCAGGCGCGTATGACGGCATGGAACGGCGCCTTGCGGAACGGACCAAGCACGCCGAAGCCGAGCGCGTTCCGCGCGATGTGCCCGCCGCGCAGCCCTGAATGCTGCGCTGGCGTTCCGGCCCCGGTCATGCGGGCATCCGTCCGACCGGACCACCGTCATGTCCGGCCAGATCAGATGAAAAATAAATTCCCCAATATCCATAAAAAATAAAAAACGATTCCACGCCAAGCCGAATCACCAGCCACATTTGGATCCTTTTTCCCCGCTCCCCCACGTATCATTTCTCCCATTCCGAAGAGAAAGAGCAAGAGAAGGACATGAGCGATACCCCCCAGCTGCACTACCTCGACTACGCAGCCACCACCCCTGCCGATCCCCTCGTGATCGAAGCGATGACGGCCTGCCTCGGTGCCGACGGCATCTTCGGCAATCCCGCGTCGAGTTCGCACGCCGCCGGCCGGCTGGCGAAGGAAAAAGTCGAGCACGCGCGCGCGCAGGTCGCCGCGCTGATCGGCGCGGATGCCGACGAGATCGTCTGGACGTCGGGCGCCACCGAATCGAACAACCTCGCGCTGAAGGGCTATGCGGAGACCGCGACCGACAAGCGCCACGTGATCACGAGCCGCATCGAACACAAGGCGATCCTCGACACGATGGCGAACCTGTCGAAGCACGGAATGACGGCCACTTACCTGACGCCCACCGCCGACGGCGAAATCACCGTGGACGCCGTGGCCGCGGCGATCGGCCCCGATACGGGCCTCGTGTCGCTGATGCTCGTCAACAACGAGCTCGGCACGCTGACCGACATCGGCGCGATCTCGCGCATCGTGCACGCGGCCGGCGCGCTGCTGCACGTCGACGCCGCGCAGGCGCTCGGCAAGACGCCGATCGACGTGCGTGCGCTCGGCATCGACCTGCTGTCGATGTCCGCGCACAAGGTGTATGGTCCGAAGGGCATCGGCGCGCTGTTCGTCCGCCGCGAGATCGCCGACCGCATCGCGCCGCAGATCCATGGCGGCGGACACGAGCGCGGCCTGCGCTCGGGCACGCTCGCGACGCATCAGATCGTCGGGATGGGCACCGCGTGCGAACTGGCCGCGGAAAAACTCGAGCGCGAAGCCGTGCGGATCGCCGCACTCAGCGCACGCCTGAAGGACGCGCTGCTCGCGCTCGGCGACATCACGCACAACGCGGCGGCGGCACGCCGCATCCCGCACACATTGAGCCTCACGGTGAACGCGGCGGGCTTCTTCCCGTTCATGCTCGGCGATTCGCTCGCCGTGTCCTCGACCTCCGCATGCAACTCGACCAGCGGCGCGCCGTCCCACGTGCTGACCGCGATCGGCCTCGACGCGGAAGCCGCGGGCCGCACGGTGCGCATCAGCTTCGGCCGCTTCACGACCGAGCAGGACGTCGATTTCGCGATCGCGTGTTTCGCGCGCGCGCTCGAGCAATGCCGGGCCGCGGCGGCGACCGGCTTCACCGCGTCGCGGCAGATCACGCCGGCGGACCTGAAGGCGATCCGCAATGCAGGCTTTCGCGCGGTGATCTGCAACCGGCCGGACGGCGAAGACGCCGATCAACCGGCATTCGACGAGATCGCTGCCGCCGCGCGCGAGCTCGGCCTCGACGCACGCTATCTGCCGGTCGAACGCGACCGGATCGGCGACGCGGAAGTCGACGCGTTCGGCGCGCTGGTCGATGCGCTGCCGAAACCGGTACTCGCCTATTGCCGAAGCGGGAGCCGTGCCGGGATGCTGTGGAATCGGCTGACGGCACGGCGCACCGCGACGGCCTGAACACAACACGCACGTAACGAAGCACCACCCGCGTTCGCGCACGTAGTCGACGTTTCGACACGGAGCCGCGCGGGTGGCGACACCCTCAAGCGAAACCCGCCCCAGTCGTCACGCGCAGTACGCATCCAGCGCCTTCAGCGACACATGCAGACGCTCGTCCGCGGCAAACGCGTCGAGCAGGTAATCGACCGTCGCCTGCACGCGTGGCGCCTTCAATGCGCGATGCGGATACTGCATCACCATCTCGTAGTTGCCCGGCAAGTGGTGGCGCCGCAGCACCACCTTCAGCGCGCCGGCACGCAAATGCGGCCACGCGAGATGTACGCCGACTTGGGCGATGCCCAACCCGTCGCATGCCGCCTGAAGGACTGCCTCCGGCGCCGAGAACGTCAGCGGCGCCGACTCGCCGGGATCCAGCGTGATGATACTGTCGCCGCGCGCCCTGAAGCTCCACGTCGCGAATGCTCCGCCGCCAAGAAACCGGCGCCCGATCAGCCGATGCCCATCGAGCGCGCCGGGCGTGCGGGGCACGCCGTATTCGGCCAGATACCGCGGTGACGCGACCAGCACGGTGTTCATGCGGAAGATCGGGCGCGACACCAGCGCCGAGTCGTGAATGTTGCCGCCGCGTATGACGATGTCGTAGCCGTCGCGCACGACGTCGACGATCCGGTCGTCGAAATCCGCCTCCACGAGCAAGCCGGGATACCGCGACAACAATCCGGGCAGCACCGGCTGCAACTGCTCGCGCCCGAATGCCGAGCTGGTCGAGACGCGCACGCGCCCTTGCGGGCCGAGGCGCTGCGCGACGATGCTGTCGACGGCCGTATCGAGCGCGTCCAGCGCGATACGCGCCTGCCGAAGAAACGCGCTGCCCTCGTCGGTGAGCTTCAGCGTGCGCGTCGTGCGGTTCATCAGCCGCACGCCCAGCGCTTTCTCGAGGCCGGCGACGTTCTTGCTGACGGCCGCGGACGTGATGCCCAGCATGCGGCCCGCCGCCGCGAAACTGCCGCCATCGGCCGCGTGAACGAACGACAGAATGGCGCGCGTGCGTTGTGACAAATCCAAGGCATCCTCCATCGGTTAACACGTCGAACGGTACGTCGTCCCGCTGCACCGATTATCAACCTCGAGTTGAAGGCGACTCAACCCGGACACAACTTCCGGTTGCGACCCGCGCTGCCGACAATGCGTCATCGTTCAACGGATTGCAAAGGACATCGCATGCTGGCAACCATCGTTTTCGACAGTGGCTACGGTCACACTGAAAGGCAGGCGCAAGCCGTCGCGGAAGGCGTTCGCCGGGTACCGGGAGCCGAAGTCCGCCTCGTCGCGGTCGCCGACGGCGAGATTCCGTGGGACACGCTCGCCGCCAGCGACGCGATCATCTTCGGATCGCCCACGTACAACGGCTCGATCAGCTCGCGACTCAAGAAATTCATGGAGGACTCGACGCGGCCTGCGTGGATTCCGCAGACGTGGCGCAACAAGATCGCGGCCGGATTCACGAACTCTGGCGCACAGCATGGCGACAAGCTCAACTCGTTGATGACGATGACGTTGTTCGCGGCGCAGCACGGGATGATCTGGGTCGGGCTCGACCTGTTCGCCGGCACCGCGGCAAACGAACGCAACCGGATCGGCGGCTGGCTCGGCGCGATGGCGCAGTCCGACGACGTGTCGCCGGAACAGTCGCCGATCGCCAGCGACCTCGAAACCGCCGCGCATCTGGGGCAGCGCGTCGCCGAGCTGGCAACACGGTTCAAGGCGGGTGCGTAACGCACGCAATCGACGCAAGCACGCATCGGCATGCGGAGCGCCGGCTGGCTCCGCGCCGTAACAGGAGATCGACGTGAAACTGCTGTGCCTCGACGTACCGCTGCCCGGCGCCAGTCCGGCCGCGTATCAACCGCACATGCTCGACGAAGTGCGCTACGGATGGGAACTGGTGAAGCGCGGGGTCGTCCGCGACATCTATCTCCGGCAGGACCGCCCGGGCGTCGCGATCATTGCGGAATGCGAGTCGGTGGAAAGCGCCCGGGAGGCGCTGCGCGAATTTCCGCTGGTGACGGCCGGGCTCATCGACTGGGACATCATCCCGCTCGGGCCGTTTCTGGGGTGGGAAGCGCTGTTCGCATCGAGCGACGCGTAAGTGCTCCACCGCCACTTCGCATACTCCCGTTGCCGCGCCACCCGGTCTGACGTCGCGCCGCGTTAGCGTGCCGCGACGTCTCCGCGCACATTGGGAAGCACCGCATCGCCACGCCGCCCGCGACCGGCAGCTCGAAGGCCCGATGCGGCGTGGCTAGTGCGAAGCGAGATACGCCTTTACCGCAGGCCCTGCCGGCTTCCCGTCGAACGTCGTCACCCCGGCCAACCAGTTGTCCAGCATCGACGGATTCTTCTTCAGCCACTCGGCCGCGACCTTGTTCGGGTCCTGCTTGTCCATGATCGGGATCATCAGGTGATTCTCGATTTCGGTCGTGAACTTCAGGTTCGACGCGAACCTCGCGACGTTCGGGCACCGCGCTTCATAGTCCGGTGGCTCCACCGTATAGACCCGCGCCTCGCCGTAGTTCGGGCCGAATACGTCATCACCGCCCGACAGGTAGTTGATCTTGTACTGCGCATTCATCGGATGGGGCTCCCACGCGAGAAACACGATCCATTGCTTGTCCCGCACCGCCCGGTTCAGTTCGACGAGCATGCCGGCCTCGCTCGACTCGACCAGCTTGAACTTGCCGATTCCGTCCTTGTTCGACTTGATCATCTTGTCGATCAGCTGGTTGCCGTCGTTGCCCGGCTCGATGCCGTAGATCCGGTTCTGCAGCTTGTCCGCATACTTCGGCAGATCCGCGAAGGTCCGCAGCCCGGCCTGGTACACGTAGTCGGGCACGGCAAGCGTGAACTTGGCGCCGCGCAGGTTGGGATCGGGCAGCACCTTCACGGAGCCGCTCTTCACGAACGGTCCGATGATCGGGTCCATCGACGGCGACCAATACCCGAGGAAGATGTCGATCTGCTTGCTCTTGATCCCGGCGAACGTGATCGGCACCGACGCGATCGTCTTCGACGGCGAATAGCCGAGCGCGGACAGCACGGTCGATGCGATCCCGGTCGTCGCCGCGATGTCGCTCCAGCCAACGTCCGCCATTCGAACGTTCCGGCACGTCGCCGGCTCCGCGGCATACGAATGACCGCTCGTCATCGAGACGAGCAACGCCGCCGCCAATCCGGCCAAACTGATGCGTTTCATGGAATTACCCCTGGTTGTGTCGTTGAAATGACCGGAATCGGGTCGCCCTCAAGCAGCAGGCTCACCGGCTCGGCGTTCGTGGCTTGGCGCATGGCCAAAGAAGGATCGAAAGGCACGGCTGAAATGCGTCGTGCTCTGGAAGCCGCATTGCTTGGTGACGCTCGCGATCGGCAGGTTCGAATAGCGGATCAGCTTGCGCGCCTGCCGCAGGCGAATGCCGATGTAGTACTCGTAGGGCGTCGTGTTCAGCGAATCCCTGAATACCCGCTGCAGGTGGCGCATCGACACGCCCGCGAGCCGCGCCAGCTCGGGCATGGTCAGCGGCTCGTCGATGTTCGCCTCCATCAGCCGCACCGTCTCGACCAGCTCCTGACGCGAGAATCCGACGCGCGACGCGACCGGGATCGGCTGCGGATCGGACACTTCCCGCACGCAATCGACCGAGAACTGTTCGGAGATATTCCTGGCCATGGCCTTGCCCTGGTCGCGCGCGATCAGGTGCAGCATCATGTCGAGCGGCGCCGTGCCGCCGGTGCATGTAATGCGATCGCGATCCACCGCGAAGAGTTCGTCGACGAAGCGCACGGCTGGGAATTCGGCATGCAGTTCGGACAGCACCTCCCAGTGAACCGCGCAACGGTAGCCGTCGAGCAGGTTGCTCGCCATCAACGCGTAAGCGCCGGTGCACAGTCCGCCCAGCGCAACCCCGCGGGCCGCAAGTGCGCGAAGCAGCGTCGTCACCTGGCCGTTCACCGCGTCGCGTACGTCCCAGCCGCCGCACACGAACAGCACGTCCGGCAGCGCCTGAGCGACATCCAGTACGCAGGCCGGACCCGCCGCGATGCCGTTGCTGGCGAGGACCGTGCGCTCGTCCATCGAATGGACGGACCATCGATAGAGCTCGGCCTCGCGAAGCTGGTTCGCCATTCGAAGCACCTCGATCGCGCTCGTCAACGCGATCATCGAGTACTTCGATAATATGAGGAATCCGAATGTTCTGAATGACGGTTTCATTCGCTCGATCCTGTTCCAGCACGATGATTCGAGTAAGGGTGTCAGCACTCGGCGGGGTTCACCGGGCCGCCGGGCGCACGTTCAACTCTCGCACTGCTTGACGATCCAGTCGCAGAACACCCGCGCTTCCGGCGTCAGCATGCGATCGCTCGAATGCAGCAGATAAAAACCGCGTCCGGTACGCACCGAGGTCTCGATCGGCCGCACCAGCACGCCGGATGCCAGCATGTCGTCCGCGAGGTAGCGCCAGCCCATCGCAATGCCCTGCCCGCCCATCGCCGCCTGCAGGACGGCCGGATAGTTGTTGATGTACAGATCCTGCCGCTGCTCGGTCAGCACGATGTCGTTGTGCCCGAACCAGGTGGCCCAGTCCATCCAGTCCCAATGCCGCGTCTCCAGATGGATCAGCGTGGCGCCGAGCAAGTCCCGCGTATGCGCCGTCGCCCCCAGTCGCGCGAGATACGCGGGCGCGCAGACGGGAAAGATTTCTTCCTCGAGCAGGAAGCGCACGTTGCATGCCGGCCAGTAGCCGTCGCCGAACTGAATCGCGAGGTCCGCGCCCTTGCGGATCTGCTTCGTGTCCTCGTCGGACGCATCGACGTGAATCACGATCTCCGGATGCTCGGCACGGAATTTCGGCAGCCGCGGGATCAGCCAGTGGGACGCGAATGCGAGATCGGTCGACACGGTGACCGTCGACGATCCGGCCTGCACCCGCAGGTCGTACGCGGCCGCGGACAGCAGTTCGAACGCGGCGTTCACGGTGCGCTGAAACTTCCTGCCCGCGTCGGTGAGCGCGACGGCCTTGTGGGACCGCACGAACAACGCGCAGCCGAGCGTTTCCTCGAGCAGCCGGACCTGCCGGCTCACCGCGCTCTGCGTCACGCACAGCTCGTCGGCGGCACTCGTGAAACTCTCGTGCCGGGCCGCCGCCTCGAATGCGGCAAGGTACGACAGCGGCGGAAGATGCTTGGTGCGGTTGCTCATCTCGATTCCGGTGCTTCTGATTCAGGACTGACCTGACGCTGGCTGCGCCACGAAGTATCTCGCCGTTCGACGTTTCGGCGCGCTCCGCGGGATTCGGGGTGGTACGGCCACGCACATGGTTCACGTGATGCGATCGCTTCACCGATCGCGCCGCAGCGCGATACCCTGCCCAGCGGACGCCGGCCACGCCTCATCGCGCCGTGCCGCGTGAAGCGCGTCGATCGCTTCGAGCGTGGCGGCCCGGAACGCGCAACCGCGGCGCGCGGCCGTGTCCACATGCAGCAGCAGCGCTTCCATCGTAGCAAAGCGATGTGTCCGCGCTGGATCCTGCATGCTCAGGAAAACCCGCACCTTCTTGCTGTCGTACTCGAGCACGCGCGCCGTGACGACGAGCGGTTCGCCGGCCTTCAGTTCGTTCAGGTAATGCACGACGGTCTGCAGCGTATAGATCGACACGCGTTCGCGCGACCTGAACGCCGCATCGATGCCGAGACGGTCCATCAGCCCGTCGATCGAGTCGCTGAACACGCGCACGTAACAGGCGTCGTTCATGTGCCCGTTGTAGTCGATCCATTCGTCCAGCACCGTCCCTTCGTAGACGACGGGTTCTTCACTCATGCCGTTCCACCTTTCGCGATATCACGCGCCATGCCGGGCGCCCTGCGCCCGGCACCTTCCGGCCCGATCACCGGGCAGCGACTTTCCGGTTGCCGACCACATCGAGCGCGCGCGACGGATGCTCGGCCGCGTTGATCGCCCGACTCGCTTCGACGATCTTCCGGTCGCGCTCCGCGGCGAGTTCGTGAAAGCTCCGGTCATCCTCTTCAGCCCGGATGCCTTCGACCAGGACCCGGATCGTCTCCGCGTCGAGCTTCGGGCTGCCGAGGTCGTCCCACCAGCGGTGGAACGACGGCGCGAACCGCTCGCAGAACACGCCGAGGCCATGCCCGCCGCTGCCGAGGTTGAACAGCATGTGCGGGCCCATCACCGACCAGCGCAGGCCTGGGCCGGCGCGCACGGCCTTGTCGACGTCCCCGACGGTCGCAACGCCCTCCACCACGAGATGGATCGCTTCGCGCCACAGCGCCGCCTGCAACCGGTTCGCCACGTGCCCGGGCACTTCCTTGTTGACGCGGATCGTGGTCTTGCCGCACGCGGCATAAAAGTCTTCCGCCAGTTCCAGCACGCCGGGCTCGGTCCGGTCGTTGCCGAGCAGCTCGACGAGCGGGATCAGGTGCGGCGGATTGAACGGGTGGCCGAGGATGAAGCGCCCCGGATTCCGCCAGCCGTTCTGCATGTCCTTCACGAGCAGCCCCGATGCGCTGGAGCAGACGACCGCGCGCGGGTCGAGATGACGCTCGATCCGGCCGTACAGCTCATGCTTGATCTCGATTCGCTCGGGCACGCTTTCCTGCACGAACTGCGCGCGCGCGACGGCTTCCTCGGGCGTGCGCAGGAAGCGCACGCGCGCCGGATCGCCGCGTTCGGCCAGGCCGAGACGCTCGAGACTCGGCCACGCATGGCGGACATAGTCGCGCACGAACGCCTCGACTTCCGGCGACGGATCGTACACGTCGACTTCGAGTCCGGCCGCCAGAAACAGCGCCGCCCAGCTTGCGCCGATCGTGCCGGCCCCCAGCACGCCGACGACTTCGATGCCGTGCGGAATGTGATGCGTGTCGCTCATGTTTCTTCACCATCCAGAATGGAAATTCGGTTTGTCGGCTTCGTGCCGCCCGGGTATTCCCGGCCGGTCAAAGGTCCAGCACGAGCCGCGGCGATTTCGATCGCGAGCAGCAGACCGCGATCACGTCGTTCGCGCACTTCTCGTCGTCGGTCAGGATGTGATCGCGATGCTCCGGCACGCCGTCGACCACATCGGTCAGGCAGGCGCCGCAGACCCCTTGTTCGCACACCGTGTCGACGCGGAAGCCCGCGTGCTTCAACACCTGAAGAATGCTCTGGTCGGCCGGCACCTCGAGCTCGACGCCCGATCGATGCAGAACGACGCGAAACGGCGCGTTCTCCGCGCCTGCCGGCGCTGCGGCGGAAAACCGCTCGAAATGCACCGCGCCATGCGGCCAGTGCGATGCCGCCCGCTCGACGGCATTCATCAGGCCGCCGGGACCGCAGCAATAGACATGGCGTCCTGCCACCACGTCGGCCAGCAGCGCCTGCACGTCGAGGCCGTTGCGGGGATCGCCGCCGTCGAACCACAGGTGCACGCGATCGCGGAACGCCGCCGTGTCGCGCAACAGCTCGACGAACGCGGCGTCACACGCGTGACGCGCGCAGTAGTGCAATTCGAAAGGCTTGCCGTCCCGATACAGACGGTAGGCCATCGACAGGATCGGCGTGATCCCGATGCCGCCCGCGATCAGCAACGACGAGGTCGCCTCGGCCGCCATCGGAAAGTGGTTGTACGGCCCGCTGACCTGCAACCGGGCGCCGATCGCCACTTCGTCATGCAGGAATCGCGAGCCGCCGCGGCTCGCCGGATCCTTCAGCACGGCGATCCGGTAGCTGTCGCGCACGCCGGGCGCGTCGTACAGCGAGTACTGTCGCGTGATGCCGTTGCCCAGATGAACGGCCACATGCGCACCGGGTTCGTACACCGGCAGCGCGCCGTGGTCCTCGCGTGCCAGCTCATAGCTGCGGATGCCGTTCGCCTCGTCGGCGAGCGACCGTACGACCAGCGTCTCGCGGTCCAGTGTTCCGGTGTGATGTTGCATCGTGATTCCCTGTCGATGGTCGATGTCCGCGCTCGGGGCCCCGTTCGCCTACGCGTGCGAAATCTGCACGTGACGGACGGTGGTGTAGTTCTCGAGCGCGTAGACCGACATGTCGCTGCCATACCCGGACGCCTTCATGCCGCCGTGCGGCATCTCGGCTGTAGCGATGCCATGCGCGTTCACCCAGGTCATCCCGCAGCGCAAGCGCGCCGCGATCGTCATCGCGTTGCCGACGTCACGCGTCCAGATCGACGACGCCAGGCCGTACTTGCTGTCGTTCGCGAACCGGATCGCCTGCTCCGCGCCGCTGAACCGCGTAACGGAAATGACCGGGCCGAACACCTCGTTCTGAACGATTTCGTCGTCCTGCCGTGCATGCGCGACGATCGTGGGTGCGTAGAAGAATCCGGCACCGTCGATCTGCTGCCCGCCGGCCAGGATTTCCGTATGGCGCAGCTCGCGCGCACGCTCCACGAATCCGGCGATGTGCCGGCGGTGCCGCTCGGAAATCACCGGCCCCATCTCGGTCGCGGGATCGTTCGGGCCGCCGAGCCGGATCGACGACACGCGGCTGGCGAGATCCGCGACGAACCGGTCGTACACCGCATCCTCGACATAGAGCCGGCACGGCTGCGCACAGTCCTGCCCGGCATTGAAGAACGATCCGGCGCGAATCCCTTCGACGGCGGCAGCGAGATCGGCATCGTTGAATATGAGCACCGGCGCCTTGCCGCCCAACTCCATGTGCGTGTGCATCAGGTGCCGCGACGATGCCTCGAGAATCCGGCTTGCCGTCGCCGGGCCGCCGGTGAGCGACACGAGGTCGAGCCGCGGGTTGTCGATCAGCGCGTTGCCGGTCGTCGCGCCGCGCCCGACGACGACGTTGACGACCCCCTTCGGAAAAATACCCGCGGCCAGTTCCGCGACGCGCAACGTCGTCAATGGCGTGAGTTCGGATGGCTTGAGAATCACCGTGCAACCGGCGGCCAGTGCGGGCGCCAGCTTCCATGCGGCCATCATCAGCGGATAGTTCCATGGCGCGATCGATCCCACGACACCCACCGCGTCGCGGCGGATCATCGACGTGAATCCGCCGACATATTCGCCCGCGCTGGAACCCGACACGCAGCGCGCCGCGCCCGCCATGAAGCGAATGACGTCGACGGTGAGCGGCAACTCGTCGGCCTTCACGGAATGCAGCGGCTTGCCGCAGTTCAGTGCTTCGAGCGCGGCGAATTCGTCCGCGCGTGCTTCGATCGCGTCGGCCAGCGCCAGCAGGCAGGCCGCACGCGTGCCGGGCGGCGTCGCCGACCACCCGGGAAATGCGGCGGCCGCCGCCGCGACGGCCGCATCCACCTGCTCGCTCGTCGCCTCGGCGATGTGCGTGATGACTTCACCGGTCGCGGGGTTCACGACCGGAAGCGATTCGCCGTCGCCGGCGACGCGTTCGCCGTGGATCAGGTTCATGGTTTGCATGACTGCTCGACCTCGTGAAATTCCGCCGAAAACGTCGGCTCGATCAGAACCCGACCTGGTCCTTGCCCTTCAGGCCCAGGCGCGCGCGCGCCTCGGCCGGCGTCGCGACGGTGAAGCCGAGCTCCTCGACGATGCGCCGGATCTTGCGCACCTGGTCGGCGTTCGACACGGCCAGTTGCCCGCGATCGATGTACAGGTTGTCTTCGAGACCGACGCGCACGTTGCCGCCCATCACGGCCGACTGCGTCGCGAACTTCATCTGGTTGCGCCCGGCGGCCAGCACCGACCATTCGAAGCCGTCGCCGAACAGGCGCTGCGCGATGCTGTGCAGATGGCTCAGGTTGTCGGTGTCGGCGCCCATGCCGCCGAGGATGCCGAAGATCATCTGGATGAAGAACGGCGGCTTCAGCAGCCCCTTGTCGACGAAGTACGCAAGGTTGTACAGGTGGCCGAGGTCGTAGCATTCGAACTCGAAGCGCGTGCCATGCGTGTCGCCGAGTTCGCGCAGCGTGTACTCGATGTCCTTGAACGTGTTCTTGAACACGAAGTCGCGCGTCATGTCGAGGAACGCCGGCTCCCAGTCGTGCTTCCACGTGTCGTGCTTCTGCAGCATCGGGAAGATGCCGAAGTTCAGCGACCCGCAGTTGAGCGAGGCCATCTCCGGCTTCGCGACGAGCGCCGCCTCGAGGCGCTGCTCGAGCGTCATGCCGAGGCCGCCGCCCGTCGACACGTTGATGATCGCGTCGCTGTTCGCCTTGATCACCGGCAGGAACTTCATGAACACCTTCGGATCGGGCGTGGGTCGCCCGGTCTCGGGGTCGCGCGCATGCAGGTGGATGATCGACGCACCAGCTTCGGCGGCAGCGATCGATTCCGCCGCGATCTGCGCCGGCGTGATCGGCAGGTGCGGCGACATCGTCGGCGTATGGATGCCGCCGGTCACCGCGCAGGTGATGATGATGCTGTTCGACATGTCAGGTTCCTCGTGAATGCGGATGGTTCGATCTGCGGACGTGCATCAGTCACTTCAGCGCGGTCTGATACGCCTGCAGCACGAGGCCGTGAAAGTGATGCAGCGCGTGCTCGCTCATCCCCGAATGCTGCGGATCGTTCACGATCCGGCCGCTTTCGAATGCCGGCGTCGACATCCCGCGCTGCACGCTTTCGACGAGATCGATGTCTTCCTGCTGGAGCACGTCGCGAACGTAGTTGATCGCCTCGATTTCCTGCGGTGTGGGCTCGGCCGATTCGAAGTAGAAGTCGTAGGTCTCGATCGTGCGATCCGGCGCCACCGGAATGATGTTCAGCACCAGGAAATTCGCGCGCCCCGGATAGCGCAGCAGGCACGTGTTCGGCCAGACCCACCACACCGCATGGTCGTCGCACGTCGCGCCCTCGACGCTGTATGCGGTGTTCTCCGCATTGCCGCCCTTCGCCATGTGGCTCGAGTAGATGCCGTGCGTCGTGACCTTGTAGGTGTCGAACTGCAGCAGGCTGACGAAATCCTTGTGCGCGGTCGGGCAGTGATAGCACTCGAGGAAGTTGTCGACCACGTTCTTCCAGTTCGACTTGATGTCGAACTGCAGCCGGCGCGCAAAGGTCAGCTCGCCGACATCCGGCGCGAACCGGTCGATCTCCGCCTTCAGGTCGCCGCTTTGCGACGCGAGCGACGCGGCACGCGGGTCCATGTTGATGTAGACGAAGCCGCAGAATTCCTCGACCTGGACCTGCGACAGGCAGATCTCCTCCTTCCGGAAGTCGACCAGCGTCTCGGTCATCGGCGCCTGGCGCAGCCCGCCGTCGAGGTTGTAGCTCCATGCGTGATACGGGCACGTGATCACCCGTGCCTTGCCTTCGCCGCTCAGCAGGTGATGCGCGCGGTGCTTGCACACGTTGTAGAACGCGCGCAGTTGTCCGCTGCGATCGCGCACGATCGCGATGCTCCTGCCGGCGACATCGGCAACGAAGTACGAACCGGGCTCGCGAACCTTTTCGACGTGGCACACCCACTGCCAGCTACGATGGAAGACGGACGCCATTTCGGCATCGAAGTACTTCCGGTCCGTATAGCACTTCGCATTGAGGGTGGACGATGCCGCGACGTCGTGCATCTTGAAGCCGTGGCCGGCGAGGTCGATATCCGTTTGCGCAAGGCATTCGCTCATGACGCACTCCTGAAGGGTTGAACTGGACATTCAAGCGGGAGAAATCTGCTTCGATGCAAATCTACGCACCGGCACACCGCGTCGCAAACGAGGAAATAAAAGCCAAATGGGCCGAAAAAACTGGGGCAAGCCGATTCGGACTCGCGGCGCCCGGACCGCGTCCGAATCAGCCAGCTCGATGTCGCATTTCCCCGCATACCGCGCGATGCAACGCGCTAGCATCGGGCCATGCGTCGACAGCGCCGTCCGCGCGGCGCGATCGATTCTCGTCAACCCAGGAACGGGGCCGTGTCTGCCGCACGGTTCACGCACGGTGCTCGTGGGGCACCGATCGGGAGCAAGCCATGTTGGCCAAATGGAAAGCGATACTTCCGCGACTGCCTGAAATCGCCATCGGCATCGCATCGCTTCTGGCGAGACATCCGCTGGAGCGGTGGTTAGCGCAGGCGAACGAACGGCGCGACACGCCCCCCACCCGCTGATTCGCCATCGCCAGCGCCCGCATCGACGTCCCGCGATTCGCCATCCAATACAGAACGCCCCGCGCCGCACCGGCCGCGCGCGTCGTGCAGCCGCGTCAACCGACTACCTGCCTGTCCGGATCAGGGAGTCATCGAACAGGATTTCTTACAAAACTGCAAACCGCCATGCGATGCCCCCGAACGGTGCATGCATCCAGCGATTCGACCGCATTGCCGAAATCCGATAGCGCCGCGAGATTTGGCTTCATACCGTTCCCGTATCGGACCGGAACGCGACTGCCATCGATGCATGACATCGCGTGCCACCGACGAATTCCAGGGGCGGGCCGATCCTCCGGCCCGGGCAGCGATGACGGTCCTGCCATGCAGGACATTCGTGACGGAGCAAATATGGATGCGAAAACCCGGCCTGATTCAGGCACCGACAGTGACGTAAGCCTCCTCCACAAGATGGGATACGCGCAGGAGCTGTCGAGACGCATGAACGGCTTCTCGAACTTCGCCGTGTCGTTTTCGGTGATCTGCATTCTGTCGGGCGGCATCACGGCGTTTCAGCTGGCGTTTTCCGCGGCCGGCGGCGCATCGATCGGCCTCGGCTGGCCACTCGGCTCGCTGTTCGCGCTGATCGTCGCGGTGTCGATGTCGCAGATCGCGTCCGCGTTTCCGACCGCGGGCGGCCTCTATCACTGGGGCGCGATCCTCGGCGGGAAGAAATGGGGGTGGATGACGGCGTGGCTGAACCTGATCGGCCTGATCTTCGTGATCGCGGCGATCAACTTCGGTACCTACGATCCGTTCTTCAAGACGCTGATCGCCCCGATGTTCGGTGTCAGTCCGGACAGCCTGACGTGGTGGCACCAGACCGCGTTCATCGCGGTCATCACCATTTCGCAGGCAATCCTGAATGCACGCGGCATCCGGATCGCGAGCAAGATCACCGACCTGTCCGGCTATCTGATCTTCGTCGTGACGATCGCGCTGGTCGTGTCGCTGCTGGTCTACTCGCCGGTCACGTTCGACCTGCATCGGCTCGTCACCTTCACCAATTACACGGGCGTCGACGGCGGCGCCTGGCCGAAACAGACCACGTCGCTCGCGTTCCTGTCCGGCCTGCTGCTGGTGACCTACACGATCACGGGCTTCGATGCATCCGCGCACACGTCGGAAGAGACGCACGACGCGGCGAAGAACGTGCCGCGCGGCATCATCGGCTCGGTGTTCTGGTCCGCGGTGTTCGGCTACGTAATGGTGTGCGCGTTCGTGCTGGTCATGCCGGACCTGACCGCCGCGATGAAACAGGGCACCGGTTTCTTCGAAGCCATCCTCGCGCCGATTCCGAAGACCTTGCGCGTGTGCCTCGAGCTCGCGATGTTCTTCATCAACTACGTGTGCGGGCTCGCCGCGATCATGTCGACGTCGCGGATGATGTATGCATTCGCGCGCGACGGCGGGCTGCCGGCGTCGAAGCTGCTGCGCAGCGTGAATCACAACCATCGGACGCCCGGCCCCGCGATCTGGACGTGCGCGGTGCTCGCGATCGTCGTCACGCTGTACGGCGACGCGTTCTCGGTGCTGAGCGCGGGCAGCGCCGTGTTCCTGTTCATCTCGTATGCGATGCCGATCGGCTCCGGGATGCTGGCCGAAGGGCGCACGTGGACCGAAAAGGGCCCGTTCCAGCTGGGCATCTGGTCGAAGCCGTGCGCGTTCCTCGCGCTGGTGGGCGCCTGCGTGCTCGCGTACGTCGGCATCCAGCCGCCGAACGAGAAAGTGCTCTATGTACTCGTCTCGTTCGTGGTCGTGCTGATGGTCATCTGGTATGGCTTCGGTGTGCGCAAGTCCTTCGCCGGGCCGCCGGTGCTCAAGGACACGCGCAATGACGAGCGCATTCGCGAACTCGAGGCGAACGTCGATCCGACCGTGTGACGCGACACCGATTCGCACACGGCACAAAAAATCCGGCTCGCATTTTTTGCGAGCCGGATTTTTTTTACATCGCTTCGGACTGGACGAGGTTCAACCGCGTCGGCAGTTGAACCCGATTACCGCGTCTTAGCCGTAGACCGGGAAACGCTGGGTCAACTCCGCGACCAAACCGCGTACGCGTTCGATCGTCGCCGCATCTTCCGGCGCTTCCAGCACGTCGGCGATCAGGTTGCCGACCTTCTCCGCTTCCGCCGGGCCGAAGCCACGCGTGGTCATAGCCGGCGAACCCAGACGGATGCCGCTCGTCACGAACGGCTTTTCCGGGTCGTTCGGGATCGCGTTCTTGTTCACCGT
>NZ_QTPO01000088.1 GCF_003853645.1 Burkholderia sp. Bp9143 | reverse complement strand
CACTTGTAGAACGGCGCGTTGCTCTCGTCGAGCACCTTGGTGAACGGCTTGTGCCAGCTGAGGCCCTCGCGGGCGAGGCGCGCCCAGAAGCCTTCGTAATCCTGCTCGGCCTCGGCGGCCAGCGCCTGGTAGGCCGGCATGCCGGAAATGGTCGCCGCCTTCTCGAGCGCCGCGGGCGGCGCAAACTGACGGGTTTCGTGAAGAACCGATTCAATCGCAGACATCGACTACCCCTTGGTGAACATGAATCCTCTGCATGGCGGCGCGATCGTGCGCGCCGCGCGTCTTGGCCGGCGCATGCGCGCCGCAGTCTCCCACCCACCCGCGCGCGGCCCGAAGCCTGCGCGCGATGCTGCGCCGCACCACGTCATACGACGGCGGACGTACGGCCCGGCGATTTCCACGATAAGCGCTCGAACTTACCCGTCACTTACGCGACATGCCGTTTCGCACGCAAGCGCCGCTTTACGGTCGGCCGCTTTACAGTCAGCCGCTTTACAGTCAGCTTTACGCTGTTACAAACGCGACCCTACAATCCTAACTGAACTCGCCCCCCGGACTCCAGCTTGAATCGCTACGCCCTCTTCCTCATCCTGTCGATGCTGTTTGTCGGCAGCAACGTCGGTATCGGTAAATCCATCGTCGTCTTCGTCCCGGTCGCCATCCTCGCCACGCTGCGCTTCGTGATCGCGATCGCCGTGCTGTGGCCGCTGTTCAGCCCGGTGAAGATGCGCACGGTCCGGCGCGCGGAATGGTTGAACCTGTTCCTGCAGGCATTCTTCGGCACCTTCATGTTTACGCTGCTGATGCTCAACGGCGTGCAGCGCACGAGCGCGGTCGCGGCCGGCGTGATCACGAGCACGATCCCGGCCCTCGTCGCGCTGTTCGCGTGGCTGATCCTGCGTGAAAAACCGAACGGCCGTGCGCTCGTGTCGATCGCGCTCGCGATCGCCGGCGTCGTGACGATCAACCTCGCCAACGGCACCGCTGGCAGCGTGCCCGCGCACGGCGCCGGCGGCACATCGTCCGGCTCGCTGACCGGCAACCTGCTGATCCTCGGCGCCGTTTGCTGCGAATCGATCTACGTGATCCTGTCGCGCCGGCTCACGCAGACGCTCGCGCCGATCGACATCTGCGCGTACACGCACCTGTTCGGCCTGTGCCTGATGCTGCCGCTCGGTGCGACGGCGCTGTGGCATTTCGATTACGCGAGCGTGCCGACCGGCACGTGGGCGCTCGTTGTCTGGTATGGGCTGTCGGCCAGCATCTTCTCGTTCTGGCTGTGGATGAAGGGCATCCGGCACGTGCCGGGCAGCCTCGCCGGCGTGTTCAGCGCGGTGCTGCCGGTCGCGGCAGCCGCGTACGGCATCGCGTTCCTCGGCGAACGCCCGACGCTCGCGCACGGCATCGCGCTCGCGTGCGTCGTCACCGGCATCGTGCTCGCGAGCCTGCGCGGGAAGCGCGTGCCGGCCGCCGCATCCTGATCCGTCCCCGGCAACTGCGGCGCGTCGCTGCAGTCGCGCCGGCCGACGCGTTACAATAGCGCGCCTTTTCAAGATTACCCCCGATACCTGCGCACCGCGCCCGTCACGCCATCATGTCTGCCCCGCATTCGCCCGGCTCCACCCGTCGTCCGCTACGCCCGCTGCCCGCGCTGATCTTCATGAGCCGCTGGCTCCAAGTTCCGCTTTATCTGGGCCTGATCGTCGCGCAGGCCGTCTATGTATTCCTGTTCCTGAAGGAAGTCTGGCACCTGCTGTCGCACGCGACCGGCCTCGACGAGGTCAGCGTGATGCTCGCGGTGCTCGGCCTGATCGACGTGGTGATGATCTCGAACCTGCTGATCATGGTGATCGTCGGCGGCTACGAAACGTTCGTGTCGCGCCTCGGCATCGAGGGCCATCCCGACGAGCCCGAGTGGCTCGACCATGTGAACGCGGGCGTGCTGAAGGTCAAGCTGTCGATGGCGCTGATCAGCATTTCGTCGATCCACCTGCTGAAGACCTTCATCAACCCGGACCAGCACACGACGCACGCGATCATGTGGCAGGTGATCATCCACGTGTCGTTCCTCGTGTCGGCGCTCGTGATGGCGTGGGTCGACCGCCTGACGACGCACACGCACCCGGCCCATTTCCACGAGACGCACGCGCCTGCGGCGAACGAGTCCCGCAAGCCGGCCAAGGCAGCCGTCAACGCATAAACGCATTCCCCACAGTCCCCACAGAGTCTCAGCCATGACCGTCATCAAACAGGAAGACCTGATCCAGAGCATCGCGGATTCGCTGCAGTACATCAGCTACTACCACCCGCTCGACTACATCCAGGCCCTCGGCCGCGCGTACGAGCTGGAAGAAAGCCCGGCCGCGAAGGACGCGATCGCGCAGATCCTCACGAACAGCCGCATGTGCGCGGAAGGCAAGCGCCCGATCTGCCAGGACACCGGCATCGTCACGATCTTCGTGAAGGTCGGCATGGACGTGCGCTGGGACGGCGCGACGATGGGCCTCACCGACATGATCAACGAAGGCGTGCGCCGCGGTTACACGCACCCGGACAACGTGCTGCGCGCGTCGATCGTCAATCCGCCGGAAGGCGCCCGCAAGAACACGAAGGACAACACGCCGGCCGTGATCCACTACGAGATCGTGCCGGGCGACAAGGTCGACGTGCAGGTCGCGGCGAAGGGCGGCGGCTCGGAGAACAAGTCGAAGTTCGTGATGCTGAACCCGTCCGACTCGATCGTCGACTGGGTGCTGAAGACGGTCCCGACGATGGGCGCGGGCTGGTGCCCGCCGGGCATGCTCGGGATCGGCATCGGCGGCACGGCCGAAAAGGCGATGCTGATGGCGAAGGAATCGCTGATGGAGCCGATCGACATCCAGGAAATCATCGCGCGCGGCCCGAAGGACTGGGTCGAGGAACTGCGCGTCGAGCTGCACGAGAAGGTCAACGCGCTCGGCATCGGCGCGCAGGGCCTCGGCGGCCTCGCGACCGTGCTCGACGTGAAGATCATGGCCGCACCGACGCACGCGGCGTCGAAGCCGGTCGCGCTGATCCCGAATTGCGCGGCGACGCGTCACGCGCACTTCGTGCTCGACGGCTCGGGCCCCGCGAAGCTCGAGGCGCCGTCGCTCGACGCCTGGCCGAAGGTCCAGTGGGAACCGAACACGGAAACCAGCAAGCGCGTCGACCTGAACACGCTGACGCCGGAAGAAGTCGCGAGCTGGACGCCGGGCCAGACGCTGCTGCTGTCGGGCAAGATGCTCACGGGCCGCGACGCCGCGCACAAGCGCATCGCCGACATGCTCGCGAAGGGCGAGAAGCTGCCGGTCGACTTCACGAACCGCGTGATCTACTACGTCGGCCCGGTCGATCCGGTGCGTGACGAAGTGGTCGGCCCGGCAGGCCCGACGACGGCCACGCGGATGGACAAGTTCACCGAGACGATGCTCGCCCAGACGGGTCTGATCTCGATGGTCGGCAAGGCCGAACGCGGCCCGGTCGCGATCGACGCGATCAAGAAGCACAAGGCGGCGTACCTGATGGCAGTCGGCGGTGCGGCTTACCTCGTGTCGAAGGCGATCCGCGGCGCGAAGGTGCTCGCATTCGAAGACCTCGGCATGGAAGCGATCTACGAGTTTGACGTGCAGGACATGCCGGTGACGGTGGCCGTCGATTCGTCGGGCACGTCGGTGCACCAGACCGGTCCGAAGGAATGGCAGGCGAAGATCGGCAAGATCCCGGTCGCAGCCGCTTAAGCGCGCGCATACGAAAGGCCGGGCTGATGTCCGGCCTTTTTACTTCTCATTCTCGTTATTGCGCGCGGCCCGTTATCCGGGGCTGATTCTCGTTACCCGCAAAAGGCAGGCCCGACAAGGCTTCGAGGCTTGGCTTTTCCCGTTCGAGCGATTATCGTTCGGTTTCTGAAGCCCCCACTGAACAAGGAACAGCCATGCAAGGCGACAAGAAAGTCATCGAATACCTGAACGCCCAACTGAAGAACGAACTCACGGCGATCAACCAGTACTTCCTGCATGCGCGCATGTACAAGCACTGGGGCCTCGAGAAGCTCGGCAAGCACGAATACGACGAATCGATCGGCGAAATGAAGCACGCCGACTGGCTGATCGAGCGCGTGTTCATGCTCGACGGCCTGCCGAACCTGCAGGACCTGCACAAGCTGCTGATCGGCGAGGAAACCGAAGAGATCCTGCAGTGCGACCTGAAGCTCGAGCAGATCTCGCAGTCCACGTGCAAGGAAGCGATCGCTTACTGCGAATCGGTGCGTGACTACGTGTCGCGCGAGATCTTCGAAAAGATCCTCGACGACACCGAAGAGCACATCGACTGGCTGGAAACGCAGATCGACCTGATCGGCAAGGTCGGCCTGCAGAACTACCAGCAGACGATGATGGGTTCGCCCGAGTAATCGGCACCACCGCCACGACCGCCACCTCGCCTTCCGCATGACGATGACGAACCAGCCAGTCGCTTCCGGGGACCGCCCCGCCGCCCGTGTCGGCATCTTCGATTCGGGGCTCGGCGGCCTGTCGGTGCTGCGCGCCGTGCGCGCGCACCTGCCCGGCGAGTCGTTCGTCTACGTCGCCGATTCGCACCATGCACCGTATGGTCCGCGCGACGAGGCGTTCATTACCGAACGCACGCTGGCCATCGGTGAGTGGCTCGCCCGCGAAGGGGCGAAAGCGCTCGTCATCGCGTGCAACACCGCCACGGCGCGGGCGATCGCGGCCATCCGCGAACGCCTGTCGATACCGCTCGTCGGCGTCGAGCCGGGCATCAAGCCGGCCGCCGCGCTGTCCTCGACCGGCGTCGCGGGCGTGCTCGCCACGCAATCGACGCTGAACAGCCCGCGCTTCCAGGCGCTGCTCGACCGCTACGGCGCCGGCCGCCGCTTCATCTGCCAACCGGGCCACGGGCTCGTCGAAGCGATCGAACGCGGCGACACGAACTCGCCCGCCTTGCGCGCATTGCTCGAGCGTTACCTGCGGCCGATGCTCGACGACGGCGCCGATACGCTGGTGCTCGGCTGCACGCACTACCCGTTTCTCTCGGAAACGATTCGTGACATTGTGGGCGACCGCCTGACGCTCGTCGACACGAGCGATGCCATCGCCCGCCAGCTCACGCGGGTGCTCGACGAACGCGACCTGCGCGCACCGGCCGGCACGCGTGCCGCGCCGCCGCGCTTCTGCTCGACGAGCGACGGCCTGCAACTGCGCGCACTCGCATCGTCGCTGCTCGGCCTCGACGCGCCGGTCGAATCCGTCACCATTTCCTCGCCGAACGCGCGCGCCTGCGCGACCGTGTAACACGGGCCGGCACACCGCCGGTTCGCCCTCTCCCGCAGCGGCCGCGCCGCGCCTTCCATTTCAAGGGTCCGATGACCTCAAAAAAAGCCGGACCCAGGCTTGTCAACGCCCGCAAATTTAATGATAATAATTCGCATTACCGTTAGCTATCGCAACTCATCATGATCGTCTGCGTGTGCAAGTCTGTTTCCGATCGCAAGATTCGCGCGTCCCTCGCCGAGGGCGTGAGCTCTTTCGATGAGCTCCAGTTCGAGCTCGGCGTGGCCACGTGCTGCGGCAAGTGCGAGGAGTCCGTACGCGACCTCATGGCCGAGCAAGGCGTCTGCGCGAGCCGGTGCGGCGTCGAACACCACGCTCACCCGATCCCGGTGACGTTCTACGACCGCAAGGCCGCCTGAGCCGCGCCGAGCGTACGCATGCGGCTGCGGCCGCATTTTCTGTCCGACCGTCAGCAAGCCACCTTCCGCGCGAGCCAGCGGCTTACCTGCCAAGGAGCCTGTCATGGAATTGCTGATCGGATTCGTGACCACCGTGTGCATCTCGCTGCTGATCTTCCGCAAGTGATACCGATTCACCCGCCGCGCCCCGGGTGCGACGTCGTTCTTTCAAGCTAACATGCAGGCTTCGCAATCCGCTCCTGCCGGCGTCTTGCCGGCTGCTCCACGTATGAATCCCCGGGTCATCACCGTCGCGGTCGGTGTGCTTGCCGCACACGCGATCATGCTGACGGCTGCCTGGCTCCATCGCAATGCGCCGCCGCCGAAGACGGTCGAAGTCCAGTCGATCACCGCGCAGCTCATCCCGCCTGCGCCGGCCGCTCAGCCGGTCGCGGTCGAATCGGTCGCGCAACCCGCGCCGCCGAAGCCCGTGCCGCGCGTCAAGCCGAAGGTCGAACCGAAGCCGGTACAGAAAGCGGTCAAGCCGACCCCTCAGCCGGTCGCACAATCACCGTCCCCGACGCCCGCTCCGGCAGCCGATCCGACGCCTGCGCCCGCCGCCCCCTCCGCCGCGCCCGCTGCGCCGGCAGCCACGCCCGGCCCGGCCCGGGAAACGATGCAAGTCAGCGCGCCGAAGAACGTATCGGCACTCAAGTGCAATTTCGTGAAGCCCACCTATCCGGCGATGTCGCGCCGCCGTGGCGAAACCGGCACGGCCTATGTTCACTTCGTCATCGGCCTGACGGGCAAGATTGAAAGTGTCGAGTTGCAAAAGAGCAGCGGCTACCCACGCCTCGACGAGGCAGCGCTGGATGCGACACGCGCCAGCACCTGCCCGCCGTACGTCGAGAACGGCCAAGCGATTCGCGCCGCCCATACGCTGCCCTTCAACTTCACGCTCGACGATTAACCCGCCTCATTCGGAAGATTCAAAGGAAACAAAAATGCAAAGCTACGGTATCGCGCACGTCTGGGCGCAAGGTGATTTCGTCACGCGCGCCATCGCGATCACGCTGCTCGTGATGTCGGTCCTGTCGTGGATCGTGATCATCGTCAAGGGCTGGAACGTGGTTCGCCTGAACCGTCTCACGAAGAATGCCGAGCAGGCGTTCTGGCATTCGGACGATTTCGACGACGGCATCAAGAAGCTCGGCCTCGCCGCATCGACGCCGAGCGACAATCCGTTCCTCGCGCTCGCGCTGTCGGGCAAGGAAGCCGCCGATCACCACCATCAGACGCAACCGCACCTGCACGACCGCATGGACGTGTCGGACTGGGTCACGCGCTGCCTGAAGGACACGATGGACGAAGGCATCTCGCGCATGCAGGCCGGCCTCGCGATTCTCGCGTCGATCGGCAGCACGGCGCCGTTCGTCGGCCTGTTCGGCACGGTCTGGGGCATCTACCACGCCCTGCTCGCGATCGGCGCAACCGGCCAGACGTCGATCGACCAGGTCGCCGGCCCGGTCGGCGAATCACTGATCATGACAGCCTTCGGCCTGTTCGTCGCGATTCCCGCGGTGCTCGGCTACAACGCACTGACCCGCGCGAACAAGGGTGTCGTCAGCAAGCTGCGCCGCTTCGCGCACGGTCTGCACGCGTACTTCGTGACGGGCGCACGCCTCGCGTCGTCGTCGACCCGCGACGGCCTGCGCCTCGCGACGCGCGCCAGCTGAGACGGGGTGAACCATGGCAATGAACACCGGCTTCAGCGATGACGACGACGATGGCGTGATGAGCGAGATCAACATGACGCCGCTCGTCGACGTCATGCTCGTACTCCTGATCATTTTCCTAGTGACGATTCCGGCAATGCAACACGCGGTGAAGATCGACCTGCCGCACGCGAGCAGCCAGCCCGTCGACGAAAAGCCGCAGACGGTCGACGTCGCGATCCAGGGCAACGGTACGATCCTGTGGAACGACCAGACGGTCACGCGCGAGCAACTGCAGGCACACATCGCGGAAGCAGCGCAGCATCAGCCGCAACCGGAGTTGCACCTGCGTGCCGATCGCAAGGTTGCCTATGAGCGTGTGGCCGAAGTGATGTCCGATGCGCAGGCCGGCGGCCTGACGAAGCTCGGCTTCGTGACGGAGCCGACTGCGAAGGCAAAGTAACGCATACGCATTTCGCTACGCGACGGTCGCCTGGCCGGCCGCGCCTGGCCGGCAGCACCTTGCCGGCCGCACAAAGTAAAAGGCCCTCATCGCCAGATGAAGGCCTTTTTTCATGCGCACGCGGGCGCCTTCGGGCGGCGGGCTCTTCGGCGGTATCGGTTGCGCCTCGAGCAACGCAAATGCGGCTACCGTGGTCTGCACGGACTGCGCGTTCTGCCCTATCTGGCTCACAATATATGCGGCCACCTGATTCCGCTCAGAACTTCCTTCGCGAAATGGGATTTCAATATAGGCCTGCCCGCGTATGCATTCAAGGCCCCGGCGATTGAAACTTGCGATTGCAGGCGGCGCTTCAATGACAAAACAAATTTGCCACGACGCGCATCTTGCATTCAGGTGGCCGAAGCATCGGCCGCCACCCCTTCCTTATTCGCGCGCTCGGGGCAGCTCGGCTGCTTGTATTCGCCGTGGTCGAGCTTCTCGACCAGATAGTCGACGAACGCGCGCACCGCGGGCGGCATCCCCTGCCGCGACACGAACACCGCATAGAGTTGCGGCACCGGCAGCGTCCAGCCCGGCATCACCGGCGACAACTGCCCCGCGCGCAACGCATTGCCGTACATCATCTCGGGCAGCGCGGCGATGCCGAGGCCGTCGAGCACGGCCTCGCGGATCGTCATCAGGTCGGCCGTCACGAGCCGCGGATCGTGCTCGTGCAGGTGACGCGTACCATCCGGCGCGATCAGGCTGAACACGTGCCGTCCGTCGACGCTCGGCGTATCGAGCGTCTCGAAATGCACCAGATCGTCCGGCACGAGCGGCGGCGCATTCTGGTTCAGCAGGCTGGGCGCCCCAACGAGCATCTGCTCGGTCCGCCACAGCGGCCGCACGACGATGTTCGCATTCTGCGGCGGCTCCGAACGCACGCGCAACGCGACGTCGATCGAATCCTCGAACAGATCGATCACGCGATTGGTCACACGGATGTGCACCTTCACCTCGGGATAGCGGTGCAGGAATTCGGGGAGGATGCGCGACAGCATCGTCTGCGACAGTGTAACGGGGACGCTCACGCGCACCGAGCCGCGCGGCGACGCGCGCAGCTGTTGCACGGCGTTCATCGCGGCCTGGGCTTCGGCGAGCATCGCCTGGCAATGCTGGTAGAACAGCTCCCCCGCCTCGGTCAGCGCGAGCTTGCGCGTCGAACGCTGCAACAGGCGCACGCCGAGCGCCGCCTCGAGTTCGGTCAGGCGCCGCGACAGGCGCGATTTCGAGATACCCAGCACGCGTTCCGCCGCCGAGAAACCGCCGTGTTCGACGACCTGCGAAAAGTACATGAGGTCGTTCAGGTTGTGTGCATCGATGTTCATGTCATCGTTCCAATTTCAGAACAATCCATTGCGAACCGCCGCAAATCGGACGGTAAAACGCCCAATATAATAGCGCTGTGTTTCAAAAATAACGCTATTCCGACGATATCGAGGGCTTCTGCATGACGACCGCTCGCTCGCTTGACCGCACGTACCCCGCGCTTCGCACGACCGAAGGTGGCGGCTTCGTGGTTCACCGCCCATTCCCGACCCGGCTGCTGATGGATTTCGATCCGTTTCTGCTGCTCGACGAAATGGGCCCCGTCGACTACGCGCCAGGCGAAGCCAAGGGCGCCCCCGACCATCCGCATCGCGGCTTCGAGACCGTCACCTACGTGCTCGACGGGCGCTTTCGCCATCGCGACTCGGCCGGCCATGCCGGCACGCTCGGGCCCGGCGACGTGCAGTGGATGACGGCCGGCGCAGGCGTCGTCCACAGCGAAATGCCGGATCCCGAATTCGCGCAGGCAGGCGGACGCTCGCACGGTTTCCAGCTGTGGGTCAACCTGCCGCGGCGCGACAAGCTCATCGCGCCGCGCTACCAGGAGATCTCGGCCGCCCGCATCCCGAGCGCGACGTCGCCGGACGGTCGCGCGCAGGTCCGCGTGATCGCCGGCGAAGCGTTCGGTGTGCGTGCGGCGATCGAGACGCGCACGCCGATCCTCTACCAGCATTTCACGCTGCAACCGGGCGCAACGGTCACGCAGCCGGTGCCGGCAGGCTATCGCGTGTTCGCCTACCCGCTCGACGGAGCGGGCCGCTACGGGCCCGACAGGCAGCCCGTCGACGCACGGCACATGGTCGTCTACGGTGACGATGGCGACGCCGTGACGTTCGAAGCCGGCGATACGCCGCTCGACCTGCTGCTGATCGGCGGCGTGCCGCTCAACGAGCCGATCGTCCGCTATGGCCCTTTCGTGATGAATACCGAGGAAGAGATCCGGCAGGCCGTCGTCGACTACCAGACCGGTCGCATGGGACGCATCGACGCGTGACGTCCGATCGGGGGCCGGAGGTGCCGCGAAACGGCTCGTTTTGCGTCACAATGACTTCTTGAGCCACGTGGCTGCCCGCCACCAGAAGGAATCCGTCCCCTTGAACTTCGAACATCTGATCCAGATCAACTCCGACGATCCGGCCGTGCCGTCCCTGACCCGCGACCAGCTCTGGGAAGGCCTCGTGCTGCGCGCCGAACAGCCGCAGCTGTTCGTGATCGGCCTCGACAGCTGTGTCGTCCACGAACGGACGGACACGACGCTCGAACGCGAACTGCACTACGGACATGCGACCGTGCGCGACCGCGTGACGTTCACCCCGAACCAGCAAGTGCGCTACGACATCCATGCGGCCGGCGGCGAAATTGGCGGCTCGCTGACGATGACGATCGAGGAGCGCGACGACCACGAGTTGTTCCTGCGCTTCGAATACCGCACGACGCTGACCGTCACGGACGACAGCGAGGAAGCGCGCCAGACGCACGGCATCGTCAAGGAAGCGTATCGCACGTCGGACATCGACACGGTGCGCCTGATCCGCGAATACGCTCAGGGACGCAAGGACCCCGACCCGCTCCACTGACGTCGGCGGCGGCCCGCGGGCCGCTGCTTTGATTCAAGCTATCGGATTTCCCACCTCGATCGATAAAGAGTTTTAGTAAATGGGAATAGTTATCATTTAGAATTCATTCCATCGTATCGACAGTCACCGATCAACCGAATGACCGACACCACGCGCCCGACCACGCTGACCTTGCGCCGCACGACCGGCACTGCAAGCGCCAACCGTCAGAAGACGGCAGCGGTCACGACGCCGGCGAAACCCGCCGGAAGCCGCGATGCCGGCACCCGGACCCTCAGCAGCGATGCGCTGCTGCAAGGCCACAGCCACATCAGCATCGCGCATAACGGAGAGACGTATCAGTTGCGTGCCACGCGGCTCGGCAAACTGATCCTGACGAAGTAACGACAGAGTATTGTGGGGACCACCTCCCTGAGAGGTGTTGGGCAGTAGCCAGCGTAACGGCTTGCACGCGAGATCTAGACCCCTTCGTGCAAACACACTCAAGCAGCCGTTGCAGCAAGCCAAGCCACTTTTTTGGTTCTCGCACAAGGAAGAAAAAAGCGACACGTCGAAGGACGTGTCGCTTTTTTGTTTGAGCGTCCGGATGCAATGGAAAAAGCATCTCGGCTGTCGGCACTGCAGCTTCAGCGCGCTCCGGAGCCCGATAGCGGCACATACTCGCCCGCTGCTCCGGAACGCGGCCGCCAGGCCTTCAATCCCTCATCAGAAACCCCAGAACATCAACCACCATGCGCTGTCGACCACGGCCAGGCCGGCCGCGAACCACGCGAATGCAGCCAGCCGGCGCGGCCATGCCGCATAGCGCCCCGTCACCTTCCATGCGAGCCAGCCGCTCCACGCGTTCGCGCCGACCAGAATCGCGATGCGCACGTCAGTCGCCCAGCCGAGCGGCACGTGTTCGGCCCGCAGCAGCGACAGCGTCGTCGCCGACAGCCCGAGGAACACGCCGGCCCCCGCGATCGGGATCAGCGCCTGCGCGAGATGATGGAGACGCACGCGGTCGAAGCGGCCGAGCATCAGCGTCGCGCCGGCCAGCAGCACGAGCAGCGCGGTGCCGTACACAAGCCCCGTGCCGACGATGTAGCTGACGATCAGCCCGCCGTCGAGCCACGAGAACACGTCGTTGCGATCCGGATAGTGCGTGAGCAGGAACCATGGTGCATTGGTCTCGAGCGGCCACGTGATGTCGCGGTCGATCAGCCAGCCCGCGAGCCATTGCTTGATCTGCACGAACCACGGGCTGACGGTCCAGTGGAATGCACCGATCGCGACGCCGAGCAGGCCGTACAGGATCAGCGCCGTGTCCCACGGATTCGCCTGCTGCGCGCCGAGGCTCACGACCTCGTCGGACGGCGAGCGCCACGACAGCGCGATCGCGTCGCGGTGCCCGCTGCAGCGGCCGCACATATGGCATGCGGCGGCGCCCTTCATGTTGCGCAACGGCACGAGCGGCGCGCAATTGATCGGAATCACACGATGCCCGTGCTCGCCGTTCTTGTACGATCGGCGCCACGCATCCTCGTCGACCTTGTAGCGCATCGGCGCGAGCCGCGCGAGCAGCCCGAATACACCATTGACCGGGCACAGATACTTGCACCACACACGCTTCTCGCGGCCGTACAGCACGCCGATCACGATCGCGCCGACAGTCGAGCCGCCGAGCACGAACAGCACCGCGAGCGGGTACTGGTACACGCTGACCATCTGCCCGTAGATCGTCGTGAGCCCGAACGCGACGAACGGCCAGCCGCCCCACCGCATCCAGCGCGGAATCGCGCCGCCGCGGCCGAACTTGCTCGCATATTCGGTGAGTGCGCCCTCCGGACACAGCACGCCACACCAGACGCGGCCGAGCATGACCATCGACAGCAGCACGAACGGCCACCAGATGCCCCAGAACACGAATTGCGCGATCAGCGTGAGATTGCTCCACAGGTGCGCGGAATCGTCCGGCAGCGGCAACACCGCCGGCACGATGATCAGGAACGCGTAGACGGCGACGACGACCCACTGGATGCCGCGGATCACCGCGCCGTGGCGCTGCATCCACTGGCCGGCCTGCGCGAGCCAGCCCGGCTTGGCTGCGGCGACAACGCTCATGCCGCGCGACCTGCGGGGATGACCGGACGACGGCTCGCGCGCTTCATCAGCAGCCAGACCACCGCCCAGTACACGGCATAGGCGATCAGGTTGGTCAGCGCCGGGTGCGCGCGATAGCCGGTCAGCGTCGCGACGAGCGAACCGAACGTGCCGGAATCATCGAGGATCCCCGACGTGTCCCACACTTGCGAGATGCCGAGCGGCAGGATTTCCTTGTCGATCAGCTTGTCGACGCCGGTCTGGAACAGGCCCGCACCGAGGAACAGCAGCATCACTTCGGTCACGCGGAAGAAATGCCGCCACGAGAAGTACTTGCCGCCAAGTTGGAGCAGATAGAACGTGAGGAACGCGAGGCCGAGGCCGATCACGACCGCGAGCATCTGGCTGCCATCGACGTGCCCCGACTGACCGAAACCGAGGCCGTACAGGAAGATCACCGTCTCGCTGCCTTCGCGTGCGATCGCGAGCGCGACCAGCACGGCGACGCCCCACCAGTTCGAATCGCGCGTGCTCTGCTGCAGCGACTGCTCCATGTCGCGCTTCAGCGTGCGGCCGTGCCGGCGCATCCACAGCACCATCTGCACGATCAGCACGCACGCGATCAGCACCATCGCGGTCTGGAAATAGTCCTGCGCGTCGCCGGACAGCACTTCGGTGAAGCCGACGAGCGCGGCGCCGAGACCGACGGCCATCAGCAGGCCGACTGCCACGCCCGTCCACAGAAAGGGCAGGCCACGGCGCGCGTCGTCGTCGCCGTTCTTCAGCCATGCATAGAGGATGCCGACGACGAGCAGCGCTTCGACGCTCTCCCGCCAGACGATGAACAAGATCTGACCCATTGAATCCTCCTGACGTGCGGGGCAAGGCACTCGTACGCCCGCACGCAGATAAAACGCATTACTTCGCGACGATCACGCCCTGTGCCTGCTGGTGGAAATCGTCGAAAAACTTGTATTCGCCCGGCGACAGCGGGGCGACGACCACGAACGAATCGGCGCCCGGCGCAAGCACCTTCTCCTTGCGCAACTGCACGCTCTCGAATTCGGCGGCGCCCTTGCCGGTATTCTTGATCTCGATCTTGAAGCGCTGGCCAGCCGGCACTTCGATGCGGGCGGGATTCAGCTTGCCGTCCGTCATCTCGAGCTTGAACGTCGGCAGATCGGCGGCATGCGCCGCGCCGGCGAGCCACAGCGCGGCGGCTGCGGCGATGATTTTCTGGGGAAATTTCATTCTGTGTTCTCTACGCCGACGGCGCGCCGAAGCGCGCCGTCCGTGATGCCACCGATCAGTACCCGCCCTTCTTGCCGATGCCGGCGAACGGGAAGTCGTATTCGAGGGTGATGGGCTTGAACCACGCGCCCACGCCCGTTTCCTTGTCGACGTGACGGCCGAACGCCATGTGGCCCGACTGCATCGGCGGCTTGACGGTCATCGTCAGGTGGTACTTGCCCGGGCCGGCCAGCTTCACGTTGTCGCCGTAGTGCGGGCCGTCGCTCGCGACCATGCCCATCAGGTCGCCTTCAGCCTTCCACTTCGTGTCGCCCTGCTTCGTCAGCTTGTACGTGACCTGCAGGTACGGCATCCAGTCGCCTTCCGCGAAACCCGTCGGGTTGTTCTTGACCGCGTGGATGTCGGCCTCGAGGTGGATGTCGGAATCCGACGCCTTGTGCATCATCCCTTCCGGATCCATCGAGATCGGCTGCAGGTACACCGCGCCGATTTCCATGCCGCCCTGGATCTGCTGCTTGCCGATCGGATATTCGGCAGCCGAAGCCGACATCGCGGCAAGCGCCGCCGCTACCGCAACCGACGTGCGGATGAACGAAGAACCCAACATGGACACTCCTTGTTATTTGTCTGGTGACTCGCGCACCGCCCGTCATGACCGCGCGCCGGAAACACTAACGCAATCAATAACGTTAATGCGAACTATTCTCAATACTTGCGAAGTTTAGCACCGAACCGACTCCGGAACAAACAAGACACCGTGTAAACCCCTGATCCAACAAGGCTTACAACGGTGTTACAGGAAGGTTTCAGTGACGTTTGGAAAGATTTACCGGCCGCCGTTGACGTGGTCGCCCACGTTCGCGCCGAACACGCGTTCACGCAGCAGCGCAAGCTGGTCGCGCGTCGCCGCGGCCTTTTCGAACTCGAGGTTCTTCGCGTAGTCGGCCATCTGCTTTTCGAGACGCTTGATCTCTTTCGCGATCTGCTTTTCCGACATGTCCTCGAACTTCGCGCGTTGCTGTGCTTCCTTCAGCTCGGCGCGCGCGTCGTCGGCGTTGTAGACGCCGTCGATGATGTCCTTGATGCGCTTCACGACGCCGCGCGGCGTGATGCCCATCTTCTCGTTGTGCGCGATCTGCTTCGCGCGGCGCCGCTCGGTCTCGCCGATCGCGCGCTTCATCGATTCGGTCATCGTGTCGGCGTACAGGATCGCCTTGCCGTTCACGTTGCGCGCCGCGCGGCCGATCGTCTGGATCAGCGAGCGCTCGGCGCGCAGGAAGCCTTCCTTGTCCGCGTCGAGAATCGCGACGAGCGACACTTCCGGAATGTCGAGGCCTTCGCGCAGCAGGTTGATCCCGACCAGCACGTCGAACGTGCCGAGCCGCAGGTCGCGGATGATCTCGACCCGCTCCACCGTGTCGATGTCGCTGTGCAGGTAGCGCACCTTGACGCCGTGGTCCGCCAGGAATTCGGTGAGCTGCTCGGCCATCCGCTTCGTCAGCACGGTGATCAGCACGCGCTCGCCGGCGTTCACGCGCGCGTTGATCTCGGTCAGCACGTCGTCGACCTGCGAGCTTGCCGGGCGCACTTCGATTTCCGGATCGACGAGCCCGGTCGGGCGCACCACCTGCTCGGCCACCTGCCCCGTCACGCGCTTCTCGTAGTCGGCCGGCGTCGCCGACACGAACACCACCTGGCGCATCTTGCGTTCGAACTCCGGGAACTTGAGCGGCCGGTTGTCCAGCGCCGACGGCAGCCGGAAGCCGTAGTTGACGAGGTTTTCCTTGCGCGCGCGGTCGCCGTTGTACATGCCGTTCAGCTGACCGATCAGCACGTGCGATTCGTCGAGCAGCATCAGTGCGTCGGGCGGCAGGTAGTCGACGAGTGTCGGCGGCGGCTCGCCCGGCGCGGCACCCGAGAAGTGCCGCGAGTAGTTCTCGATGCCCTTGCAGAAGCCGAGCTCCTGCAGCATCTCGAGGTCGAAGCGTGTGCGCTGCTCGAGGCGCTGCGCCTCGACGAGTTTGCCGTCGCCGTGGAAGAACTCGAGGCGCTCGCGCAATTCGTCCTTGATCGTCTCGACCGCCCGCATCACGGTGTCGCGCGGCGTCACGTAGTGCGACGACGGATACACGGTGAAGCGCGGGATCTTCTGCCGCACGCGCCCGGTCAGCGGGTCGAACAGTTGCAGCGTCTCGACCTCGTCGTCGAACAGCTCGACGCGCACGGCCAGCTCCGCGTGCTCGGCCGGGAAGATGTCGATCGTGTCGCCGCGCACGCGGAACGTGCCGCGCTGGAAGTCCTGTTCGTTGCGCGAATACTGCATCGCGATCAGCCGCGCGATCACGTCGCGCTGGCCGAGCTTGTCGCCGGTGCGCAGCGTCAGGATCATCTGGTGGTATTCGGACGGGTTGCCGATACCGTAGATCGCCGACACCGTCGCGACGATCACCACGTCGCGGCGCTCCATCAGGCTCTTCGTCGCCGACAGCCGCATCTGCTCGATGTGCTCGTTGATCGACGAATCCTTCTCGATGAACAGGTCGCGCTGCGGCACGTACGCTTCCGGCTGGTAATAGTCGTAGTACGACACAAAGTACTCGACCGCATTCCGCGGGAAGAACTCGCGGAACTCCGCGTAGAGCTGCGCCGCGAGCGTCTTGTTCGGCGCGAACACGATTGCCGGGCGGCCGAGCCGGGCGATCGTGTTGGCCATCGTGAAGGTCTTGCCCGAACCGGTCACGCCGAGCAGCGTCTGGAATGCGAGGCCGTCGCCGATACCTTCGACGAGCGTTTCGATCGCGGTCGGCTGGTCGCCTGCGGGCGGATACGGTTGATACAACTGGAATGGCGACCCTTCGAAGGTCACGAATTTCGATTCGTCGAGCGCGTCGCCGACTTCGGCGTGATGTTCGGACATGGAGTGCGGCCGGAGCGAGGGCAAAAAAACTATTCTAGCGCTTCGCGGCGTTGCGAACCGCTGACGGCTCCTGACGCGAGGCAACCGTCCGAAATCGCAATTCGCCGCGCAATCGCCGCCTCCGGCAGCGTGAATTCGCTACAATGTCAGGCTGCTGCGCTTTCCGGCGCCGTGCCCGTTGGCGCGCGGTCCGCTGCGCCCGCCCCGCCGGCTGAAAGCCTGACCCTCTTTTCACTACTGCCGAATCATCATGTCGCTCTTCTCCGCTGTCCAGCTTGCTCCCCGCGACCCGATCCTGGGCCTGAACGAAGCCTTCAACGCCGATACGCGCCCGACCAAGGTCAACCTCGGCGTCGGTGTGTACACGAACGAAGATGGCAAGATTCCGCTGCTGCGCGCCGTTCGCGAAGCGGAAAAGGCCCGTGTCGACGCCGGCCTGCCGCGCGGCTACCTGCCGATCGACGGGATCGCCGCGTACGACGCAGCGGTGCAGAAGCTGCTGCTCGGCAACGATTCGCCGCTGATCGCCGCAGGCCGTGTGGTCACGGCGCAGGCACTGGGCGGCACGGGCGCACTGAAGATCGGCGCCGATTTCCTGCGCACCGTGAATCCGAACGCGAAGGTCGCGATCAGCGATCCGAGCTGGGAAAACCACCGCGCACTGTTCGAAGCGGCCGGCTTCGAAGTCGTCGCATACCCGTACTACGACGCCGCCACCAACGGCGTGAACTTCGAAGGCATGCTGTCGGCGCTGAACGGCTATGCGGCAGGCACGATCGTCGTGCTGCACGCGTGCTGCCACAACCCGACCGGCGTGGACCTGACCGAAGCGCAATGGCAGCAGGTCGTCGACGTCGTCAAGGCGCGCAACCTCGTGCCGTTCCTCGACATGGCCTACCAGGGCTTCGGCGAGAACATCGAGGCCGATGCCGCCGCCGTACGTCTGTTTGCCGCGGCCGACCTGAACGCATTTGTGTCGTCGTCGTTCTCGAAGTCATTCTCGCTGTACGGCGAACGCGTCGGAGCGCTGTCGATCATCACGTCGAGCAAGGAAGAAGCGACGCGCGTGCTGTCGCAACTGAAGCGCGTGATCCGCACGAACTACTCGAACCCGCCGACCCATGGCGGCGCCGTCGTCGCGGCCGTGCTCGCATCGCCGGAACTGCACGCTTCGTGGGTGCAGGAACTCGGCGAAATGCGCGACCGCATCCGCGCGATGCGCAACGGTCTCGTCGAGCGCCTGAAGGCGAGCGGCGTCGATCGCGACTTCAGTTTCATCAACGCGCAGCGCGGGATGTTCTCGTATTCGGGCCTGACCTCGGCGCAAGTCGATCGCCTGCGCGAAGAGTTCGGCATCTATGCAGTCGGCACCGGCCGGATCTGCGTCGCAGCGCTGAACACGCGCAACCTCGATGCGGTCGCCAATGCAGTCGCAGCGGTCCTGAAGTAAGTCGGCGTCAGCGGGCGGCAGCCCGCCCTGCCGAAACAAAAAACGCGCTCCGAGGAGCGCGTTTTTTTATGCCGTTCGACTGCTGGCGAATGCTCCGCACGGCACAAGCGGCGTACGTCACGGCCGCCCGTGCCGGAGCCCTTACTGCATGAACCAGCCGTGGCTGACGACGAACGACTGACCCGTGAGCGCGGCGCTCGGGAACGCCGACAGGAACAGCACCGTCTGCGCGACGTCCTGCACCGTCGTGAACACCCC
>NZ_QTPO01000087.1 GCF_003853645.1 Burkholderia sp. Bp9143 | reverse complement strand
TGATCAACCGCTCGACGGCTACCGTCGTCGCGGCATAACAGCCAGAGTCGCACAAAACGAATTATTCAGGCCCGACTACGTAACGCGACACTGCAATGATGTTCAGGTCGGAGTGTTGGATGTCCGGCCAGTGCCCGGTCTACCTTCTATCCGTGCTGGCGCACGTGGCCGGTCACCTCATACCGCATGCGCAAAGCGCTGGAACCACTCCGTCACCGACGCGCACCACATCTAGTGCAACGGCCCCCGATGGATAGCCCGAGCGTGTTCCGGGCACGTTGACCTTGAACATCGCCCTCAGTCACTGCTCCTCAGGTGATCGCCACATCACCGTCATGCGGCTTCAGTCTTGCACCGATCGGAATCTCGCCATACTCCAGATTGCGCGATAAGGCGATCGACAGACGGTGCGCGAGCGCCACAATGCCAATGCGTCGAAAGCGCTTGCCGCCGCCGGCGAATCGTGCATTGAACCATTGACTCAACTGGCTTGCCGGCTGGAAGCGCAGCCAGCTCCACGCGAGTTCGATCATCAGCCATCGGGCCCGCTTGTTGCCGGCCTTACTGATGCCTTGTTCGACTTCACTGGTGCCGCTTGCGTAAGGCGTCGGAGCCAAGCCGAGACAACCCGCGACTTCGTGACGGTTGTGGAACCGCCGCCAGCCAAACAGTTCCTTTTTAAAGATCCACGCACAGCGCGGCCTGAAGCGCCCACCAGTGCGCTCGATCCGCAGGTTGTGTAAGACCAGCTATGAGCGGATCCGATTGCAGTGCGCTCCTGTTGCAGACGCTCGAGTTCGCGGTGTAGCCACCAGTCATCTTCTTGCTCGGGCGTGGGGATCCGCGCGCCCCCCCACACGCGCCGCTCGCCGGAGTGATACTGCATCAACAATAGCAGCTTGTCGCTGTTGTCGAGTCGATCCGTTTTCGCACGACGTGCTCGGCGGTTCACTTCGATGCACGCCGAGTCCACCACCACATTGCCGATTCCCTGTGTGACCATCCAGTCGTGTAGCCAGAAGCTGTCGCGGCCTGCCTCATAGCAGCGGTACACCGGAGCATCGCCTGGCAGGCGGCAGCGCAGTCGTGCCCGGGCGATCGCAGCCAATACCGCCCCAGTATCCCTGTCAAACGCATTTGAAATCTGACCCATTTCGCGCCTGATCGCGCAAAGTAAAACTGAGCCAGCCGTTACCTTTTTCGATGACGGGACGTGTCCGGCTTTGCGTTGCTGTTTCAGTTTGTAGCTGTCTCCTTTGATCTGGATGATGTGGGCATGGTGCAGGATGCGGTCGAGCATCGCTGCGGTGAATGTGGCGTTGCGTCCGAAGGTTTCGTCCCACCGCGCAAACGTAAGGTTGCTGGTCAGGGTCATTCAACCTCGTTCGTAGCGCTTGGCGGCGATCTGGAAGTAGTGGCTGGGCTGATCGCCTGAGAGTGGCGGATGTAGTTGTAGTCATCCAGCGTCTTGATAGCGGTGAACCCCGCCATGCGCACCAGTGTTTGCCGTGAACGAACCTGCCTCGTCTCTCGTTCGTGCGCGAGCGCGTTCTCGAGGAAGTCGAGGAAACTCCATTGCTTGGCCGCGGCGTCGCTCGCCAGAGCGACGTATCGTTACAGCAGTCCCTCGAGCTTCAATCTCTGGCTGTGTCCGCCGATGCGTCCCTGCTGCAGGTTCATGCGCGCACCTCGGTCAGCAATTTCTGGTAGACGGACAACGGGTGCTGGATCGACATCGTGGGGTCAACGCGCGGACGAGCGACGGTGCGAGCCGGCAATCGGGGCACCGCGTAGTCAGACATCTCGCGTAAGCAAGCCAGTTCTCGTTGCTCCAGCAGAATCGCGGGGGCCAGGCCTGTTTCCTCCCAAACACCGCAGGATAAGCGGGCTGAGACCACCCGCACCCTTCAAGTTGACCTACTACCCGAACAACGCAACCGATCAACAAACCAGTCTTATGGTATGCATCAATACCGTCTCTTAGTGTAATACCTAGGGTGCGCGAGCTTGCGACGCCTCCAGAGTCACGCTAGATTACGAGGTGAGCGACGCCTCGACGAACAATCGGATGAATCAATATGGTATGCATTGAGATTGTATGTATAAGTTCTGGCGCGGCAAGATTGAGCCGATCACGTTTGGCAGAGTGATTCTCAGTGTCTAAGCATCGTCCAAGGGGCATCCTAAGTCAGAGGAATACAGACCCCATTCAGAGTCATCTTCCGACTTCGAAGCCAGTGAGCCGTCGACCAGTTTACGCGATCGGAGAGGGGCCAAAGACGCACTTACATATGTAGATTGAGGAGACAATCAATGATGAAGAGAAAAACGACACTTGGTGTGCCGTTCAAGCAACTAAGCCTTGTTGCGGCTTTGGCGGCCGCTTGCTATCTCCCCGACGTCGCAAAAGCATTCGAGATCGATACTGGCAATCCGGATATTTCGTTACGCTGGGACAATACCGTCCAGTACAACCTGGGCATTCGAGCGGCAAACTGCGACCCCAATATTTGCGGAGACGGGCGAGGCGCAGGTGATCCAACCGCCTCGGCCTCCGATAGGAAGTTTGGAAAAGCCGGTGACGTTATTACCAATCGTATTAGCGATCTGTCGGAACTCGATGTCATCTACAAGAACCACTGGGGCTTTCGCGTCAGTGGCGATGCGTGGTATGACGAGGCGTATCACAACACTTCCGCGTCGCCGGATCCAGTATTCGAATCGTTGGGTCTCGGCCAGTTGCCTAATAACCAGGCTACGAACTACATCAAGCGCTGGAACCGAGGGCCGTCAGCTCAACTCCTCGATGCATTTGTCTTTGGTCGAATCGATGCTGGAAACGTGCCAATTGACATAAAGGTTGGGCAGCACAACCTCTATTGGGGTGAGTCAATTTTTTCATTCGTTGGCGGGGTGGCTGACGGTCAGGGGCCAGTCAACATACGTAGTGCACTCACAGTTCCTGGCAGTCAGGCTAAGCAACTCTTCATGCCAACGAATCAGATCTCGTTCTCCGCTGCTCTGACCGATCGCGTAACATTAGCGGGTGAGTATTTCTTCGGCTGGAAACCGTCGATGTTACCAGACGGAGGAACTTATTTTGGCCCTGGGGATTTTTTTACTCTGGGCGGCGGAACATTGTTGCCGTTCATCGGACCGGGCGTGGCGTTCAACGGTCAGCAGCGTCCAAAGAATGAAATGGGTGATTGGGGTATCGCGCTCAAGCTTCGACCGGAATGGCTTGACGGCAGTGCGGGCTTTTATTTTCGTGACTACACGAATAAATTTCCGCAGCTTGTCATGAATAGTCCGAATAGTGCGGTGCTCGACTACACGCAGCCGCGACAGCAATTGATTGGCTTCAGTTTGGCGAAGGAGATCGCAGGCATCTCGTTTGGCGCGGATATTACCTATCGACGAAATGCGATGCTGGCGGCATATACCTTTGCTCCGGTATTCATGGATACCTCGCGTGGAGACTGGCATCCGCAGGGCGACATCATGACCGCCCTGGTCAATGCTATCTCCTATTTTGGCAAGACGCCGTTGTTCGATTCAGCGTCGCTAACTGCTGAATTGAACTACTCAAACTTGCTTAAGGTCACCCACGATCCTTACCACCTTTTTTTGGGCTTACCGCAAAACTGCGGCGCTGGTACAAGCACAGCTGGAAACGCGCTTGATCATGGCTGTCCGACAAAACAGGAATTTGCGCTCGACATTCAGTTCGTTCCGGTATGGTATTCTGTCCTCGACGGTGTGGATTTAAGTATGCCAATATTTTTTGGCATTGGATTGCATGGAAATTCACCCGTGCCATTCGGGGACAATCAAGGTCAGGGAAACTATAGCGTCGGATTGTCATTCGATATAAGAAAAAAATACACAGTTAGCGTTGCATATAATGGATTCATTGCGAGGCACAGCAATGATTCGGCCGGAGCCATGAGTAACAGCAATGCAACTCTCGGTAAATACTGGGACCGCAACTGGGTTTCATTGACCTTGCAAACGTCATTCTGATTCCATTCTTATAGAATCGGCGCAATGGTTTTGTTATTTCATTCCAATGATGCGGTACATGGAAATCACGGAAGTAACCAGATCATAAGTTGCACGCCGAAAGGGTGAGATGTCACCTCGCCCTTTTGAGGGGGCGCCTGCTTTAGGTCACTTGAGACGTGTTGCAGTCCTTGCTTGAAAAGGGGGCGCAGAGGAGCCGCTAGCTGGCTTCTGACGTTACCCTGCGGTGCAACTTGGGTTGCCGCGCGCCCTTCGGGGAGCGCGGCCCCCAAAGGACGCAGCACGCGACTTTGACTGCACTGTGCTTGAGCGCAGGATAAAGCGCGCCACCAACGCCGGTTACGTCAACCGCACGCGCCCGTAGTAGCACCATTTGGGGATTTGCCTTGTCTCTGAGACGAAGGGCGATAACCCGTCGCGATACCGGTATTTCATCAGCGTTCCCTCGGTGAATCTAATATGGACCATCGACAACTGCACTGCGCGGAAATCTACACCATTTCGGGTTGGATTGTTGGCGATCATCGGATTTTGACTCACGGTTTTCATTCAAATTTGTCCCCTCTAAGACAGAGTAGTATGTCTTTTACCTTATAGATAATCCCTCGATGTTTGCTCCGCTTGCAGCATTCTTTCTCGTCGTACGTGTTTTTGGTGAACTGATCTTGAAGCGCCAGGACTGATTGGTTCCGTTGATTTGGGCGATGATGTCGTTAGACAAGGGGATCCTCCTGCAGGACAGGACTCTGGCTCCGTGGCGCGAGCTGTCTGCGGTAGGTTCCTCGGTCAACAGCAACTTCGTTACCGTCACTGCACGCATTTCCACTGGTGCGTTTAGGCGGCGGAGAATATTGAGCACGTGCTCACCGCTAGCGCGCCGAAATCGAGTGCAACCTGGACCGCAAACAGTACGTGAATCCAGACCGCGCTCATACACCACCGCGACCACCTACGTCATCACCCTGTCGCCACCTAGGTGCCTCAGCAGATGCCGCTGCAGGTTTTGAAGCGGCGACGGCGTCGCGAACAGTGCGCCATTTCGCGGCGCGCCGGGCTTGTGCTCGGCCAGCGTGATGCAATACGCCAATCGTAAAACATCGTGTGCCGTCCAAAGCTGCGTTCGTGGGGGGGCGATCTCGCGATCGGCAGCGACGACGTTCAGATACGCCGGATAGCAGCGCAGGCTTGCAAGTTCAGTTCATTCGTCTACTCGGTGGGCACGCTGTAGCGCTTGCGCCGGAAGTGGATCGGACTGGTCGAGGACACGCATAGCGTCTGCTTGACGTAGCGGTCGAACGGACGCGGATGGGCCGTCAGCCGCGTGCGCTCGTCCTGCAGTGCGTCTGCGATCGTCAGCTCCGACCATTGTGGATGACGCGGGCGCCACGCCCTGGGCATTGCGCGGCGCTTCACTCGTTGAGGAGCTCGAGAGGCTCCCAACGAAGCAACACGGCTTCGCGTTAGATCTGCGTAAGCGTGCCGCCGGAGCCATCGGTACTGTGTTGGCGTTTATGCAGTGGCGAGCTGATCGGCGACAGCCTAGGGTTTGAGTTCGGGGGCGCGGTTGATCAGATGTTCTGCAATGCGCGTGAGCACGGCGCGCAGATATGCTTCTGGATCGATACGGTTGAGCTTGGCCGTGCCGATCAGGCTATAGATCGTGGCAGCACGCTCGCCCACCCAACTCCGCACCGGCGAACGGGCCACTCAGGCGCTGATGCTGGTCTGAGCATAAGCGCCGCAACTTGTTGTTCGCGGGCTCATTGGGCGCCGGTTGTCGCGCTGCCGCGGTCATGACCTTGGTTCAGTTGGCCGAAATGAACAGTCACGTTCACCGAAATGCGCATCCATCTCAACGACGTACTCGAGCGGCTGCCTACCCGGCCGGTCGCTCATCTCGAACTTTAGCCTCAGCACTGGAAGCTGGCGCAGGCGTAACCACAGGACGGGGTTCGCCAGACACCTATCATTGAACTTCGAGTATGTCGATCCAATTCGATGTATCCGAGGAAATTCATATGATTCGATGAATTAATCGGTGCGTGCAGCCAAGTTTGTACTGATTTGCGGCGATAGGCTGCATACCTTCCCGCTAACCATATACGCGAGCAGCAGCGATAACGCCATGGCAATTGCAGCGGCGGGGTAGGTTGCCGCGTAGCCGCCACCGGAGTTCATCGCCAACCAAACCGGCCAACCGACTCCAGTTAGCGCGAAGACGAGCGAAGTTATCACCAAGGGTATGACGAGCAACACCTTGACTCCCGTCAACATCTCGCGCCAGGAGTAGATCGCCGAACCGATGAAGATGGGAATGAGCGAATTTCCCATGGCCTGCCACAGCGGAAGCCCAAGGAAATTGAAGGGCTGCGGACCGTAATACACGTATATGCCCAGCTGCAGGACCGGTACTTCCAGTGCGATGTCGGTTAGCCAGCAGAATACGTAGAACCGCCAGAACGTCGAGGTGGTCATGCCCTTGCGGAGCCGCCGGTAGAACCAATAGCCCTGACCGCCGAGGTAGCACGCGTATCCCGGGAGATCCCACAAAGGGACGGATATGTTGAAAATGCGATACAGCGGGGTGTGTCCGAACTGGGGATACCAAATGGCCCCCTGGATGTCCCAGAGGCACTCCGTCAATGAGGCGACTGCTGCACCCACCACGATAAGCGCCGGAATCGCGCTCCGGGTGCGTTGGACTTCCTTAAGAATCCAGATTGAGACGCCAAGCAGCATGGCAAAACTGGCTATTAGAACCCAGTGGTAGATGGGGGGCATAACCATGTCGACTGGCGCCAACGGTATTTGATTTCGTTCCATGCTGGACCCTTGTGATGTTTGATCAACCGGCCGGGGCTTCCGGGCGGTTCGATACGCAAAATACAACGAGGCAGGTGAGCCTATGTTGTCTGACCAAACCGAGGCATCTCGGGTCAGGCTCTCCGCATTCTTTTCCTGCTAGTGGGTGATGCATTCGTATCACGTGGTTGCTGGCGGCGCGCAAACATGCGGGCTTTTCGTCTCAATGGATATGAGCTTGACCGCGCGGAGCCACCGGCGCGAATGACGCGCCCAATGACTGCATGAGCAACACACGGGTGTTCGACAAGTAGTTTTTGGGGGCAATTGGTGTCTCCCCATTGAACCAGCCGCACCCAACTTGATGCAGTACGTAATAGTACCTGTACTTTCTGCCAGGCAATATTGCGTGCATAGGAGGTTTCCCCAGTGACAGACGCCGACGTTTGTATGTTGCTGCATGTCTGGGCAGCTCGCGCATGCCGAGCCACTCTAGTGCCAGGTCTCGTCAATGTGCGGGTAGAGTTGTGTGGCCATGCTCGGCGTAGCGGTTGCACGAGACCCGGAAACGTTGGTGGTTACAATGCAGGGGAGGTCAAAAAGCGCGGCACGCAGAACTTGTCGTGTGAGCGGATCGGACATGACGATATGAATGGAAAAAACAGTCCACTCATTATCCGAATTAATTCTCGGGTGTTTTGTTGGCCAGCGCATCGATTGTTGTCATTGGGCGAACGTCGATGAGTTGGTGTTTTCCCCAAATCAAAAATATCCTGCTGTCTCTCAGAATGATTTTTCCGAGTACGAAAACATACCGTTCAAATGCATTTCGATCTGGTCGCAAGCAGCCCCGGTTCTGCGTCAAATGGCTTTGACCCTGAGGTGGTCGAGGCAGCGTTCGCGCATTCACCGGTGCATTGCAGGGTCGATTACTCTGTGGATCGGCACTCGCGTGTCACCGGTTACCGGGGCGTGCAACTCGGAGCGGTCGATGTGTCGTGCTATGAGGGTGTTGGCTATCACCGCGGCGACCGACCGTCCAGCCACGTGTTGGCGGACAGGCGAGATGACTTTCTTCTGACCATTCCACTGCGTGCGCGTATCGACATGCAGCAAGGCGAGGCGTCGCAGGCTCTCTCGGCGGGCGCCTTTTGTCTGCTGGCGACGTCGAGGCCGTTTCGCGCATCCGTGCGCAGTCTGCACGATGGCGAGGTATTTTCGGCGCTGCACTTGCGCATCGGTGGTTCGATGCTCAGACAGCATATTGCGAACGTCGAGATGGTGTGCGGACAGGCACTGCCCTTGAAACCCGGGACCGGGAGCATGCTGCGCCGCGTGTGTCAGATGGCCATCGAAGAGGGTAGATGGATAGCGCCACACGAAGTGCATGGTCTGGCCACCATGCTGGTCACGGCGGTGACCAATGCCATTGGAGATCTGCCGGACAAGCTGGCCCCTCCGGCGTCCGCCACGATGCAAGCCCATCAGCGCATTGCGCGTCAGGCCGCGGAGTACATCGAGGCGCACCTGTCGGACGTCGACCTTGACACGGAAGCAGTCGCATCGCATTGCCGAGTGTCCAAGCGCTACATGCAGACCGTGTTCGCCGAACGCGGACAGACCGTGCGCGACGTGATTCGGGAACTGCGCTTGCTGCGTTGTCGCGAGGCGCTTCGAAACAAGGCGCTGCAGGGTCAGCCCGTCGCGCTGGTGGCATACAGCTGGGGCTTCACTGATCTCCCCAATTTCTGTCGCGCGTACAAGGCGCGCTTCGGTGTACAGCCAAGCCGTGACCGCGTAGCAGTCGACGCGCGCTGAACCGGTATTACACCTTCACCCCAGGGGCATTGCCGCCCCACACGGAGACCGCATGACCGACCATATCATCGAGCGCGAGGAGGACGGCGTCCTCGAGTTGCGCTTTAACCGTCCCGACAAACTTAACGCTATCACCCCAGCAATGCTACAGCGATTGCGGGAGGCAGTAACGCGCTTTGCTGCGACACCGGCGCTTCGCGTCATGCTGCTCGCGGCCAACGGCTCCTACTTCACTTCCGGTCTCGAGGTTACGGCTGAGATTTCCCCGCCGGAGGGTAGCAGTACGCTTGAAGGGCGGCGCTGGTATCGCGACAGCTACCACCGTTTGTTCGACGACATCGAGGCGATCGAGAAGCCGATTGTTGCGGCGCATCAGGGACATTGCTTCGGCGGCGGGCTCGAGATGAGTCTGTCGTGCGACTTCCGCCTTGCCGCGCGCAGTGCGACCTATCGCCTGCCTGAGATCGACATCGGGGCCTTGCCCGGCTCGGGTGGTGTGAGCCGCCTTACACGCATCGCCGGCCCACACTGGGCCCGCTGGCTGGTGATTGCTGGTGAGCGCGTCAGCGCGGATGAGGCAGTGACGATGGGTTTCGTCCACAGGGTGTATGACGACACTGTATTCGACAGCGAGGTTCGCGCGTTTTGCCGCAAGCTGGCGGCGCAGCCGCAGGAGATGATGGGGTTGGCCAAGCTGGCAATCGAGTTGTCCCAAGACCTTTCGCGCGATCAAGCGCGCAACGTCGAGCGCATCGCCAACAGCATTCTGTTTACCGGTTCCGAGCATAAGACAATGGTGCGCACCTTTCTCGAGCGTCAGGCCGTTAAGCGACGGCTTCGCGAAAGTGGCACCGCGTAAGTCGTCAGGACTTTGGGCCTGTTAGGCAAGACCGGGAACATGTCTGCGCAAATGGTACTTTCAGTTTAGGCCACGCGAGGGAATGATCCCTATCGCCCGAATTTCGCAGAGCTTCCCGGATGTATGAATATTTGCCGTCGGAACCGACGATGGTGTCGAGTGTCGAAGGGCGAGTTCGGTAGTCGTTGCAACGAATTCCTCGCCCGCGGAAGCAGTTGGTAGGTTCGGGAACGTTCGGCGTTGGCCGTAAAATTATGCAGTGCGAAGCGATTAATTTCGACCGCGTGATATGAAGCGGCCACTCCCGGAGCGCTTCGATAGACGCCGCCGCTGGCTCTCAATTGGTTGCTGCCGACAGATATAGGCGCCGGCTCGGAGGTGGTGCCATGTTTACTTATGGTATCAATGCATATAGTATTCATGCATATCTGAATCTGGGCGGCACCGTCGGTGCGTGTCGCGATGGGCATTGTGGGACTTTGGTGTGAAGGATCGGAGGTTGGTATGGGCTTGAGATGCAACTCGCGGTTCCGAGCGAGCCATCAGCACCTCCTGGATGCCCGCGCGTTTCGAGTGTTTGTCGTGGAAATTGAGTGCATAAGAAGAAGGACCCTATCAGGGTGCGTTGTGGTCGATTGTTTGCTTCGCTCAACATCAGTCAGAGCGAATATGAAATCATCTTGGAGGAGACGTCAAATGAGCAGCAAATTTCGTGTGGCCTCACTCTTGCTCGGTGCGGTGATGTGCGGCAGCGCGTTGGGTGCAGTAACAGCCGACGAGGCGAAGGAACTGAACGGCCCAACGCTTACGCCATGGGGTGCAGAAAAGGCAGGAAGCAAAGACGGAATGATACCGGCGTGGACTGGGGAGCCCTTGAAAGTGCCCGCAGACTATGATCCGCAGGAGCCAATGCGGTATCCCAGCCCCTTCAAGGATGAAAAGCCTCTGTACACCATCACCGCTCAGAATATGGCGCAGTACGCGGATAAGATGACGGAGGCACAGAAGCTTATGATGAGGAAATACCCTAGCTTTCGGATGAATGTATATCCGAGCCACCGCGTCGCCAATTATCCGAAATTCGTGCTCGACAATACGATGAAAAATGCCACGGCTTGCACGACCGTGAATCATGAGTTGGTGTTGAAGGGGTGCTATGGTGGGTTGCCGTTCCCGATTCCTAAAACCGGCTACGAGGTGATGTGGAACCACCTTACTCGCTTCACGATGCCAGGGTGGCATATGGTTGCACCGGGGTACCTTGTTCCAGCCGATGGTGATCCGATCCTCACCAGCGTTAACGACATCCACGAGGCGTTGCCGTTCTACCACCCGGTCAGAAGCACCCCCGTAGATGACAAGTCGCTCTACTGGGTAATCCGCTTCGACCAGACTGCGCCGGCGCGCGTTGTTGGTTCGAAATACCTCATGCTCGACGCGCTCGATTCCTTGAATATCGGTCGCCGCAGTTATTCTTATCTTCCTGGGCAGCGACGCGTTAAACTTTCGCCCGACCTTGCTTACGACACGCCAAATCCGACATCTGGCGGGGTGTCGACCATGGACCAAAGTGGGATATTCACCGGCGCAATGGATCGCTACGACATCAAACTTGTCGGGAAGCAAGAAAAGTACATCATGTATAACAATTATGAGCTCAACGACTACAAGGTCTGCTCTGCTGAAAAACTGCTGACGAAAAATTATCCGAATCCGGATTGTATTCGTTGGGAGCCACACCGCGTTTGGGTGCTTCAACTCACGCTGAAGTCTGACTATCGGCATATCATGCCGAAGCGGACGATTTATCTCGACGAGGACACGTATGGGGCAGGAGCCTCTGACGATTACGATGCCTCCGGACATCTCTATCGGGCCACCCAGATGCCGTATATCCGCGTCTACAACAAAAATGGAGGTGTTGGTAACCTCGCAGACTGCACGCATGAATATGACTTCCAGTCTGGTTCTTACCACAACACCTGCGTGGTACGACGGAAAGGAGATGGCGCGGAGGAAGAGGCTCCTAAGTCGATGACATTCTTTTCGCCGGATGCACTTGCAGGCGAAGGTATTCGTTAATCGAATCGGAATTTTTTCTCTCGACTCTGCCCCGGCCAGCGAATGTTGATCTGCGTCCGGGGCCGATGAGCAAATCTCTCACCAATTGAGCCGCGTGGATGGGCTCATCCCGCGGCTTTCCCGCTTTTGCGATGGCAGATTCAGATGTGAACGATGTCGGAATCAGAAGTTGATGCTCGAAATATTGTATGTATTAATATCATATGTGCAATTATCAAATCGGTCGCTTGCGGATGTCATGCCTTGGTGCGGAGTAGGTCGAGTGCTATCACCCGAACGTTGGCGAAGTAAAGAGATCTGCGGTGCAACTTGTTGATTTGCGCCCCATTTCATCTTGTGCGCAAAAGGTGCATGAACGATGAAGATCGCAACGAACGGTTTATCTTGGCCGGTGAACATAACGTTGCTTTTGGGCGAAAATTAGGACTGGAACGGTAGGGAGAGGAGGAACGATGATGACCCGCAGTTGGTTGACGGAAGAGCCGCGGTTTGAAAGCGGGGTCGCACTGGTTACCGGGGGCAGCGGTGGTATTGGGCGCGCGATCGCTCTTGAGTTGGCGCGCGCCGGTTCGGATGTGGTGATCACGTATGGGCGGAACAGTGCCGCCGCTGATGAGGTGGTGAAGGAGATTCGCTCCCTTGGCAGGAAGGCCGAATCTGAGGCGCTGGCAATCGAGGATGCCGCGCATGTACAGAGCCTTGTAGACCGTGTGATCGCGACACACGGGCACTTGCATTCAGTTGTTTACGCCTCGGGACCACGGCTGCACATGGAGTGGATCGGCGACATCCGGCCTGAAGACTGGGCGCGAGTGATGGCGATCGATATCAATGGTTGTTTCAATCTTGTGCGTGCCACCTTGCCGCATGTTCGTCGGGTCCGCGGAGCATATGTTGCCGTGATCACTTCCGCTGTTGAACGGGTGCCGGCGCGTGACATCCAATCAGCCGCACCTAAGGCGGCGATTGAGATGTTGATGCGCGGCGTCGCTAAAGAGGAAGGGCGCCATGGGGTGCGTGCCAACTGTGTGGGGCCGGGCTGGATTGACGCCGGTCTGGGGCGACAGGTAATGGAAACTGAACTCACACCGGAAATTGTTGCGCAGATCGTCAAGTCCATTCCTTTACGCACTATGGGCCATGCAGAGGACATTGCAGATGCAGTGTTGTTCTTGCTGTCTTCCAGGGCACGCTTTATTACCGGCCAGTCTCTCGCCGTTGATGGCGGAATGCAGATCTGAGTCTAACGACATAATCGAATATCCGCTGAAGCTGTTGTGAAATTTCGGATTGGGTCTGTTTGCATTTTTCGAAAGGGCGTTAACTTTCTATCTTGTTTTGCCGGACGGGAAGCGATGCGCCATGAACTGATAGGCGACGAGCTGTGGCCACTTGTCCAATCTTTGCTGCCGAAGCGAGCGTCGCGGAACCACCGATATGCAGGACGCAACTCGACGTCGGACCGAGCGGTGTTGACAGGCATCGTATTCGTACTGCGCTCTGGTATTGCCCGGAATCTGCTGCCGCAGGAAATGGGCTGTGGCTCGGGCACCGCCTGCTGCCAGCGGTTGGTTGCATGGCAAGAGGCGGGCGTCTGGCAGCGCATCCACGAGACGCTGCTGGCGGAGTTGCGCCGTCGTCGCCAACTCGATATGGCACGTGTCGTTGTCGACAGTTCTTCGGTTCGCGTGATGTGGGCTGGAAAAGAACCGGTGCGAACCCCATGGATCGTGCGCGCTGCGGTTCCAAACACCACGTCGCCAACGGCATGCCGACCATGGTCATCCTGACGGGCGCCAATCGCAACGACATCGCGCAACGGCTTCTGCTGGTAGATGCGATTCCGCCATGCACGGCGTACGCGGGAGACCACTCCGCAAGCCCGGTCGGGTCTACGCCTATCCCGCATACGCTCACGACAAATGCCTCGGCCGCTACACGCAGCCGGTATCACGACTTACATTGCCGTGCGTGGCGAGTCCCACGGCAGCGGCTCCGGCAAGGTGCGCTGGGTTGTCGAGCGTACTCGCGCATGGCTGCACGGTTCCCGCCGTTTGCGCATCCGGTTTGAACGACGAGCCGATATTCACGAAGAGTTCCACAAGCTGACTCGAACCTAAAACAATGGCTCTTGAAGTTTGGTTTCCGTTTATGTTTATGGTAAAAGGCGAAAATTGGTAGTTGTCACGGGCGTTTTTGGTGCCGTGTTTATCGGTTGGTTAGTTGGGGTGCGATTAAATAAAAGGTGATTCGCTATTTTTTTGTTTGTCGAAGTGACCGTGAGAGATAAGGCGGAATCGTTAAATTTAGAGGGTGAGCGGCGATGGAAGATTCTGGGACGGAATATCGACTGTTTGTAGTCTTGACATGCATCGGCCTACTGGGTGCCTTATTGCGGGTATCGGGGGCGGGCGAAAACGCATCTTCTTTGTGGGGCTTACTAGCACCCACGTGTAGCGACATCCTGATCTTCTTTGGAGGAATTGGAAGTTTCGGACTGTTGTGTACCATAATATTCGGCTCGGCTGGAGTCGAGCGCACCCTTTTTTGGGTGTTTGTGGTGAGCATCTTGGGCGTGGTGATATTATATATTAATAGGGCGTGAAACTCGATTAACTCTAGTTTCAATGAACTGTTGAGGAAGTATGTCTCAGGTTGAGAATCAGTGAGGTGACGTTATAGGTATGGCAGGTGAAGTATCGGCGACTTGGGCCGTCAGAACTGCGTCGCCTGCGCCGACTGGAGAAAGAGAATCGCAAGTTCAAGGCGCTGGTGGCCGACCTGTAGTTGGGCAAGGCAAAGTGCTGCAGGATGTGAGAAAAAGCAGCCTTAAAGCCCTGCCGTCGATGCAAATTGGCCGATGACATGTTGCAACGCTACGGCGCGAGTCTGACGAAGGCATGCGGACGTGCCGCCGTATGGCCGGGCACGCGGTCACGCTTGGGTTGGAGTTTGCTGGCTGGTGAATCCCGCGTGGCGAACGGTATTTCAGCGCGCTTTGCGGATGCTTCTCGTTGTAGTGGTCGGATGTGATGGCCAGGCTCGGCAGCGCCGTTCTGGCGTCGGGCTTGGGCATACATGAAACGTAATCACGTTTCATCGTTTTGACGAAGCTCTCGGCCATTCCGTTGCGTTGCGGACCTCTGACGAGCGTCGTGACCGGCTTCAAGCCGATTTCCCGCGAGAACGTCAGCGTCTCGTCGGCAATGTAGCAGGAACAGTTGTCGCGCGGCCACTCGATTTCGCCGTCAGTTAGCAGTGCGCCGTAGAAGCCGATTTTCGACTGCGTGAAGCATCACGTCGCGCACCATGTCTCCGGTGTAACCACCCATGGTCGTGGCCCAGCTTATGGCCTCGCGGTCGCAGCAGTCCAGTGCGAAGACGAAGCGCAATGGGGTACCGTGGTCGCAGCAGAATTCGAAATCGTCCGAGCGCCAACTGACGTTGCTTCTGTCCACCGCAAACCGGCCATCGTGCCGACGCGTCGAGGGGGCATGATAAGGTCTGCGCTCGAGCAGCAGGCCGTCGCGACGCATGACGCGATACCCCCGTTTTGCATTGACGCGAGGCTGACCGAGCGCATTCCGGCTTCGCCTCTTAGCCGTATGTGGGCAGGTCGGCCACCAGTACGCGCGATCGGCATGTCATCCAGGACGGGTGCTCGTGCCCATCTGCGCGAGCCGCAGGTTGCCGTATTCGAGTGAGGTCGACATTAGTTCGCAACTCATCTTGAAGGCGATGGATCGTTGGGCCTACAAGAACCGTGTCACGTTCGACGTCGGCCGTCACGTCCTGCCAGTTGACAATGCACGTGTGAATCCTTCAACGGCCAGCCGCGTCAGGTGTGTGTGAACGCCACCCTGTTACTTTCGTTGGTTCGTGCGCGGCGCAAGATGGAGGGCTGGAGGAGGCACTACAACGAGATCCCTCACCATTTCGCGTGGTGCGGTGGTACACGCACCGAAGTTGCCCGTCGTTGCGGGCTAACGCCAACAACGACGGATTGAAAGAAGCCGGAAGGCTCTGGTTCTGAGCTGGACTAATCTACGTTTCAGAAAAGTCGCTCTGCCATTGTGTAACGAGCTACGCTGAAGCAACGCAGTACTTCATGAGAGGTCTGCCGGCAACGGTTTGTTGTTGAGGGACAGCGCCATCATCCGATCCATCCACCGGTCGGGTAGCAGCCAATTCAAAAGGCAAACGATCTTGGAGTCATTTCCAATACGATAACGTGTAGGCGGGCGACGCGAAAACAGGGCTCTGTCAATATGAGCAGCGCACCGTTCCGCAGTAATGCCAGCCGCGCTGCTCACGACTCGGAAGTAACGTTTGTACAGCGCGCCATACAGGGAACGCTCTTTGGCGGACATCGCATCCAGATAGTGTTGAACGGCCGGAGCTTGGCTGGTTAGCATATCGGTCAAAACTACGCCTGGTTCGGCGACGACAATGTGGAGATTCATCCCAGCGGTCTCGCGACGCGCGGTATCAGCCATCGATTCGATCGCATGCTTGGATGCGCAATAGGCGCCGAGAAGAGGGCCCGACGCTTGGCCCCACAATGACGTAACGAGAACCAGGCGGCCATTATGGCCCCGCAGACGTGGAATGGCGGCCCTGAGGATTCTCAAACTACCCATCGCATTGGTATTGAGAATTGACTCGAATTCACTATCGGCCGTGAGTTCTATTGCTCCAGGCATGGAGATGGCAGCACAGTGCACGATGCCATTCAATTTTGCACCATTTAGAAGGCGATCAACTTCGTCGAAACCTTCCGCCACCGAGTCAGTATTGGCGACGTTCATCTGGACGACATGCAGTTCCTTTACCGGCGGGAAGTTGTGAATGTCGGTCGTCTTTCTGACCATCGCATACACCGTGTCGCCGCGTGCCAGCGCGCGCTCCACAACGGAACGGCCAATGCCACGAGCGGCGCCGGTAACCAGAATATTCGCCATAGACTCACGCATCCAAAGAATGTCGACTTGATGAAGTACGTACGCGCTGTCAGATGCTCGCGAACGTACACAGATAGTTTCGCTTATATTGGGGCATCGGCGCCGGTCGCCACACCCGCGATCAAGAACAAAAAATATACCCAAAACTAAATGGCACCGTAGCATACAGAGCGATTGGAGGCGTTGAATTCATGCTCACATCCATACGTGGTCGCCTTGTATGAGAGGGTAATGGCCATCGACTGAGCATCCGAAACGCTACGCGCCAGACCGAGGGTCTGGCGCGTGTTCTCTTTGCGGAGAACCCTGTGGTTGGCCTCGGCCTGCTACCGTCAATCGGGATCAATCTCCGCATAACCGTTGTTAAGAACGGTAACATTCCGCTCCACCGCCGTCGTGCGGAAGCTCACGCCGTTGCACTCTCGCCAGAGCTCGGTAAGCAGTGTTTCGCCGGGATAAACCGGTGCAGAGAACCGGAGCTTGACCGAACGCAACCGTTCCGGATCGTCATTACAGCCACCCTGAATGATAGCGCGCGTGGCCACGCCCATCGTACAGAGTCCGTGAAGAATCGGCTGTTCAAACCCTGCCTGGCGGGCGATAGCGGGAGATGCATGAATCGGGTTGTGGTCGCCAGATAACCGATAGATCAATCCCGCCTGTGGAAGAACGGGCAGGCTAACGGTGCAATCCGCTGGCCTGTCCGGAACCGTGTGCAAAGGAGGAGGCACATCGCGCGTGCCACCGCATCCCCCATCGCCGCGAAGGATATAGGTGGAAGTTACCGTGCTGACGATTTCGTTCGACGTCCCGTCCCTTAGCGTTTTCTCGAGATACAGCATTGCACCTTTGCCGACACCTTTGTCGATGACATCAGCAACGCGGTAAGACCCGATGTAAGTTCGCCCCGGAACGAGCGACGCATGAAGCGCGAACGATTGCTCACCGTGTAGAATTTTGACCCAGTCGATGCCAAGTTCGGGCTCCGTGATCCAAGGGCCTGGATGGGATATCACATTGACCATGGAAGGGAAAACCTTGAGCCCATCTTCGTAGACGAACTGCAGGTCGTCGTCCGCCTGCGGCCGATCACCAATCCCGACGCCGAGCGCATACAACATGCAATCCAGCGGAGTCAGCTGGTGTTCAAGAGCGGGAAACTGTTTTGACAGAACTTTTTCGAGATTCATCGCTTAACCTCAAACCGGATCCCAGGTGAACACGTCGCGGGACTTATCGAGTGGGAAGAAGGAACCCTGAAGCATTGGGATCGCACGGTCAATGCAGGACTGCACAGTCCATCCTTCGCTCGCGTGCGCGCTACGGATGGGTCTCGGTTGAGAAAAGAGATAAACTTCGTTATTGCGAACGCCGAAAATTTGCCCGGTTACGTGCTTCGCCCCGTCACTAAGCAGGGCAAGAGTAAAAGGTGCGATCTTCGCAGCCTCGAGGCGCATGTTAATTTTCATGCGGGCCTCACCTTCCGGGGTATCAGTGGGGATCGTTCCGACCATGCGGGTAAACGCAAACGGTGCGATACAATTCGAACGGACCTTAAATCGTTCCATGTCCAATGAAATCGCCTTGGACATGCCCACAATACCCATTTTGGCGGCGCAATAATTTACTTGCCCGAAGTTTCCAATCAGACCAGAAGTCGACGTCATGTGCACCATCGCGCCGCTTTCCTGCTGTTTGAAGTGTGGAGCTGCCGCACGCGAGATGTTCCAGCTGCCCTTGAGGTGGACGTTTATAACAGAATCGAACTCCTCTTCGCTCATCTTATGAAAGATGATGTCCCGAAGGTTTCCGGCATTGTTTACCACACCGTCAATTCTTCCGTAGAGATCCAATGCCTGCTGGATGATTTTTTGGGCGGCCCCCCAGTCTGCAACACTGTCGGTATTTGCCGAAGCCGAACCACCCGCCGCAATAATTTCGTCGACGGTTTGTTGAGCGGGACCATTGCTGGCACCCGAACCGTCAATATTGACGCCGAGATCGTTCACGATCACCTTCGCGCCTTGGCGTGCGGCCTCGACTGCGATTGCCTTGCCGACGCCGGCGCCAGCACCAGTCACAACAATTACTTTTTCCGCAAGCAGATTCATGAATGATTCTCCGAGATAATAAATATTGGTGCGCACAATGCGCCGGGTTTATTTAACTATTGCAAGTCGCTTTCGATGGGATTAAAGATGAGTGGCGATGGCCCTCCATGCTTCATATAGTTCATCATGGAATTCCGGGGCGGCGACTCCGATGATGGCCTCAGCACGTTCGTGAACACTTGCTCCGGTCAATTTGGCAATCCCGAATTCGGTGACGATATAGTCGACGTCGATGCGAGATAGCGAGGCAACTGCCGGACTAGAAAGGCGCGGGACTATGCGAGATCCATTTCCGTGTCGCGCCGTGAGGGCTACGATGCTGCATCCGCCTTCAGTGAGGCGTGCGGCGCGTGCGAAGTCAGGTGCTCCACCAGCGCCGCTAACGGCGGCGCCATTCACGTGCTCGAGATTGCATTGGCCGAAAAGATCGACTTCGATAGCGGAATTGACTGCAACAAAATTACGCAAACTCAACAGGGTATTGGGTGCATGTGTAACATCGCAACCTGCGATACGGAGTGGCATAAAATCTTGAACACGCGTATATAACTCGGTACTTCCTACAATGACACATGTCGTGTGAGTGTATTGCATGTCAAGTGCGCCCGCCTCCGCTAGGTTGAGCAGTCCATCGGAGAGCATTCCAGAGTGCAATCGCAGATTCCGTCTATCGCTCAACAACCGCATCAGAGCCGTTGGAGCCTTTCCAAGTCCTACTTGCAAGACGCTCCCGTCGTTTATCAGCGGAGAAACATGTCGAGCAATCGTTTCAGTACGGCTATCGGGAGTATCGTTGTAAACCGGCAATGCAGAGTCGATCTCGCAAACATAGTCGAAACTCGCATAAGGTATGCTGACCGATCCGGGCAATCGTGGCGTTTTGCGATTGATTAATCCTAGTCGGCGTTTGCTTTTGCTGAGTACCAGTGGTGTGAATTCAACGGCAGGGCCGAGCGAACACCATCCCGAATCGTCAGGAGCCGACACCTGCACGACTGCCAGGTCGATGTCCTGATGTTCCCGAATTTCGCGCGCAAACTCGGCATACGAT
>NZ_QTPO01000086.1 GCF_003853645.1 Burkholderia sp. Bp9143 | reverse complement strand
GATATCGGCAAGGCACGGAATTGGCCGTCGCGTTGAGCTTGCGAGAATGCCGGTTGCATAAACAGGCCGGTGATTTTTCCGGTGTGGTGAAATTCACTTAAATCAAGCCTATTAATTCCCGGCACGTACGTCGTCAGGAGATGAACATTCTCCGTAAAGTGACGCTCCCGAAACAGCTCCGACATGAAATCGACCGGCGCACCGCTGGAGCCTGGGACATATACAATTTTTTGAGGTTGAAGCAAGCTCGGCGTAGCGGACGGCTCAATTATGCGCGGTCCACGAACGTGTCCGGCCGATCCGATTGCTACGCGTTGCTCAGTCATGTTCGAGGCTGAATGAAATTCCACTGCGTGGCGACTCAGTGATGCAACCCAAGGATTGACAGCGCTGCTATTCCGAGATAAGGAACGCCGCCTAAGTTGTGCGTGAGTCCAAGGCTGGGATTGGTTAATTGCCGTTCGCCGGCACGGCCCTGCAACTGGTTGTAGATCTCATAGGCCATACGCAGTCCGGATGCTGCAATCGGGTGCCCGAAGCATTTCAGGCCGCCGTCGACCTGGCATGGCAAGCCACCAGAGTCTCTGTCATAGAAACCATCGAGTACATCATTCACCGCACGCCCGTCCTCCGAAACGAAGAGGTCTTCCATCGTGACCAATTCGGTGATCGAAAAACAGTCATGCACCTCCAACAACGAAAGTTGTTCTCGCGGATTGTTTATCCCGGCTTCCTCATAGGCGCGTTTGGCAGCTGTGCGGGTATTGCGCACGTGGCTGCCGTCCCAGTGATTCGTCGTTGATTCGATGCCAGAGCTAATGCTCAGTTGAATTGCCTTGATCGTCACCATGTCCTTTTTTCCCAACGCGCGTGCGATATCGGGCGTTGTCACGATTGCAGCGGCGGCGCCATCACTCACGCCGCAGCAATCGAAGAGTCCAAGAGGATCAGCAATCATTGGCGCAGCGAGAATTTGCTCCATCGTTACTGCTTTGCGGAGATGTGCCTTTGGGCTGTGGATGCCATTCTGATGGCTCTTCCACGAGACATGGGCAAGCGCTTGCTTGAGAAGATCCTTTGAAATCCCATGCTTCGTCCGATAGCCCGCTGCCAACTGTGCAAATCCAGCTGGAGCCGAGCCCAGCGGGAGCCACAGATCGTTGAATGTTCCTTTATAGGGCGGGGGCAGGCCGCCGTAGCCGGTGTCTTTCAGCTTTTCCGCGCCAATCGCAAGCGCGAAATCAACGGCACCGGACGCGACTGCGTATGCCGCACCTCGTAGTGCCTCCGTGCCTGTTGCGCACATGTTTTCCATACGGCTGATTGGTATTCCGTCCAGTCGTAACGCGACCGATGCAGGGATTGCCGAGTTGCCGACATTGACCGAATCCATACATGAGCCATACCAGGCCGCCGCTATTTCCTTGCGCTCGATGCCAGCGTCGGCGAGAGCTTCGTCGAACGCTTCAGCCAGCAATTGAGTGGTACCGACATCCCAGCGTTCGCCGAAACGTGTGCAGCCCATGCCAATGATGGCGACCTTATCCTTGATTCCGGATGCCATGGATCTCTCTCCTCTTGTTTATGCGAGCAACGGCGTGGCTTTCCAGAAATAGCGCGGATAGCCACGTGCCTTATCGACGTCCTTGACACGGAAGACCATTCTCAAAGGTGTTCCGACGTCGAGGCCAGCTTCTCCTACATCGACGATTTCCATAAGTAGACGCGCGCCAACGTCGAATTGAACGAACCCGACATAGAGAGGCGGAGAGGGGTGATAGGAAAGCCAATCGCCAGTATGTGTAAGTACCTTTGCAGGCTGGTCGACGAGGTTCACTTGCTCGAATTTCGACGCAACTGCGTGACAATTCTCATTAACGCAATATGCGAGCTGAGGAAATTGAACGGTACCGCATTGGGGGCATTTTCCAGCGGCGAAGCAAGCAAGTTGATGCGCCGAACGATATTGCTCGGTAAACGCGGTTTTCACTTGCTTTTCCGCGCGCATACCCCACTCGAGCTCGATACCTTTGTCATACGACAGCATGCGAAGGTATGAGTCGTGGGACTGCCCGTCCGCCAATGCAGCGCTGACACTACGTCGCGGTTTGAAAGCGGAGATTGCGGCGGTGGCTCGAAGTACGAGCACATCGCACCCTTGTCCAAACCCTGCGACGACAAATACGTCACCTGGGTGAGCGTGCTCCAGCGCGTACGCCAACATCAGGCAAGGGTGCGCGCTGCCCGTGTACCCGCAATCTTGATCGAGATGATTTGCCACAGCTTCCGGAGGGACGCCGCATTTTTTGGCGATCATGAGAGCTGCGTCCTTGAACGGCGACGCGAAGATAAAATGTGCCACTTCATCCGCGCCAATTTTGGCGCTAAGAAGGGCAGCTTTCACGGCTTCCGGCACGATCTTTGCGTAGCCTTCATCGCGGATCCAGCGCTCTTCCCAGTAGTAGTCGTGTTGGCTATCTGTCGCCCGAAAATGATCAACGAATAGATTTGTCCGGCTTGCGCTGCCCAACAGCTCTGCGACGATATTTCTATTGCCAAGAGTGAAAGCCGCGGCACCTGCACCGTAGACTATTTCTTGACTGCTTGCTGGTTTACCCGCGGGGTGGTCGCTCGCGACAAACAATGCAGTGCCTGCGGCCGCGCGCAATTGCGTGAGGAGTCCGCCCACTCCTGCCCGTTGGGACCGCCCTATATCCAATGTTTGGACAAACGGCTCAAGGGCCAGCGCATTTGCAATGATGCTCGCACATTGCAGATCATTAAACGGAACGCGAGTCGACGAGAACGTCACCGATTCGATATCCTTTCGATCAAGCTCGCCCAACGCGCCGCGAGCGGCTTCGACTGCCATGGTGACGCTGTCCTCGTCCCAACTACAGAATGCGCGATTGCCTTTGGCGATTGCTGTAAGGCCAGGTGCCATCCATCGATGCGCCGCGGCGATGGCTGCGCGCTGCATACGGAGTCGGGGCACGTAGCCGCCAAAGCCGGTAATTCCATAGACCGTTCGATTTGCCGTCACGTTATCTAGCCTCCAGGAGGTGCGTCGTTGCCGCTACCCAAATGTCAAAGGATGATGTGGTATGGAAGCGTACGATATACATCAATCAGATTGACGTCAACCCCGAAGGATCGTGGGAAGTTGTGCGTGTTTCATCGTAGGGTTTGCACATAGGGACCCGGCCGGAGCGCGGAGAGATGGGAGTTTCGTCGCAATTCACCTCAGGGTTATCGAGAGTCCTCGACGGTCGCTCTATAGTCTTTTGGCTGATGGTTGACGGTGCGTGGGGGCTGCTGCACGCATGCGGTGTGAAATTCTTGTCACGATACTTGTGGCGAGAATTGGATATGGTATGCTTCCATACGACATGGGCGAAAATTCCTTGCGAGGTTACGATGGCTGGTTTGTACTTTGAACAGTTTGAACTGGGGCGTGTCTTTTCTCACGATGTACGGCGCACTGTCACTGAAACCGACAATGTGTTGTTCACGGCGATGACCCACAATCCAGCGGCGATCCACATAGATGCGGAGTACGCCAAAACGACAGAGTTTGGCCGGCCTCTCGTCAACAGCATTTTCACGTTGGGCTTGGTGGTTGGCCTTACCGTTGGCGACACGACGTTCGGCACGACCGTTGGCAATCTCGGATGGGACGAAGTGCGCTTTCCAAATCCCGTTTTTGTGGGTGACACGATACGTGCGGAATCGAGGGTCATCGAGAAGCGGGAAAGCAAATCTCGCCCAGGCAACGGCATCGTTATCTTCGAGCATATCGGGTACAACCAGCGTGATGAGGTTGTTTGCTCTTGCAAACGAAGCGCGCTGATGTATCGCGTTCCTACACCTACGGCGTGAGTGCTATGGAAACTTCTGATATTTCTCTGGATGCTGAATCGAAGAGCATCATTGAACGAGCATTGAATCGGTTTATCGACGAGACGTATGAGCCTAGTGCCAGAAGAGCACGACTCAACCGGGCCGACTTGGACTACCGCACCTACTGGCCGATGTTGGCGGAACTGGGTGTCCTCGGATTGTCCGTAAGTTCGGACTGCGGAGGTATTGGAGCGGATTCTCGCGATGTCTGCGACATGTTGTATGTCTTGGGCCGAGGATTACTCTTGGAGCCGTTGATCGAGGGGACTGTGATCGCGGGTGCGGTACTGACTTTTTCAGCCGATTCAGGGATTATGCTGCCGGCAATGGTGTCGGGTGAGAAATTGACAGTGTTGGTTGGCGGCAGAAAAGGGGACGACCTGCGCTTTGCGTCAACTGGCTTGGGTTATGAATTGTCCGGAATCGCGCGAGTTGTACCGGGCGCGGCTCAGGCCGACATATGGCTTATCCCATGTGTCGATGAGGGTGGAGTGTGGCGAATACTTAGAGTTACCGCCAGCGCCGCCGCCGCGCGGGTTCTCAATTATCGGATGATGGACGGACGCGAGGCGTGCGACGTCGGGTTCGAATCAATGGTCGTATCGCCATCTGATGTGATGTTGGAAGGGCCGCTTGCCGAATCTGCGATGGCCGCAGCGTCTGCGGCTGCTGTAAGCGCTTATGCGGCGGAGGCCGCAGGGGTAATGCACAACTTGGTGTCGATTACATCGGATTATTTGCGAACACGCGAACAATTTGGCGTTCATATCAGCAGTTTCCAGGCGCTGCAACACCGCTTGGCGAACATGCATATGGCGGCACTGGAAGCGCGCGCCATGTCGCGCGCAATGGCTAAGAGTGTGGACGAAGCACTCGACAAGGCGCAGTCCGATCGGATTCGGTGGCTGCGCTATGCGGTGCCATCCGTCATCGCGCGATGCAGCGCTTGTGTAGGTCACGACGCCATTCAAATGCATGGCGGAATGGGTGTGACCGACGAATTGATTGTCAGCCACTGCAACTCGCGCCTGGTCGTTCTAAGCAAGCTCTTGGAACGCTGGTCAACGGGCTCCGTCGCAGTCGTGCAGGCGATGAACTGACTAGGAGACCGACATGCATTCCAGCGGTGAGTCGATTCAATTTGACGAGATGGAGTTTCGCGCCGAAGTTCGGGATTTTGTTGCCAAGCATTTGGACGAACAGACTCGCTCCAAGGTCGAAAACGGAATTTATCTGCAAAAGGAAGATTACGTTGGTTGGCAAAAGGCATTGCGCCGTCGGGGCTGGTTCGGCGCGGCGTGGCCTCGGGCGGCCGGCGGGCAAGATTGGAGTATTCGACAGGAACACGCGTTCCTGCAGGAATGTGCGATAAATGCGGCGCCGATGCTTATTCCCTACGGGGTAAATATGGTTGGGCCAGTTCTCTACACGTTCGGAAATTTTGAGCAGAGGCAGAAATACCTGCCTGGAATTCTCGATAGCAATACGTGGTGGTGCCAAGGATATTCCGAGCCCAATGCCGGATCGGATCTCGCATCGCTGAAAACCCGGGCTGAGCGCGACGGTGATTATTACATCGTGAACGGCACGAAGATGTGGACCACTGAGGCGCATTGGGCCGACATGATGCATTGCCTCGTGCGCACAAATTCAAGCGGGCGAAAACAGGAGGGGATCAGCTTCCTCCTAATCGATATGACGACGCCGGGTATTTCGGTCGAGCCGATTATCACGATAGACGGCGTTCATCATACTAACCAGGTATTCTTTGACAATGTGAAGGTTCCTGTCGAGAACCTCGTTGGGACAGAGGGCGATGGCTGGAAAATTGCCAAATTTCTGTTGTCGCGAGAGCGCACGTTCATCGCTGATACCGGCAACAAGATCCGCATGATGCGTCAAATCAAGGCTACGGTGGCGGATGAGGCTTCTCAATTACACCCGGCTGAGCAACTACTTCAGGCTGAGCGGTTGGCAAGGATTGAAGCGGATCTGACGGCGCTTATTGCGCTGGAGCACGATTACATCGATGAATGGATGCGCGGTCGGGACGACGGCATTGGTGCTTCAGTGCTAAAGGTGCGGGGGACCGAAGTATTGCAGTCAATGACGGAATTTTGGCGTGATGCGCATAACGCATATGCAGCGTGTTATGACGCGACCCTGCGTGCGTCGGGTGGGGGATTGGGTTCTGATTTGCCATGGGTGAGGGCCAGTGCTGCAAACTACTACTACCTTTACGGGCGGTGTTGGTCAATATTTGGTGGTACTAATGAAATTCAGCGAAATATTATCGCCTCAAATCTACTGCGTAGCTAACCAGGACGAGATGTAGCGTTATGATTCCACGCACAATTTTCAAGCCGGAACACGAGCAGTTCCGCGACACTGTCAGACGCTTCGTCGATCGAGAGATCGTTCCTTACCATGAGCACTGGGAAGAGCAGGGCAGAGTGGATCGCGAACTCTGGCTTAAGGCCGGCGCTGCAGGCCTGCTGTGCCCAAATCTGCCGGAAGCGTATGGTGGTTGTGGGGCGGATTATCTCTTCAACGTAGTGATTACGGAGGAACTCGCGCGGGCTGGAGCAACAGGTCCTGGATTTGCAGTGCATTCGGATATGGTTGCCACCTACATTGCTACATTTGGTACTGAAACTCAGAAGCAGTTTTGGTTGCCAAAGATGGCTGCTGGGGAGGTCATCGGTGCACTCGGATTGACGGAGCCGTCGGCTGGCAGCGATCTCAAGGGCATCCGTACCCGGGCAGTGCGCGATGGGGACGAATATGTAATAAACGGACAAAAAGTCTACATCTCTAACGGTCAGTTATGCGACGTCATCGTGCTCGCTTGTAAGACTGATCCTGCGGCCGGCGCGAAGGGGATGACATTTATCCTTGTGGAGGCCACCCGCGAAGGTTTCCGCCGCGGGCGCAATTTGAAGAAGATTGGACTCAAAGCACAGGATACGTCCGAATTGTTCTTTGAGGATGTGCGCGTTCCCGTCGGTAACGTGCTTGGCGCCGAGGGCGACGCATTCACGATGGCAATGAGCAAGCTGGCCGAGGAGCGGTTGACCATCGCGGTTTCGGCGATGGCGGTCGTCGAGGCCGCCATTGGGTGGACGATCGACTATGTTGCCGAGCGGCGAGCTTTTGGCCAGGCGATTGGTGACTTTCAGAATACGCGTTTCAAGCTTGCAGAACTGCATGCACAGGCCCTTGCGTTGCGAACCTTCGTGGATCGGTGCGTGGAACTGCATCTATGCAAGGAACTCGATGCAGTGGATGCAGCTTCAGCAAAAATGCTTTGCACAGAACTGCAATGTAAAGTAGTTGACGAGTGCCTCCAATTCTTTGGTGGCTATGGTTACATGCTCGAATATCCGATTGCTCGTGCCTACATCGACGCGCGAGTGCGCCGAATTGCAGGAGGTTCGTCGGAGATCATGCGTGAAATCATCGGCCGTAATTTGTTTAGCAAAAAGAGATAGCATGACCTCCATGTCAACTGTATCGAATGCTGACTTAAGAGAGCGTCGTCCACTCCGGTCGTTCTTGTTTGTGCCGGGTGACAGTGAACGTAAGCTTGAAAAGGCCGCGAATTCGCTTGCCGATGCGCTGATACTTGATTTGGAGGACTCCGTTGCACCAAGTCGAACGTCTATTGCGCGTGCCATGGTCCTGGAGTATTTGCATGCGCACCGGGATCGAAGTAGGCAGCAACTGTGGGTGCGCATCAACGCGTTGTCGTCCCCTGCGGCGTTGCTCGACTTGGTCGTCGCTTCTGGGGCTCCGGACGGCATCATGCTTCCCAAGGTTGAGTCCCCTTCGGAAGTGGCGCGCCTGGGCCATATGCTTGACGCGCTGGAAGTTCGCGATGCGATTGCTCGCGGAAGCATCGGAATAATCCCGGTTACAACGGAGACACCGATTGCCATGTTCGCGTTAGGCTCTTACAAAGGTTGCTCAGACCGGCTCGCCGGGTTGACGTGGGGCGCAGAGGATCTTGCGGCTGCGTTAGGCGCAAGCACCAATCGAGGCCCTGATGGCGAATATGACCAGGTCTACCAACTGGCTCGAAGCTTGTGCCTTACCGGCGCGGCCGCCGCCGGTGTCCAACCGATCGATACGATCTGGGGAAATTTTACTGACGAGGCTGGATTGCAGAGAGATTGCCTAATTGCACGCCAGCGCGGATTCACCGGAAAGATTGCGATCCATCCGGCACAGGTTCCTGTCATTAACAAGGCGTTCACCCCGAGTGATGAGGAACTGTCGTGGTCTCGTCGCGTAATTGAAGCATTCGGCGCTAATCCCGAGATCGGTGTGGTCGGTCTGGACGGGCAGATGCTGGATATGCCTCATCTGAAGCAGGCGCAACGAATCGTGGCGCTTTGTCGCTCATCCTAGGGTTAGCCCAGAAAGGCGCTAACTGGCTTCGATTGGTCCAACTCGAGAAGAGGATACCTATGAACTTCGCATTGTCCGATGAGCAAAATGCAATTCGCTCGGCTGTCGAGGAAATTTGTGCTGACTTCGATGATGAATATTGGTTGAGAAAGGATCGGGAGGGTGGATTCCCGGAAGATTTCTATAGCACGATGGCGAAGGCCGGATGGCTTGGCATTGCGATGCCCCAGGAATTTGGTGGTGCTGGATTGGGTATCAGTGACGCCTGCTTGATGATGGAAACAGTGTCGGCATCCGGTGGCTGTCTATCTGCTGCATCGGCCATCCATATGAACGTTTTTGGGTTGCACCCTGTTGTGGTGCACGGCAGCAATGAGCAGCGCGCCCGGTGGTTGCCGCCAATAATTCAAGGTGAACACAAAGCGTGTTTCGGTGTGACCGAGCCGAACACGGGGTTGAATACGCTCAAACTTAAGACCACGGCGGTCCGCAAGGGCGACCGCTACATCGTCAACGGTCAGAAAGTATGGATATCCACCGCCCAAGTTGCACACAAGATCATGCTACTGGCGCGTACGACGCCGATCGAGGAAGTCGCGTCGCCAACTCATGGCTTGAGTCTTTTCTATACCGACCTTGACCGTTCGAAGATCGAGGTGCGTGAGATTGAGAAGCTTGGACGGAAAGCGGTGGACTCGAATCAACTCTTTATCGACGGCTTGGAGATTCCGGTTGAGGATCGCATTGGGGAAGAAGGGCGTGGTTTCGAATATATCCTCCATGGCCTCAACCCCGAACGGTGCTTACTTGCGGCTGAGGCAATTGGCATCGGCCGTGCGGCTCTTCGTCGCGCTGCAAAGTATGCCGGAGAGCGCATCGTGTTCGATAGACCGATTGGGAAGAATCAGGGCGTTCAGCACCCATTGGCTGAGCGCTGGATCGATCTTGAGGCGGGCACCTTGTTGTACCAGCGTGCGGCATCGCTATATGACCAAGACCAGCCATGCGGGGCTGAAGCAAATGCCGCCAAGTTCTTTTGCGCGGAAGCAGGGTTTCGGGCTGCGGAGACCGCTGTGATTACCCATGGCGGCTTTGGCTACGCGAAGGAATATCATGTGGAGCGCTACCTGAGAGAGGCCATGTTGCCACGGCTTGCGCCAATATCACCGCAACTAATCTTGTGTTTTATCGCAGAAAAAGTGCTCGGCCTGCCAAAGTCATATTGAATATTCCGTGGCCTTACGCACAATTCTTATCGAGGGGCATTCATGTTCAAGCAAGACAAGGTGATCATCAGTTGCGCGGTGACGGGCGCCATCCACACGCCGTCGATGTCTCCGTACATTCCTGTAACTCCCGAACAAATTGCCGAATCATCCATCGCTGCAGCAGAGGCTGGCGCTGCGATTATTCATCTCCATGCTCGAGATCCCGTTACGGGAAAGCCGGATCAGCGACCAGAGGCATTCGTTCCATTTTTGCGTGTGATAAAGGAAAATTGCGACGCAATCGTCAACCTTACGACTGGTGGTTCGCCATATATGTCCGTTCAGGAGCGGATGATGCCGGCCAAGCTGCTCAAGCCGGAAGTTGCCTCGATGAACATGGGCACAATGAATTTTGGGCTGTATCCGATGCTCCGGCGTTATACAGAGTTCAAATACGACTGGGAGCGCCCCTATCTCGAAGGCAGCAAGGACCTCATCTTCCGAAATACCTACGGAGATATCGAAACGGTACTGACTGAACTTTCGGTAAGCGAAACCCGGTTTGAATTTGAATGCTATGACACGTCACACCTTTACAACCTCGCACACTTTGTGGAGCGCGGACTTGTCAAGCCACCTTTCTTTATTCAGACGGTTTTTGGTATCCTCGGTGGAATCGGGACGCACTCTGATGATGTAGTCCATATGAAGCGTACAGCTGATCGACTGTTTGGGGAAGACTACCGCTGGTCAGTCCTTGGCGCTGGCGCCAGTCAGATGAAAATTGCTGCTCTGGCCGCCTCAATTGGCGGAAACGTGCGCGTGGGTCTTGAAGACAGCTTGTGGATTTCACGCGGGAAATTGGCTAGGTCAAACGCTGAGCAGGTCCGCCAGGTTCGCGTCATTCTCGAGGGCTTGGGGCTGGAGGTGGCAACTCCGGCTGAAGCGCGGGAAATTCTCCAACTTAAGGGATCAAATCACGTGGGCTTCTGACTGGCGCAAGGGCGTACATGATTCATCTAAATCCTTTCAAAAAAGAGAGATCAAGTACAGGTTGAATATGATTCTGGGGGTCGACAAAAAAATTTACTCGGGTGCTTTGGAGTGTACGCGCTTAGCAATGCTACGCTTTGTAAATTGATCCTCTCGCACCGGTGCGCTGTTGGGGGCGGACACTAATCCATGTGTCCGCCCTCTCATTTTTGAGTCACCGTGGATGCGCGCCTGAGTTTGCGGCGCCGGCTCTACCTCATTCGCTTTCTTTAGCAAGTGCGCGCAAGTTCTCTTTCACTATTGTCAGAAGGTCTACGAGGGTGTGCCTGTCCTCGTCCGTGAGTCCCTTGAGGATGCGCTCGCTCATTTCGTTGCTGTAGACGCGCATTTCGGCAATTAGTTTGGAAGCGCTAGGGGAAAGGTAAATGCGTTTGACGCGCCGATCTATCTCGTCGGCACGTCGAACAACAAGACCGGACGCCTCGAGTCGATCCACCAAGCTTCCCAGCGCCGCTTTTCCCAATTCGAGCAGGTCCGCAAGGTCAGTCTGAATCATGCCGTCGTGCCGCGCCAGATGGGCAAGTACCCACCATTGAGATCGCGTCACGTTGAGTGGCCTTACATATTGGTCGAATACCGTTCGCCTTAATCGGGAAACGTCGTGCATCAAGAAGCCGAGACGCTGGTCCCAATATTCGCCATCGTTGCTGGAGCGCTTGGACGAGGGTTTGCTTGCGGTCGTCCGAGTTTCGGCGGGTGATTTGGCACTTCGACTGGTTCTCGGCATCTCGGAGTCCATTGCTTAGTTTTTGGCAGAGGTGGTTCTTTGCAGCCTTTGATTACTCCTCGTGCCGAGGCCGGTCAGGGGATCGACAATCGGCCCTTATGAACATTGTATGCTAACACAAAATAACGATGCTGGAAGAGGCGCCTCCGTTTCGGAGGCGCCTGGCGGCTTGGGCTAGCGCCAAGCCCGCTCAACAGTCTACGTACACATCAAGCGCGACGACGTCTACGATGACACCTCACGCGATTGGCGTCGCTGAAGATGACGCTCGTCTCCCCGAAGGGAAGCGCCACCGGATCGAGGCGTGCCCGCGGTCCGGAGCGTCGATTTCCGGTCGGCATTGAAGGCAAGGGGTAAGCGCGAACCTGCGTAAGCGCCCTAGCAGCGCCGTAGGGCTGGTTGTTGACGATGGAGATTCGCGATGCTATCGGATGGGTTAGACACGAACGGTGGACGGTAAGTGCGCAACGGCGCTCCACGGAAGCGGCTCGTCGATGCGGCTGATCGGAGATGCGCTCGAGCACTTAGAGGTCAGTTCAAAAACCTTGCTCAGCTCGTCTGAAGATGTTCCAGCAGACGAGCGAACAGCCGAGTTTCAAGAATGCTTCGTGAATGTCAGCACGCCGCTCGAAGCGCGTGCGCAGACGGCGGAAATCATGGAGCCAGGAGTGCGTACGTTCGATCAGCCAACGATACTTGCCGAGCCCGCTCCCGTGTTCGGTCCGGCGCTTCGCGATCATGGGCCTGATGCCGCGGTTACGCAGCGCACGTCGGTGTCGCGTGGAATCGTAGCCGCGATCGGCGTAGACGACGCCGGGCTTCTGAAGTGGTCGACCACGGACACCGCGAATCGGCGGAATTGCATCAACGAGCGGCAACAACTGCGTAACGTCGTTGGCGTTCGCGCCGGTCAGGATCGCCATTGGCCTCTACAAGGATGTGGTGCTTGGAACCAAGGCGCGCACGGACGACGAATCGACCGCAGCGTATGACGGATCGATCTGGCCGGCCGCACGCAACTTGTCGAGCAACAACTCGTGTAGCTGGTCCCATACACCAGCCTTTTGCCAGTCGTTCAATCGCCGCCAGCAAGTTGCGCTCGAGCCCGAAGCCCAGCCGAGTCGGCAAGTGGTTCCAGCGGATTCCCGTTTTGAACACGAACAGGATGCCGTTGAGCGCCGCACGATCGGACACGCGAGGACGACCAGGATCGCTCTTTGCACGAGGCTTCGCCGGTGGCAGCAATGGATCGATCAGTAGCGCGCCGTAACAAGCTGCGTGGCCGGACCGACTTCCCCGCGGCGGGCTCGGGCGGTAGAGGAGCCGTGCCCGGCGCCCATACGCGCGTGTTCGAGCGAATGCCCCACGCATACTGCAGCCCGAGCTCGCTGACGGCCTCCCGAAACGAGGTGTCATCTCCATAGCCCGCATCGGCCAACACGATACCGTCGGGCGCGCCGCTTTGCCGTGCTTCGCGCAACTGCCCGGTCGCAATCTCCGGTTTGGTTGCAAACTCGGTTTCCTCGGGCACGCCGGCTCTCTGTCGTCGCACGGGATCGTCGCTCCATTCACGCGGCAGATTCAATCGGTACGACACCGGTAGGCTCGCGTCTTCCGTCGTCACCGACAGGCTCACCGCAACCTGGCAGTTGTCCTGCTTGCCCAGCTGGCCGCAGTATTGCCGTGCCACGCCGACCGAATGCTTACCCTTCTTGGGAAATCCCGTGTCGTCAATGGTCCAGTGCAACTCGCCATCCGGGTCCATATGCGGTAGCGCCCGGCGCTGCACCTACTCGAGCAGCGCCGTATCGGACCATTCCGACCTCGCCACGAAATGATGCGGTGACTGGTGCCGCGCGCTCACATGCTCCGGCTCCAGATGTGCTGCCAGCGGCTCGACGCTCTTTCGCCGAATTGACAGCATCAATCCTTGGCAATAGCCCCTCAATCCCGACTCGCGGTCGCTATGCCCAAGCGCTTCACACACATGTTCCAGATACGCCTCGAATGACGCCTCCCAGTCCACCATTCCTCACGTCATGGATGAAGAAGTTCCTATAATGGGATGGATTTATAGAGGGTAGCCGCGTTTCCTCTCGGAAACGTAGCCCCCGAAGAACCGTACGTGCGAGCTTTCCCTGCATACGGCTCGCGCACAGCATTAAACGTCGCACTGACGCCGGTCTCGCCACAACGCACGAGTCCTTCGCAGGCTGTCATGTTGTTGATTCGCCTCACACGCAGACGAGGAGCGCTGAACCGTAGTGCGACCGGTCTCTCACAAGCTTCCCCTCGATGAATCTTGACGCGAACCTGCGACAACTGCACCACGCGGAAGTCTGCACTCTCTCGGGTTAGGGCAAATTTTGAACCCTTATGCGGCCGATTACAGGCCACCGTTCGCTTTTTCCACGTTCTCATACCCACTTGTCCAACAGTTTCCCTTGCGAGTCGCCTGCCATAGCCAACCCACTGGCGTGGGCGGACAATTGGGCTTTCCGTGTTCCGCGTAGAGGACACGAGTAGGTTAGGTTCTGCCTATTCGCCGGCAGTCAGGTGTCCGCGTGCCCCGAGTGTCAAGCGGGACATCCGACTGCGTGCCTTTTGGCTCAAGCCTAACAGCGCCTTTGGCTTGCTTCCTATGACGACGTTTTTCAGCAGTTCGCATCCGCTAACCAACGCTACACCGACTGGAAGGGTAAGCCGCGCAGCAACGCCACACATGAGTCGAGCACGGATCCGGACGCACGTTTGTTCAAGAAGAGTCGCAAGAGTCCGGCGATCCTCGGTTACCACGGCCACATCCTGATGGAGAATAGCTCGGGGCTGGTGGTCGGTGGGCGCTGTGGTCAGTCATGCGGATGGTTTCGCGGAGCGGGCCAGTGCACTGCGACTGCTCGACTGTGTGCCCGGTACTCACGCGAAGACAGTGGGTGCCGACAAGGCTTACGACACGCGTGACTTCATGAGCGAGTGCCGCACCCGCAACGTGACGCCGCATGTCGCGCGCAACGATGAGCGCTCGGGCGGCAGCGCAATCGACGCTCGCACTTCCCGGCACGCGGGCTACCGGGTCAGCCAGGTCATCGGCAAACGTATTGAAGAGCATTTCGGCTGGGGCAAGACCGTTGGCAGCATCAGGCAGACGGTCTATCGAGGCATCAGGCGAGTCGACTAGTACTTCAAGCTGACGATGATTGCAAGCAATCTGACCCGCATGGCGCGAATGCCCGATGCGGTGCTGCAAGGAGCGGCACAATGAGCCGCCCTGGCGCGTGGGCTGCGTGGCGTGCGGACTGCACGCGCATTGCCGGCAAAACCACCCGGCCAGGCCGCGATTCAGCAGCAAATTGCATACGAAAACCTCGTGAACAATGCTTCGGTCGTCATGACGAGGCGCTTTTCAACCGCCTGCTGGAGGTCAGCAGCACGAACGTACAGATTGCGTTCGAAAGATGCAAGCCGATGGACTCTATGCAGCCAAAAATTCGATGCAGTCACCTGACCATCTCGCTGCGCACCGTGGGTGCGGGAGGGACTTTCAGCGGAGTGTGTCAAGTGCTAGTCGCGTGCGCTGACCTGTGGATACGCTTAGCGCGGTCATTCTGAAATCCAAGCAATATCTATTCAGAGACACGATCTGAATCAGAAGGAGACAAAATTGAAATACAAGGTAATCCAATGGGCCACTGGTGAGGTGGGACGTCAATGCTTGGAAGAGATCCTTCGTCGCCCTGAACTGGAACTTGTAGGTCTCTTCGTCTACAGCGAAGCCAAGGAGGGCTTAGACGCCGGGGAAATTGTCGGAATGCCGTCGACTGGAGTAAAGGGGACCCGAAGTCGAGAGGCAATTCTTGCGATAGAGGCCGACTGTGTCATCTACACTCCGCTTGCAGCTAATTTGCCGCAGCTCGACGACGACATCTGCGCCTTGCTGGCCTCGGGGAAGAACGTCATCACGACCGCAGGCTACTTCGCGCCCGAATCGCGTGGCCCCGAGATCGTCGCCCGGCTCGACGCGGCCTGCAAGGCTGGCAACGCGAGCCTCTTCGGCACCGGCATCGAACCAGGCTTCATGTTCGACCGCGTGGCACCCACGCTCACCGGCATGTGCGCTGACATCGAGTACGTGCGGCTGATCGAGATCGCCAACGCCACCAAGCACCCGGCGGTGGTGATGCTGAAAGAAGCCATCGGCATTGGCCAGCAGCCGGCCGACTTCCACGCGGGCACACCGTACGGCGTCTACTGGGCCGCGTTCTTCTCGGAGATGGTGACCTCTGTCGCACGCGCGCTCAACGTCAAGCTCGACCGCATCGAAACCGGGCTCGAAGTCGTCACAACGCCGGTCGATTTGCACATCGCTGCGATCGGCCGTGTGCCGGCCGGCAGCATCAATGGCACCAAGCACCTGGCCACCGGGATCGTCGACGGCAAGCCTTTCATCCGCGCCGAGATCCACTGGTTCGTCGGCGACCGCGCGGCCGACTGGCCCGTGCCCGCCGACCGTTACAGTTGGCTCATCGAGGTGGAAGGGCGGCCGTCGATGCGGGTGCGGGTCGATCCGGTGCCGAGCCTCGAACGGCCCGAACAGGAGCAGCCCGATCCAGCGTTCGCCGCGACCATGGCGACGGTCGTCAACGCCATTCCCAGCGTCGTTGCGGCGCCGCCGGGCGTACTGCATGCGCCCATCTTCGGCGGTTACCGGCCACGCCAATCGCATTGAGCCTGCGCGCCGGTCGGTGCGAGGCGTTCATGAACCAAAGGAGTTGATCTATGGAGATTGTGGGTGGTGGCCGGATCTATGTGCACCCGGCAGAAGAAGACGCACCGCACCGGCCCGGCCCCGAGGTCGGCTGGCAGGAAAGTTTCGTGCTGTACTGGCACGATGCCGAGCAGGCGGTCGGCGGCTGTTTCCGTCTCGGGCATGAGCCCAACTGCGACGGGGGGCACACGCAGTTCGTGATCGGCATCACCTCGCCCGACGGCATCTATCACCGCTACGGCACCTTGCCGCTGCGCCCGCAGGATCGCCTCGAAGGGCCGGCGGGTCGGGGCTTCAGTAACGGCGACGACTCGCTGCAGTACTTGTTCGACGGCAAAACCATCCACTGGACCTTGAAGGACCAGGACGTCGAGGCGCACCTCGACGTCGAGCTCTACGTGCCGGCGGTCGACGTGCACCGGCGTGAAGGTGCGGTCGATTCGAAGGGCATTCAGGGCGCGCACATCGATGCGGCCTGCGGCGTCACCGGCACCATGGTCGTCAAGGGCAAGACCTACAAGATCAACGCGCTGGGCATCCGCGACCACGGCTGGGGTACGCGCGATGTGTCATCGATGCTTGCGCATCGTTGGACAGTGGCCACTTTCGGCAAGGAGCACTCGTTTGTTGCGCTGACCTTTCTCACAAGAAATGGCCAATCTGGGCAGTTAGGGTGGGTAATTCGTAACAACACAGTAATCATGGCCGAGAAGATTGTTGTGCGCGCCATTATCGGTGAAGACGGTGGCACCAACTTTGGCGGTACAACGCGCATGACATTGACTACTGGCGAGGAGTACATTGTCAAGTTCGAGCCCATGTACCCGGCCATTGCCAACATCATCCACACCACGCTTTATTACGACAGCCTCTGTCAAGCGACATGGGGAGATCGCGTTGGATACGGTTGCTTCGAAACGTCGAACAACATTCAGGGAGGCACGGGTTCTCCACCGATTTATGACGGATCAATTGGCAAAAACGGATGGTTCGCACCCGGAGAAGACAGCGCGCCGGCGTCCTGATTCTCTCTGGCTCATTGTTTGCGACCTCAAAGTAAATCGTTTTGACGTGGTTCAGTTCGGTTCAGTCAGTTTTTATTTTAATAACATTCGGAAGAGACATGTTCAATAAAATCATCTTGTTAGCGGGTTCGATGCAGATATGTCACACCGCGTTGGCTGCCGTGACCGCTGAAGAGGCCAAGCAACTTGGCGGTGACAAGCTGACTGCCTTCGGCGCCGAAAAGGCCGGAAACAAGGAAGGAACCATTCCGCCGTATACCGGCACCGGTGTCCATGCGCCGGCCAGCTATGACTGGAAGGATCCCGGCCAACGTCCGTCGCCTTACGACGATAAGCGGCTGTACACGATCACCGCGCAAAACTATACGCAGTACACTGATAAGCTTGATGGGTTGACGGAACTGTTTAATCGCTACCCCGCGTTCCAAATGCAGGTGTACCCATCGCACCGCGATATTGTGTTTCCTGCATACGTGCAGGCAAACTCAATCAAAAATGCCACTAGTTGCAAAGCTGTCCGAGACGAGCTTGTCTTGGGAGGCTGTTACGGCGGCGTTCCGTTCGCCATTCCGAAAACCGGCAATGAGGTCGAGCAGCGCTCGTGCCGGTGGTCGGCGGCGCGCACCCGGCAAGCCACAGGCACCGGGTGGCGCTGGCCCAGGACGCCATCCGCAGCGGCCCGTCCTGGCCCGCTCCATGCCAAACTCCTCATCTCTTTTGCGAGCTAGCCGGTAACCATTTCAACGGCGCGGCCGACAGGGCGGACCACTGGGAGGGAAAGACAACGCGATATGCGCTCTATGACTAACGACCCACGGTTCACCTCACGTCTCGCCCGAATCGAGCTCGGGCTTGCACATCGAATTTGTTTAGCAGAGTAACTCAATGACAAACAAATTGCAAAGTTGGGTCTCATTCGAAAACAATGGGTTTTATTCCTCGCTATCTGCAGCGCCTGAGATTCAGCTTGAAGTAATGTCTCAGGGAGAGGCCTGGCGGGGCGTACACCTCGAAATTGGGACAGCAGCATCCTGGGAGGCCGTTGATCTAATGGTTGACGGTCATTTTGTATCGATGAATATCGCGGACAAAACCCTGGAAATGACCGTGCGCGATGATCATACGGGAAAAGATGTTACGTATGATTTTCTGCCGGGATCCTTCTGGATCCATGCAGAGGGAACAACTTTTTCCAGTCGCCGCCGCTCGGGGTATGCAAAATTTAGTGGTGCCATTATTGACGGAAACTTCATGGACACCATCTTGGGTGGTCATCATGAATTAGTATCGGGCTTCGGAATAATTGATCCCGTACTTCAATCTCTGTTTAATGCGCTTATCGCAGACCTCCGAAACCCAGCACCGCATCCCGATGTAACAGAATCAATCGTGAGAGCTTTCGTTCTGGCGCTTGGTCGTCGGCACGGACGAAAAGCGCCAGAATTATCTTTCAGATCTGGTTTGAATCCATCTCAGATCTCCAAAATTATGAGCTGGGTCGAACAAAGACTAGACACACGGATCAGTATCGCAGATTTGGCAGCCGTCGTCGGATTATCGACTGCCCATTTCTCGCGTGAGTTCAAAAGGGCGACGAATTACAGTCCAGGCGACTATTTGATGGAGGCGCGTCTCGATCGAGCCTGTAAAATCCTGGCGAGGGGTGAAAGCGTCTGTGATACGGCAATTCAGTGTGGGTTCTTCGATCAAGCTCACTTGGCGAGAATGTTCAAAAGGCGATATGGTCTCTCGCCATCGATTTACGGGCGACAAGCCAGAGATCACAAAAAAAGCCCGGCGTCGTCGGGCAAGTCTCTTTCAGGAACAACCGGATCAGCTAAATGAGCGGAAATATATCTCAACCACTTCTAATTCCGTCGACCGAGCGACTGCTTCGGGGAATGATTACGGCCCTTGACGGCATCGATAGCGAAGGTCGCGCCGACATTCGGCATGTTGTTGGTATGCTGCGCTTGGTCGTTCAACATTTGATAAGGCGCGAATCTCTCGCTGATTTTGTTTCCATTCATTCTGAAATTATCTCATTGGTCAAAGAATCGGCGGATCTGCTTGATCTTCCAATAGATGGCGGCCTACCGAGTTCAGTTTCGGGCACCTTCGATGATATACAGCAGGCTGTGGGGCAGGCCCTTGATCAATTGAATAAGATCGCCGCCCAGGTAGATCCACTAGACAAAGGATTTTGGCGAAAGACGCAAGACGTAGAAAGGAGATTCTATGCGGCGCTTCTGCCTGTTGCCGTAATCGAGTCGCGTTGTGCTCCTATTTCTATTACAAGTCAACGATTCGAGACTTATCTCCGTAGTCGGTTTAATAATCAGTATATCGGACTTAAATCGTTTACGAAACTGGTTGGCGGATTTCAGAAGGAGACGATATTGGTCGAGGCGCTGAAAGCTGACAATTCCGTAGATGCCGTCGTAGTGCGCGCAGAAAAAAACGACCGTTTTTTGAAACACACTGCTAGTGAAATCGACGATGAGTTTGAGATAGTGCGGCTTATGTGGAATGCCGGTATTCCAGTTGCGGAGCCTCTGTGGATCGAGAGAGATGCAAGCGCTTTGGGCTCGCGATTTATGGTCTCTCGACGGGCCCCTGGGGAAAACGCGGGGAATGCGGTTGGAAGTGCGTCAAAGTTTTCAAGAGATCTGACGCAGTCTTTTCTAACCAATTTGGTTGGGATCCACAATATTAAAGTGGACGATTCAGTTGCTATTACTAAACTGATTCGCTGGATGGGACACAAGACATTGGCGGACAACACGCGCGCCGCGATTGACTATTGGCGTAACCAAAGCTGGTTAGCGACCGCTCCGGCTTCAGTTACCTTTTCTAGAGTATTTAAATGGCTGGAGGATAACGTTCCGGCTGATGACGGCAAGCAATGTATTGTTCACAATGATTTCGGCCCACACAATATTTTGGTCGAATCGGGGAAGGTTACTGCAATATTGGATTGGGAAAACGTAAGACTGGGAGACCCAGCTGACGACCTTGCTTATTTCATTCAGTGCGGAGGGTCAGCCATTGATGCCGAGGATGTAATAAAAATCTATTCTGATCTCGGCGGTCAAGAGATTAGCAATTTTAGACTTAAATACTTTGCTGTTTTTAGTTGCGCAAAGGTTCTCGCGGCGACGCTTTCGGCGACCACTATGTACCAATCAACCGACCCTGCGTTGATTGACTGGGTTCAGTTGCCCATCGCTTGGCATGGGATGTTCCAACAGCAGGTGGAAGAAAAAATACTTGCCGCAGAGGCGTGTCGTTGACAGTTGCTCCCCCGAGTCAGAACGTCGTCGTCACCAGCACGTTCGAGGCAGTCGTGGAGACTTCGGGGGCGAAACGAAGTAGGACCAAAGTCGCCCCAGCCGGGGCGACCCGGGCGACTGCGGCACCGGGTTCAAACGTCTGTTCGACGACCGTTCGTTTCCACTCCAATGTATGCCGTCGATTCTGGCACCTGATGGGTAACTCGACTGCCTGAGACACTGTGTCCATTCTCCGCTGCGGATTCAACCCGTCGATGCAACAGACTTGAGACTGCATAGCAGCAAGGAGTGTTGCAATGAAACAGAGACGGCGGATCTACTATACAGACAGCCAGAAGGCGCTGATGTGGGAGCGCTGGCGCAAGGGTGAGTCACTGCAGCAGATCGCCCAGTTGTTTGATCGGAACCACTCCTCGGTACAAGGGATTCCGGCCGAAACGGGCGGCATACAACCGAGGCAACGCCGCTTGCGCGGCGACAATCATTTTGGCCGGTATAGCGACAGAGGTTTTGGCCGGTGGGGAGAAGTCGGAGGCGGCGTAGCC
>NZ_QTPO01000085.1 GCF_003853645.1 Burkholderia sp. Bp9143 | reverse complement strand
ATCTCGGAACCCTTCTCGAGCACGCACACGCCGATCTCGGTGCCTTTCTCGGCGGCCAGCTGCTTGAGCCGGATCGCCGCCGACAGCCCGGCGGGGCCGCCGCCGACGATCACGACGTCGTATTCCATCGATTCGCGCGGGCCGTACTGCTCGATGAGGCTTGCGGGGGTCATTGGCGTTCCTCTAACCGTTAGAATGCTTTTATTCGGGAGCGTATTGTCTGCGAAACGAAACGCTTGCCGCAACAGCATGCGAATAGATTAGCACGATCGTTCTATTTTTTGTGCTAGGGTTATGCTGCGTGGGACAGGGCGCCCGCGGCGGCGAAACAACATCGAAAGGGGATGTGCAATGGGTCGATCGATCAATCTGGAAGGCAAGGTCGCGTTGGTCACGGGCGCATCGAGCGGCCTCGGGCAGCGCTTCGCACAGGTGCTGTCGCAGGCCGGCGCGAAGGTCGTGCTCGCGAGCCGCCGCGTCGAACGCCTGAAGGAGTTGCGCGCGGAGATCGAGGCAGCGGGCGGTGCCGCGCATGTCGTGTCGCTCGACGTCACCGACGTGCAGAGCATCAAGGCGGCTATCGCGCACGCGGAGACGGAAGCCGGCACGATCGACATCCTCGTGAACAATTCGGGCGTCTCGACGATGCAGAAGCTCGTCGACGTCACGCCGGCCGATTTCGAGTTCGTGTTCGATACCAACACGCGCGGTGCGTTTTTCGTCGCGCAGGAAGTCGCGAAGCGGATGATCATGCGCGCGAATGGCAACGGCAAGCCGCCTTACCGGATCATCAACATCGCGTCGGTGGCCGGCCTGCGCGTGTTTCCGCAGATCGGGCTGTATGCGATGAGCAAGTCGGCGGTCGTGCAGATGACGCGCGCGATGGCGCTCGAATGGGGCCGCCACGGGATCAACGTCAACGCGATCTGTCCGGGCTATATCGATACCGAAATCAATCATTACCTGTGGGAAACCGAGCAGGGCCAGAAGCTGCAGTCGATGCTGCCGCGCCGGCGCGTCGGCAAGCCGCAGGATCTCGACGGGCTGTTGTTGCTGCTCGCGGCCGACGAGTCGCAGTTCATCAATGGCTCGATTATCTCCGCCGACGACGGCTTCGGCCTCGCCTGAGTGGATGACATTCAGCAACAAAGAAGACTGCAATGAGTGAATATTCCCCCGTTTTTGAAATGTCGATGCCGATCCGCTGGGGCGACATGGATGCGTTCGGCCACGTGAACAACACGGTCTATTTCCGCTACATGGAACAGGCCCGGATCTCGTGGTTCGAGGAACTCGGCATCGCGGGCGGCAACGGCGAGGGGCAGGGGCCCGTGATCGTCACGGCGTCGATGGAGTTCCTGAAGCAACTGCACTATCCGGGCGACGTGATCGCGAGGATGTCGGCCGCGAAGCCGGGCCGCAGCAGCTTCGACACCGGTTTCGAGCTGATGCGCGCGGACGATCCGCAGCACGTCTATGCGCGCGGCAACGCACGCTGCGTGTGGGTCGACTACGCGCTCGGCCAGTCGGTGCCGCTGCCGCAACTGCTGCGCGATACGATCGAGCGCGCGCTCGCGGCGAAGGTAGGCTGAGCGCTGCATCGCCGAAGCCGGCGCCCGGGGCGCCGGTGTGTCGCCATTTCCCGGTGTTCTCCCGAATCGGCCGCATCACGCGGCCGATTGCCATTCCGGGGCAGGTTTTACTGGCCGAGCAGGCGCTGCAGCAGTTCCGGCGTATTGTTCGTGCCGTACTTGCGCATCAGACGCGCCCGATAGATGTCGACCGTGCGCGAACTGATGTCGAGCACGCGCCCGATCTGCTTGCTGGTCTTGCCGGTCGCGAGCTGCGCGGCGATCTCGCGCTCGCGCGGTGTCAGCTCGACGGCGACCCGGCGCGTCGCGCTCAGGTCCTCGAAGGTCCAGACGCCGGCCGCGAGCGGTGCGGTGCGGTCGAGCGCGCGGCCCGTCACATGGCACCAGAACAGCTCGCCGTCGGCCCGTTTCATGATTCTGTCGTCGGCGTAGGTGCCGTTCGCGATCATCACGCGCGAGATACGCTCGCCGATGCGCTGGAATTCGTCCGGCGACGGATAGAGCACCTCGTACGACTTCCCGATCAGGTCGGCCCGCGCGCAGCGGAAGATCGACGCCAGCGCGTCGTTGCAGTCCTCTATTACACGGTCGCGCGACATCACGAGACCGAGCGGCGCGAGGTGAAAGGCAGTCTGGTAGTCGAGAGCGGGCATGGCGCAGGCAAGCGGAGGCAAACGCTTATGTATTTTTGCGTATTGTGCCGCATCCGCGCCGCATCGTACCCTTTCAGGCATCTCGCGGTGGTTTGCCGCGATATAAAAACAGCGCGCCTCGACGCAGGTATCGCCGTGCATGCATAGAATGATGCGGCGGGCTTGCGGCCCAGTGGGCGCGTGAACCGGTTTTGCTGGTTTCCATAGAGGAAGGGACATACAGATGAACAAAGTCTATCCAAGCGCGGCCGCCGCGCTGGAAGGGATCGTCCGCGACGGACAGACCTTCGCGGTGGGCGGCTTCGGCCTGTGCGGGATTCCCGAGGCGCTGATCGCGGCGCTGCGCGGTTCCGCCGTCAAGGGCATCACCTGCATCAGCAACAACGCAGGCGTCGACGGCTTCGGTCTCGGCCTGCTGCTGGAAACGCGCCAGATCAAGAAAATGATCTCGTCGTACGTCGGCGAGAACAAGGAATTCGAGCGCCAGTACCTGTCCGGCGAACTCGAGCTCGAATTCACGCCGCAGGGCACGCTCGCCGAGAAGCTGCGCGCGGGCGGCGCCGGCATCCCCGCCTTTTTCACGAACACCGGCTACGGCACCGTGATCGCGGAAGGCAAGGAAACGCGCCAGTTCGGCGATCGCCACTACGTGCTCGAGCCGTCGCTGACGGCCGACGTCGCGCTCGTGAAGGCGTGGAAGGCCGACAAGTCCGGCAACCTGATCTATCGCCGCACCGCGCGCAACTTCAACCCGATGTGCGCGATGGCGGGCAAGATCACCGTGGTGGAAGTCGAGGAGATCGTCGAGAACGGCACGCTCGATCCGGACCAGGTCCATACGCCGGGGATCTTCGTGCAGCGCATCGTGCTGAACGCGACGCCCGAGAAACGCATCGAACAACGCGTCGTACGCGCGAAAGGAGACTGACATGGCCTGGAATCGTGACCAGATGGCCGCGCGCGCGGCGAAGGAACTGCAGGACGGCTTCTATGTGAACCTCGGCATCGGTCTGCCGACGCTCGTCGCGAACCACGTGCCGGAAGGCGTCGAGGTGTGGCTGCAGTCGGAGAACGGCCTGCTCGGCATCGGCCCGTCGCCGACCGAGGACGAAGTCGACGCCGACCTGATCAACGCCGGCAAGCAGACCGTCACGACGCTCCCGGGCTCGTCGATCTTCTCGTCGGCCGATTCGTTCGCGATGATCCGCGGCGGCCACATCAACCTAGCGATCCTCGGTGCGATGCAGGTCAGCAAGAAGGGCGACCTCGCGAACTGGATGATCCCGGGCAAGATGATCAAGGGCATGGGCGGCGCGATGGATCTCGTCGCGGGCGTGAAGCGCGTCGTCGTGCTGATGGAGCACGTCGCGAAGGGCGACCAGCACAAGATCCTCGACGAATGCAACCTGCCGCTGACGGGTGTCGGCGTGGTCGACCTGATCATCACCGATCTCGGCGTGATCGAAGTGACGCCGGGCGGCCTGAAGGTGCTCGAACTCGCCGACGGCGTGAGCGCCGATGAGATCCAGGCGAAGACGGGCGCACCGCTCGACGTGAGCGCGGTCGTGTAAGTTCGTCGCGCGCAAGCGCTGCTGCGACGCCCCGCGTGCCGGACGACGGCACGCGGGGCGTTTGTCATTGGAGGCGGGCGGGCGATGCATTGGCGGTCCGGTTGCGGCGACCCGTATGATCGAAGCGGTTTACAATCGGTTGCATCGGGCAGCGCAAGCGTTGCCCACCGCGCCGCCCCCGTTCGACAGGATGCCAACGATGCCAACACCCTCAGCGAATCCTTCGGTTCCCCGTCAGCGGCGCGTGCAGTGTGCGAGCGCCGCCGGCCTTCACCACGTCGCCTATACCGAATGGGGCGACTCCGCCAATCCGCGCGTGCTGGTCTGCGTGCACGGCCTGACCCGTTCGGGGCGCGACTTCGACCGGCTTGCCGCCGCGCTGTCCGATACGTATCGCGTCGTCTGCCCCGACGTCGTCGGGCGCGGCCAATCCGACCGGCTCGCCGATCCGCGGCTTTATGCGATTCCGCAATATGTGGCCGACATGGTGACCCTGATCGCGCGGCTCGACGTCGAGTCGGTCGACTGGTTCGGCACGTCGATGGGCGGGCTGATCGGCATGGCGCTCGCGGGGCTGCCCGGTTCGCCGCTGCGCCGGATGATCGTCAACGACGTCGGCCCGCGCATCGAGCCCGATTCGCTGACGCGCATCGGCGAATACCTCGGCGTGCAGCCTCGCTTCGCGACGGAGCAGGAGGGCATTGACTATCTGACGTCGTTGTCGCTGCCGTTCGGCGCGTTGACCGGCGACGAATGGCGCGAGATCAACGCGCCGTTGCTGCGCGAGCTGCCCGACGGCGGCTGGACGATGCGCTACGATCCGCGGATCGCCGAGCCGTTCAAGGCGACGACGCCCGAACTGGCCGCGCTCGGCGAGGCCGCGCTGTGGCGCGCGATCGAGACGACCGACGCGGCGCTGCTGGTCGTGCGCGGAGCCGAGTCGGACCTGTTGTCGCGCGAGACCGTCGCCGAGATGGTGCGTCGCGGCCGGCACGTGACGCAGGCCGAGATCCAGGGCGCGGGCCATGCGCCGGCGTTCATCAGCGCCGACCAGATCGCGCTCGCCCGCCGGTTTTTCGTCGAAGGCGGCGCATAAACGCGTCATAATATTCGGTTCGGCGGCACGCGGGCCGCGTCGTCGCCGATTCTTCACCCACTCACACGACCGGAACATTCCATGGCAGTCATTCGTCACCACGTCGGGGCCCGTCTCTCCGAAACCGCGATTCACAACGGTACCGTGTATCTGGCCGGCCAGATCGCCGAAGACACCACCCAGGACATCAAGGGCCAGACGCGCGAAGTGCTCGGCCACATCGACCGCCTGCTCGCCGAGGCGAACAGCGACAAGGCGCATCTGCTGTCGGTGCAGATCTACATTTCGGATCTCGCGAACTTCGAAGGCATGAACGCGGAGTGGGACGCGTGGGTCGCGCACGGCAACACGCCGCCGCGCGCCACCGTCGAGGCGAAGCTCGCGGATCCGGCGCTGCTCGTCGAGATCGTCGTCGTCGCCGCGCAGCGGAGCTGAACCTAGCATCACGATGATCGCAATACGCCAGGCCGTGCAATGACCGAGTCCGTTTCCGCTTCTTCCGTCGCGGCGCCGTCGTTCGACGACGTGCTCGCGTTCGTGCGCGAGCGGGCCGGCGACGCGCGCCTGTCATCGGGGGAACTGCTCGCCGATCACTCGGCGGGCACGGCGTCGATCATGCGCAAGCTGAACGTCGACCCGCACGCGATGCAGGCGGCCGCGCTGTTCGTGCTGACGCCGCACCTGAATGATCCCGAGCGGGAGCTGACCGAACGGTTCGGCGAAGAGGTCGCGCGGCTCGTATCCGACGTGCGCAAGCTGCTGCGGCTCGGCACCGTCAGCCTGCGCGCCGCGCAGAACGCGATGCCCGACGCCGGACGCGACGCCGCTGAAGAGCGGCGCACGCAGATCGAGGCGCTGCGCAAGATGCTGCTCGCGTTCGCGCAGGACATCCGCGTGGTGCTGATCCGGCTGGCGTCGCGGCTGCAGTCGCTGCGCTACTACGCGGCGGCGAAGATCGATCCGCCGCCCGACGTCGCGCGCGAGACGCTCGAAATCTACGCGCCGCTTGCGAACCGTCTCGGCATCTGGCAACTGAAGTGGGAACTCGAGGACCTCGCATTCCGCTTCGAGGATCCGGTCACCTACAAGCGCATCGCCAAGCTGCTCGACGAAAAGCGCATCGAACGCGAAGCGTACGTCGCGCAGGCGATCGAGCGGCTGCAGCACGAGCTGGCGGATGCGCACATCCCGGCCGACGTGAGCGGGCGGCCGAAGCATATCTACAGCATCTGGCGCAAGATGCGCGGCAAGGAGCTCGACTTCTCCGAACTGTATGACGTGCGCGCATTCCGCGTGATCGTGCCGGACATCAAGGATTGCTACGCGGTGCTCGGCATCGTGCATCACCTGTGGCAGCCGGTGCCGAAGGAATTCGACGATTACATCTCGCGTCCGAAGCCGAACGGCTACAAGTCGCTGCATACGGTCGTGATCGGCGACGACGGCCGCGCGTTCGAAGTGCAGATCCGCACGCAGGAAATGCACCGCTTCGCGGAGTACGGCGTCGCCGCGCACTGGCGCTACAAGGAAGCGGGCACGCGCGGCTATGGCGGCCAGTTCTCGGCGAGCGACAAATACGACGAGAAGATCGCGTGGCTGCGCCAGCTGCTTGCCTGGAAGGACGACGTCGAGGACGGCACCGAAGTCTCGGGCGACCAGGCGTGGGCCCGGTTGCGCGAGACGTCACTCGACGACGACCATATCTACGTGCTGACGCCGCAGGCGCGCGTGATCGCGCTGCCGCAGGGCGCGACGCCGGTCGATTTCGCGTACCACCTGCACAGCGAACTTGGCCATCGCTGTCGTGGTGCGCGCGTCGACGGCGTGATGGTGCCGCTGAACACGTCGCTCGCGAACGGCCAGACGGTCGAGATCGTCGCGGTGAAGGAGGGCGGGCCGTCGCGCGACTGGCTGAACCTGCAGCTCGGCTATCTGAAGAGTCCGCGTGCGCGACAGAAGGTGCGTGCGTGGTTCAACTCGATCGAGCAGGAAGAGAACATCGCGCATGGTCGCGCGCTCGTCGAAAAGACGCTGCAGCGCGAGGGCAAGACGTCGGTCAATCTCGACAATCTGGCCACGAAGCTCGGCTTCAAGTCGCCCGACGAGTTGTTCTCGGTTGTCGGCAAGGAAGAATTCAGCCTGCGCAACATCGAGCACGCGCTGTCCGATGCGCCGCCGCCCGACCATGCGCCCGAGGCACCCGCCGATTTCGAGAAGCGCAGCAGCGGGGCGAGCGTCGCGCACGGTGCGTCGACTGGCGTGTTGGTGGTCGGCGTCGATGCGCTGCTGACCCAGCTTGCGCGCTGCTGCCGTCCGGCGCCGCCCGACCCGATCAGCGGTTTCGTGACGCGCGGCAAGGGGATGTCGATTCATCGCAGCGACTGCCCGACGTTCCGGCGGATGGCCGAACGGGCGCCGGAGCGCGTACTGCAGACGACCTGGTCGGCCGATGTGCTGGGCGGGCGCGGCGTGTCTGTCTATCCGGTCGACCTGATGATCGAGGCGAGCGACCGGCAAGGCTTGCTGCGCGATATCTCCGAAGTGTTCGCGCGCGAGAAGATGAACGTGGTAGGCGTGAAGACGCAGAGCCGCCGCAATGCGGCATTCATGCAGTTCACGGTCGAGGTGTCGAATTCCGCGCAGGTGCAGCGTGCGTGCACGCTGCTCGGCGAAGTGCCGGGCGTCGTGCGGGCGGGGCGCAAGACTTGACGCCCCTCTAATGGGGTTGGAGCACAATCATTTTGCTGCGACTGCATAAAAGCGCTTGCCAAGTGAGTGATAGCTCCATATAATCTTAGCTTCTTTAGGCTCGTAGCTCAGCTGGTTAGAGCACCACCTTGACATGGTGGGGGTCGTTGGTTCGAGTCCAATCGAGCCTACCAACGAATTGAGAATGCCCGGTTTCCGGGCGTTCGATGCAGTAAATAACTCAACGCGAACAAGGCGAATACGGTTATGACACCGCGAACGTTGACCGAAACCTTTTCGGAGCGACGCTAGTCGAGGAACGTTTTCGCCCTTTCAGTTTGAGTGAAGTATCGAATGCGGCCCCTCGAAAGCGGGGCCGCATTTTTTTTGTCGCGAAATTTTCGCGCGTGACTTTGATATCGCGTGCTTGGTTTGCCGCCCACTGTCGGCATCACGGAGATTGCTATGGTTTCGATACGCTTGCCTGACGGCTCAGTTCGACAATACGAGCATCCGGTGACAGTTGCCGAGGTTGCGGCCTCGATCGGTCCCGGCCTTGCGAAGGCTGCGCTTGGTGGCAAGCTCGATGGCGAGCTGGTCGATACGTCCACGGTCATCGATCGCGATGCATCGCTCGCGATCGTCACGGACAAGGATGCCGACGGTCTCGACATCATCCGTCACTCGACCGCGCACTTGCTCGCCTACGCCGTGAAGGATCTGTATCCGGATGCGCAGGTGACGATCGGTCCCGTGATCGACAACGGCTTCTACTACGACTTCTCGTACAACCGCCCGTTTACGCCCGAAGATCTGGAAAAGATCGAAAAGCGCATGCAGGAACTCGTTAAGAAGGACGAGCCGGTGACGCGTCGCGTCGTGTCGCGCGATGAGGCGGCCGGCTATTTCCGCAGCCTCGGCGAGAAGTACAAGGCCGAGATCATCGAATCGATTCCGCAAAGCGACGAAATCAAGCTGTACTCGCACGGCGGCTTCACGGACCTGTGCCGCGGCCCGCACGTGCCGTCGACCGGTAAGCTGAAGGTCTTCAAGCTGATGAAGGTCGCGGGCGCGTACTGGCGCGGCGACTCGAAGAACGAGCAACTGCAGCGCATCTACGGTACGGCCTGGACGAAGAAGGAAGATCAGGATCAATACCTGCACATGCTCGAGGAAGCGGAAAAGCGCGACCACCGCAAGCTCGGCAAGCAGCTCGACCTGTTCCACATGCAGGAAGAGTCGCCGGGCATGGTGTTCTGGCATCCGAAGGGCTGGGCGCTGTGGCAGCAGGTCGAGCAGTACATGCGCCGCCGCGTGAACGATGCCGGCTACCTCGAGATCAAGACGCCGATGATCATGGACCGCTCGCTGTGGGAAGCGTCCGGCCACTGGCAGAACTACCGCGAGAACATGTTCACGACGGAGTCGGAGAAGCGCGACTACGCGATCAAGCCGATGAACTGTCCGGGTCACGTTCAGGTGTTCAAGCACGGCCTGCGCTCGTACCGCGACCTGCCGCTGCGCTACGCGGAATTCGGTTCGTGTCATCGCAACGAGGCGTCGGGCGCGCTGCATGGCCTGATGCGCGTGCGCGGCTTCGTGCAGGACGATGCGCACATCTTCTGTACGGAAGAGCAGTTCATCGCGGAGTCGATCGCGTTCAATACGCTGGCGATGAGCGTGTACAAGGATTTCGGGTTCGAGCACATCGACATCAAGCTGTCGCTGCGCCCCGACCAGCGTGCGGGCACGGATGAAACGTGGGATCGCGCCGAGCAGGGCCTGCGCGACGCGCTGACGGCGTGCGGCCTGTCGTGGGAAGAGCTGCCGGGCGAGGGTGCGTTCTATGGCCCGAAGATCGAATACCACATCAAGGATGCGCTCGGCCGTTCGTGGCAGTGCGGCACGCTGCAGCTCGACATGGTGCTGCCGGAGCGCCTCGGCGCCGAGTACGTCGCGGAAGACAACAGCCGCCGCCGGCCCGTGATGCTGCACCGTGCGATCGTCGGTTCGATGGAGCGTTTCCTCGGCATTCTGATCGAGCACCACGCTGGTGCGATGCCGGTCTGGCTCGCGCCGTTCCAGGCAATTGTGCTTAATATCGCCGAAAGTCAGGCCGAATATGCGCAATCTCTGGGCCAAACGTTGCAAAAACAAGGGGTTAGAGTGGCGGCCGATTTGCGCAACGAGAAGATTAGCTATAAAATACGCGAGCACACGCTGGAAAAGGTGCCTTATCTCCTCGTCGTGGGCGATAAGGAGCGTGATGCGCAAACGGTAGCCGTGCGTGCCCGTGGCGGCGTCGATCTTGGCGTTATGCCGATCGAAGCCTTCGTTGAGCGTCTGCAGGAAGACCTGCGTTCGTTCAAGTAACCGCCCTGGCAGCGCGGCTCGTTTTTTTAATTTTTAGAGGAAACGTAACATCGCTACTGATAAGTCGTCGCATCGCATCAACGGTGAAATCACTGCGCCGGAAGTGCGTCTGGTCGGGATCGAGAACGAACCGCTCGGTATCGTGAAACTCGCTGATGCTTTCCGTAAATCGGAAGAGCTGGATGTTGACCTGGTGGAAATCGCGCCGCAGGCGGTTCCCCCGGTCTGCCGTCTGATGGACTACGGCAAGTTCAAGTATCAGGAGTCCAAGAAGCAGCACGAAGCGAAGCTGAAGCAGAAGGTCATCCAGGTGAAGGAAGTCAAATTCCGCCCGGGTACCGATGACGGTGACTACAACGTCAAGCTCCGCAATCTCGTGCGCTTCCTCGAAGAGGGCGACAAGACGAAGATCACGTTGCGTTTCCGCGGCCGCGAAATGGCTCACCAGGAGATCGGCATGCGGATGCTTGAGCGTCTGCGCACGGATCTCGAGGAAGTCGGCCAGGTCGAGCAGATGCCGAAGATGGAAGGGCGCCAGATGATCATGGTGCTCTCGCCGAAGAAAAAGAAGTAACGGGCCCGCGCGCATGCCGCGCAGGTTCGAAAGTGGTTCGGTGCGTTGCCCGGTCAGGGCGGCGCATCAACAATGACGGCGGCTGCGCAAGCGGTTCGCCGTACACAAGTGGACTGGGTTTCGAAGGGCGGGTCAAGGGCGCAAGCCAACCGCACACCCATCGCCATCAAATAAACTGGAGTTGTTCGTCATGCCTAAGATGAAGACCAAGAAGAGTGCTGCAAAGCGCTTCGTGGTGCGTCCGGGCGGTACCGTCAAGCGCGGTCAAGCCTTCAAGCGTCACATCCTGACCAAGAAAACCACGAAGAACAAGCGTCACCTGCGCGGCGCAACGGCAGTTCATGATTCCGATCTGAACTCCGTCCGCGCGATGCTGCCGTTCGCGTAACCCCTCAACTGATACTCTAAGGAGAGAAACATGCCTCGAGTCAAACGTGGGGTAACCGCACGGGCCCGCCACAAGAAGATCATCAACCTGGCCAAGGGTTATCGCGGCCGTCGCAATAACGTCTACCGCATCGCCAAGCAGGCGGTGATGCGCGCTGGTCAGTACGCATACCGCGATCGCCGCAACAAGAAGCGTGTGTTCCGCGCACTGTGGATCACGCGTATCAACGCGGCAGTTCGCCAGCACGACATGACCTACAGCGTGTTCATCAACGGCCTGAAGAAGGCGTCGATCGAACTCGACCGTAAGGTCCTGGCCGACATGGCGGTGTTCGACAAGGCTGCTTTTGCTGCGATCGTCAAGCAGGTGAAAGCCGCCGTTGCAGCCTAATTGCGAAATTAGCACTGCGTGGTTAGTTGCAGCGATGTTCCGGTAGTCTCGGCCGCTGCAGCGAAAACGGGGCTCTTCCGAGCCCCTTTTTTGTTTGGTGAGCAGTTTTGCTCGCCAAGACCGAATGACGTTGGAAATGATGGGATCTATGGATCTGGACCAGATTGTCGCCGACGCGCAGCAGTCCTTCGAACGGGCTGCCGACATCACCACGCTCGAAAACGAGAAAGCACGATTTCTCGGCAAGTCGGGTGCGCTGACCGAGTTGCTCAAGGGCCTCGGCAAGCTCGATCCCGAAGCGCGCAAGACCGAAGGCGCACGCATCAACGTCGCGAAGCAGCAGGTTGAAGCCGCGCTGACCGCACGTCGCCAGGCGCTCGCCGACGCGCTGTTGAACCAGCGCCTCGCCGCCGAGGCAATCGACGTCACGCTGCCCGGCCGCGGTGCCGGTGCAGGCAGCCTGCACCCCGTGATGCGCACGTGGGAGCGCGTCGAACAGATTTTCCGCTCGATCGGCTTCGACGTGGCCGACGGTCCCGAAATCGAGACCGACTGGTACAACTTCACGTCGCTGAACAGCCCGGAGAACCATCCGGCGCGTTCGATGCAGGACACCTTCTACGTCGAAGGCAAGGATGCCGACGGCCGCCAGCTGCTGCTGCGCACGCACACGAGCCCGATGCAGGTGCGTTACGCGCGCATGAACCGCCCGCCGATCAAGGTGATCGCGCCGGGCCGCACGTATCGCGTCGACAGCGATGCGACCCACTCGCCGATGTTCAATCAGGTCGAGGGGCTGTGGATCGACGAAAACATCAGCTTCGCCGACCTCAAGGGCGTCTATACCGACTTCCTGAAGAAATTCTTCGAGCGCGACGACATCCTCGTGCGCTTCCGTCCGTCGTATTTCCCGTTCACGGAACCGTCGGCCGAGATCGACATGATGTTCGAGCACGGCAAGAACGCCGGCAAATGGCTCGAGATCTCGGGCTCGGGGCAGGTGCATCCGACCGTGATCCGCAACATGGGCCTCGATCCCGAGCGCTACATCGGCTTTGCGTTCGGCAGCGGCCTCGAGCGCCTGACGATGCTGCGCTACGGCGTGCAGGATCTCCGGCTGTTCTTCGAGAACGATCTGCGTTTCCTGCGCCAGTTCGCATAACGCACGCGCCGCGCCGACATGTGCCCGCGCATGCCCCGCCGGACGTTTCCGACGGGGGCCGGGCGCCGATCTAACCTGTTTCGAACGTAGACATCCATGCAATTCCCTGAATCCTGGTTGAGAACCTTTGTCGACCCGCAGCTGACGACCGACGAACTGTCGCACGCGCTGACGATGGCGGGGCTCGAAGTCGAATCGCTGAGCAAGGCTGCACCGCCGACGTCGAAGATCGTCGTCGGCCGCGTGCTCGAAGTCGTCAAGCATCCGGATGCGGACAAGCTCAATGTCTGCCAGGTCGACGCCGGCACCGGCGCGACGCTGAATATCGTGTGCGGCGCACCGAATGTGGCGCCCGGCATCAAGGTGCCGGTCGCGCTGGTCGGCGCGGAACTGCCGCCGGCGGAAGAGGGGGGCAAGCCGTTCGCGATCAAGCTGTCGAAGCTGCGCGGCGTGGAGAGTCAGGGGATGCTGTGCTCGGCGCGCGAGCTGAAGCTGTCCGAGGACCACAGCGGCCTGCTGATCCTGCCGGAAGACACGCCGGTCGGCCAAGACATCCGCGACACGCTCAATCTCGACGACACGATCTTCGAAATCAAGCTGACGCCGAACAAGGCCGACTGCCTGTCGGTGTTCGGCATCGCGCGCGAGACGGCCGCGATCACCGGCGCGCCGCTGACGCCGGTCGATATCCGTCCGGTGCGCGTCGAACTCGACGAAACGCTGCCCGTGCGCATCGCCGCGCCCGATCTGTGCGGCCGCTTCTCGGGTCGAGTGATCCGTGGCGTGAACGCGCATGCGAAGACGCCGCAATGGATGATCGAGCGCCTCGAGCGTTCGGGCCAGCGCAGCGTGTCGGCGCTCGTCGACATCTCGAACTACGTGATGTTCGAGCTCGGCCGTCCGTCGCACGTGTTCGATCTGGACAAGATCCACGGCGGCATCGAGGTACGCTGGGGCAAGCGCGGCGAGTCGCTGAAGCTGCTGAACGGCAACACGGTCGAACTCGACGAAGCGGTCGGCGTGATCGCGGACGACCGTCAGGTCGAAAGCCTCGCGGGCATCATGGGCGGCGACAGCACGGCCGTCACGCTCGATACGACCAATATCTACCTCGAAGCCGCATTCTGGTGGCCGAACAGCATCCGTGGCCGCGCGCGCAAGTACAACTTCTCGACCGATGCGGCCCATCGCTTCGAGCGCGGCGTCGACTACGCGACGACCGTCGAACACGTCGAGCGCATCACGCAGCTGATTCTCGAGATCTGCGGTGGCAAGGCCGGCCCGGTCGACGACCAGGTAGTGAACCTGCCGCAGCGCGCGCCGGTGAAGATGCGCGTGTCGCGCGCGAACCGCATCATCGGCGTGAAGATCGACGCCGACGAGATCGCGGACATCTTCACGCGCCTGCGCCTGCCGTTCGAGCGTGACGACGACGCATTCCTGGTCACGCCGCCGTCGCATCGCTTCGACATCGAGATCGAGGAAGACCTGATCGAGGAAGTGGCGCGCATTTACGGCTTCGAGAAGATTCCGGCGCGCCCCCCGGTCGCGACGAGCGAGATGCGAGCGACCAACGAGACGCGGCGTTCGATCCACGACATCCGTCACGCGCTCGCGGCGCGCGACTATGCGGAAACGGTCAACTTCAGCTTCGTCGATGCGGAGTGGGAGCACGACTTTGCCGGCAACGACAACCCGATTCGCCTGCTGAACCCGATCGCGAGCCAGCTGTCGGTGATGCGCACGACACTGTTCGGCAGCCTGATCTCGGTGCTGCGCCACAACCTGAATCGTCGCGCGGATCGCGTGCGCGTGTTCGAGACGGGCCGCGTGTTCCTCGCCGATCCGTCGGTGAAGGCCGGCGAGCTGACCGTCGAAGGCTACACGCAGCCGAAGCGTGTCGGCGCGCTCGCATACGGCCCGGCAGTCGACGAGCAGTGGGGCGTGGCGACCCGTGCGGTCGATTTCTTCGACGTAAAGGGCGATCTCGAGGCGCTGCTCGCGCCGGCCGCCGCGCGTTTCGTGAAGGCCGAGCATCCGGCCCTCCATCCGGGCCGCAGCGCATGCATCGAAGTCGATGGCCGCGCGGTCGGCTGGATCGGTGAACTGCATCCGCGCCTGATGCAGAAGTACGAGTTGCCGCACGCGCCGGTGATGTTCGAAATCGACGCGGACGCGCTGATCGCGCGTGCGCTGCCGGCACCGACCGACGTGTCGAAATTCCCGCCGGTACGGCGCGATATCGCCGTCGTGGTCGATCAGGCGGTCGAGGTTCAGGCACTTTTCGATGAAATGAAGAAGGCGCTGGCCGAAGACGCCTGCCGATTCGTTCAGAAGGTTGTACTCTTCGACGAATTTCGTGCAAAATCAAATACTTCCGGTGGTCTTGCCGCGCACGAGAAGAGCCTTGCCTTCCGCGTGACGCTGCAGGACGCGGCTGGCACGCTGCAGGACGAGGTCGTCGATCAGGCGATCCAGACGCTGGTCGAGCGGATGGCTCGTGCGGGTGCCCGCCTGCGGGGCTAAGGAGAGGGGCCGCCCGTCCGCGGGTGGCTTTTCCCCATCGCAAGTTTTGGTTTAACGCGCTGTATGGCAGATATGAACGACATGACCTCGAGTGAATTCGAAGCCCTCCTGACGGCGCAACGCAGCGCCATGAACCGCGACGCTTCGGCGCCGGCGTCCACCGAGACGCCGACGCTGACGAAAGCGGAACTGGCGGAGTTGCTGTTCGACAGCGTCGGGCTGAACAAGCGTGAAGCGAAGGACATGGTCGAGGCGTTTTTCGAAGTGATCCGCGACGCGCTCGAAAACGGCGAAAGCGTCAAGCTGTCGGGGTTCGGCAACTTCCAGCTGCGCGACAAGCCGCAGCGTCCGGGCCGCAACCCGAAGACGGGCGAGGCGATTCCGATCGCGGCCCGCCGGGTGGTAACCTTCCACGCGAGCCAGAAGCTGAAGGCGCTGGTCGAAAACGGCACGGAGTAACGCCCGCGCGCCGACGTCTCCGCGCGGCCGCCGCGCATCCTTTACCGACGGTTAACCGACGATGACCACTACGGTTGAGAAAGTCGTCTTGCCTCCGATTCCCGCGAAGCGCTACTTCACGATCGGTGAAGTCAGCGAACTGTGCGGGGTCAAGCCGCACGTGCTGCGTTACTGGGAACAGGAATTCACGCAGTTGCGGCCGGTGAAGCGGCGTGGCAATCGCCGGTACTATCAGCACCACGAAGTGCTGCTGATCCGGCGGATTCGCGAGTTGTTGTACGAGCAGGGGTTCACGATCAACGGCGCGCGTAACCGGCTCGATTCGCCGGGCGGCGAACGCGCTGCCGCGGCACCGGTCGAGCCCGATGTGCCGTCCGCCGCCGATGCGCGTGTATCGGGCAAGCCGGGTGCAACGGTCGACGTGATCGCGTTGCGGCAGGCGCTGCTCGACGTGATCGACGGACTGAAGCACGACTGAGCGCGCGGCTCGAATCAGAAGAAAGCCCGGTTGGCGACGTGCCACCGGGCTTTTTTCATGCATGCGGACGGGCACGCCTTGTTAGCGCGATGCAAGCGGATTCGGCTTGCCCATGTCGACGACCAGCGTGCCGTCCGGCAGCATGCGCACCGAGCCCTGCGCGACCTGGTTGCGGTAGCCGTACAGGTCGAAGCGCATCGGGCCAGCCTCGGCCGAGTTCCGGATCAGCGCGCGCACGTTCAGTTCGAGCACATTGAACATCTTCATGTCGCCGCCCTCCATCCACATGTAGCTTTGCGCGTCGATCCGCGGCCGCTTCGGCGCGGGTGCGTCGGCGGCGCGCCGGAACGTGAGGCGCAGTCCGGCGCGTTCGACCGTTGCCTGGCCGAGCTTGCCGTTCAGTACCGGCGGCGGAAACACGGTGTACTGGTCGAGCACGAGCGTGTCGCCGCGCAGCTCCGCGCCGTGGCGCTGCAGCGGCGTCAGCGACGCGAGCTCGATGCCGAGCGAGCGCAGCAGCTTCGCCTGCGGGATGCCGAGCACCGATACCTGCGCCGGCTTGAACGTGAGGTGCCGGTCGTCAAGCACCGACAGCGTGCCCTTCATGTCTGTCGGCAGCCACACGCCGGGCACGTGATTCCAGAGCTTGATGCCGCCCTGGACGCGCAGGTCCTGGCCATCCGCGCTCAACTGCAGGTCGTTCAGCGAGCGCGGCGAGTAGTCGAGCAGGTAGTTGTTGAAGAGCGCCGACATCGCCTTCCACGATTCGACGACCGTCCCGCCGAGAATACGGATGTCGTACTGGTTCGGATCGTCGAGGTCGACCGGTTCGCCGGGCCGTTTCGCGATGAGCTGGACGTCGAGATCGTCGACATGGAAGCCGATGTCACCGGACAGGTTGAAGTCGACGTTGTGCAGGTGGATCGTCGGGTTGCGGTTCGACACGTACCGTTCGTTGAACGGGGTGGGCGACGAACGTCGCATCGCGATTTTCTGCATGCCGGGTTGCGGCGCGCTGGCCGCGAGCGCAAACGCTTCCCAGCGCTGGCGCGAGTCACGCAACGCATTCTGCTGCGCGGCGAGAAAGCTGTCGTTCAGGCGAGCGGCCGCATTGCCGAGCGCGGCGCCGCTCGCGGGGCCCGCGTATGACGGCATCCGGATCGCCATCGCGCCGCTTTCGTCGAAATTGAAATAGCCGGCGGATACCTGGTCGCGATAGTGGTACAGGTCGAATACGAAATTCTGGTCGCGCTTCCTCGAATCGACTGGGCCGATCAGGATGTCGGCATTCATCGGCATCGAGCGCATGAACTTCACGTCGCCGCCGCGGATGTACATCGCCTGTTGCGGCGCGTTCGCGGGCAGTGCGAAGCCTGCGTGTGAGCCGTCGTCGAGCGTCAGGTCGAGGCCGGCCGGCGTCACGCGCAGCGCGGTGATCCTGATCTTCAGCCGCGGCGGCGGCATCAGCTTGTCGACCGACATCACGAGGTCGTCGCCGGCGAGTCGCGCGATCGGTGTCTCGACCTTCAGCAGGTTGGCCATCTTCACGTTGGCCGCGCGCATCACCGGCTGCGCGTTGATGCCCGACACGCGCACGCCAGTCGGGTGGAATACGAGCTGGCTGCCGTCGCGGATCGCGAGCGTGCCGGTTAGCGAGAACGGCACCCAGCCGTCACGCTGCATCTCGCCTTCCAGATGGATCACGCCGTCGCCGGCCGAAACGGCGAGCTTGCGCAGCGGCGCGTTGCGGTAACCGAAGATGTAGGTGTCGAAGAGCGCGGTCAGCTTCGCGTTGTCGAGCGTGACCGCGCCTTCGTGCACGTCGATCTCGAAGCTCGTCGGATCGTCGAACACGATGGGTGCGCCGGCCTGCGTCGGCACGAGTGTCGCGGACAACTGGTGGATGAAGAAGCCGAGGTTGTTGACGATGCGGAAATCGACATCGCGCAGGAAAGTCATCGCGCCGTTCTGGCCCGAGTCGCGCAGCGTGAACGGGCGCGGTTGCGTGAGGCTGATCGACGCGAGCGACGGCACGGCGCGGGCGGCCTGCTGTTCGTGGGCGAGGCGTTCGGCTTTGGCGCGCTCGATCTTCGTCGACGCGGCCGACACGTTGCCGTCGCGCTGCGCGGCCGGTTCCGCGCAGCCGGTGCAGAGCAGCGCGAGCGCAAGCGCACCGCAGCCGAGTGCACGGGAGGTGCCGTGTGAAACCGAGGCGGCCGTGCGCCGCGGACCGGTCATCCAGTCGAAACTTGCCAAAGGCGTGCGATGGCCGCGCCGGACCGCATTCCGCATCGTCTGTCTCCATGTCTTGTCGTGATCGACGCGGGCGCGCCGCCGATGCGCGGCGCGGACGTCGATGCCGTGCAGTGTGGCATAGCGTGCTAGAGCGGCGTTACCAAACAGCGGGCGTCCGGGCAATACCGGTCGGCGCACGACAGGGCAAAGGATTCGCGGCGGCGGGGAGGCAGGATCAAACGGTCGTTTGGTTTTGCGGTCGATGCGGACGGCGCGCATTGCGCCGGATCGGCAAACCCGGCGTCGGCGTGGGCTGAGGCGGGGTTTGGTGCCGGATGAGGGCAGTGTCCGATCCGGGGTGCAGGTGGCAGGACGACGACAGCCACGCTATCGCGATCGCCGCCTGCACGGTTGGTCAAGCCAGCATGCGCTGCCGGATCGCATTCTGCGTCGACGCGTCGAGCTGCAGGCCGTTATCGATGTACGACGTCATCGAGCCATACGACACGACGACCTGATCGAACGCCCCCTGCAGATAGGCGGCTTGCGCGCTTTGCAGCGCGGCCATCATGTCGGCCGCATCCTGCCCGCCGCGCTTCTGCGCTTGCGCGACGTAGGCGGCGATTTCCGACGCGCTGTAGACGTTGGTCAGCAGATAGTCGGCGAGAACCGTCTGCCGGGGGACACCGAGGATCGTGTGCAGAATGGCCGTCGCCCAGCCGGTGCGATCCTTGCCGGCCGTGCAGTGAAAGACCAGATTGCCCCCGGATGCGGCAAAGCCGGCGAATAGCGTGTGGTAGCTCGTCCGTGCCGTTTCCGACGTCACGAACGCCCGATACATGCTTTGCATGAAGGCCGCGGCAGTCGCGCCATTCGTCGGAAGCGGACCAAGGCTGGCGACGCCGAGCACGTTGAGGTTCTGCCAGGTGGCTCCGGCCAATGACACATCCGGCTGCGACTGGATTTCGGCGGTCGTGCGCAGGTCGCACACCTGCGTGATGCCGAGCGTATCGACCGTTGCGAGGTCGGCCGCGGACAACGCGAGCGCGGACGACCGGTAGATCGCGCCTTTTTTCATCGCTGCGCCGCTCGCGGTGGCATAGCCCGCTCCGTCCGCTCCTGCGGTATCACGAAAGTTCGCTGCCGAACCGAGCCTGGGCGTCGTGACGGGGGCGACCGCGATCGAGTCGCCGCCGCATGCGGACAGAAGCGACGCGCTTCCCAGCGCGATGCCGAGCGTGCCGGCACCCAGCCGGAGAAAGTGTCGACGGGAAATTTCGTTTTTCTGAGGCATTCACTGGCCTTTGTCTGAGACGGTGGCAGGACGTCACGACCGCGGTTGCGACCGAAACCGTTGCCAACGTGCCGCACAGCGCGGCAAAGCGGAGACGGGCCATATCGATCGGCATGCAGTCGGACGATGCGCCGTGCGCTTCGATCTCGCGACGGGTAAGCGCACGATAGCGATCCGCGGCGAAACGGCCATCGTCCTTTTCGATTAGGGCGCAGCGCAGGCAGCCCGTGCGAATCGTGCAACTGGCCACGGCTGCGGCGCGGTAAGATCGGCGTCAGTGGCTTGATGGATCAAAGCATGGTGGCCGACACGGGGGAGGCGTCATGGATCTGAAGGAACTCGACGTATTGGGAGCGGATGTAGGCGATCACTGGTACTACGCGTCGAAGGCGAGCGCGATCCGTCGGTTTCTGGGCGGATCGGACGCGAGCCGGATACTCGACGTCGGTGCCGGCTCGGGTTTCTTTTCAAAGCATTTGCTCGAGCGTACGCAGGCGACGGAGGCATGGTGTGTCGATACGAGCTACGCCGACGATACCGACGGCGAGGCGGCCGGCAAACCCGTCCATTTTCGCCGGGCCGTCGATCGATTCGATGCCGATCTGGTGTTGCTGATGGACGTCCTCGAGCACGTCGACGACGACGTCGGGTTGCTTGCCCGCTACGTGGCGGGCGCGCCGAAGGACAGCCGGTTCCTGATCACGGTTCCCGCGTTTCAGTTCCTCTGGAGCGCGCATGACGATTTTCTCGAGCACAAGCGCAGGTATACGCTCGATGGCCTCGAGGAAGTCGTGCGTCGTGCGGGGCTGGAGGTCGAGCGCGGCGCATACTACTTCGGCCTCACGTTTCCGCTTGCGGCGGCATTGCGACTCAGCGAGCGGGCGCGTCGGCAACCACGCGAACCGGCGTCGCAATTGCGCCGGCACCATCCGTTCGTCAACGGTGTGCTCAAGCTGATCTGCCGGGCCGAGTTGCCGATGTTCAGGTTCAACCGGGTGGCGGGCCTCACGGTCATTTGTGTCGCGCGCAAGCGGTGAGCATCGGTGGGTCACATGGCCGGAGCGTGGGCGCGACGGGATGTGCATTGGCGCTCGTATCGAGGCCTTCCTGTCTCGTCACGTCATGTCGCAAAGAATTTCGCAGGAACCTGCACAAAATGCATGCGACCCGTACTAAACTGGCCAACTGTCTGTTATAATTTTTTTCTTTCGGGGCGTAGCGCAGCCTGGTAGCGTACCTGCATGGGGTGCAGGTGGTCGGAGGTTCAAATCCTCTCGCCCCGACCAGACAAAGAACCCGCGTCAGTTCAGGCTGACGCGGGTTTTTTCTTGGCCGTCGCTTTTTTGCACATCCCGGCGCGGCCCCGGTAAAATGCAAGGTTGATCCACGGAAAGCGCCGTGATTTAGCGGAAGAGGATTCCCCGAACATGACTGATCTTCGTCTTACCATGCGGTTCGCTGCAGTGCTCGCAACCGGCGCGCTCGTCGCCGGTTGCGGTACGTCGTCGCCCACGAAAGTGGACTACAAGAGCGATTCGAAATCGAAGGAAGCGTCGCTCGCAGTGCCGCCCAACATGCTCGACGAGACGGCCGATCAGCGTTCGCTGCCGCCGCAGGGCGGCGCGACGTCCCTGTCCGCGCTTCAGCAGGTCCAGCACACGGCGCCCGCGACGGACACCGTTGCGCCCGCCGTGGCCGACATGCATATCCAGCGCGACGGCACCGAGAGCTGGCTCGTGATCGACAGCAAGAAGCCCGCCGACATCTGGCCGCAAGTTCGCCGCTTCTGGCAGGAGCAGGGCTTCCTGCTCGTCGTCGACCAGCGCGATAAGGGCGTGATGGAAACCGACTGGAACGAAACCCATCCGCAGATCAACGACGGCCTGATCCGCAGCGTGATCTCGAAGGCGATGGGCAATTCGTACGTGACGGCCGAGCGCAACAAGTACCGTACGCGCCTCGATTCGGCCCCGAACGGCGGCACCTACGTGTTCATCAGCCAGAAAGGCATGCGTGAGGCGATCACCGGCGCGAACAACGATTCGAGCAAGTGGGAAGCGAAGCCGAACGATCCGGCGCTCGAGACGGAATACCTGAAGCGGCTGATGGCGGTGCTCGCACAGAACGAGCAGCGTGCGAAGAACGGCGAGCCGCCGGTCGCGAACATCAACGACAACACGGTGCCGAAGGACAAGAAGGCCGATACCGACGCATCGAAGGCTGCCGCCGCGGCGATCGCTGCACAGAACGTCGCGCGTACGTCGTCGCAAGCGAACGACGTCGACTCGGGTGCAGTGCCGTCCGAAGTCACGCTTGGCGAGCCGTACGACAGGTCGTGGCTGCATGTTGGCCTTGCACTCGATCGCGCGAACTTCACGGTCGACGATCGCGATCGCACGAAGGGTCTGTATTTCGTGCGTTATGTCGATCCGAAGGATCTGAGTGCGGCCGAGCAGGGCTTCTGGAGTCAGCTGTTCCATGGCAAGAAGGAAAAGCAGGCGAAGCAGTATCGCGTCAACGTGAAGGCGCTGACGCCCGACCAGACGCGTGTGGCGGTCGTCGACGATTCGGGCGCGATCGATGCGTCGTCGCCGGCCCGGCAGATCATGGGGCTGCTCGTGAATCAGCTGCGCTGATCGCGGTACGATCCCGCTCTTCGAAAAAGCCCGCCTTCCGGCGGGTTTTTTTCATGGTCGCGCGCTGACGCCGGCGTGTGCGGGACGTTCGGTTCCGCCTCGTGACGTTACGTAACATCCGCGCGTTACGGCGGCAGAACGGGTGTTACATCGTCGTGGTCGTAGAAAATATCCTTATGGATCAATGGCATGCTTTCGAAAATACACCTGGCACGCAAGCTGCTTTATAAGTTCGAATCGTTAGGACAGGGAGGGTGGTGTCAGAGACCGGGCAGGCGTCGAGAGCGCCCGACCAACGGTTTCGACGTCTTCAGATGCCGGCGCTGTGAGCGCTAGCGCAACCGATGATGATCCGCGCGGTGCGCGGATCTCGATGGCCCCGTCGCCTATCCTCGTAGGGCGACGGTTTCGCCCGCGCTTCATTTGAAGCGCGGGCAATTTTTTTGGTGGGGCCGCAATGCGAGGGCATGCCGATCCGGCCGATGCGGAATTCGGTGATTCGCAATCTTTTCTGAGTGGGGGGTGCCCCTATGTCCTTCGTCAAGCGTTAAGGGCTGACTTGGGTTGGTAAATGGTGCCGTCACGCAGCATGGCG
>NZ_QTPO01000084.1 GCF_003853645.1 Burkholderia sp. Bp9143 | reverse complement strand
TACGCCGATGATAGTGCGGATTCCCGTGTGAAAGTAGGTAATCGTCAGGCTCCCTAAGCCAGAAACCCCCGCCCGAACAGGCGGGGGTTTTTGCATTTGGGCGACGGAAAACGCGCGTGCAGCGAAGTGTCCGGATGGCCGATCGATCAGATCGCGATCCGCAGGATCGGAAAACATCTGCCCGGCAGCACGCTCGACTCCCTTTCACCGATTTTTTCGGCCCCGAACGACAGATAGAACGGGACGGCATTGGGATCCGCTTCGATCACAAAGCTTCTGTCCCTCTCCTGGCCGCTTCCTTCCGAATCTCCCTCCAGGCGCGCGGGCGACACCCTGCCCCATATGCGTCGGCATCGACTCGCCTTTGGGTCCTGCAGTGTGTCGAATTGCCGGAATTGCGCAGTTCAACCGATCTGCGATGCATGTCCTGCAACGACGCACCAGCCGCCGCCCGATCGGCGCCACAGGCGCGTGTAGGCGAACGTGCCGTTGAATGCGGTGCCGTCGAAGCGACCGGCAAGCATCGCCTTCGTCGTGGTGAGGATCATCTCGCCGATCGCTTTTGCCTGCGTCTCCTGGATATCGAGTGTGCTGAGACTCAGCAGCTTCGCGCGATGAGCGGACAGATCGTCGTGCTTCGAAATGACCTGTCCGCTCGGCACGCTGAAGACCAGGTCGTCATCCAGCAACGTGTCGAGTGCGGCGACGTCGCTGGCAAGCATTGCGGCTCGAATTGCGGTTTCATACGGTTCGATGACTGCACGAACTGTATCCATATCGGGGCCTCGCATCAGTTCGAAGGGGCAGGATTCCACGCATGACCGGCAAGCGGATCGCAGAGGACCGCGACGGTCCGCGCACTCCGGCATCGCGGCTACTCGACGAAGGCTACTCCGCTTTCGACAGCGCCTGACGTCGCACCATCATCAATGAGCAGATGCCGATCGACGCGAGGATGTTGACCGCAGGATAGAACGCGACCGCGACAGTCCACGCGCGCAGCGCCAGCAGCGCCAGCGCGTACTTGAGCACGCACAACGCGAAATACGTGAGGCTCTCGCTCCATGGATCGCGAAGCGTCTTGCGTACGGTCGGGCCGAGGCCGGCAAGCTCGATCAGCGTGACCAGACAGATCGACATCGTCGGGTCGTCTGTCGCCATCCAGAGTGGAATCGCCGATAGCGCCGCGCACAGGAAAACCCAGTCGATGCGCGTCCAGCCGCGTTCGCCTCGAAATATGCTCGCGACGAAAGTCAGACAGCAGGTGACCGCGATCGCCGCCGTGCACCATGCAGACGGTCCGGCGCCCGCAACGAACTGGCCGGCGGCCGCGATCGCCGTGACGACCGACCAGATGAGCCACGTGAACAGATGCGGACGAACGGTGCGCCGGTAGATCGCGAGCGCGTACGGAATCGCTGCCAGCAGGGACACGGCAGATCCGATGACACCCAGCACCGAAGCGGCACCCTGATCGACAGTCGGCATCGAAGCGGCCTTGTTCGTACGGACCGGTCAGTATGTGGTCGCGCAGGGCGACGCGCAATGTCGCGCAGGTATCCGGCACGGCCGGTTTCGCGCTGCGTCGTTGCCTGAGCCGGAAGCGCCCGAATGCCGACAGACAACACACAGCGCGCGGGCTTCCGGGCAAGTGGTCGTTCAATGTTCCGCCTGCGCCGCATTGACATCCCGCCGAAACGCGCCCGGGCTCGTCCCCGTCCATTTCCGGAACGCGCGATGAAACGCGCTGGGCTCGGTAAAACCGAGTTCCACCGCGATTTCCGCGACGCTGAGCGTGTGTCCGCGTAGCAGCGACTGGGCTAGCGCGGCGCGCAGTTCGTCCTTGATCGACGCGAAACTCTGCCCCTCGCTGCGCAGGCGTCGCCGCAGCGTCGCGGGGGTCGTGCCGAGGCCCCCGGCCAGCGTGTCGAAGTCCGGCCACTCGGCGGCCGGCAGCGCCTTCAGGTGCGCACGCGTCTTCGCGACCCAGCCGGTGTCGTGCCGATAGCGCACGAGCAGATTGCCGGGCGCGCCGCGCAGGAAGGTCTTCAGTGCCTGCGCGGAGCGAATCGTCGGCAGCGCGAGGTACGCGGCGTTGAAGGCGAGCCGGCTGTCGGGGCGGTCGAAATGTACCGGTACCCCGAAGAACTGGTGGTAGTCGCTGCGCTGGTCGGGGCTCGGGCACGCGAAATCGATGCGCTGCAGCGGAATGCGCCGGCCGATCAGCCAGCAGGCGACACCGAGCAGGATCAGCCAGAACGTCCGGTAAGCAAACGCTGAATAGGGGGCGCCTGCCTGCGTGAGGACGATCTGCGCCTGGCCGTCGGCGACCACGAGCTCGCCGTGCGGTTCGTCGAGCACCACGCGCAGAAACTGCAGCGCACGTCGCAGCGCCTTCTCGAGCGTGCCCGCGTGCAGCACCGCATGGCACAGCAGCGTGAAGCTGCCGCGCCGCATCGGGCGGGCCGCGAGCCCGAAGAATTCGTCGTCGATCGCGCTGGCGATCGCCAGCCACAACCGGCCGTATTGCTGCGGCGTGACGGGCTCGCGCACGGCGGCCGGCAGGCCGGCGGCACGCAGCACGACCTCGGTCGGCATCCGTCGCCGGCGCAGGCTCTCGAGCGCATCCTCGACGAAATCCGGCGAGATCATCTGCGGCCCCATTTTTCGTGCCCTCCAGACATGGCAAAAGCGATCACGATTCTAGATTCTGTTTGTCATTGATTGCAATGTGACGGCTGTCTACCATCATCGATATACCCCGGTTCGCCGGCGGTCATAACGAACAGGAGACACGCATGCGTGATGGAGCAACCGCCCGGGTGGTGCCGGCCTACGCCGACGCCGTGGCCGGCTTTCGTATCGAGACCGCCGCCGCACATCTGCACGGCGACCTGGAGCAGGGCCTGAACGCCTGCGTCGAATGCTGCGACCGGCATGCGGCGGCGGACCCGGACGCGATCGCGCTCGACTGGATCGATACCGGCGGCCAGCACCGCAGCTTCACGTTCGCGCAGATGCGGGCGCTGTCGGCGCGTGTCGCGAACCTGCTGGTCGAGCAGGGCGTGAAGCCGGGCGACGTGGTGGCCGGCCTGTTGCCGCGCACGCCCGAACTCGTCGCGACGATCCTCGGCACGTGGCGCGCGGGTGCCGTCTATCAGCCGCTCTTCACCGCGTTCGGACCGAAGGCGATCGAACACCGGCTGCGCATGAGCGATGCGCGTCTGGTCGTCACCAACGTCGCGAATCGCGCGAAGCTCGACGAGATCGCGGATTGCCCGCGGGTCGCGACGGTGCGCGAGGCGGGCGACGCGCTGCCGGCTCAAGACATCGATTTCCGCGCGGCGCTCGACGCGCGGTCCGACGTATTCGAACCGGTGTCGCGCAAGGGCACCGACCTGTTCATGATGATGTCGACGTCGGGTACGACAGGCTTGCCGAAGGGCGTGCCCGTGCCGCTGCGCGCACTGCTCGCATTCGCCGCATACATGCGCGACGCGGTGGACCTGCGCGACGGCGACCGCTTCTGGAACATCGCCGATCCGGGCTGGGCATACGGCCTCTACTACGCGATCACGGGCCCGCTGCTGCTTGGCCATGCCACGACGCTGTACGAGGGCGGCTTCACGGTCGACAGCACCTATGACGTGATCGAACGGCTCGGCATCACGAGCCTCGCCGGTTCTCCGACCGCGTACCGGATGCTGATGGCGGCCGGCACCGATGCGGCGGCACGCGTGAAAGGGCAGCTGCGGGTCGTCAGCAGCGCGGGCGAACCGCTGAATCCGGAAGTCGTGCGCTGGTTCCACGCGGCACTCGGCGCGCCGATCTACGACCACTACGGCCAGACCGAACTCGGGATGGTCGTGAACAACCATCACGGGCTCACGCACGTCGTCCATGCCGGTTCGGCCGGTCTCGCGATGCCCGGCTATCGCGTCGCGGTACTCGACGAGGCCGGTCGCGAACTCGGCCCCGGCGAGCCCGGCAACCTCGCGATCGACATCGCGCGCTCGCCGCTGCTGTGGTTCCACGGCTACTGGCAACAGGACACGCCGGCGATCGCGGGCGGCTACTACCGGACCGGCGACAACGTCGAGCTCGAACCGGACGGCACCGTGAGCTTCATCGGCCGCGCGGACGACGTGATCACGTCGTCCGGCTACCGGATCGGCCCGTTCGACGTGGAAAGCGCGCTGATCGAGCATCCGGCCGTCAGCGAGGCCGCGGTGATCGGCGTGCCGGACCCGGAACGCACGGAGATCGTCAAGGCGTTCGTCGTGCTGTCGAAAGGCTTCGAAGGTACGCCGGCGCTGGCCGACGAACTGAGCCAGCACGTGAAGCGGCGGCTGTCGGCCCACGCCTATCCGCGCGCGATCGACTTCGTCGACGCGCTGCCGAAAACCCCGAGCGGCAAGATCCAGCGTTTCGTGCTGCGCAAGATGGAAGCCGAGAAGGTCACTCAATCCTGAACATCGAATACTGACTACGGACTGCGAATGAATATCAAGGATCGCGTTTTTCTGATTACGGGCGCCGGTTCGGGCCTCGGCGCCGCAGTGGCACGCATGGTGGTCGCCGAAGGCGGCAAGGCCATGCTGCTGGACGTCAATGAAGACGCCGGCGCGAGCCTCGCGCACGAACTCGGCACAGCCGCACGCTTCGTGAAGACCGACGTGACGAGCGAAGCCGACGGGCAGGCCGCCGTTGCCGCCGCGCGCGACGCGTTCGGCCGCATCGATGCGCTCGTGAACTGCGCGGGCGTCGCGCCGGGCGAGAAGGTCGTCGGCCGCGAGGGCCCGCATTCGCTCGATCGCTTCGCGCGTGCGGTATCGATCAACCTGGTCGGCACGTTCAACATGATCCGCCTCGCGGCCGACGCGATGTCGAAGCAGGACGCCGACGCGGAAGGCGAGCGCGGCGTGATCGTCAACACCGCGTCGGTCGCGGCATTCGACGGGCAGATCGGGCAGGCAGCCTATGCGGCATCGAAGAGCGGCGTGGTGGGCATGACGCTGCCGATCGCGCGCGAACTCGCGCGATTCGGCATTCGCGTGGTGACGATCGCGCCGGGCATCTTCGCGACGCCGATGATGGCCGGCATGCCGCAGGACGTGCAGGACGCGCTCGGCAAGAGCGTGCCGTTCCCGCCGCGGCTCGGCCGCCCCGACGAATTCGCGGCGCTGGTGCGCCACATCGCCGAGAATACGATGCTGAACGGCGAAGTCATCCGTCTCGATGGCGCGCTGCGCATGGCACCGCGCTGACACTGGAGGAATGCAATCATGACGACACAGGATCCGATCGTAATCGTCGGCGCGGCGCGCACGCCGATGGGCGGTTTTCAGGGCGACCTGGCCGCGGCCAGCGCGAGCGAGCTCGGCGCGGTGGCGATCCGCGCGGCGCTCGAACGCGCGAACGTGCCCGCCGAGCGCATCGATGAAATCGTGTTCGGCTGCGTGCTGCCGGCCGGCCAGGGCCAGGCGCCGGCGCGGCAGGCCGCGCTGAAGGCCGGCTTGCCGCTGTCCGCGGGCGCGACCACGGTCAACAAGATGTGCGGCTCCGGGATGAAGGCCGCGATGTTCGTGCACGACCTGCTGCTGGCCGGATCGGCGGACGTGGCGGTCGCGGGCGGGATGGAGAGCATGACGAATGCGCCGTACCTGCTGCCGAAGGCGCGCGCGGGGATGCGCATGGGTCATGGCCAGGTGCTCGACCACATGTTCCTCGACGGGCTCGAGGATGCGTACGACAAGGGCCGGCTGATGGGCACGTTCGCCGAGGACTGCGCGCAGGCCTACCAGTTCACGCGCGAGGAACAGGATGCGTTCGCGATCACATCGCTGACGCGCGCGCAACGCGCGATCGCGGAAGGGCGCTTCGTATCGGAGATCGCGCCGGTGACCGTGAAGGCCGGCAAGACGGAAGCCGTCGTGTCGATCGACGAGCAACCGGGCAACGCGAAGCTCGACAAGATTCCGACGCTCAAGCCGGCGTTCCGCGAAGGCGGCACGGTGACGGCGGCCAATTCGTCGTCGATTTCGGACGGTGCGGCCGCGCTCGTGATGATGCGTCGCTCGGAAGCGGATCGGCTCGGCCTCGCGCCGAAGGCGGTGATCGTCGGGCATTCGACCTACGCGAACAAGCCGGGACTGTTCGCGACGGCACCGATCGGCGCGATCCGCAAGCTGTCGGAGAAATCCGGCTGGAACCTGCGCGACGTCGACCTGTTCGAGATCAACGAAGCCTTCGCGGTGGTTGCGATGGCCGCGATGCGCGATCTCGACCTGCCGCACGACAAGGTCAACGTGCACGGCGGCGCGTGCGCGCTCGGCCATCCGATCGGTGCATCGGGCGCACGCGTGATGGTGACGCTGCTGGCCGCGCTCGAGGCGTATGGCCTGAAGCGCGGCGTCGCGTCGCTGTGCATCGGCGGCGGCGAGGCGACGGCGATCGCGATCGAGCGCGTCGCGTAACGCGAACGCGTTGACGCGTCACGCGCGAGACGGCACGTAGGCCGTCTCGCGACGCGGGCGGCGGGCATCGTGCCCGCCGCCCGTTCTGCATTCGCAATAAAGCGCGAGCGCGCTACGCGCGCGCCTTCGGCGACACCGCCCCGCACGCACGGATCACGAGCTGCACGACCTGCTCGGTCTTCTCGGCGAACGCCTTCTGTGTGAACGCACGCTTGCCGCTCAGCGCGCGGATCTGCGCATCGAAATCCGCATAGTGCTGCGTGGTCGCCCAGATCAGGTACATCAATGCATCCGCATCGATCGGTGCGAGCAGCCCGCGCGCGATCCAGCCTTCGATCACCTTCACGCGCGTGTCGAACCAGGGCTTCACGCGTTCCGACAGGATGTCCTGCATGTGTGCGGCACCGTGGATGATCTCGTTGGCCCATACCTTCGAGCCGAGCGGGCGCCGTCGCGACAGATCCATCTTCGCGCGCACGTAGCCGCCGATCGCTTCGACCGGATCGTCGCTGGCCTCGAACGATCCGGCCGCGCGGTGCCAGTCTTCGAACAGGTCGTCGAGCACACGCCGGTACAGCGCAAGCTTCGTCGGAAAGTAGTAATGCAGGTTCGCCTTCGGCAGGCCCGCACGTTCGGCGATCATCGCCGTGCTCGCGCCGTCGAGGCCGCGCTCCGCGAATACGGCTTCCGCGCAGGCCAGCAGATGCGCTTCGTTGGACTCGCGGATGTGCGCCTTGCGTCGCCGCAAAGGCCCGCTCGTTTCGTCGTGGTCGGTGGCGTCCGCGGCCGCTTCGTCATGTCTCATCGTTGCCCTCGCGCAGCGTGCATGCCGCGTTGGGCTTCATTCTAGTCGCTGGTTCGCATCGAACGCACGTGCCCGCATACATCGGCGCGCGCGATGCTGCGATGCGGTGGCACGTTTCTCGCTCGATCGATTCACGCAAGAAAGACATTGCGCTGGGCATTTTGATCGTCTAAAACCTGTCCAATCGGACAGGATTTGACGAGCGACGGAATGCAGTGCCGGCAGTCCGCCGATCGATCGGACGAATCACGCGAACGATGCGCATCTGCACCTCGCAGGTGCGGGTTTGCCCCGACGGCAGCAATGCGTGCACCGGCGTCGACCGGGATGACGAGATGACCGACCCCACAGGAGCGATACGTATGGACGCGGTATCGGAAACAGTGAAGCGGGCAGCATTCGACACGTCGATCAAGGTCGACGGCAGGCGGTTGTGGGACAGCCTGATGGAGGCGGCGAAGATCGGCGCGACGCCGAAGGGCGGCGTCTGCCGCCTCGCGCTGACCGATCTCGACAAGGCCGGCCGCGACCTGATCGTCGGCTGGGCGAAAGCCGCCGGCTGCACGGTGACGGTCGATACGATGGGCAACGTGTTCATGCGCCGCGCGGGCCGCGTGGCCGACGCGGCGCCGGTCGTCACCGGCTCGCACGCGGACTCGCAGCCGACGGGCGGCCGCTTCGACGGCATCTACGGCGTGCTCGGCGGCCTCGAGGTGATTCGCAGTCTCAACGATCACGGCATCGAGACCGAGCATCCGGTCGAGGTCGTGATCTGGACCAACGAGGAAGGCTCGCGCTTCGCGCCGGCGATGGTCGCATCGGGCGTGTTCGCGGGTGTGTTCCCGCTCGAGTACGGGCTGTCGCGCAAGGACGTGGACGGCAAGACGATCGGTGAGGAACTCGCGCGCATCGGCTATGCGGGCGACGTGCCGTGCGGCGGCCGCAAGCTGCACGCGGCGTTCGAGCTGCATATCGAGCAGGGGCCGATTCTCGAGGCGGAGTGCAAGACGATCGGCGTCGTGACGGACGCGCAGGGGCAGCGCTGGTACGAGATCACGTTCACCGGCCAGGAGGCGCACGCAGGGCCGACGCCGATGCCGCGCCGCCGCGACGCGCTGCTCGGCGCATCGCGCGTGGTCGATCTCGTGAACCGGATCGGCCTCGATCACGCGCCGTTCGGCTGCGCGACGGTCGGGATGATGCAGGTTCACCCGAACTCGCGCAACGTGATTCCGGGCCGCGTGTTCTTCACCGTCGATTTCCGTCATCCGGACGACGCCGTGCTCGCGAAGATGGACGCCGCGCTGCGCGACGGCGTCACGCGCATCGCGGGCGAGATCGGGCTCGACACCGCGCTCGAACAGATTTTCTACTACAAGCCCGTCGCGTTCGATCCGGCCTGCGTGGCGGCCGTGCGCGGCGCGGCCGACCGCTTCGGCTACTCGCATCGCGACATCGTGTCGGGTGCGGGACACGACGCGTGCTACCTGGCGCAGGTCGCGCCGACGTCGATGGTGTTCGTGCCCTGCGTCGACGGCATCAGCCACAACGAGATCGAGGACGCGACGCCTGCGTGGATCGAGGCCGGCGCGAACGTGCTGCTGCACGCGATGCTGTCGCGTGCCTGCGAGCCGGCTTCATGACGGATCGGATATAGCGCAGCCGGCAGGCTGATCATCGCCTGACCGTGGCATGCCTGATGCAGGACCGCCCCGACTGTGCATTCGCAGCCGGCGGGGACGGCTTTGTCTCCACCCAGTCGAAGGAAAGCGTATGACCACCAAGCCAACCGGCGATATCGCCGCGCATCGCCTGTCGTCCACGCAACTCTCGTGCGAATTCGCCGATATCGCGCCGCTGCTCGATCCGACTGCCGCCGCGGCCGCCGCCAGCCGCTGCCACTACTGCTACGACGCACCGTGCGTGCAGGCCTGCCCGACGCAGATCGACATCCCGAGCTTCATCCGCAAGATCGGCAACGGCAACCTGAAGGGCGCGGCGACCGACATCCTGTCCGCGAATCCGCTCGGCGGGATGTGTGCGCGCGTGTGCCCGACCGAGATCCTGTGCGAAGGCGCGTGCGTGCGCAATCATCAGGATGCACAGCCGGTCGCGATCGGCGCGCTGCAGCGGCATGCGACCGACTGGGCGATGGCGAGCGGCGCGGTGCGCTTCACGCGTGCGCCCGATACGGGCCGGCATGTCGCGGTGGTCGGCGCGGGGCCGGCCGGGCTCGCCTGCGCGCACCGGCTCGCGCTGGCCGGCCATCGCGTCACGCTGTTCGACGCGCGACCGAAGGCGGGCGGCTTGAACGAATACGGGATCGCCGCGTACAAGACCGTCGACGATTTCGCGCAGCGCGAAGTCGAGTGGCTGCTGTCGGTCGGCGGCATCGCGCTGGAGACGGGCGTCGCGCTCGGCCACGACGTGACGCTCGACGCGCTGTGCGAGCGGCATGACGCGGTGTTTCTGGCGATGGGCCTGGGCGGCGTGCGCACGCTCGCGATCGACGGCGAGCAATTGACCGGCGTGATGAACGCGGTCGACTTCATCGAGCAGGTGCGGCAGGCCGACGGGCTGGAGAACGTGCCGGTCGGGCGGCGCGTGGTCGTGATCGGCGGCGGCAACACGGCGATCGACGCGTCCGTGCAGAGCCGCAAGCTCGGCGCGGATCGCGTGACGATGGTGTACCGGCGCGGCGTGGATGCGATGAGCGCGACCTGGGCCGAACGCGAGTTCGCGCAGAAGAGCGGCGTCACGCTCGTCACGCACGCGAAGCCGGTGCGCATCGCGGGCGCGGACGGGCACGTGACGGGCGTCGAATTCGAGGCCGCGTCGGGCGAGCGCTTCACCGTCGACGCGGACATGGTGCTGAAGGCGATCGGCCAGACGCTGGTGCCGGACGGTGTCGCGGCCGCGTTGCTGACGGCGGACGGGACACGCATCGCGGTCGATGCGGACGGACGCACCGCGTTGCCCGACGTATGGGCCGGCGGCGATTGCGCGGCGACGGACGGCATCGACCTCACGGTGCAGGCCGTGCAGGACGGCAAGCGCGCGGCCGCCGCGATCGACGCGGCGCTCGCGCAGCGCGGCGCCAAGGCCGCCTGAACGCGGCATACGCAACGGTATCGCGCGCATTGCGCGCATCACGTACGTCACGCGGATCACGCGGATCACGATATACGCCCCATCTTCACGGAGCCGAACATGGCCGACCTTCGCTGCACCATTGCAGGCATCACTTCGCCGAATCCCTTCTGGCTGGCTTCCGCACCACCGACCGACAAGGCGTACAACGTCAATCGCGCGTTCGAGGCGGGCTGGGGCGGTGTCGTCTGGAAGACGCTCGGGCTCGATCCGCACGTCGTCAACGTCAGTTCGCGCTACGGCGCCGTGCAGTGGAACGGCCAGCGGATCGCCGGGCTGAACAACATCGAACTGATCACCGACCGGCCGCTCGACGTGAACCTGAGAGAGATCGCGCAGGTGAAGCGCGACTGGCCCGACCGCGCGCTGATCGTGTCGCTGATGGTGCCGTGCAACGAGCGTGACTGGAAATGGATCCTGCCGCTCGTCGAGGATACGGGCGCAGATGCGGTCGAGCTGAACTTCGGCTGTCCGCACGGGATGAGCGAGCGCGGGATGGGCGCGGCCGTCGGGCAGGTGCCGGAATATGTCGAGATGGTCACGCGCTGGGTCAAGGAAGGCACGAAGCTGCCGTGCCTCGTGAAGCTCACGCCGAACATCAGCGACATCCGGATGGGATCGCGTGCCGCCTACAAGGGCGGCGCGGACGGCGTGTCGCTGATCAACACGATCAACTCGATCGTCGCGGTCGACCTCGACCAGATGGCGCCGATGCCGACCGTCGACGGCAAGGGCACGCACGGCGGCTATTGCGGCCCGGCGGTCAAGCCGATCGCGCTGAACATGGTCGCGGAGATCGCGCGCGACCCGGAAACGCCGAACCTGCCGATCTCCGGCATCGGCGGCATTTCGTCGTGGCGCGACGCGGCCGAGTTCATGGTGCTCGGCGCCGGCAGCGTGCAGGTGTGCACCGCCGCGATGCATTACGGATTCCGGATCGTGTCGGATCTCGCCGACGGGCTGTCGAACTGGATGGACGAGAAGGGCTACGCGACGCTCGACGACATACGCGGCCGCGCGGTGCCGAACGTCACCGACTGGAAATACCTGAACCTGAAGTACGACATCAAGGCGCGCATCGACCAGGACCGCTGCATCCAGTGCGGGCTGTGCCATATCGCGTGCGAGGACACGTCGCACCAGGCGATCACCGCCGAGAAGGACGGCGTGCGGCATTTCGAGGTGGTGGACGCGGAGTGCGTCGGGTGCAATCTTTGCATGCATGTGTGTCCGGTCGAGCAATGCATCACGATGGAGCGGGTCGACGCGGGCGACTACGCGAACTGGACCACGCATCCGAACAACCCGGTGCGTGCCGACGCGGGGGCGAGCCCGGCGGAGCCCGCGAAGCACGCGAAGGCAGCCTGACCGGCGGCCGGCGGCGCGGTACGGGCCGCGTCGCCTTTTAATCCTGATCGGCCGGCATCGCACGATGCCGGCGCTGACGTTTACGTGGAGCGCGTTCAATGAAACCAGCAGCGATTCCCGCCGATCCCGACAGCGCCGCGGCGCCGGCCGGCAGCCTGTACAACGACGATCTCGCGCCGACGACGGCGGCGCAGCGCACGTGGCGGTGGTACCACTTCGCGGCGCTGTGGGTCGGGATGGTGATGAACATCGCGTCGTACATGCTCGCGGCCGGGCTGATCCAGGAAGGCATGTCGCCGTGGCAGGCGGTGCTGACGGTGTTGCTCGGCAACCTGATCGTGCTCGTGCCGATGCTGCTGATCGGTCATGCGGGCGCGAAGCACGGGATTCCGTACGCGGTGCTCGTGCGCGCGTCGTTCGGCACGCAGGGCGCGAAGCTGCCTGCATTGTTGCGCGCGATCGTCGCGTGCGGCTGGTACGGCATCCAGACCTGGCTCGGCGGCAGCGCGATCTACACGCTGCTGAACATCCTGACCGGCAACGCGCTGCACGGCGCCGCGCTGCCGCTCGTCGGCATCTCGTTCGGGCAGCTCGCGTGCTTCCTGGTGTTCTGGGCGCTGCAGCTGTACTTCATCCTGCACGGCACCGATTCGATCCGCTGGCTCGAGAGCTGGTCGGCGCCGATCAAGGTCGTGATGTGCATCGCGCTCGTGTGGTGGGCGACGTCGCAGGCGGGCGGCTTCGGCACGATGCTGTCGGCGCCGTCGCAGTTCGTCGCGGGCGGCAAGAAGGCGGGACTCTTCTGGGCGACGTTCTGGCCGGGGCTGACCGCGATGGTCGGCTTCTGGGCGACGCTCGCGCTGAACATCCCCGACTTCACGCGCTTCGCGCATTCGCAGCGCGACCAGGTGATCGGGCAGTCGATCGGGCTGCCGCTGCCGATGGCGCTGCTGTCGGTGGTGTCGGTCGTCGTGACGTCGGCCACCGTCGTGATCTACGGCAACGCGATCTGGGATCCGATCGACCTGACGAGCCGGATGACCGGCATCGGCGTCGGCATCGCGCTGGTGATCCTCACGCTCGACACGATGTGCTGCAACCTCGCGGCGAACCTCGTCGGCCCTGCTTACGATTTCTCGAGCCTGTGGCCGAAGGCGATCTCGTATCGCACGGGCGGGCTGATCACCGCGACGCTCGCGATCATGATGATGCCGTGGAAGATCCTCGCGACGACGGACGGCTATATCTTCACCTGGCTCGTCGGCTATTCGGCGCTGCTCGGGCCGGTCGCGGGCATCCTGATGGTCGACTACTTCCTGATTCGCGGCACGCGGCTCGATACGCGCGCGCTGTTCGACGAGCGCGGCGACTTCAGCTACGCACGCGGCTGGAATCCGGCCGCGCTGGCCGCGCTCGCGATCGGCGTGCTGCCGAACCTGCCCGGCTTCCTGCATACCGCATTCCCGGCGTCGTTTCCGAACGTGCCGGCGTTCTTCAACACGCTTTACACGTATGCGTGGTTCGTCGGCCTCGTGCTGGCGTCCGGCGTGTACGGCAGCTGGATGAAGTGGCGCGCCGGACAGCGCGCGCAGATCGCGAACGCGTGATGCGCGAACGCATGCGGCACCCGACAGTCAACGAGGAGGCAACGACATGGCAATCCTGATTCGCGGCGGCACCGTGATCGATGCGGACCGCACCTATCGCGCGGACATACTGTGTGCGGACCCGCAGGACGGCGGCACGATCCTGCAGATCGCGGAGACGATCGACGCGCCGGCCGGCGCGACGGTGGTCGATGCGCACGACCAGTACGTGATGCCGGGCGGCATCGATCCGCATACGCACATGGAACTGCCGTTCATGGGCACGACGGCGAGCGACGATTTCTATTCGGGCACGGCCGCCGGGCTGTCGGGCGGCACGACGAGCATCATCGACTTCGTGATCCCGAGCCCGAAGCAGCCGCTGATGGACGCGTTCGGCGAATGGCGCGGCTGGGCCGAGAAGGCGGCCGCCGACTACGGCTTCCATGTGGCCGTCACGTGGTGGGACGAATCGGTGCACCGCGACATGGGCACGCTCGTGCGCGAGCACGGCGTGTCGAGCTTCAAGCACTTCATGGCGTACAAGAACGCGATCATGGCGGACGACGAGGTCCTCGTGAACAGCTTCTCGCGTTCGCTCGAACTCGGCGCGCTGCCGACCGTGCACGCGGAGAACGGCGAGCTCGTGTTCCGGCTGCAGCAGGCGCTGCTCGCGCGCGGGATGACGGGGCCGGAGGCGCATCCGCTGTCGCGCCCGCCCGAGGTCGAGGGCGAGGCCGCGAACCGCGCGATCCGCATCGCGCAGGTGCTCGGCGTGCCCGTGTATATCGTGCACGTGTCGTCGAAGGACGCGGTCGATGCGATCACGCGCGCGCGCAGCGAAGGGCTGCGCGTGTTCGGCGAGGTGCTGCCGGGCCACCTGGTGATCGACGAGGCGGTGTATCGCGACCCGGACTGGACGCGGGCGGCCGCGCACGTGATGAGCCCGCCGTTCCGCTCGGCCGAGCATCGCGAAGCGCTGTGGCGCGGGCTGCAGGCGGGGCAGCTGCATACGACGGCGACCGATCACTGCGTGTTCTGCGCGTCGCAGAAGGCGATGGGCCGCGAGGACTTCACGAAGATCCCGAACGGCTGCGGCGGCGTCGAGGACCGCATGTCGGTGCTGTGGCATCACGGTGTGAATCAAGGCCGCATCACACCGAATGAATTCGTGCGGATCACGTCGACGAACGCCGCGCAGATCTTCAACCTGTATCCGCGCAAGGGGGCGGTGCAGGTCGGCGCCGATGCCGATCTGGTCGTATGGGATCCGGCCGCGACGAAGACGATCTCGGTGAAGACCCATCACCAGCAGGTCGACTTCAACGTGTTCGAAGGGATGACGGTGCAGGGTGTCGCGACGCACACGCTCACGCGCGGCGCGCTCGCATGGGCCGACGGCGAGCTGCGCGCGGTGCGCGGCGCGGGCCGTTATCTGAAGCGGCCGCCCGCGGCCGGCTACTACGAGGCCGCGCGCATCGCGAACCGGCTGCGCGAGCCGCATCCGGTCGAGCGCGCCGGCTGACTCGCGCGTGTCACGCGGGCGCGTTCGTTTGCGCGGCGCGCCCCGCGCGCGTCCGGTCCCCTCCGGACACCCTTCCTGGTTCGCGACGGCGGCCGGCCTGCAGGTGCTCGACCCGAAGACGCTCGCGATCGTGTCGTTCGCGCTGAGCGGTTTCGCGAACTTCTCGTCGATCGCCATTCTCGCGGGCGGCTTCAGCGCGGTCGCGCCCGAGCGCCGCTCCGAAGTCGCGCGGCACGGCTTGCGTGCGCTGACGGCCGCGACCGTGTCGAACCTGATGAGCGCAGCGGCCATCGAGCGATCGAGGAGACGCAACGATGTTTCTACCGCAGGAATTCATTCGCCGGAAGCGCGACCGGCAGCCGCTCGATCGCGACGAGATTGCCGCGTTCGTGCGCGGCGTGACCGACGGCAGCGTGACCGAGGGCCAGGTGGCGGCGTTCGCGATGGCCGTGTACTTCAACGACCTGAGCATCGACGAGCGTGTCGCGCTGACGATCGCGCAGCGCGACTCGGGCGACGTGCTCGACTGGCGTGCGCTCGATCTCGGCGGACCGGTGGTCGACAAGCATTCGACGGGCGGCGTCGGCGATGTCGTGTCGCTGATGCTCGGGCCGATGGTCGCCGCATGCGGCGGCTATGTGCCGATGATCTCGGGGCGCGGGCTCGGCCATACCGGCGGCACGCTCGACAAGCTCAGCGCGATCCCCGGCTACAACGTGACACCGGACACGGACGCGTTTCGCCGTACGGTGCGCGACGTCGGCGTCGCGATCATCGGGCAGACCGCGCGGCTGGCGCCGGCCGACAAGCGCATCTATGCGATTCGCGACGTGACGGCGACCGGCGAGTCGGTCGCGATGATCACCGCGTCGATCCTGTCGAAGAAGCTCGCGGCCGGGCTCGACGGGCTCGTGATGGACGTCAAGGTCGGCTCTGGCGCGTTCATGCCGACTGCCGCGAAATCGGCCGAGCTGGCACGCAGCATCGTCGACGTCGGCAACGGCGCGGGCATGAAGACGACCGCGATCCTGACCGACATGAACCAGTCGCTCGCGCCGTGCGCGGGCAATGCGCTCGAAGTGGCCTGTGCGATCGACTACCTGACGGGCAAGTCGCGTCCGGCGCGCCTGCATGAGGTCACGATGGCGCTTTCGGCGCAGTTGCTCGTCATCGGCGGGCTGGCGGGCGATGTCGCACAGGCGCGCACGCTGCTGCGGCAGGCGCTCGACTCGGGCGCGGCGGCGGAACGCTTCGCGAGAATGGTGGCGGCGCTCGGCGGCCCCGCGGACCTGCTCGACGCGCCCCAGCGTCATCTTGCGCGGGCGGACGTGACCGTGCCGGTTCCGGCGCCCGCGAGCGGCGTGGTGCAGCGTGTCGAGTGCCGCGCGCTCGGGCTCGCGGTCGTCGCGCTCGGCGGCGGCCGCACGCGCGCGGAGGATGCGATCGACACCCGTGTCGGCCTGTCGGCACTCGCGGAGATCGGGCAGCGCGTCGAGGCCGGTGAGCCGCTCGGCTACGTGCACGCGCGCGACGACGCGGCCGCGGCACGTGCCGTGGACGAGGTCCGGCAAAGCTACGTGCTGGGCGAGACGGGCGAGGCGCCGCCGACCCTTTACCAGCAGATCGGCTGACCGGGCGTCGATGCCGGCACGGCGGACCGTGCGGGTATCGGCGGCCGCTTCACATGACGGGAGTATCGTGGCGGTCGGGATGCGCCGTGTCGATGCATCCCGGCACACGACCGGAGGCACCATCGAGATGGAACAAGACGAACTGATCGAACAGGCCAAGGCGGCGCGCGAACGCGCGTATGCGCCGTATTCGCGCTTCATGGTCGGCGCTGCGCTGCAGGCGCGCGACGGGACGATTTTTCACGGCTGCAACGTCGAGAACGCGTCCTACGGACTGTGCAATTGCGCGGAACGCACGGCGATGTTCGCGGCGATCGCCGCCGGCTATCGTCCGGGGGATTTCACGCGGCTCGCGGTGGTCGGCGACACGGGCGGCCCGATCGCGCCGTGCGGCGCGTGCCGTCAGGTGATCATCGAGATCGGCAGGCCCGACATCGAGGTGATCCTGACCAACCTGAAAGGGGCCGTCGAGGTCACGACGGCCCGCGCGTTGCTGCCGGGTGCGTTCAGCCTGTAACCGACGCGCCGCGGCACGCCGCACGCATCACGCGCCGTCGCGCACGTCGCGGATCGGGATCACGGTGCGCGCGCCGCACTGACGCAGCAGGTCGCGCAGTTCGTTGATGACCGGAAACACCTCGTGGTTCCAGTCGGCGCCCTGCCGGTCGTGCGCTTCCTGTTCGCGCTCCACGATCCAGCGATCCTCGCGGAAGATCCGCTCGGTGAACCAGACGAGCAGCGGCCACGCGAGATCGAGCGCGAACGGAATGCCCGGCCTGTGGATCGACAGTACTCCGAACGTGCGGTTGGTGCGCTGTTCCGCGTCGAGCGGCACGTAGACGATCCACAGGTCCATCACGAGCGTGCCTTCGCTCGAGCGGATCTGCAGCGTCTGGTACGGGTAGCCCGTACGGACCGTCATCACGCTCTTGTCGGCCTGATCGGTCGGCTTCTTGCTGGCGCCGAACACGAGCGCCTCGCCGACCGGCTGCTTGCCTTCCATCCGCGCGAACGTATAGTCGACCTCGACCCAGTCGTCGCCGCGCCGGCGGCCGATGCTGCGCGCGCGCATCTGCCCCATCTGTTTGCGATGCAGGAACTGATGGTTCATGTCCATCAGGTTCTCGTGCATGAACGAGTAGTGGCACTTGACCTCGCGGCCGAAACGGCGTGTCTTGAAGGCACGGTCGTCCGCCGATTCGAGCGCGGGGAACGGGCGTTCGTCGGCGAGCGTCGCGTCGCCGGGGAAGACGAAGATCAGCCCGTGGGCCTCGCGGCACGGATACGCGCGCACGCCGTTGGGCAGGCGCTCGCGGCCGAGGTAGGGCACGTCGACGCAGCGGCCGCTGTCGCACGCGTAGGTCCAGCCGTGGTAGCAGCAGCGCAGCGTTTCGCCGCTCACGACGCCCGCATGCAGCGGCACCTGGCGGTGCGCGCAACGATCCTCGAGCGCATACACGGCGCCGGATTCGGTGCGCACGAGCACGATCGGATCGCCGGCGAAGCGCACGCCGAGCGTCTTGCCGCGCTTGAGTTCGCGCGACCACGCGAGCGGATACCAGTGATCGGGATGGATGGGCACGCGGCGCAGGTCGCGCACGACCGCGCCGCCGGACGGTTCTTCGAGGGCACTGCTGTCAGACAAAGGCACTGCGCGCATGCGTGACGCCTCCTGGCTGGAGCGTTCCGGGCGCCGCGTGTCGCGGCGGGGATTTGTTCTGGAGAAGTCTACGCGAAGTTGGCCCGCGAAGCTGACCCGATCCGGGTTTGCCCGGTCGGGGCGGCATGCGTTTCGTTGATGCAGCGCAAACGCGGCCGGCGGCGCGGGCCGGCCGGGTCATGGCACACGCCGGCCGCCGCCCGGCCGGCGGTCCGTCACAGGCCGGCGTCGCGCCACAGTACCGCGTCGGCGCGATACAGCGCCGGGAAGCGCTGCTTCAGACCGGCGACCTTCGGCAGATCGTTGTACGCGATGTATGGTGCGTCGGGATGCAGTTCGAGGTAGTTCTGGTGATACGTCTCCGCCGGATAGAAGCCCTTGTACGGCTCGACGCGCGTGACGACGGCCGCCGGGAACGTGTGCGCGGTGCCGAGCTGCGCGATGTATGCGGTCGCGACGGCGCGTTGCTGCGCGGTGATCGGGAAGATCGCGGACCGGTATTGCGTCCCTTCGTCGGGCCCCTGACGGTTGAGTTCGGTCGGGTCGTGCACGACCGAGAAGAACACCTGCAGCAGCCGGCCGTAGGTGACCTGTGTCGGGTCGTAGACGATGCGCACCGATTCCGCATGGCCCGTCAGCCCGGTGCCGACCAGCGTGTAGTGCGCGGTTTCGGATGCGCCGCCCGCGTAGCCGGCCGTGACCTGCTTCACGCCCTTCACGTGCTCGAACACGCCCTGCACGCCCCAGAAGCAGCCGCCGGCAAGCACGGCCGTTTCCTCGTGGGACGCGCCCGGGGTTTCGTCGAGCGTCGGCGCGGGCACGGTGCGCATCGGTTCAGCGGAACTGACGACGCGTTGATAGCCGAACACGGCGGCGGCCGCGATGGCGATCGCGCCGATGCGGCGCAGCATGGCCGCCCGCCGCCGCGGTGCGGAATCGGGAGGGGAGGTCGAGATCATGATTTGCTCCTTCTGAATGCGGGACGGAAGACGGTGGTCGGGCGGCGGCGCGCGTGACGGTGTCCGCCACTGCGTCCGCGTTCAACCAAACGTGAACGCATAGGCATCGACACCGGGATCGAGAAACTCGATCGAGAACGTGCGGTCGGCGATCGCGCCCGGTTGCCGGACGAGCTGGTACAGGCGTTGGCCGGTGACGGTGCCGTAACCCTGCGCATCGATGTCCGCGCCGTGTGCCGCACCGGGCGCGGCACCGTCGAGCGTCACGCGAAAGCGCACCGGCTTGCCGTTCGCGCCCGGGCCGAGCACGAGGTGCAGGTCGCGCGCATGGAAGCGGTAGACGATCCTGCCGGCCGGCGCGGCGAGCGTCGCGCGCTCGGCGCCGACTTGCCACGTGCCGACGAAACCCCAGTCGTTCAGGTCGGGATGCGCGGGCGCGTCGTAGCGGTGTGCCGCGTCGCGCACCATGCCGCCGGGCGACGTGAAATCGTCCGCGCGCGCATAGCCGACATAGGTTTCGGGCGAGCGGACGTCCGCGCTGTCCGCCGCCGCGAGCGCGCCTTTCGCGGGCGCGCCGGCGAGCCCGAGCGGCACGTTCAGCGCTTCCGGGTGGCCGGCTTCGGCGAGCAGCGACTGGATCGCGCGTTCCGACTGCGCGTATTCGCCTTCGCCGAAGTGGTGGTGGCGGATCCGCCCTTGCGCGTCGACGAAGTAGTGCGCGGGCCAGTATTCGTTGCCGAATGCGCGCCAGATCGCATAGCCGTTGTCGATCGCGACCGGGTAGTCGATGCCCAGGTCGTGCACGGCCTTCTTCACGTTGCCGACGTCGCGCTCGAACGCGAATTCCGGTGCGTGCACGCCGATCACGACGAGCCCGTACGGCGCGTACTTGTGCGCCCAGGCGGTCGTGTACGGCAGCGTGCGCAGGCAGTTGATGCACGAGTACGTCCAGAAATCGACGAGCACGACCTTGCCGCGCAGGCCGGCCGCGGTCAGCGGCGGCGAGTTCAGCCACTGCACGGCGCCGTCGAGCGACGGCAGCGTGCCTTCGACGGGCAGTGCGGCCGGCGTTTGCCGCGCGGGCGTCGTGCCGACGGCGCGCATCATCGCGCTGCCGGCCGCCGGCGCGCCATCCGCGCCATCGGACGTCGCGGCCATCATCGCGCCGCCTGCCGCGGCACTGTTGCTGCCGGCGATATTGCCCGTCGCGGACATCGCCGCCGGCGCGCCAGGTGAGCGCCCACCGAGCCGGTCGACGAGCTTCGTCTCGAGGCCGCCCGTCGTGACGGTCGACAGCTGTGCGAGCGCCCCCGTATCGAGGCCGAGCGCGATCGCGCCGACGCCGGCCAGCAGCGCCGCGCCGATCCCGCGCCGGATCCATTCGCCGGCGCCAAGCGAGCGCTTCATCGCGGCGAACACCTTGCCGCCGATCACGAGCGCGACGCCGAGCGACGTCGCCGCGCCGGCCGCATACGCGACCAGCAGCAGCGTCGTGCCCACGCTCGCGCCGCGCAGCGCGGCACCGGTCAGCACGAGCCCGAGGATCGGACCCGCGCACGGCGCCCACAGCAGGCCGGTCGCGACGCCGAGCAGCAGCGACGACACCGGGCCGGCCGGGCGGCCGTCGCGCTGCGCGAAGCCGGTGAGCCGGTTGCCGGCCGCGACGAGCGGGCGCGTCAGGTGTTCGGCGAAGCGCGGCAGCAGCAGCGTCAGGCCGAATACCGCGAGCAGCACGATGGCGAGCCAGCGGCCGGCCTGGTTGGCCTGCGCGACCCAGCCGCCGCCGACGGCGGCGAGCGTCGCGACGACGGCGAACGTGAGCGCCATGCCGATCAGCAACGGCAGGCCGGTACGCACGAACGGCTGGTCGGCGCGCGCGAACACGAACGGCAGCACGGGCAGGATGCACGGGCTCAGGATCGTGAGCACGCCGCCGAGATAGGCAAGGACGATGAGCAGCATGGGGCAGTCTCCGGTCGTTCAGGAAGGCGGCGGCCCGTCAGGCGGCGGCCGGGTGGAAGGCGAGCGCGAGTCCGTTCATGCAGTAGCGCAGGCCGGTCGGCGGCGGGCCGTCGTCGAACACGTGGCCGAGATGGCCGCCGCAGCGGCGGCAGTGCACTTCGATGCGCGCCATCCCGTACGACGCATCGGCCTCGGTCGCGACCGCGTGGTCGAGCGGCTTCCAGAAGCTCGGCCAGCCGGTGTGGCTGTCGAACTTGGTGCTCGACGAGAACAGCGCGAGGTCGCAGCCGGCGCATGCGAACGTGCCGCGGCGGTGCTCGTCGTTCAGCGGGCTGCTGTACGGCGGCTCGGTGCCGGCGTCGCGCAGCACCGTGTATTGCGCGGGCGTGAGGCGGCGGCGCCAGTCGGCGTCGCTGCGGGTGATCTCGAACGGGGCGGCCATGGGTGCGGCGGGCGGCGCGGCGAATGCGCGGCCGACCAGCGCGCGGCGGCCGGTCGACGACAGCGCCGCGAGCGCGGCGAGGCCGGTGGCGCCGGCGAACAGCAGATGTCTGCGGGTGGGCATGGCGGGCTCCTGGAAGCAGGTCCTGAAAACATGCGCACAGAGTAGGCCGCGGCCGGTGTCGAAGTCCTCACGGAAAGTTAAAGGTTTCGTGATGTTTTCCGGGTGATCCGGTGTGGTCCGCTGGAATCCATCCAAGCCTCGTCTGACAAGGGTTTGCGGGGGATTGATGATCCGCCAGCTTTCGCGGAAATCCTCCACGAGCCGCAACTTTTTAGTGTTTTTTTAAGTGTTCGCGATGTGGGGTGGGCTCTAGATGGGCACGGGCCGACCTGATGGCGATATCAAGGGAGGGCGATCATGGGTGCTCTGACGGCTGGACAAATCGAAGCCGCAAAGGCGAACGGGAAGCTGTATTTCCTGTCGGATGGACGCGGGCTGTTCCTGTGCGTCGGCCCGGATGGCTCGAAAACCTGGCTTGTTCGCGTCGGCTTCCATGGCAAGCAACGCGACAAGCCGCTCGGCAAGGCGTGGGGGCGCACCATGACCGATGAACGGTTGTCGCTAGAGGATGCACGCGCAGCCGCAGCGACGATTCGTTCACAGGCGCGCGACGGTGTGGACTATCTCGAAGCGAAGAAGCGTGAACGACAGGCCAAGGTTGAAAAAGAGGTGACTGCGGAGCTCACGTTCGGCGATTTGTTCGATGCGTGGTTCGCGACCGTCAACAAGAAGCGCGGTAAGAAAGGCCGAAAGGATGGCGGTAGGATGTTTCGAGGTGCGATGGAAAAACATGTGCTGCCGGCTCTCCGTACACACAAGATTGCAGGCGTGTTTGCATCGAACATTCTGCCGCTGCTTACCGCGATTTCCGACGCGGGATACAACCGGCGCGCAGTTGAGGTGTTGGGGAACGTCCAGCAAATGATCCGATGGGGCGAGCGCAACCAGCCGTGGACACGCTTGCTGATCGATTGTGATGTGCTCGCGCTCGCAAAAGAGGATGTCGTTGCAGGTGACTACGACCCGGTACGCGACAATGAATGCCATCGCGCGCTCGGTGAACTTATGCCGGCTGCACGGCTTCCGCGCTCCATTGAGTCAGCGGTATGGGTGATGCTTGCTTGCGGAACGCGTGTCGGTGAAACACTCGTGACTCGATGGGCTGATCTTGACTTCGAGGAACGGACGTGGAGGATTCCAAAGGAATGCACGAAGTCAAGCGCGGCGGTTACGATTCATCTTTGCGATTTCGTCCTTGCGCAGTTTGCGGCACAGCAGATTGTGCGCGCTGGATTGCCCGAGGGCGACGTGCGTCGCGAATACGTATTTCCGTCGCAACAGGGCACGATTCCGCACGTTACTATCCATACAACGTGCAAGGCGATCCGTGACCGGCAACGCGGGAAGGGTGTATCGACCGAAGGTCGCACGACAGCAACGGATACGCTTATTGTCTCGGGTGGTCAGTGGAAATGCCATGACCTGCGTCGCACGTGCGCAACGATGATGCAGTCGCTAGGTATTCCGGAATGCGTCGTGCATCGATGCCTGAATCACGAGCGTAACGAGCCGCTTGATCGGATCTATCTGCAGTTCGATTATGGTGCGCAAATGCGCGACGCATGGCAGCGAAAAGTAGAGCCAGCCCCGGACGATCTGATATTCGAGGTGTGCGGCGCACCATTCCTCAACGTTCTCATGGCACCGGTTGACTTCCGGCTGCCATCCTTCGCCGGCCACGGCCACGCGCGGCACGGATGCCGCTGCATGGCGGCGTTCGTACAGATCGCGCGCATGCAGGCCGAGTGCTTCGGAGGGCAGTGGCCGGTAGCCAACAAGGGCGAGGCTCATGGATACCCCATGTCCGGTTATCGCGGGGGCCAGCCTATGCCCCGACGACCTACGCTTGGCACGCGTTACATCTATGAGCCGTCGAGCGAAACCTGGATGTGTGATGCCACGCTCGCCCGGCAAGGCGGCTTACTCTACGGGCGGAAAGTCGACGTCGGTACCGTTGATACGATTGAACGTATTGGTGAAGATGGCGAGTGCGATGGTCAGCGAGATCTCGGCCAATTGGGTGTCGGTATAGCCGGCCGCACGGATGGCGATGAACTCGTCTTGGCTGATCGTGCCACTGGTGGTTTGCAGGTGGGACACGAAGCGCACCAGGGCATCGCGCTTGGCGTCACCCGTGGCTTGTCCCGTGCGAATGGCGAGCAAGGCATCGACTGGCAGGCCCACCATCTTGCCCACGAAGCTGTGAGCGGCCACGCAAACGTCGCAACCTGTCTTCGCGCTGACCAACAGCTTGATGGTCTGGAGTTCTTGGTGGCTCAGGCTGCCGGAGGCCAATGTGCCTTGGGCGTTGAGCACTGAAGCCAAAGACTCCGGTATGAGGTAGCCCAACGCGGCGTACGTGTTCGGGACGCGGCCACCGGCAATCTTCTTAACCTGCGCGTAGATATCAGCGGTGGCGCCGGTGGCGGACTCAACGGGAGGAATAGCGATACGGCTCATGTTGCGCCTCTTTATATCAGGTGGGTAGGAGCCTCCACTTTGGGCCTACTCGATACTGATTTCGAGACTAACTTTGCTCAACAAAATCTGAAAAAGGATCAAAGCAACGAGGTAATCCATCCCCCAACCGCGGCAAGGCACGACGGAAGTGGTCTCGTCGAAATTGAAATTCAAGTGCTCGTGGGTATGAGGTTCCCTCGGCTCTTCGCCTTCCAACGGTCCTGAGTTATAAAACCGCATCTTTGGTCTGCTGAGCCTTGATCCAGTCACGAAGGAACTGTTCCGGAGAAACGAGGCCGAGTGACCCTGCATCGCTTTCACGTACAGCAACTCATGCGGCAAGCAACCTGACCTCGTAGTCGACGGGGGTAAGGCAGTCGATCGAGGTATGCATGCGTTGCCGATTGTAATAGCCCTCGATCCAATCGACGATATCCAGGCGGACTTGGACATGCGTTTCGTAGTGGGTCTGATAGATTCTCTCGACCGTCAATGTCTTGAAGAAGCTCTCCATCGGGGTGTTGTCCCAGGCGTTGGCACTACGGGGGCTATCGTTGAATCTGGTGTACGCGGTCTAGGGAGCAGGCAGGAGAAGGCGGCGGCGATCGAAGCAGAATGTTGCTTGCGGCGGTAACGTTTCCTCAATCGAACCCCACCACCATGGCGAAACATGCGCAGGAAACGAGCAGCAGTCAAACAGCAGAAGCGCAAATCGAAAGCATTGCCGGCTTGGACGATCTGATCCAGCAAGGCGCGCGACGAATCATCCAGCAGGCAATCGAGGCAGAACTGGTGGCGATGCTCGAGCAATATTCGAATGTGAAGACAATCGATGGCCAGCGGGCAGTTGTGCGCAACGGATACCTGCCGGAGCGCGAGATCGTCGCTGCCGTGGCTGTAGCTGCGCAGCGTCTCGACCGGCGACATGGGTGGGCAGCGCTTGCAGCAGTGTTCCCGCAGACACGGCACCAGCGCTGCTGGTTCCACAAGATCGGCAACATCCTCAACGACATGCCAAGATCTCAGCACGGCAAGGCCAAGGCGGTGCTTGCTGCGATCTGGAATGTCGCGAGGAGAGCCGATGCCTCGTCTCGTTCAATCAGTTCGTCGACACGTACGCGGCCAAGTAGCCAAAGGCCGTCGAGAAACTCACGAAGGATAGAGACGCACTGCTCGCGTTCCACGACTTCCCTGTCGAGCACTGGCAGCACGTGCGGTCCGCGAACCCGATTGAATCGACGTTCACGACGGTGCGCCATCGTACGAGCCGCACACGTAACTGCCTATCGCGCGACCTTCCTCGCAATAGCGTTCAAGCTAATTGAAGCGGCCGAGAAGTCATGGAGGAAAATCCGCGGCGTAGAGAACATCGAGACCCTTCTGAAGGGCGTCCCCTTCAAGGACGAAACACTGGTTGGGAAGATAAAATATTCACGAGTCCCAGCCGACCCCCCAATATTCTAAACGCGAACCCCTAGCATGCCGGCGACAATAATCACAGTCCACATCGAGCCGCCGGCAATGAGGGTCCAGCAAATCCGATTTGCTTTTTTGATATTTACGCCGTGACCTAGCATAACGGTACGCAGACCGCAGGCGATATGCGCGAGAACAAACAATACGCCGAGTGAATAGTGAGGAATGAGGCGTTCCGACCACGCGTCGCGAATCAAGCCAGTCGGTTGATAAGTTGCCCACGCGTAGTCGGTATCTGTTCCGAAGTAACGCGCAAGAACGAATACCGAATTAATATGTGAGGCAACGAAAGCGACAAGATAGGCGCCAGTGGCAGTCTGCAGCGATCCTAGAAAATCCTGCTTGCCGTTGAGCTTCGGAATCAACAGTACAAAACCACTTACGATTTGGAAGAAAAAGAGTCCGATCAAAATAGGCTCGAGCCATCCCGCCCGATAGACATGGCGCAGCACTAGCATGACTGACTTATGCACGTCGATGCCGAAGATGCCGACTGCATGGTTACTCAAATGAGGAAACAGGTACACAACGATGATGGCGACTGATGCCACGCCGTGAAGCACGCGGACGCGACCCGTGTTCATGTGTGCGCGCGACGGAACGACATCGCTTCGTTCGGTGGAGAGTGCCAATATACTTCCGACGATCACGGTCCCCCACAACCCGAGCCACACCTTCTCATCTGCCCCGTTTATCCTCATTAAGTAAAGCAGAACCCCCACGATGACGTATAGCGACGGTGAGGTAAATATAAGGTGCGCAAGACGCCGAAAAATGACGGCTTGCCAGCCCACTACATCGAGCCGGGCGAGCGACAAAAGGCTGACAAACGCGGTCGCGGGCACTGCGTACACCAACGCAATAGCGAACAAGGCACCGGCGGTGCTGTGGCTAGTGATCGCCTCGTTGAATTTCGTCAGATACCATGGATAGCCAAGCACCAGCAAGGCCGGCGCGAAGTGCCAATAAAGCGAGGAGGTTCGATCAGCTCGAGCAATCGTAGAGTTCATAATCGTGGTTCCGAAAGGTTCAACCGCCCGGAGGCGCGGAGGTATGCTGCGTAGGTGACGCGCCTAGGGTCTGTTTACATTCGATGAAATGTGTTTACATCTTGTCTTTTGCGCGAGCGGGCCAAGATGATTCGAACGTTG
>NZ_QTPO01000083.1 GCF_003853645.1 Burkholderia sp. Bp9143 | reverse complement strand
CTCGTCGGCAACTATTTCGCCTTCGCGGTGCTTGCCTGCGCCTTTGGGCCGCTGGTGAGAATGTGAACAGGACCTAGCGAGTCTAAGACTTTGCAACTTGGAAGGTGGGCCGAAATTGCCCGCATGAAGTGGGCCGTAAGAAGTCGTTCGTCCAGAAGCGTGAATGTCTCAGGAGAAGGCCAGATTTAGCGAGGGAGAGTGAGTGGGCGATCTTTTGATTAGACTGAATGGAGTGGGGCCGATCCAGCAGCAGGTGTACGAAGGCATCTACTCGGCCTTGCGAGACGGGCGCCTGGAACCGGGGCAACGCTTACCAGGGTCCCGAACCTGGGCGATCCAACTGGGGGTGTCTCGCAACACGATAAGAGAGGCCACTGCCGCGTTGATAGCGGAGGGCTGGCTTGAGACTCATGTCGGCTCCGGCTTATACGTGCGCGCCACTCCGCCACAGGACACTTCTGTGGCTACAAACTGCGAGCCCCGGCTACGTCTAGCCGAATGGTCAGAGCGTCTTCCCGCAAAGACATTCGTGCTGCGCGACAAGGACGTGGATGTAGATTTTCGTCCGGGTACAGTTTCCCAAGGGAGCGAACAGGTATTTCGGCCCAGGCGCTTAACCCAACGGGCCTCCGGTATGGAGCCGGGGCCTCTTTCTGAATATGGTCCGCCGGAGGGAGACCCCAGGCTGCGCGAGCGGATTGCCTCCTACTTGCGTCAATCGCGATCGGTTCGTTGTACCGGGGCGGATATCGTTATTACCACTGGCACTCACCAGTCACTCGATCTTCTGGCGAGACTATTGCTGGGACCGGGAACCACGTTTGCTGTCGAGGATCCAGGCTTTCCCGTTGTCGCCGATATTGCGCGACTATCCGGCTCCGAACCATTTCGACTTCAGGTCGACGAACAAGGAGTCAAGGTCGAAGAAATTCCAGAGCGAATCGCGGGGCTGTACTGTACACCTAATCACCAGTTTCCTTTAGGGGTTACGCTCTCGCCGGAGCGACGGAAAGCACTGCTCGCACGTGCGGCGAAAGATGATTTCATTATCCTCGAAGATGACTACGACTGCGAGTTTTACTACGGGACAATGCCATCCCCATGCCTGCAGTCAGCCGATACGGAACAACGCGTGATTTACCTCGGCTCCATGTCAAAGATCTTGGCACCGGCTTTCCGGCTTGGCTTCATTGTCGCGCCTCCCTGGCTGCTCGAGAGTCTTAGAAGGGCAAAATGGATAGTAGACAGGCAAACGTCTATGCATGTCCAAAATAGCTTGCTGCAATTCATGATGAGTGGCGATTTCGCCTTCCACCTGAACGGCATGCGTGCGGAATACAAGAGACGGCGCGCGACTCTGCTGGAAGGGATCAGTAACCGCCTCTCCACATGGCTTACTCCCTTGGACTCGACGTGCGGCCTGCACATTTCCACGCGAGTGAACGATGGTTACGACATCGATGCGCTGTGCCGTATTGCGGACGAAGAAGGTGTCGGCATCTACAGGGGAGACATATTTTCCGGCGTGGGACACGCGTCCGATATCTTGGTGTTCGGCTTTGGCGGAACACCACTGCAACAAATCACGAAAGGTGTCAGTCTACTCGCCTCGGGTTGGCAGAGCGAAAATCGATCGCTCCGCTCGCGCATCTAGCGAATGAATGCCTCAACGCAGCTACCCTTCGAGGGTAGTGCCGACGATGCGCTGCACGAGAAATAGCCAGATTTTGCTCTGACCCTGCCTTGTTTTCACGTAGAGCAACTTATGCAGCCAGCAAGCTGACCTCGTAGTCGACGGGGGTAACGTAGGTGACCTGCCCGATTTCTTCGGGCTTGGATTGGGTGCCGCCTCCGTATGTAATGCAGCCGGAGGTGGTCCTCACGCGCTGGTTCAGTCCTTGAACATGTGCGTAGCGTGAGTTACTGCGCCGCCCGCCCGGATCGCCGCGGCCACAAGCGCAGCTTCCGCTAACTGCTCATCATTGGCGCCGGCGTCGCGCGCGGCCTTTGTGTGCAGCTCGATGCAATAGGGGCACTGGGTCGTCAAGGCCACGGCTACAGCGATGAGCTGTTTTTGTTGCCCCGTAAGCGCGCCCTCGGCAGACACGGCCGTATCGAATGCCCAAACGCCTTTCATGGCTTCTGGTCCTTTTTCGTCCAGTTTCTTCAGTCGAATAAGATGTTTCATGTCAAACATGGAATTCGTCCAGTAATCAAGGGGCTACCATCACATGCTATTGGTGTCCAGGTTCCATGTGGTCTCGACTTGGTTCCAATCCGTCCAATGACTCAACATCCCTCCGCGCGTCATCCCACCCTTGACCACCTTCTGGCCGCTCTCGACATCGGCGTGGCCAATTTCACGCTCTGCGACGTTAGGGACGGCTGGACCGTGCGCTTCGATGCCTGCAAGACCGCTAGCCTGCACTACTGCATGGCGGGAAGCGGTGAGTTGGTGGTGCAAAATGGGGAGCGCATTGCGCTGAACTCTAACAGTTTCGTGATGCTCCCCCTGGTGTCTCCTACTGTATAAAGAGTGCGACTTCGTCGCCGGCAAATACGGTCGATCGTGTCCGCCTGGGCGTCTGGCCTTCGCGTGAGACGGTCCCGACCGTCAGAGTCGGCGAAGGCAGTAAAGGTGTCGCTACAGCGTGCGGTGAATTGAATGTTGATATAGGCACGGCGGTTGATCCGTTCAAATCAATGCGCCGCCCAGTCGTCGCGCAATTTGACGGGGCGTCGGGCTTGCGGGACCAGTTCGTTCTTTTGTTGGCAGAATGCGCTCGGCCCGGGCTCGGATCAAGGGTGCTTGTGGAAGCGCTGCTCAAGCAGTGCCCGGTGATGGTACTTAGGCGTCAAATTGACCATGGCGGGGCTGAACTGCCCTGGACGGCTGGCATCGCCGACCAACGCCTCTCGCGCGCGGTCGAGGCAATTTTCGACCGCCCTCAATCGGCTTGGTCCGTGCAGCGGCTCGCCGATATCGCCGGAATGAGTCGATCGGCGTTTGCCGCCCGTTTCGAAGTTGCTTTTGACCAATCACCGATGGCCATGTTGAAGGTTGTAAGGCTTCGAAAAGCGGGCGAACTTCTAGCAACCACCACGCTACAGGTTTCCGAAGTGGCCCGGGCAGTAGGGTTCTCGAGCCGAAGCAACTTCTCACAGGCGTTCGCAAAATTACACGGCTGGGATCCGACTGCGTTCCGGAACCGGTCAAGGTCGAAAAACACCCTGAGCCGATTCACCAGCACGGAGTGATTTCCATGAAAGACGTCTTGAGCGATATCCTCGACACGATCGAATTGAAAGGCGCCCTCTACTTTCGCACTGACTTCTCGCCCCCATTCGCGATCGGTGTGCCGGCTTACGGCAAGGCTGCACGATTCCACCTTGTGGTACAGGGTCGTTGCCACGTGACGGTGCCGGGCGGAGTGGAAGTGTTGCTGCAACCGGGCGACCTCATACTCATTCCTTACGGTAGCGCGCATGTCCTGTCCGACGTGGCCGGACGGGGTGCAGTCCCGCTCGAGAACATCATGGCAAGCACGGGCTATAGAGGCGAAGGCACATTCGTCATCGGCTCGGGAGATCCAACGGCTTCCACACAATTGGTTTGCGGTCACTACACGTTCGCCGAAGGCGCGGATCATCCGCTCCTGCATGCGTTGCCGAAGATGCTTCACCTGAGCGCCGAGGACAGAGCGCGTCAGCCGATACTCGATGACGTTCTTCGACTCCTCGTACGCCGAATTTTCCAGGACGCTCCGGGCACGTCTGCCTCGATCAGCCGCTTGTCCGAGGTGCTGTATATCGAGGTGCTGCGCGCCGGGATCGACCGTGTGCCGGAACTGCAACGTATGTTCACGGCGGTCCATGATCCGCAAATCGGCAAGGCACTGAGCATCATCCACCAGCAGCTCGATCGCGATTGGACAGTCGAGAGCCTCGGCTCGGAGGTCGGCATGTCGCGCAGTCGGTTTGCCGAACGCTTTCGTGAACTCGTGGGCACGGGGCCAATGGGCTACCTGACCGATTGGCGCCTCCAAAAGGCACGTCTTCTGCTCGGGCAGCCGCACGCTTCCGTGAAAGAAGTCGCGTACCTCGCAGGGTACAGGTCGCCTACTGCGTTTAGCCGTGCTTACGCACAAAAATTCGGACACCCGCCCAAGAACAGTCGTCCCTGACTGGCGTGTCGAGACGCTGCAGATCGTCCCAATCTCGCCATCGACAGTCCCAGTATTGTTTCGCGATCTTGTAAGCTAAGCGGTTGTTAACGCATGATGTCTTCTACGGTGAGTCTTCGTCGTCAAAGGAGATTGATCATGCTACGTGTTCCCGCTCTCAACGCCTCGAATGCGCGGGCCGCGACCCAAGTTCTGCGTGTCGCAGTCACGCAACGGACAGCTTCGCTGTCCGGCCAAATTAAATCTGAAGATCGGAATCCATATTATAGGTGCACACAAAACAGGGGAATCTTGGTTCTTCTATTTGTACCATTAGTGATCCAAAATGCTACGGTAAAAAACGATCGTGCGTGCGCGCGGCAGCGTTGGTCTCAAGCATCGCGCGGTTGCCGGTTGTTCGAGGCCGACTTCCGTAGTTCAGGTCGACGATATCCGGCGCAAATCAGACATCGTCGTCGCTTGACTTTCTTTTTTCCGGATCGCTCCTTCGAGGTTGGGTCAAAGCTGAACAGACCGAGGGCGCTGCCGTATAACTCGGGATTCGTCGAAAGGCGGAAAACCGGGGAAAGTGAATTGTGTCTTCGGCACAGGATAGATGCCAGTCAGGCAACACAATTCGGAATTCCAAATGCGATTCCGCATTGCTAGTACGCTCTCTCGGGCGGGAGCGCAGAGTGCGTTACCCGGAGAATCATGATGGATCGGCTTCAGGCCATGCAGGTCTTCACTCGTGTGGTGGACACCAAAAGCTTCACGAAGGCTGCGGATACGCTGGAACTGCCGCGCGCCTCTGTCACGATAACCATTCAGAATCTCGAATCGTACCTCGGCGTGCGGCTCATGCACCGAACGACGCGGCGCTTAAGCCTAACGCCCGACGGCGCCGCATACTATGAGCGCTGCATGCGGATTCTTTCTGACGTCGAGGAAACAGAAGTCAGCCTGCAACAAGGCAACAATAAGCCGCGAGGGAAGATTCGTATCGATGTACCCGCTGCAATCGGGCGCATGATCGTCATACCTAAGCTTGCGGACTTTCACGCGCGTTACCCCGACGTCGAGTTGCAATTGGGTCTATCCGACAGGCCAGTTGACCTGATTCAGGAGAGAGTCGATTGCGTACTTCGTGTCGGCGCGCTGCAGGATTCGTCGCTCGTCGCGCGACGCATCGGGTTATTCGAATGCATCACATGTGCGTCGCCCCGGTATCTCGAGAGCGCCGGCGTGCCGAGTTCGCTGGAGGAGTTGGCCAAGTACAACGCCGTGAACTATTTTTCAAGCCGCACGGGGCGCGTCATTAACTGGGTCTTCCTCACCGACGGTAAGGAAATCGAGGTGAAGATGACAAGCACCGTGTCGGTCAATGAAGCGGATGCCTACGTGACTTGCGCACTCGAAGGATTCGGCCTCATTCAACCGCCGCTTTTCATGGTGCTGCCGCATCTGCGCGCCGGCACCCTCCGTGAAGTACTGTCCGGATGGAAGCCGCTGCCGATGCCAATTTCGGTCGTCTATCCCGCAAGCCGCCATTTGTCTGCGAAGGTGCGCGTTTTCGTCGACTGGATTGCCGAGGTGTTTGAAAAATGTCCCCTGTTGAGCGGTCGCGAAAATCTCGACGCGGTATGCAGCAAGCGCGCTTTCGAAGAGTTCGTTAGTACACCGCCGCTCGATACGCCTGTCGTGAGCGAAATGATCGAGATGGGTTGAGAAGGGACATCCACGCTCCGCCGTGGTAGGCAAATCTGCTCGGCCGATGCAGTTTCCGCAAACCGATCGAGCCGGATTTCCAGCAGCTTGGTCACCCGGTCATGGTACACACAAAACGTTCGATCATGGTTCTTACATGTGGCCCAGAGCGCGGCCACAATACAAGGGCCATAAGGAGAAGCATCCACATGAAAACTCCATCCGTTCTCGGCGCTGCCTGCGCAGACGTTGTCCTCACCATCTCAATGCCTGTCATTGCGCACGGGATCGGGAAAACCGTCACACCCGGCCTCGAGCGTGCCGTCCTCAACATTCCGGTGCGGAACCAGGTGTAAATCTGCGCGTGGATTAGCTGTACCTCAGATCGGCCAGTCAAGTGGCTCGGTTGTGATCTGTTTAAAAAGTAAGGAGCTTGATCATGCAACGTATCCCTGTCGTTAATGCACCCCGGCAACTCTTTCCCGAAGGAAAACAAACCATGTACAAACTTAAGATTGCACTATTGACCACCGTTGCTCTGGTTTCGGTGGCAAGCACCGCCCATGCCCAAGCCGGGTTGAGCGACCTCGAGATCGCACATGCTGCCTACACGGCGGACGTCGTCGACATCGATTATGCCAAGATCGCCCTCGCCAAAACAAAAAATCAAGACGTCCGGAACTTCGCGGAGCTGATGATACGCGACCACACGGCAGTGAATAATGGCGCCGCCGCATTGCTTGCCAAGCTGAAGGTTCAACCCAAAGACAATGCATTCAGCCAAGCGTTGATCGCCGGCGCTTCGGCCAAGAAAGCTGAACTGAATGCCCTCGACGGCGCGGCGTTCGATCGAGCCTATGCCGCCAACGAGCTGGCTTACCACCAGACGGTGAACAAGATCGTCGGCGAGACCTGGATCCCGACCGTTCAGAATTCAGACCTCAAGACATTTCTGGGCCAAGCACTCGTCACGTTCCGCGTTCACGAGGAGCATGCGAATCACATGGTCAATATGTTGAAGTAGCTTAAGTTGGCCATTGGAGAGATAAAATGCTGAATCGACGTCAATTCATACTCGCGCTGGCGGCCGGGGGTTACGCCTTGCCGCTCTGGGCCGAAACGAGCGCCCGGTCGATCCATCAGATTGAAATCAAGGACTTCGCCTTCAAGCCATCGAGAATCGAAGTGCGTGCCGGCGAAATCGTCGAATGGGTCAATCGGGATTTCGCCCCGCATACGGCGACGGCGAACGACAACAGCTGGGACACCGGCATGTTGGCGAATAACGCAGTAGGGCACCTTGTGATGACGCACCCGGGGACTCTTGCGTATCACTGCACGTTTCATCCAGACATGAAGGGCGTGGTCACCGTCGTGGGTTAAGCATTCGCTAAAGGAGCGTACGGCGTTTTCGTGTGCCTGGAGGGCGGTGACGTCATATAATTTTCTGAGTAATGTGAAGTAAGCGTAGTACAACTGAACGAATGACAGTGGTGCATATTTTGATTTTCGGTGCTGACCGCCAGCCGTCGCACGTCATCGGGACTGAGCGTGACCGATGACGTGCGGGGCGCGCGCACCGGCCGCACCCGTTGATGAGCTTGGACCGGTTGAGCGTGACCTTGAAGTAGAACGTCAGGTTGTTGATCGCGTTGATCAGTGAAACGGGTGAGGTGCCGCGATTGACCAAATGCAGCTGGTAGTGCCGCACGTCGTCGACGGTTGTGCTGTCGGGCGAGCGCCCGAGAAACCGGCAAAATTCACGCACGATTCGCAGATAGGTGTTCTGCGTCGTCGGCGAAAGCTGGCACATACACATGTCGTCAATCATGAGCTAGGGCGTTGGACCGACGTTTGCCTGTAGGGAGGTCATGATTCCGCTCACATTGGCGAACCAGGCAGTCTGCCTCGTTCGCCAACATAGAACCTTGTGGTCGCGTTCTCCCTGAGCGCCCCGTATGACGGTAGCCCTTATCGCGCGAGGGGTTTAATCCCTCGGCCAATTGCGATGAGGCTGGCCCAATTTCCGTCCCAGTCTTAGCTGGAAAATTCCGGCTCTTCGGGGTGGGCCGAATCGGCCCGATCGGTGCACTGGCGGGCGAATTCCGCCGGGGTCATCCACTGCAATGCAGAGTGGGGACGTGCCTCGTTATAGTACTCTCACCAGCCCTCGATTTTGCGTCTGGCGTCCTCAAGCGACAAGAACCAATGTGCGTTGAGGCACTCCTCCCGAAAGCGTTCGTGAAGGATTCATTCTTCGCGTTGTCGGTCGGCTTGCTTGGGCGCGAAGGGTATTCATCGATCACGGTCAGACATTTCAACTGCTGGCCGTTGGCGCATGCGTCGACTATGAAGTCGTACGCCCAGACGCGTCGTGCCGCCGTCGCCGGCTGCGGTCGAGGGCGAGGACCGACACACGTGGGGGTGGTTGCTTGCGCGGCATCTGCAACCCAGCAAGGCGCCACAGCCGCCAGGCCCAGTCAGCGCTCGTCGGGAGACCCTGCCGTTCCAGAAAGCTCTGGATGCAGTGGTATCCATAGCGCGGATATTGCGCCGACAGGATGTCCATCGCTGCCAGCACTGGCGCATCCCGAACTGTCAGCGTCGGACCGTAATGCAGCGCCGATCGGGCGACTGCCATCAGCGCGCACGCACGTCGTTCCGACAGGACCCGCGCTTTCGCGTAGGTGACCTGCCGGCGTCGGGCGGGTGCGCTCACCACTCTTTTGCGTTGATCCCTTTCATCACATCCAGCTCGAGATCGCGCTCGGCCAGCATCTTCTTCAGCCGCGCATTCTCTTGCTCGAGTTGCTTGAGACGTTTCACGTCGGCATCTTCCAGCCCTGCCGCCAGTTGTAAATGGTTTGTTCGCGGACTCTGTGCTTCTTTGCCACCTCAGCGACCGGCGCCTTGTCCACCTCGCGCAGGATTGTCACCATCCGTTCTTCGGTAAACCGGCTCTTCTACATGGCTTCCTGTTCTCCGTTGGAAGCCATTCTCTCAAGTTTCAACTGATCCGAAAATTCCAAGGCAGGTCACCTTGTGCGTGACTCGCCTCATCGGAACCATAACCGCAATGATGCGGAGCTTTGTCTGTCACACCACGGCGCTTTCCGCCGCGTGTTTGGCATGCGTCGCGATCACGTCGCGAATCTGCGCCGCAGCTTCGGCGATGTCGGCACGTATCGCTGCCGAGGCTCTCGCCGGATCTTCATCCTTGATGGCTGTTATCAATTCGAGATGGCGATCTTTGCCAGTGTGTGAAAGCACGCCGTTGTGCACGACGTTCATCAGCGGCCCATAACGCATCCAGAGAAGCTCGATCAGATCGACGAGGTCGGGATTTCCGCAATGCTCGTAGACCGTGAAATGAAAGCGCTGATTTAGACGCAGGAAAGTCTTGACGTCCTTGAGGGCCGGTTTGCTGTACATCTCGTCATTGATCTTCTTCAATTGAGCCGCCAGCGACTTCGATCCCGGCCGGGTAGCAAGGCGTGTCGCTTCGCCTTCGAGCTGCAAACGCAGCGGCAAAAGGGCATCCAGTCGTGCGGTGGTCGCCTGCGGGACACGCAGCGATCGACGCGGCAATGCTTCCAGCGCGCGAGCGACGACGAGTCGATTCGTGGCTTCGCGAATAGGCATCTGGCTCGTTCCGAAAGCGTTGGCGAGAACCGGAAGCGTCACGCGCTGCCCCGGCACAAACTCACCGATCATGAACGACTGCTTCAATGCGTCATAGATGTATTCAAGGTCCGAACTGCGGCGTCGCGCTTCGAACTCGGGCAGTCCAGTCGTTTCGATTGTCAATTGCGTTGCTCCAAGTTAAGTCACGTCCACGCCGCGGCGTCGCCTGGATCGCTGGCCGTCGCAGCACGATCGCTCTTCAGGCCAGTGTAGCACCTTGCGTTACAAACACAATACTTGATCAGATATCTCGAACGACCTACAATCTGATCAGATATCACATATTTAAGGGGTGGATCATGTCGGAGAGAGGCGAACAGGCAGGGCAAATGGCAACCGTTGCGGTGATCGGCGCGGGGCTCATCGGGTGTAGTTGGGCGGCGCTGTTTGCTGCTTCGGGCCGAACAGTCTTTTTGTATGACAGCCGTCCAGATGCAGGCGCGGCGATCGAGGCGTTTTGGGCTTCGGTCAAGCCCACGCTGATTGAACTCGGGCTGGCTCATGCGGATACACGGCCGGCGTTTCGCGTCACGGACTCGCTGGAAGAGGCCGTTGCGACGGCCGACTTCATCCAGGAGTGCATTCCCGAGAGGCTGGAAGCGAAGCTGCAGCTTTATCGGGCAATCGAGCCGCGTATGCGGCACGAAGCAATCGTGGCGACGAGCTCATCGGGCTTCAAATTGTCAGATCTTCAGGCGGGCTGGAACTCACCGGACAGAATCGTCATTGCACATCCGTTTAATCCCCCGCACCTGATTCCGCTCGTCGAACTCTACGCCAACGAACAAACAGCGAAAGACGTGTTGCCGCGCTCGACGGCTTTCTATGAGAGCTGCGGAAAAGTCACCATCACGCTCGAGCGTGAAGTGCTCGCGCATGTTGCTAACCGCCTGCAAGCGGCACTGTGGCGCGAAGCCATATCGCTCGTGGCGGAAGGTGTCGCGAGTCTGAAGGATATCGATACAGCAGTCAGCGCCGGCCCAGGTCTGCGTTGGGCGGTCATGGGGCCGCACCTGCTATTGAATCTCGGGGGCGGCGAAGGTGGATTGCGTGCGTACTGCGAGCAGTTCAGAGATAGCTATCACCACTGGTGGGACGACCTCGGCACGCCAAAGCTGACCGATGCGACGATCGACAAGCTTGTCTCGGGTCTGCAGGACGAGATCAACGGTCGAGACTATATGGAATTGCGGCGTGAACGTGACGCAAAGCTCGTCGCGGTGTTGCGCGCGCTGAAAAATCAAAGTGTGCAAAGCAAGGCATCCCTGCAGCCTTAATCCTGACCTAGGGTCCATTTTCTGGAGAGTGCGAATGAAACGCAAAGTCGTGTTGACGTGTGCCGTGACTGGTGATGGTCCGATCCATCCGAAGTATCCCAACTACCCCGTCACGCCGCAGCAGATTGCTGAAGCGTGCCTCGAAGCGGCATCGGCCGGGGCGTCGGTCGTTCATATCCATGGGCGCGATCCCAAGACTGGCGCGGGCGACCGATCGCCCGAAGTCTTCCGCGAGATCGTCGAACGTGTGCGCGATGTGAACCAGTCGGTGGTTATCAATCTGACGACCGGCATGGGTGGAACATTCGTCCCCGAGCCTGGCAACGAGGCGCTCGCTCACCCGACGACCGACGTGGGCAGCGCTGAAGAGCGAGTGCTTCACGTGCTCGAGAATCACCCGGAGATCTGTACGCTCGACGCGACAACGATGAATCTCGAAGGGGGAATCGCCGGCGCGCCTGACTGCGTTTTCATGAATACGCCGGGGAAGTTGCGCAGCATGGCGGAACTGGTTCGCGGCACGGGTACCAAGCTGGAGATCGAAGTCTTCAATCCAGGCGACATTCTACTGGCGCGCAAGATGGTGGAAGACGGGTACATCGACGCGCCGCCGCTCTTTCAGATTTGTCTCGGCGTCAAATGGTCCGCGCCAGCGGACGTGAAGACGCTCGTCTACATGAAAGATCTCTTGCCGAAGGATGCGCAGTGGAGCGCATTCGGCATCTCGCGTTTCCAGATGGAAATCGTCGCGCTCTCGACGATGATGGGCGGCCACTGTCGCGTCGGACTTGAAGACAACATTTATCTCGAGCGCGGCGTCTTCGCGACCAACGGACAACTGGTCGAACGCGCGAGCCGTATCATCCGCGATCTCGGCTGCGAAGTTGCGACACCGGATGACGCACGTGAGATCTTCGGCCTCTCTCGCGTGCCCACGCTTTCAGACACAAATTGAGGAAACCTAATCATGGCCAAGTCGCTTCTTCTCAGTTCGGTCGTGGCTCATCAATGGCAATGCGACCACTTCGGTCACTTGAATGTGCGCCACTACGCCGCTGCATTCGATGACGCGCTGTTCATCTTCTGGAAGCGGCTGGGTCTGACGGTGCCCGCTCTGGGCAGTCCCGGCACGATGCCCGTCACCGCGGAAGTCAGGATGTCGTTCGCTTCGGAGGCGGTCGCCGGCACTGTTGCGAAGGTGCATGGAAAGGTGCTTCGGGTCGGCAGCAAATCCGTGACCCTTTGCATGGAGCTGGCGGAGGAGGGTACCGACCGGCTGCTCGCGTCGTGCGAAGCAGTCGAGGTCTTCTTCGATATGCAGGCTAGAACCAGCAGCCCCATTCCGGAGGGCCTCCGCGGCCCCCTCATCGAGTTGGTCGAGCCTGCATAGGGAAATAACCTGATCAGATATCATATTTGTTGACATGGCAATTTGAGCGGCTTAACTTTGTTCCATAGTCTGGTGATGGCTCGACTGTTGAAGTAAGCGGCTCAGACGCGCTCTTGACCAACACCGGCAGCAAGACCGTTGTTTTGGAGACATTCAATGAAGTCGGATAAAGACATCCTTGTGAGCTTTCGAGGTGTTCGAAAGACTTACGACGGAGAAACGCTGGTGGTCAAACAATTGGACCTGGACATCAGGCGAGGTGAGTTCCTCACGCTCCTGGGTCCGTCGGGGTCCGGCAAGACCACATGTCTCATGATGCTGGCTGGCTTCGAGTTTCCGACGAGCGGCGAGATCTGGCTCGGCGGCACGCTGCTCAACAAAGTGCCACCGCATAAGCGGAACATCGGCATGGTGTTCCAGAACTACGCGTTGTTTCCTCACATGACCGTCGAGCAAAACGTCGCGTATCCGTTGACGGTGCGAAAGTCCTCGGCCGAAGAGCGCGCACAACGGGTCGCCCATGCATTGAAAATGGTGCGCATGGAGAGCTTCGCGAAGCGTTACCCCGCACAACTATCGGGCGGCCAGCAGCAGCGCATCGCGCTTGCGCGAGCGCTCGTGTTCGAACCCGAACTGGTATTGATGGACGAGCCGCTCGGTGCGCTCGACAAGCAGCTTCGTGAGCATATGCAGTACGAGCTCAAATCGCTGCACGAAAAGCTCGGCGTGACGTTCGTCTACGTGACGCATGACCAGAGCGAGGCATTGACGATGTCCGATCGCGTCGCAGTGTTCGACAAGGGCATCGTGCAACAGTTGGATTCCGTCGACAGTCTTTACGAGTCGCCATGCAACGAGTTCGTCGCCAACTTCATCGGCGATAGCAACAAGCTGCGCGGGACCATCGTCGCCTCTGACGGCGCCCAGTGCGAATTTCAACTTTCCGACGGCACGCGTTTGAAGGGCCGCAATGTAGCGGGCGCAAAGCCTGGCACAGCGGCTGTCGCCTGTATTCGTCCGGAGCGCATGCGCGTAACAACCGGAATCGGCGGCAGCGAGAACGTCGTGCGGGGCGCGGGCGCGGACCTGATTTACTTTGGCGATCACGTGCGCATGCGTTGCTCGATTGCTGACCAGAGCGAGTGTTTCGTGAAAGTGCCGCTTGGAAACGAGGTGTTGTCGGATTTTGCGTCCGGCAAGCCGGTTTCGCTCACGTTCGCGCCCGAACATTTGCGCGTATTCGCCTGAAAGGTTACCCATTGACGCGGGCGAGTCAAAAGCGTCATGCGTCTCATGAAAGCTCATTCCGAAAGAGGAAATCAAATGAACAGGACCGCTGTTGTTTCGCTTGCATTGGCTGCCAGTGCACTCATGCTTTCGTCCTTGGCCGAAGCGCGAAGCCTTACTGTTGCGAATCAGGGGGGCGCGAATGGTAATGCGCAGAAGGTTGCCTTTTACCGTCCGTTCGAGGCTCAGACCGGCAACACGATCACCGTCGTGGAGTACAACGGTGAACAGGCGAAAGTGAAGGCGATGGTCGATGCAAAACATGTGGACTGGGATGTCGCGGAGGTCGAAACCGGCGATCTCGGGCGTGGCTGCGATGAAGGCATGTACGAAAAGCTGGACTGGTCGAAGATCGCAAAGAAGGGCGATCTCATTCCAGAAGCGATACAACCCTGTGGCGCCGGGATGTTCGTCTGGTCGACAGCGCTGGCCTACAACGCCGACACGTTGAAGACTGCGCCCACGGGCTGGGCCGACTTTTGGGACGAGAAGAAATTTCCGGGCAAGCGTGGCATGCGCAAGGGCGCGCGCTACAACCTGGAATTTGCACTGATGGCTGACGGCGTTGCACCGAAGGATGTGTACAAAGTGCTCTCGACCAAAGTGGGACAGGACCGCGCATTCAAAAAGCTCGATCAGATCAAGCCATACATCCAGTGGTGGGAGGCCGGCGCGCAACCGCCGCAGTTCCTCGTAGCTGGCGACGTTGTGATGTCCACGGTCTATAACGGCCGTATCGATGCCGCGCAGAAGGAGGGCAAGAACCTGCGGGTCGTATGGAACGGCAGCATCTACGACGTGGAGTGGTACGTAATTCCAAAGGGCGCACCGAACAAGGACCTGGCCGAGAAATTCATCGCCTTTGCACTTACCGAGAAGCCGCAACAAGACTACGCGAAGAACATCGCATATGGGCCGGCCAACGTCGCGGCAATCAAATCATTGGATGCGAAGACGCTTGCGAACCTGCCGAACTCGCCAGCCAACGGCAAGAACGCGGTACTCCAAAGCATGACATTCTGGACGGACCATGGTGACGAACTGGAGCAGCGCTTCGCATCCTGGGCAGCCAAGTAACAGGATGGTGTGGCTTCGATGATGAAGCACATTGTAATGGATCATGGGTCGTGCACCTTACGGTGCGCGATCCGAAGTGAAGCAGGAGACAAGCATGACGACGATGACGATCGCTATGGATTCTTCGCCCGAATCAACCGATAAACTCAAACGCGAACTCAAGACCGCAGAGGCGAAGAAGGTCGCGGTGGCGCTGCTCCTGATTGCTCCACTTGCGATCTTTCTGTTGCTGATCTTCGTTGTACCCATTGGTACGCTGCTGACCCGCGCCGTCCACAATACCGAAGTGACGACTGCGTTGCCGCACACGCTCGGCGCACTGGCTCATTGGGACCGCAAGCGCATACCGGCGGATTCGGCCTACGCTGCGCTTGCCGCGGATATCACGGTGATCACGGACGACGAAGTGCGGGGCGCACTGGGCCGGCGTCTGAACGACGAAATTCCCGGCTATCGTTCGCTGATTGCGAAGACCGCCCGAGCGATGCCGTTCGCGGACGACGCGGGCCATCCCCTGAAGCTCGCGCCCGCACAAATCCACGCGAAACTGACGGAGCTGGATGCGCGCTGGGATGACATCGCATATTGGCAAGCCATAGCGAAGAACAACGGAGCCTATACACCGTTCTACCTGCTGGCATCGCTGGACCACAAGCAGGACGCGTTCGGCGACATCGTGCCGACGGATCCAGATCAGCGCATCTATCTTGCTGTCTTTGGGCGCACGCTCGTTATCGGTGTCGTGGTTACGCTTTGTGCGTTGTTGCTCGGTTATCCGCTCGCATACTGGATCTCGACGCTTCCAGAACGTCGCGCCAACCTTGTCATGATTATGGTACTGATTCCGTTCTGGACATCCATTCTCGTGCGCGTCGCTGCGTGGATCGTGATTCTTCAAAGCGAGGGTCTCGTCAACAAGACGCTGATAGGCAGTGGACTTATCGATGCACCGGTCGCGTTGCTGTTCAATCGCGTCGGAGTGTACATCTCGATGACCCACATCCTGCTGCCGTTCATGATCTTGCCGCTCTACAGCGTGATGAAGTCCATTCCGCATTCCTACCAACGTGCGGCAATATCGCTCGGAAGCCATCCGTTCGCCGCATTCTGGCGTGTGTACGTGCCGCAGACCTATCCGGGCGTCGGTGCGGGCGCGCTGCTTACCTTCATTCTGGCAATCGGTTACTACATCACGCCTGCCCTTCTCGGTGGACCGAATGACCAGATGATCAGCTATTACGTCGCCTATTTCACCAACAGTTCGATCAACTGGGGCATGGCCTGTGCGCTCGGCGGCCTGCTGCTGGTTGCGACGGTTGTTCTGTACGTGATCTACGGGCGCTTCACGCGGTCCAGTCTGAGTCTCGGCTGATGCTACGGAGTTGCAATGAACCATCCAAGAACGCTATTTGCCCCACACGTGTCGCTCACTGAGCGCGTATGGTTTTTCACGCTTCGTGGCCTCGCTACGCTGACGCTGCTCTACCTCATCTTGCCGGTGCTGGCGATCGTGCCACTGTCGTTTTCGTCGAGCACATTTCTGGTCTACCCGATTCCGGGCTGGTCCCTGCGTTGGTACCACCACTTGCTGGCCTCTGAGGAATGGCGCATGGCTGCGAAGAACAGCTTTATCGTCGCGCCCTCGGCGACAGTCGTGGCGACGATCATGGGGACGTTGGCGGCGATCGGTCTGACGAAGGCGAACTTTCGCGGTAAGGGCGTGCTCATGGCGATTCTGATTTCGCCGATGATCGTGCCGGTGGTTGTCGTCGGCGTGGGGATGTACCTTTTCTTTGCGCCGCTCGGGCTGGCGAATACGTACTTGGGATTGATCCTCGCGCACGCATCGCTAGGCGTGCCGTTTGTCGTGACGACGGTAGCGGCGACATTGCAAGGCTTCAACAACAACCTGGTGCGCGCGAGTCTGTCGCTCGGCGCCAATCCCGTCACGACCTTTTTCAGAATCACGTTGCCGGTGATCGCACCCGGCGTCATCTCGGGGGCGCTGTTTGCCTTCGCGACTTCGTTCGACGAAGTTGTGGTCACGTTGTTCCTTGCCGGCGCCGATCAGGCGACGTTGCCGCGCCAGATGTTCACGGGTATTAGAGAAAACATAAGTCCAACGATCGCTGCGCTGGCGACGATCCTCATCCTCTTTTCCACATGCCTACTGCTCGCACTGGAATGGCTACGCGGCAAGAACGCGGCGAGGGCGGTGTCGAAGTAGGGGGCAGTGAGCTAGAAATTCATACGTCGTTCGAAACGTGCCGGACGAATGCTCCGATCCTTTCAATGTATTCGCCGTGTGCCCTTGAATCGATAGAACCGAAATGACACGCTCAACCCCGTTGACCAGCGATCTCAGCTTCTGGCTGAAAGAAGCGTTATCCCGCGAATGTCAGGATCCACCTGTCAAGCTGGATCGTGATATCCACGCCGACGTTTGCATCGTAGGTGGCGGGTTCACAGGCTTATGGAGTGCGATCGAAATAAAGACGACGCGGCCCGAACTGGACGTCGTGCTCGTCGAGCGCGATTTGTGTGGCAGCGGAGCCAGTGGCCGAAACGGGGGCTTCGTGCTGAGCCTCTGGGCAAAGTTCGTGTCCTTGGCCAAGATGTGCGGTGAGGTGGAGGCCGAGCGGCTTTGCAAGCTGTCGTCGCACGCGATCCTCGATCTCAAATCGTTTTGTGAAAAGAACGCAATCGACGCGGAATTGCGCCTCGACGGCTGGCTATGGACGGCGACATCCGAGGCGCAGATCGGAAGCTGGGACGCCACCGTACAGGCGACGCGCCATCGGGGAGCACCGTTTGAACCCGTTGGCGCGGCGCCGCCTGGTGGGTCCAGCGCTCATCTGGGCGGTGTATTCGAGCGAGTATCTGCGTCAGTCCAGCCCGCTAGGCTCGCGCGCGGTCTTAAGAGACATGCGGTGCAACTCGGGATAAAGGTGTTCGAGAGCTCACCCATGGTGGGCCTTGGACGCGGCGTGCCGGCGCAAGTCCGCTGTCAGCGCGGAACCGTAAGCGCGCAGAAGGTCGTTCTCGCAATGAACGCGTGGGGTGCGATTTTTCCGGACATCCGCAAAGCGATCGCGGTGGTCTCCAGTGACATTGTGATTACCCGTCCGCTCCCTCGACTGCTCGAGACAATCGGCTGGAACGACGGAATGACCATTTCGGACTGCCGGATGCTGGTTCACTACTATCGAACCACCCCCGACGGACGTATCGTATTCGGGAAAGGCGGAGGCAGCGGCAAGACGGCCTTCGGATCGAAAGTGGACGGTACGTTCGACGGCCGCTCTTCGATTGAGTCGATCGTCACAGGCTGGTTGACGCGCATCTATCCGGACGTCTCGGAAAGCGACATCATGTACAGTTGGACGGGACCTATCGACCGTTCAAGTAACGGCTTGCCCGTGTTCGGCAGCTTGCCGGGAACGCGTCACATCTTCTACGGTGTCGGTTATTCGGGGAATGGAGTCGGGCCGTCGATGCTTGGCGGAAAGATTCTTCGTTCACTGGTACTGGCTCTGGATGACGATTGGGCGCGGTGTGGTCTGGTTCAGCCATTGCACCGAGCGTTTCCTCCCGAGCCATTGCGCTATGTAGGCGCACGGCTGGTTCGGTACGCCGTCGAACGGTCGGATCACGCTGCTGACGAAGGACGTGTTCCCGGCGTCGTCGTTCGCGGATTGACGCGGCTTGCGCCGGCAGGGCTGTCACCGACCCGGGCTAACACGAGTTCCCGCTGAATCTGGCTTCGAACAAGGTAGCGTCGGCGATCGCGGCCCACTGCCCGTTCGTGCTAAAGCCGGAAAGCTGCGTGCCGATCGGTGCGCTGATCATCGGCGAGGTGCTGGCTGAAAGAGATCTGCGGAAGGGCGCCGTCCCGATCCTGCCGACGCATCGGGACGGCGCAGATCCGGTCACGACCGACGCGCATATCCGGCCGCTGCCGTTTACCGGTCCGCCCGCCGTCGGCCGGCAGTTGAAGAAGGCCGGCAAGAAGAAGGTGGTGCTGGAGCTCGACGGTAATGTGGCGACGATCAGCGCAAGCGCATCGACGCGGTGGTCGAGCGGCGTCCACTAGCAGTCGGGCCAAAGCTGCATCGGCGTGCAGGGGATTCTGGTGCACGCGAGCCTGTATGATGCGCTGCGCAAGCGGCTGATAAAGAAGGCGAGATCGCCGAGGATGGGCGATCCGAACGCTTTCGAAACGTTCGTTGGGCAGATGATCTCCGAATCCGAGGAAAACCAGCTGGCGGGCGGGATGGCGCTGTCCGTGAAGGCGGGTGCGAAGTTGATCGCGGGCGGTAGCGTCGACGGCGTGATGTTCGAGGCGACGCTGCTGGAAAAAGTCGGCCGCGATCAGAATCTGTACCGGAAGGAGGCATTCGGGCCGGTCGCTCTGCTGGAGGCATTCGACGAATTCGGCGCTGCACGGGCATGGTTCAACGCCAGCGATCTCGGCCTGCAGACGGGCGTGTTCAACGATTCGCTCGCACATGCGTATCGCGCGTGGGACGAACTCGAGGTGGGCAGCGTCAAGGATTCGGGGCTGGGCCGCGAAGGCGTGTGGTACGCGATCGAGGACATGACGGAGCCGCGGCTGATGGTGATCCGCAACATGCAACCCCGCGAGGCGGGCCGCCTGCCTTAGGCCAGAAGCGTACGAATCAGGTCCGCCGTCGACTTCACGCCGTACTTGCGTAGCAGGCTCGCACGATGGATGTCGACGGTGCGCGGGCTTATGCCGAGATTGCGGCCGATTTCTTTGCTCGTGCGCCCGTCGACTGGCTAGCGCCATCGCTCGGAACGTGTCGCATCCGCTTTTTAGTGTTTTTTTTAGTGTCTGACTGGGGGGAGTGGAGTTTCGTTTTAGGAGGCGGATCGGGAATCCTTGCGGGTCTTGGCTCGCGGTGCAGGCGTGATCCAAAGATAAACGACTCGTGATTGTTTTTTGGGGTGAGGCTGGCCCAATTTCCGTCCCAGTCTTAGCGGGAAAATTCCGGCTCTTGAGGCCGGCGCGACGTTCTGGACGGCCTCCGAGGCACGCACGCCTTGGGTATGGCTGTCTCGCTAGAAGAACTTCACGACAGCGAGCCAAACGACCGCCACCACAACGACGATCACGGCCGGCGCGGCGAACTGCAAAACGGGGGATCCACGCGCCGTGTCGTCGCGCTCCACCCGCCTCAGAAAGCCCGCGAGCATGCCATGTAAAGCCGACAGCAATACGACCAGAACCAGTTTTACGGTAAGCCATGCAGAGCCAAACCAGTGACCCATTATCGCGATCGTCGGGCCGGTGATCCATACCAGCGCCAAGGCTGGCGTTGTTACCAGGCGGTCCCAACGGCGTGTCACCCGCAGGGTTGCAAGATTGCCCGTTGCTACGCAGATGGCGAGGACGAGTAGCCCGGCGACGAAGGCGATGATTGAGGCAACGTGAACTGCCTTCATCAGCAGATAGATCATCGAACAACTCGCTTGCGCGCGAGCCATGCCACGTTCAAGAAGCCCCCAAACGGGATGATCGCAGCGACCAAGAGTCGAGCGACTTCCGAGCGTCGCCACTGACCGCTTGCCGCTGATGTGACGACCATCCACAGGTAAAAGACGAACGCGATGCCATGCACAGGTCCCATCCATTGGACGGCCGTCGGCATGCCGCCCAGATGCTTGAGCGGAACCGCGATAAAGACAAGTACGACCAGTGTCGTGGCCTCGATCGTGGCCATGATGCGAAGGTTGCGCACGAATACGGGGGCTTGGACCATGGGAGACTCAGCGAGCGAAAGGGCCCTCATTGTGGAGCGCCACGGCTCCCTCTACCATTGGCTGATCAGACAGCAATCAACGGCTTTCGGCCAACTATCTTTATGCATACCGTCGCAGTACTGTTGCTCCCCGGCTTTGTTGCCTTCGATATGTCTATTCCAGGCGAGATATTTTCGCGGGCACACGTGCCGGGTCTCGATCGGCCATATCGAGTGTTCCTCTGCGGCGAGACGCGCCGCGTTCGAAGCGACCTGTTCAGCGCCGAGATCGACCGAAACCTCGATGCCTTGGTCGAGGCCGATACGATCATCGTCCCAGGTGTCGCCGATCCGCATGCGCAGGTTTCACGTCGCTTGATTGCAGCGCTGCGCGATGCCGCTTCGCGCGACGCCCGAATCGCATCCATTTGCACTGGCGCCTTTGTGCTCGCGGCGGCCGGGTTGCTTGACGGCCGGCGGGCAACAACGCACTGGCTTGCGGCGGCGGAACTGGCTCGCTGCTATCCGGCTGTGGATGTGGACCCGACGGTTCTGTTCGTTGACGAAGGAGCGATCCTGACGTCAGCGGGGGCTGCGGCGGGTATCGATCTGTGCCTCCATATGATCCGCCGAGACTATGGTGCGTCGTCCGCTGCTGACGCGGCTCGCCTCGCGATCGTGCCGCTCGCCCGCGACGGCGGCCAGGCACAGTTCATCCGCCACGACATGATGAATTCGTCCGCATCGCTGCAGCCGCTGCTTGAATGGATTCGGCTCAATCTCAAAGAGCCGTTGACAATCGATGCCATCGCGCACCGTGCCCGCACGAGCACCCGCACGTTGAGCCGGCGCTTTCTTGCGGAGACTGGGATGTCACCGCTGCAATGGCTGCTCGCAGCGCGTGTTCGTCGTGCGCAGGAAGTTTTGGAGACCACGGTATGGTCAATCGAAAAGGTTGCGTATGAGGCAGGTTTCGGATCCGCGACCGCGTTGCGCGAGAACTTCCGGCGTATCGCCGGCACATCACCGATCCGATACCGTAAAACCTTTGCAATGCCGCGCTCCGTAGCGAGTGGAGCGTCCGGCACGCAGCAAGCATCGCATCGCTAGGATTTGGCTGTTCGGGCCATCGGGGGAGGGCAGCAGCCAGCGCGATGGCATAAATCGAGGTGTGTATGTCATTGATGCCAGACTCGGTCAACCCTACTCTTTAATGGCGACGCGGCCAGTGGGGCCGCATCAATATCGAGCCCATCTGCTCTAACAGGACGGGCACCCATCGACGCGGCGATGACCCGAGCATTGGAAAGTCGGGTCAGGAATCGATGCGGTCCAGTGAAATCGAGCTGGGTCATGCCGTCGAACACAGGCATGAGAATCGTGGTCGGTGCGGTCATCGCTTGTCTCCTTCAGAGCAATTATGCGATCGGCACCGTGCTACGCAGAAGCCATTCCCCCTCGTTTTCTGCCAACTGGCTAAGTCGTCCAAGCGGCCAATGTCAGCCGGAGTGCGCCGGTTCGGTGCTTTTTCCGAAGCGCCGAGCGTATTCCGTGGGGCTCACGCCGAAGCGGCGTGTAAATGCCTTTCTTAGCGCGTCGACGCTGCGATAACCGTGCTGACGACAGATGTCGTGCATCGATCGATCGCCGAACGCAAGCGAACGGCAGACCGCTTCCAGCCGGACGTTTTCGACGTATCTTGCGGGTGTGGTCTGCAATTCTCGCTGAAACATGCGCATCAGCGTTCTGACGCTGGTCGAGACTCTGGCTGCCATGATCTCGACCGTGAGGTCCATATGCAGATGCTCACCGATCCAGAGACACAAATCGTTCAGACCGGAATCGTGCGTACGCTGTGACTGAAGTGCGAAGCTGAACTGCGCCTGCCCGCCCGGACGACGTAAGAACAGGACCAGATTCTTCGCTATTTCCAAGGCGAAGTCAGCGCCCAGATCTTCGCTTACCAGCGAAAGCGCGAGGTCGATCCCTGACGATATGCCGGCCGACGTGTACACGTTCCCGTCTTTTATCCAGATGGGAGCCGGGCCAACCTGTATCTTGGGATAGCGCTCCGCCAGGCGGTGTGCCACGCTCCAATGTGTTGTCGCCCTGCGTCCGTCCAGAAGGCCTGCGGCAGCCAGGGCAAACGCGCCAACACATATGGAGCACACGCGACGTACCGTCGGTGAGCGCGTTCGAATCCACTCAATGGCGGCTTGATCGACCTGCTCGAACGACCTGGAGCCCGTCGTCACGAGCAAGGTATCGATGGATTTGTTTTCACGACGCTCCTGCTCGAGCGTGCTATGCCCTCTGAGTCCAATCCCTGTTTCGCTGTCCACGTGTACGTCAGCGGCAGAACAAACCAGTTCGAGCATATACGGGGCAGTTCCACCACCGTGCAGTTGATTCGCCCACGCGAATACTTCCGCTGGACCGATCACGTCGAGCGCGTCCACCGGTGGCAAACCCAGTATGACAACCCGCTTCTGCCTCGCGCCTGCAGGCGGGGCGATCAGTTTCGTCCGTTTTCTCATTGGAGGAGCATCCGCACGATCGGGCACTGGGAGCACGATTGTGGCAGAAATCGTCCGAAATCTGGCACCTGCGCGATCCTCGAACCGCCTAGAGTGATCTGCTATGCAACGTCACATGTCCTGGAGGACATGCCATGCGTGAACCTGTCACGTTGGGGGGCGTGAGTGCTCCAGACTCGGGGATCGCCTCCAAAGCCGCCGCACTCGTCGAGAGAGTACATTCCAAGGCGATGATGCATCACGTGCATCGAACATGGTGGTTCGCCGAATTCCTCGGCAGAAAGCGAGGGTTGAAATACGATCGGGAAGTGGTGTACCTCGCATCGCTGCTTCACGATCTGGGCCTCACGGACGAATTTGCCGCCGACCAGCGCTTTGAAGTTGACGGTGCTGATGCGGCCAGCCGCATCTTGCGTGCCGATGGCTACCCGGAAGCGAAAGCGGAACTCGTTTGGGATGCCATCGCGCTTCACTCCGCGGGTGGCCTCGCCGACCGCAAACAGCCTGAAATCGCTCTCGTCTACATGGGCGCCCATCTCGACGTCTTCGGGCTGTTTCTGGACGAAGTCACGCCCTCACTGATCGACGATACGCTCGCGCTCTACCCCCGTGCTGGATTTAAAGCTGCGTTTACTGAAGCGCTTGCCGAAGTCGCCAGAAAAAAACCCCATACGACCGTCGGCACCGGAATCGCCGATATCGGTCGTCGCCACGTACACGGCTTCGACATTCCGAACGTGTGCGACCTGATCAATGATGCCCCGTTCGAAAGTTGACGTAGCGCAGTACTAGTTAGTTTTGCGAAAGAACTTTCACCAGGAATTCGCATGGTGTCCTCTGGCGCCGAAAGCGAGCCACGTATCAGGAAAACCGAAATGCATGTCAAAACTCGAGGATCGCGAATCTACGTCGAAGAGCGCGGGGACGGCGAACCGGCGCTTCTGTTTCTGCATTATTACGGCGGATCAAGCCGAACCTGGGACGGCGTGATCCGTGACCTGGCGGGCCGGTATCGGTCGGTAGCTATGGATCACCGCGGCTGGGGTGACTCGGACGCACCCGAGCAGGGTTATGCCATCGGCGATCTTGCAAACGACGTGCAGGACGTCATTGAAGCCCTGAACCTTGAGCGCTACGTGGTGGTCGGTCACTCGATGAGCGGGAAGGTCGCGCAGCTATTCGCGTCGCGGCGGCCTGCGGGACTCCAGGGCGTCATCCTCGTGGCGCCGTCGCCTCCGTCACCGATGACCTTTTCTGGCGAACAGCGCGCCGCAATGGCCAAAGTCTACGACAGCCGGGAGTCGATCACCTGGGCACTTGATAACGTACTCACCGCAAACAGGTTGGCACCGGAGCTTCGCGAACAGGTTATCGCCGACAGTCTGCGCGGCGCACCGCAGGCCAAAGTTGCGTGGCCACTTGGCGGCATGGTCGAAGACATTACCGCTGACGTCTCGTCGATCAATGTACCTGTCGTAGTTATCGCTGGGGAATTTGATCAGGTGGACCGGCCTGAAACATTGCAGAGCGAGCTATTGCCACGAATCCCGGGCGCCCGAATGCATGTGCTGCCCGGTACGGGGCATCTGTCACCTCTCGAGAATCCGGCTGCGGTTGCAGCAGCAATTCACCCATTCATGCGGCAACTGAGGACATAACTTCGAGGGAGCTCCCTGAACGACTGCTTCCCGCAAAATTGATCGTCGCTTGTGGGCCACGCGGTTCATCGCGTTAATGGGCAGACCGTTCGTCGCCGAGGCACGCGGCGCGAATGGGCGGCAAGATGTGCGATAGAGAACGCTTCCTCAATCGGGGTAAGACAGGGCGAGCGGACCTGGGGTTCGCTTTGTGCAGTGTCATTGCTAACTGTTCATGCACCGGAGGTAAAGATGCGCTTCTTCCCTAAGGTTGTCGCTGCACGCGAGATGAATCCCGACAGGCGAGCCAGTGCGGTAGATTTCGTGAACCGGGTCAACTGGTTGTTCGAGACCTGGGATCTCGAAGAAATGATCCGTTCCTTTACGACCGATGCGAAGGTCATCCATTTCAAAGGCGAGATCAGCGGTGAATCCAACATCCGCCACTTCCTCACCGAGGTCTATCCCTATCCGGTTCCAGGAGTCAGCCGCTGCGGCTCGGGTCACATTGTCGATGAAGAGGAAAACGGGCTCGTAGCCGTGCGATATCACAACCTTCTTGTGCGCTACGCGGTACCGGAAGACGCGCCGAAAATGAGCGACGGGGAGCTGACCGAGAGCGACCACCTACCGATGATCTGGATGTATTCGCCAATGCTTGACCGACTTCGCGAGACCGGCAACGGTTGTCGGATCGCCGAGCGCTACATCGGCGGCTCAACGACGAATCGCCAGCTGACGCCCCCAGACATTTCCGCCGCTGCGATACGACCTTTCCTACCTGGTGGATAACGAACACCGGCGTATGGTTGCCCGGGCTGGATACTTTACGGCGTTTGCCGTGCACCCTGCGGCAACCGGTGACCGCACCTCGTAGTGCGTCTATCGCATGCCGAGCGGTGGCTCCGGCCGGCTACTGCATGTCGTTACCACCACTACTTATGTCGATATCGCCATTCGACTGCATCAGGCGGGCGCTTCATCATGGCAACGTAAATTCAATGACAGCAGAGATGGGAGCACGTGATGACCGAGAAACTGGTATCTGAAGAACAACCGGTAATTCCGCAATGGCAAATCACAGGCGAATGGTTTGATGTCTGTTCGTGCAATTCGCCATGTCCCTGCACATTCGCGCAGCCTCCGACGAATAACCATTGCGAAGTGCTATGGGCTTACCGGATCAATTCTGGACACTATGGCGGAACCCCAATGGCGGGTCTCAACGTGGTGCTGATCGCTGCCTTTGACGGCAATCTCTGGGGCGACGCCAAGCTCGACTGTGGTGTTTTCCTCGACTCCAGGTCGGATGAAGCCCAGCGGGAAGCGCTGATCAACATCTTCACCGGCAAGGCCGGCAGCTGGATGTCCGAGTTCGTGCCGGCGCGCGTGCGCCAGGTCAACGGTGTCGAGTTCGCTGACATTACCGTCGAGATCGGTAGCAAGCTGGAACGTTGGAGCGTGAAGGTCGACGACCGCGTCGACGCGAGCGGGCACCCGATGTACGGCCCGACTTCGGACACTACGAAACTTCTGCAGAGCTTTAATCCACCGGGTAGTGAGGTCGGTCCGACCGAAGCGCCGGTGACATGGGGAAAGGGTACAGGCGGCCGATGGACGGCTTTCGGGTTCGAGCAGGACATCCCGGCGGGCCAGGCGAGCAAGCACATCCCCTTTGACTGGCATGGACCTGACAAACGATGAGACCGATGCATTCCTCTTCCGCAGCTGCAGCACAGGCGCCCAGCAGGCGCCCGGGGGTTGCTGGCTGGACGATGGCCGTCGTAGCGCTCAGCATTGCAGCGTGGCTCGGTGCACTGGTATTTATGGGGGGCATGGACGAGGGACCGGGGACGCCGCTGAATCGACTGCCGGTGTTTCTTTCCGGTTGGGTTGTCATGCTGACTGCGATGATGCTGCCATCGGAACTCAACTACATAGGAGCCTTCGCGGTACTGCTGCGGGGACGCGGGTTGGTGGCGAGGCGCCGCGGCCTGATGACCTCGTTCATCTCTGGCTACGGCATCGCGTGGATCGCGTATGGCCTTGTCGCCTATGTTGTGGATTGGCTCATTCGAGCGATCAGTCCAGAGATGATTGCCTGGAATCGTGCCGGGCCGTACATCGCTGGCTCGGTACTGGTTTTCGCGGGTCTGTATCAGATCTCGAGGCTGAAGCATTCCTGCCTGACAGGATGCCGATCACCTCTTTCGTTTTTTGCCCGCTATTGGGGGGCGACAATTATGTTGGCCGGTCGTTGACGTTTGTTTTGGCCGGTGGTGAGGAGTCGGAGGCGGCGTAGCCG
>NZ_QTPO01000082.1 GCF_003853645.1 Burkholderia sp. Bp9143 | reverse complement strand
ATCTCGTCGGCAACCGCGTTTGCGCCGTCCTGGTTCAGGTCGGCGATCGCGACGGCCGCGCCCGCTTTCGCGAGCTCCAGTGCGATTTCCTTGCCGATGCCGCTTGCGGCGCCCGTGACGACTGCGGTCTTGCCATTCAGGTTGCTCATTTCGAATTTCCCGTGGTGAAAGGATTGACAGGGAGAAAGGACTGCGGACGTGTTACTGAGCCAGGTAATCGTAGACGACTTCGCCGAGGCCGAGTGTCAAATCCGCGACGAGGTGGCGCGCTTCGACGATTTCGAGCACCGGCAGGTCGGCCACCGGCGCAAGCGCGTGCGGCGCCAGTTCGAGCGAGGCGGGGCCCGTCCACGCGCCCTTCATCTTGATGTCCTGCATGTAGTAGCGCACCAGTTCGCACACGCGTGCGGTGCCGTCGACGTGCGGGATGATCTTCAGCAGGAAGTTCGGGCCGGCGAGGCGCTTCGTCTGCTCGTCGATGTCGAGTTCCTTGTGCTTGTAGCCCATCGTGCCGGTCGCGACGCGCACCTTGCCGTAGTCGAGGGTGCCCAGGATGTGGTCGGTGTTCACGTGCAGCGTGGGCGACGCGAGCTTCTTCGGGAAACCCCACAGCTCGCGGCCGCCGGCGATCGGCGGGTGATCGTCGAGATACATCGCGAGCGTGTAGCCGCCGGCCTGGCCGTTGTACTCGACGGGGATCACCTGGCCGCTTTCCGTGTAGTCGCCGAAGCCGGTCGAATCGGCCATGCGAATGAATTCGTAATGCACGAGCGGCTCGGTGATCTGCAGCGGCTCGGGGACGATTTCACGCAGACGGTCCGGATCGGTGCGATACGTGATGATCAGAAACTCACGATCGACGAAACGGTACGGACCCATCGGAAAGGCAGGGCTGGTCAACGGCATCGCAAACGCTTTCGATCTGACATCGCTGGGTTTCATGCGGACTCCTTGTTGTTGATCGCTTCGTGGATGAGTGCTCGTAAGCTCGTAATCCTATGCCTGTGCGTTGCCGTTGTGCGATGCCGCATCTGGAATTAATTGTTGCCGATTTCGAATGATTTGCAACGCAAATATTGAGACGAACGGCGCAAACGGCAGGGCGCGCGCGCCGGTCCGATACTCGCACGCGTCAATGACGCCACGATGTGAAAAAGGTGAGCCTTTACGGGATGGTCGGTGAGCTTTTGCGGGAGACGGTCGCGCAGGAATGTGACAAATGTGTGAACTTGTGTTGCAGTGCAGGCTCTAAGTGCGTTCGCGCGCGGCGCACGGGCCCCGTCCTGATCATCGGTCGCCGACGCATTAAGCATTGCTTAAGCGAGTGAGCACTAGCATCGTTCGCATCCGACCGGCACGCCCGGTCCAATCATGACGTTTCACGCAACCGGATTCATGCAGAACCTCAATCTCACCCTGTTTTCCGCCATCAATGCCGGCGCCACGGCGCACCCCGGCGTTGCCCGCCTCGCGATCTTCGCCGCCGACTGGCTCGTCTACGCGCTGCCCGCGATGCTGCTGCTGACCTGGATCTTCGGCGAGCGCCCGACGCGGCGCCAGGCGATCGAAGCCGGTGTCGGCACCTGCGTGGCGCTGGCGCTCGCGCAGGTGATCGGGCATTTCTGGTTTTCGCCGCGGCCGTTCATGGTCGGGATCGGCACGCAATTGATTCCGCATGCGCCGGACAGCTCGTTTCCGAGCGATCACATGACGTTCGCGTGGAGTCTCGCGGTCGGCATGCTGCTCGCCGGCAGCACGCGGTTGACCGGGTTCGTGATGGCCGCGATGGCCGTCGTGATTGCATGGGGTCGTGTGTACGCCGGCGTGCACTGGCCGTTCGACATGGCCGGCGGCGTGCTGGTCGGCACGGCAGGTGCGCTGGCCGCGCACTTGTACGGGCAACGCGTGGTCGAGCTGCTCGAACGGATCGGCGACGCGGTGCACGCGGTGATGATGGGGCGCGAACGTACGCCGTAAGTGGCGGAACGACCGGCCGGACGCCGTCAACCGGGCGTCTTGGCCGCGTCGGTCGAAGCGGACGGGCCGCTGCCCGCTTCGTGCAGTTCAGGGTTTTCGCCCGGGTGCCGGGCGGCGTCGCGTTCGAGAGAACCTTCCTTCAGGATCGCGCACATCGAGACGAACAGCGCGAGCACGACGGCCGCCAGGCCGCAATAGCCGGCGATCTTCAGGTTGCGAAGGAAAGGCGAAGCGTGGCTTTCTCTTGTCATGAGCGGGCGCTCCCGGGCGGGCTGCGGCGGCTGTCGCCCGACAGCGGCGTCGCAGACATACATATATACCAGCCGCCTCGCCGATGCCAAGCCCGCCGATGCGCGGGTGCCCGTTCCCGTCAGTCTTCCAGCGTTTCATGCACGGCCGTGGCGCCGCGTTTCCAGTAGGCCGCCGCGCGGATGCGCGACTTGTCGACGCCGCGTTCGCCGGTCAGGTGCTGGCGCACCGCGCGCATCGACTGCGCTTCACCCGCCGCCCACACGTAACCGTCGCCGGAGGACGGCAGCGGCAGCTCGCGTACGGCATTCAGCAGCACGTCGCCTTCCGCGGTGTCGGCTTCGGCGCGAAAGCGCCAGATTTCATGCACGTCGGCACGCGTATCGAACGCGGTCTGCGCGGTGCGATCCGCGACTTCCAGCACGACCGCCGCGCGCGCGCCCGCCGGCAATTGTTCGAGACGCCGGGCGACTGCAGGCAGCGCCGTATCGTCGCCGATCAGCAGATGCCAGTCGAAATCGATCGGGACCACGAACGAACCGCGCGGGCCGCCGATGCCGAGCCATTGGCCGACGCGTGCCTGCGCCGCCCATTGTGATGCGGGGCCTGGATGGTTCAGCACGAATTCCAGATCCAGTTCGCAGGCGGCGCGGTCGAAGCGGCGCGGCGTGAAATCGCGTGCGACCGGTTTCGGTTTGCCTTCGGGAAACTCGGGGCCGTTCGCGCCGAGCGCTGGCATCGCGGGCTTCTCTTCGCCCGGTGCCGGGAAAAACACCTTCACGTGATCGTCGAACGACGACGATTCGAAATCCGCGAGGTCGGGGCCGCCGAGGGTGACGCGCAGCAGGTGTGGCGTCACGGCATGCACGCGCACGACCTGCAGCAGGCGGAACTTGAGGGTATGGCGCACGCGGGTGACGGCGCGTTCGGATGGGTTCTGCATCAATCCGTTCTCCTGAGTTTTGACGGAGCGGCGCGGGTTACGCGCCGGAGCCGCCTTCGATTTCGGCCGTCGCGCGGCGCATGATCGCCGCGATACGCCGCTGTTCGTCGGCATCGGCCGCGCTCTTGTGGAGCAGCGCCCGCTTCAGGGCGAGGCGGGCCTCGACGAACTCCGGCAGCCAGCCGGGTTGCGCGTCGTCCGGCGCTTCGCTGCCTGCCGATTCGCCGGCGAACGCGCGGCGCATGAATTCCATCTTGCGCGCCAGGTGCGTGAGGCGTGCGAACAAGGTATCGACGCGTTCGCGCTGCGCATCGAGATGCGCGCGGCCGGCGTCGGTCAGCGCATAACGCTTGCGGTTGCCTTCGGCCTGCGACGCGACGAAGCCGACTTCCTCGAGATACGTGAGCGCCGGATACACCATGCCGGGGCTCGGGCTGTAGAAACCGTTCGAGCGCGTGTCGAGCGCCTTGATCAGTTCGTAGCCGTGGCTCGGCTGCTCGGCGACCAGCGCGAGCAGCAGCAGCTGGAGATCGTCGGAGCTGAACTGGCGGCCGCGCGGCATGCCGTCGTCGCCGAAATCGCCAAAGCCGCCGCGTCCACCACGGCCACCGAACGGGCCGCCGCCGCCAAACGGGTCGTGGCCGCGGCGATGGCGGCCGATTGCGTGCCAGAGCCCGGCGAACCAGTCAGGGCCGGCATGCGCACCATGACCGTCGCATCGGGCATGGCCGCGGGAGGGGTTGTGTCGCATGATCGTGTCCTATATGTCGTAAAACATATCTAAAGATATATATCGAAAGATAGGGTGTCAAGGAAGATTATTGGGGTTTGATCGTGGTCTTGGCGGCCGATTGGTTGTAGTCGTAGGGGCACCGCGCGCCAACGTCTTCGTGTTGCCCGGCTGTCCATTGCATGCCGAGTCAGCGCCCTTCGGATCGGATCACGCGAGGGTTCCCGTCGCGCAGGCTCATGGCAAGACAGACGATCCGAGTTCTCGATGCCACCGGCACAGCGTTGGCCTGGGTGTCCTTCGACACATTGTCGATAAGGACTGCCAGTGGATAGCCCGTACTCGCGTCGATGAGCAGCATATTGAGGCCCCGCCACCTTCTACTTTGCAGGTTCGACCTGGCTTTTCGGTTCGACGCACGGAGTAGCCCGTATAGGGGTCAACCCTCAAACACATTGACCCCTAGGATTCGGTGGCCGGCATTCTGCACCATTCCGGGCACTATGGCTGGAACACTGCATATTTAGACAGCAGCTAACCCCCGGTTTCGCACAATCGAATTCCGAGCCGTTTTTGGCGTAGGCAACCTTCGTTCACTCGTGTCTGACACGGGTGTCTCACGACGGTGGCGGCCAATGACCAAGGCATGCCCCACATCGAAGCCTGCTCTTTGGAGATGGTTATGAATGGCCGGAAAATATTGAATGGGATGAGTGCGGCAATCGGCGTCGGCGGGGTGGCGCTACTGTATGCCGCATCGGCAAGCGCGAGTCTCAACGTTGCAGTCGCCGGACCGATGACGGGCGAGTACGCATCGGGTGGCGAGCAGTTCAGGAAGGGCGCCGAGCAGGCCGTAAAGGACATCAATGCGGCTGGTGGCGTTCTGGGCCAACAGCTGAACCTGATCGTCGGCGACGACGTATGCGATCCGAAGCAGGCGGTTTCAGTCGCTAACGACTTCGTCAACAAGAAGGTCGCATTCGTCAATGGCCACTGGTGTTCCAGTTCTACGTTGCCTGCATCCGATGTGTACAACGACGCACAGATTCCCGAGATTACTGTCTCGACGAACCCGAAGATCACGGAGCGCGGAATCAAGGGCTTGTTCCGCATTACCGGGCGCGACGATCAGCAAGGCTCCGTTACGGCCGCTTATATCGCGGACCACTTCAAAGGCAAGAAGATTGCCGTCATCGACGACAAGACCGCGTACGGTGGTGGCCTGGCCGATGAAATCGCAAAAGGACTCGCGGCAAAGCAGACGCCTGTCGCGTTGCGTCAGTCCATCACGGCGGGTGAGCGCGATTACTCCGGGTTGATCAGCAAGATGAAGGTCGCCGGTGTGCAGGTTCTAGCCTACGGCGGCTACTACCAGGAGGTTGCGCTGATTCTGCGTCAGGCTGCGCAGGCCGGTCTCAATCTGACGGTAATCGGCGGTGACACGCTCAGCAACAACGAGCTGGTCAATGCCGCAGGCCCGCAGATCAACAAGGTGCTGTTCACGTTCCCGCCCGATCCGCGCAAGAGCGCGGCTGCATCGAAGGTCGTTGCCGCCTTCCGCGCACAGAAGATCGAGCCCGAAGGTTACATGCTCTATTCGTACGCGGCTATGCAGGCATACGCAGATGCCGCGAAGCGTGCGAAGAGCACCGACTACGCCGCCGTAGTGAAGCAACTCCATGACGGTACGTTCGACACCGTCGTCGGTCAGCTGAAGTTCGATTCGAAAGGCGATCTGAAGAATCCGGGCTACGTCGTCTACAAATGGAACGGCAACAGCTACGACTACGTCAAGTGATGCGGACTGCAACGCATATCGCATGAAGGGCGCGGCGGGCCGCACCGGGCGGGCCGCCGTGCTGCAACGAGATGTATCGGAGAAGCTATGAGTCAGGCGTTACAGCAGCTGATCAACGGTTTGACCTTGGGGGCGATATACGGTCTGATCGCAATCGGCTATACGATGGTCTACGGCATCATCGGCATGATCAACTTCGCTCACGGAGACATCTACATGGTGAGCGCGTTCATTGCCGTGACGTGCCTTACGCTGCTCGGCTCGGGCGGCGTTTCTTCAGTGGTGCTCGCTATTGGCGCGACGCTGATTGTCGCGATCGTACTGACGTCTGCGTTCGGTTGGACGGTCGAACGGGTCGGCTACCGCCCGCTGCGCGGCTCGAATCGCCTTGCGCCGCTGATTTCGTCGATCGGTCTGTCGATCTTCCTGCAGAACATGGTTCAACTCACGCAGGGCGCACGCGTCAAGTCGGTTCAACCTGTCGTTACGGGCGGCATCAATATACCGATGGGCAGCGCAGGTCACGATGTTTATTTGTCGAACATTCAAATCCTGATCGTCATCGTGACGATTGCGCTCATGGGCGCCTTCACGTTGTTCATCCAAAAAACTTCGTTCGGTAGACAGCAACGCGCGTGCGAACAGGATCAACGCATGACGCGATTCCTGGGTTACGACGCGGATCGCATCATTTCGGTGACGTTCATGATTGGCGCCGGACTTGCCGCTGTTGCTGGCGTGATGGTCACGCTCTATTACGGCGTCGTCGACTTCTCGATCGGCTTCATTGCCGGCATCAAGGCATTCACGGCGGCGGTGCTCGGCGGTATTGGCTCGATTCCCGGCGCGATGCTCGGCGGCGTCATTATCGGCCTGATCGAGGCGTTCTGGTCCGCTTATCTGTCGCCGGAATACAAGGACGTGGCGACGTTCGTGATTCTGATCGTGTTCCTGATGTTTCGGCCGTCCGGGCTGCTCGGCCGCCCAGAGGTGGAGAAAGTCTGATGAGTACGACGATGTCCAAGCAAGTCAATCTTCCGTTTCGCATTCGCGATGCGCTGGGCGCAGCGATTGTCGCCGCAGTCGTCGGGCTGCCGATGCTCGGGCTGACGACGCACGACGGATCAGGCGGTCTTCAGGTGCAGACCCGCTGGCCGTTGCTCGGTGCGTTTGTGATCGCCGCGTTTGTCGGGCGCATGGCACTGCAGTGTCTGCTGGAATATGTTGCGACTATCCGGAAGAGTCGCGTTCAGAAGGGTAAACAGGCCGCGGTGTCCTCGTCGAGGCTGACGTGGATCGGGACGTGTGCCGTCGCATTCGCGATCGTGTTGCCGGCGATGTTCTCCGGCAATCGCTACGTGGTCGACACGGCGACGACGGTGCTGATCTACGTGATGCTCGGCTGGGGACTGAACGTGGTTGTCGGCCTCGCAGGTCTGCTCGATCTGGGATACGTCGCGTTCTATGCGGTCGGGGCTTATTCGTACGGATTGCTGTCGACTCATTTCGGTCTCGGATTCTGGGAGGTCCTGCCGATCGCGGGCGGTCTCGCCGCCGCTTTCGGGATGATCCTCGGCTATCCGACGTTGCGGTTGCGAGGCGATTATCTCGCGATCGTCACGCTCGGCTTCGGAGAGATCATCCGGCTCATACTGATCAACTGGGGTGACGTTACCGGTGGGCCGAACGGTGTCTCGTCGATTCCGAAGCCGACGTTTTTCGGGCTGCCGATGCAAGCGTCGGCAGACGGTCCGACCTTCTCCAGTCTGTTCGGCATCGAATACTCGCCGCAGCAGCGGATCGTATTTCTCTACTACCTCATCCTCGGGATGGCGCTGCTTACGAACCTGTTTGTTTCCCGCCTGCGCCGGCTGCCTATCGGTCGGGCATGGGAAGCAATCAGGGAGGACGAGATTGCGTGCAAGGCGATGGGGCTCAACGTAACGAACATCAAGTTGTCCGCGTTCGCGATTGGCGCGATGCTCGCTGGATTTGCCGGTGTGTTTTTCGCCGCGCGCCAAGGCTTCATTTCCCCGGAGAGCTTCACGTTCTCGGAATCGGCCACGATTCTTGCGATCGTCGTCCTCGGTGGCATGGGCAGCCAGCTTGGCGTCGTGTTCGCGGCCGCCGTGCTCGTCGTGCTTCCTGAGCTCGGACGAGACTTCTCTGAATATCGAATGCTGTTGTTCGGTCTTGCGATGGTATTGATCATGATCGTCCGGCCCGGTGGGCTGATCAGTCACCGTCGCGCAACGATTACGGCACCTGCGGAGGGCAAATGATGGATCCGATGACGCCGCTGATTTTTGAAAGCGCTCCCGCCGGACTGGGTCGGTGCGAATCGCCTGTTGAACGCGGACCGCTGCTGCACGTCGAAAACATCGTGATGCAGTTCGGTGGGCTTCGCGCGATCGAAAATATGTCGATGACCGCGCGCGCCGGCGAGGTGACCTCGGTCATCGGTCCGAATGGCGCAGGCAAAACGACGTTCTTCAATTGCCTGACCGGTTTTTATAAACCAACGTCGGGCGCGATTGCCCTGGAGCATCCCACGCGCGGGAAGTTGCGCCTGGATGCGATGCGAAACGCGGACGTTGCACGTGTCGGACAGGTGGTTCGGACCTTTCAGAACATCAGGCTCTTTCCGCGCATGACCGTTCTCGAGAACCTGATGATCGCCCAGCACAACGCGCTCCAGAAGGCGTCGCGCTTTTCGATTTCCGGTGCGCTGAACCTGCGCGGATATCGCTCTGCCAGCCGCGATGCCGTTGCGAAGGCAATGGAATGGCTCGAGCGACTCAATCTGCGGGACCTTGCCGACAAGCCGGCAGGCGACATGCCGTATGGTGTTCAGCGTCGCATCGAGATTGCTCGCGCTATGTGCGCTGATCCGATTCTGCTTTGCCTCGACGAACCCGCTGCTGGGCTGAATCCGCGTGAATCCGCAGCATTGACCGCGCTGCTTTCGTCTCTTGCTCGAGACAGGGGTATCGGCGTGTTGCTCATCGAGCACGATATGAGCGTGGTCATGAAGGTATCCGATCACATCGTCGTGCTCAATCACGGCAAGAAGATTGCCGAGGGCACCCCTGCCGAGGTGAAGGCAAATCCTGACGTGATTGCCGCCTACCTCGGCGAAGAGGAAAGCGAAACATCGGACCAGCAGGCCTGACTACGCGAGGAATTCTTTCATGCTCAAGATTTCGGAATTGTCCGCGCACTATGGCAGCGTGCAGGCATTGCATCACGTCAACGTCGAGGTGAACGAGGGAGAGATCGTCACGTTGATCGGTGCGAACGGCGCCGGCAAGTCGACGCTGATGAACACGATCTTTGGCTATCCGCGCGCGAGCGGCGGTTCGATCGTGTTCGAAGGACGCGACATCACCAGGCGGCCGTCGCACGAGATCGCGAAATTCGATATCGCGATCGTCCCGGAAGGGCGACGTATTTTTCAGCGCATGACGGTGATGGAGAACCTGCTGATGGGGGATACCTCCCGGGATCGACGGACGTCGCAGGACATCGAGCGAATGGTCGGGATGTTCCCGATTCTCGGCAGCCGGGCATCCCAACGTGCAGGAACGTTGTCCGGCGGCGAACAGCAGATGCTGGCTATCGCAAGGGCGTTGATGTCGCATCCGCGGCTGCTGCTGCTCGACGAGCCGTCGCTTGGCCTGGCACCGATCTACATCAAGAAGATCTTCTCGGTGATCCGCGAGCTCAACACGCAGTATGGAATGACGATTCTGCTCGTTGAGCAGAATGCTCATCATGCACTGCGAGTCGCGCATCGGGGGTACGTCCTTCAGCACGGGCACATCGCGCTCGAAGGAGACGGGCCTTCGTTGCTGGCGGATCCGGCCGTGCGTGCGGCGTATCTGGAGGGCGATACAGCGCAGCTCGACGCGGCGTGACCGATGACACCGGGCCGAGGGGCGCCGGTGCCGATCAATCGGCGGGGCGACGTAGCAGTACCGACTGCCCCGTCGATTGTGCGGGACTCCGTGCAGCCAAGTATTGCCGATTCAGACGAATCCAAGCACGGCAATCAAGATACTTTGGTTTGCATCGATCGACTGTGCAAAATTCCGCAAAAAGTTACCGCTCTGTCACAAGACGGCTGCCGAGAACCGGTTCAGAATTGATGCCAACAGATCGGAGCTACGGCGCTCCGGTGTTCATGTCGGACATGTGTCCCGATCGATCTTGACGGAGTGAGAACATGAAGGTGCTGATCGTCTTTGCCCATCCCGAACCGAAGTCGTTCAATGGTGCGTTGAAGGACAAAGCTGTCGCGACGCTGACCGCGCTCGGGCACGAGGTCCGCGTGTCGGATCTGTATCAGATGAAGTGGCGGCCGGATCTCGGTCTGGATGATTTCACCGGTCCGCGTGCGAATCCCGATTATCTGGACCTGTCAGCCGAGCAGGAGCATATGTCTGCGACGTCGCAGCCGACGCCGGATGTGGCCGCCGAGCAAGAGAAGGTGCTTTGGTCGGATCTGATCATTTTCCAGTACCCGATGTGGTGGTTCGGCATGCCGGCGATCCTGAAAGGCTGGGTTGATCGCGTGATGACGCGTGGCTTCGCGTACGCGACCGGGCGCAAATACGATACCGGCATCTTCAAGGGGCGCAAGGCGATGATCTCGACCACGACGGGTACAGCGTCGAGCCTGTACGAGCCGGATGGCGTCGACGGCGATATCAACCACCTGCTGTGGCCGATCCATAACGGGATCTTCAAGTACCTGGGTTTCGATGTGCTGCCGCCGCACGTGTCGTGGATGCCGGCGCGCGTGTCGGCAGAGGAGCGAGCGGCGTATCTGGCGTCGTACGAAGAACGGCTGCGAACGCTCGAACAGACGCCGTCGCTGTTCTTCCATCCGTTCGAGGATTACGGTACTGACCAACGTCTGAAGCCGGGTGTGATCGCCCGGTCGGGCTTCCAATGGAACCCGGGTGCCGGACAAACCCGGGAAGAGGCGGCGGACCAATTTACGGCACCGAACGTCGCCAAGTTTGGCTGAATGGATGGACTGGTGTGTCGGGAGGAATTCGCGTCGCACCGGTCTCATTTTCTTTTCTTCCGTATTTCGACTGGTGGCGACATGAGCAAACCCGACATTTTCCGGAAACTGCATCACGTCTGTATCGTTGTTCGTGACATGGATGCGGCCACTGCGTATTACGAATCCGCTGGCATTGGTCCGTGGACGGACTTCCCGCCACTCGATGCCTTCAAGCTCGACGGCTACGATCGCGACGCCTTTCTGAACTTGAAGTACAAGTTTGCGAACGTCGACAACGTTCAGTTCCAGCTCTGCGAACCGGGAGACGGCGATACGCCGCAAAAGCGCTTTCTGGAAAGCCACGGTGAAGGCGTGTTCCACCTCGGGTTTGCGGTCCCGGACGTCGACGCTGCAGAAGCCGTTGCAACCGGTGCGGGCATCGAGGTACTCGGCCGCGGGCGGTTGCCGGATGGCAGCGGTTTCACGTATTTCGATACCGCGAAAGCGGGCGCCGGCGTCAATCTTCAGGTTCGCGCACGAAAGGAGTGAGACACGGCCTTTCGGTGTCGCGTGTCGACCCATGCGGGCTTGCGCGCTTGGCTACGACGATGGGGACATCCGATTGGTGCCGGATTTGATCGGCACGGAGCCGGAGACATTCGTCCTTTGTGCCGCCCGACGGGCGGCACGTCTTTTTGTACTATCAGGAGATGGGGCTACATGTTCGAATATCGTTGCCCTGTCAGATCGTATCCCCTCCGACATCCCTTACCGCCGCGACTGACCAGTCGTAGCGCGCGTACTTCACGCATGGAGTGATCTGATGATTCGCCACGAACTCGACAATCCGTTTCTCGAAGCGTTGGGGGCGACCTTGACTGAATGGCGCGACGGATCTGCAGTGATCGCGATGCCGATCGGCGCGACGCATCTGAACCGGCAACGCGTGTTGCAGGGCGGCGCCGTTGCAACACTACTGGATGCTGCCTGTGGTTATGCCGGGCTATACAGTGACTCGGGCGAAACGGTTCACGGCTTCACGCTGTCCTTGACGATCAACTACCTGGATCGGGGCATCGGGCAGCAAGTCACGGCCAAGGGCATTCTCGAGCGTAAAGGCAAATCGATTTACTTTTGTCGCGGCGAAGCCTGGGTCGACGATCGCATTCTGATTGCTACCGCGCAGGGGACGTTCAAGTACGCGCGATAGCGCGGGCTGCTCGTATGCTCAGGGGGTAGGTCGGTCGTTTGGAGGCCGAACACCAGGAACTGGGTTGGAGTGTTCCGATATATAGCGTCGGAAGCCTGGCGCGAAAGAGATTGGGGCGTGATGTGTTGGGGAAATGGCGAGAATTTCTTCGTTCTTTCTTAGGCGGGGCAGCGCCCCGCCCACCCCGCCGAATCACCGCATGACAAACGGGTTGGCTGTCTTCACACCGGTATTGATCCACACGCTCTTCGTCTGCAGATACTCACGGATCGCGTCGATGCCGTTCTCGCGCCCGAGCCCGGAATCCTTGTACCCGCCGAACGGTGACATGTAGCTCACCGCGCGATAGCTGTTGACCCACACCATACCGGCCTGGATGCGTTCCGCGACGCGCAGCGAACGGCCGATGTCCTTGGTCCAGACACCCGAACCCAGCCCGAAACGAACGTCGTTCGCGATGCGTACCGCGTCGTCTTCATCCTTGAACTTGATGATCGACAGGATCGGACCGAACACTTCTTCCTGAGCGATCCGCATGTCGTTGCTCACGTCGCCGAAGATCGTCGGCTCGACGAACCAGCCGTTGCCGCATTCCGATGCATTGCCGGGCTTGCCGCCGAGCAGCAGTTTTGCGCCCTCTTCTTTCGCGATGTCGATGTACGCGAGCACCTTCTTGTACTGCGGACGTGTCGTCACGGGGCCGACCTGCGTCTCGAGCGATGCGGGATCGCCTATCTTCGCAGTGCGGGCAAGTGCCAGCAGGCGCTCGACGAACGAGTCGTAGATGCTTTCCTGAACCAGTAGCCGCGAGCCGGCGATGCAGGTCTGCCCCGTTGCCGCGAAGATCCCTGAAACGGCACCATTCACCGCGTCGTCGAGATCAGCATCCTCGAAGACGATATTCGGCGACTTGCCACCGAGCTCGAGGCTCACGTGCTTGAACTGCCGTGCCGCGGCTTCGTTGATTGCGCGCCCGGTCGAATCGGCGCCCGTAAAAGTGATCTTCTTGACGAGGGGATGCTCGACGAGCGGCGCACCGACGTCCGAACCGAATCCGGTGACGACGTTCACCACGCCCGGCGGGAAGCCGGCTTCTTCGAACAGTTTCGCGAACTCGATCGTCGACACCGATGTGAATTCGGACGGCTTGATCACAACCGTGCAGCCGGCCGCGAGTGCCGGCGCGATCTTCCACGTGGCGAGCAGTAGCGGCGAGTTCCACGGCGTGATCGCGGCGACGACACCGAGCGGCTCGTTGCGCGTGAAATTGAAGTAGCCCTTCTTGTCGAGTGGAATCACCGCGCCCTGGATCTTGTCGGCCAGGCCGCCGAAGTAGTAGTACCACTGCGGGATGTACTGGCACTGGCCATACATTTCGGCCATCAGCTTGCCATTGTCACGCACCTCCAGTTCGGCGAGCCGTTTCGCGTCGCGAGCGATCAGGTCGCCGACACGATGCAGCAGTTGGCCGCGCTGGCTCGGCGTCATTTGTGCCCACGGGCCGGACGTGAAGGCCGTATGTGCGGCCTGGACGGCGCGGTCGACGTCGGCGGCGGTGCCTTTCGCAACCATTGCCCACGGTTCGCCGGTGTACGGATTTTCAGTCTCGAACCATTCGCCGGATGACGACGGACAGTTTCGTCCGTCGATGACCATTTCAAAGCGTTCCATCATTCCTGCCTCCATTCCGTTAGGACGCGACCACCGCACGCCGTTGCGATTCCGCGAGAATTTCCTGCGCCTTGAGAATGACCGGACGGTCGACCATGCGCCCGTCGACTGCGACGGCAGCGCCGTGCGATGCGCCTGCTGTATCGACAACCTTGCGCGCCCATTCGGTCTCTTTTTCCGTCGGCAGGAACGCGGCATTGACCGCCTGTACCTGCTTAGGGTGAATGCAGAGCTTGGCACCGAAGCCTAGCCGCTTCGCGCGAAGCGTGTCGCGCTCGATCTGCGCGGGATCATCCAGTGCGAGGCTCACACCATCGACGGGCGGCAGCAGGTTGCCGAGGCGGGATGCCAGCACGATGTGCGACCGGAAGTACAGCAACTGCTCGTCGTCGCCGTCGATCGACAGATCGAGCTGGAAGTCGATGTTGCCGAACACGAGGCGAGTCGTCAGGCGGTGCTGCGCGATAGCGACCACGTTGCGGAAACCCTGCGCCGTTTCGATCATCGGCAGCACTTCAGTCGGCTTGCCGGCGAACTCACAGAGGAAGATGTCGTCGATGCGCTCGGTCTTCGGCAGCATGACCGTCTTGACAGACGGTGCGCGGCACAGCGCGATATCTTCGCGGAACCATTCACTGTTGACGTCGTTGACGCGCACGGCGACCGGTGTGTCGTTGGTTGCCAGCCACTCGGCAAGCGCGGCGCGTGCGACCTTCTTTTCCGCAGGCGGCACCGCATCTTCGAGGTCGATCACCACGACGTCGACGCCCGAGGCGGCGGCCTTCGCGAAACGATCCGGTCGATTACCGGGAACAAACAGATAGGAACGGGGGGCGAGCTCAGACATGGCGATTCTCCGGGGTTCGTGAGGCGAGCAGCGACGGAACGACCTTGGCGTCAGCGATGGCCCAGATCTTCCCGATCGATTCGGTAACTTCGGCTTTCGTCGCCGCGTCGGCATACAGCGCGAGCGTGCGAACCTTGTGTTCCAGTTCGGCACGCGACAACGTATTGCCGGGGTCGCCCTTCGGATCGTCGACGCGGCCCTCCAGGGTGCGGCCGTCCTTCGTCGTCACGGTCACTTTGCCGATCCAGCGTGCCGGATAGGCGGAGTCGACTTCCGGGTCGAGTTCCATTCGAACCTTGTCGCGGAAGCGCGAGATGGCGGGCGATGCGTAATGTGCGTCGAACTCGCGCACGCCGGCATGCCCGTATGCCGATACGAGGCCGAGCACGGTGCCCATCGAGAACTTCGCCTGATGGATCGTCTGCGGATTCACGACCGGCCCGAGGACGTCAATTGCAGCCTGGTGAACGTGCGTGACCACGCGTTCGATATCGTCCGGCTTCAGCGCATTGCGCTCGATGATTTGCAGCAACGCGTCGGCGGCCGGATGGGTGTGTCGGCACGACGCGTGGTACTTGAACGAGGTTTCGGCCAGTGCCCAGCGTGTGCCGAGCCGATCAACCAGTTTGTCCGGGTACGTCTGGTCCGACATCCCCGCTCCCATTCCCTTCTCGCCTTCGAGAATGTCTGCCGCGCCGGTGAAACCCTCTGCCGCGAGATAGGCCCCGAAAAGGCCGTTTGCTGCGGCCTTTGCCGTATGCAACTGTTTCGAATCTGCCGCATCCTTGAGGAATTGCCACAGACCCGCTGCTTGCGTACCGGCCGAGCCGAACGCGTGCAGCATTTGTTCGCCGTCGAGGTTCAGCAAGCGGCCGGCTGCCGCAGCGGCAGCAAGCGTGCCGACGGTACCGGTGGTATGAAACGTTTTGTAGTGGGAGCGGCCAAGGAATTCGCCGACCCGCACGCCGACTTCATAGCCCGCGACGCATGCGGTCAAGAACTCTTTTCCGCTGCGCCCGAGTGATTGCGCGACGGCCAATGCGGCCGGAAAGACGACCGTGGCCGGATGCAATACCGAACTGTTGTGGAGATCGTCCTGCTCGGCAAAGTGCGAGGCGGCCGCATTGACCAGCGCAGCGAAAAACGAGCTTGTCGTGCGCCGCGAAATCAGCACTTCGCACGGTCCGGATGCGGGCCCGAACTCGAAGGCGAGCTTGTGGATGGTTTCCACCGGGCGGGCGCCGCGGCCCGCGAGTGCCGAGCCGTACCAGTCGAGGAAAAGGTCTTCCGTGCGACGAATCACGTCGACGGGAATCTGGTCGAAGCGGAGTTGTGCCGCGAAGTTCGCGAGTGTCTGGGTGTGGGTCATGTTCGAGTCGCTTGCGGTTGCGGGTTAGATCACGCGCGCGTCGCGCCATCTGCGAACGTCTGCGTCGGTGAAACCGAGTTCGTGGAGAAGTGCCTCGGTGTGTTGCCCCAAGGCGGGGACGGCATCCATACGAACGTCTTCCGCGTGATCGACGCCCGGCGGAAGGAGCGCCGGGATGCGGCCGGCAGGAGAATCGACTTCGACCCACCGATTGCGCGCGCGCAGCTGCGGATGCGCCCAGACATCGGCCATCTCGTTCATGTGGGCATTGGCGATCTGTGCGGTGTCGAGTCGATCGACGACTTCCGTCGCAGTGAGCTTCGAGAATGCATCGACGATGATCGCGCACAGCGCATCGCGTGACGCCACGCGCTTCGCATTCGAATTGAAACGAGGATCTTCCGCCAGTTGCGGTACATGAAGGACGTGCTCGCAGAATGCGGCCCATTCACGCTCGTTCTGCAGGCCGAGCATCACCGACTTGCCATCTCCGGCCAGGAAGGGGCCGTACGGATAGATCGTGGCGTGTGCCGCGCCCGCCCGAGGAGGCGGCGATGCACCGTCGAATGCGTAGTACATCGGATAGTTCATCCATTCGACCATGCTTTCGAGCATCGAGACGTCGATCTGCTTGCCGAGCCCGGTCTTGGATCGCTCGAGCAGTGCCGCCAGGATATTCGTGTACGCATACATGCCAGCGGCGATGTCGGCTATCGAACAGCCCGCTTTTGCCGGGGAATCGGGGCCACCCGTCACGGACAGAAAACCGGATTCGCTCTGGATCAGCAGGTCGTAGGCCTTCTTGTCGCGATACGGACCGTCCGGCCCATAGCCGGAGATGTTGCAGACGATCAGCCCGGGATGAGACGCATGCAACGCGTCGTAGGACAGGCCGAGGCGTGCCGCTGCACCGGGGGCGAGGTTCTGCACGAGCACGTCGGCGTCTGCGAGCAGTTTTCCGAGTACTGCCTTGGCATCCGGCGCCTTCACGTCGAGCGTCAGGCTTTCCTTCGAACGGTTGCACCAGACAAAGTGCGATGCTTCGCCGTTGACGCGTTCGTCATAGGCTCGTGCGAAATCGCCCACGCCAGGACGCTCGACCTTGATGACGCGTGCGCCGAGATCGGCGAGCTGCCGTGTGCAGAAAGGCGCCGCGATCGCGTGCTCGAGCGTGACGACCTTGATGCCGGTCAGTGGTTTCATGGCGCGCTCCTAGAAAGATCGCGGCAGACCGAGCAGATGCTCGGCGACGTACGACAGGATCAGGTTCGTCGAGATTGGTGCAACCTGATACAGGCGCGTCTCGCGGAACTTGCGCTCGACGTCGTACTCGTTCGCGAAGCCGAACCCGCCGTGGAATTGCAGGCATGCGTTCGCGGCTTCCCACGATGCGTCGGCCGCAAGCAGCTTGGCCATGTTGGCTTGCGCGCCGGCCGGCTGCTTCGCGTCGAACAGCTCGCATGCCTTGTAGCGCATCAGGCTCGCGGCCTCGACGTTCACGTAGGCGCGCGCGATCGGGAACTGCACGCCCTGGTTCTGACCGATCGGGCGGCCGAACACGACGCGTTCCTTCACGTACTTCGAGACCTTGTCGAGGAACCAGTACCCGTCACCGATGCATTCGGCCGCGATCAGCGTCCGTTCGGCATTCAGGCCGTCCAGGATGTACTTGAAGCCCTTGCCTTCTTCGCCAATCAGGTTTTCGGCGGGAATCTCGAGGTTGTCGAAGAACAATTCGTTCGTCTCGTGATTCACCATGTTCGGGATCGGGCGCACCGTCATGCCGTTGCCGATTGCCTCGCGAAGATCTACGAGGAAAATCGACATACCTTCGGATTTCTTCGCTACCTGGTCGATCGGCGTCGTACGAGCCAGCAGAATCATCAGATCGGAATGCTGGACGCGCGAGATCCAGACCTTCTGTCCGTTGACGACGTAGCGATCGCCCTTGCGAATGGCCGTCGTCTTCAGCTTCGTCGTGTCGGTGCCCGTCGTGGGTTCGGTCACACCCATCGACTGCAACCGGAGCTTGCCGCTGGCAATCTGCGGCAGATACTTCGACTTCTGCTCGGCAGAGCCGTGGCGCAGAAGCGTACCCATGTTGTACATCTGACCGTGGCAGGCCCCCGAGTTGCCGCCGCTGCGATTGATTTCCTCCATGATCACCGATGCCTCGGTCAGGCCGAGGCCTGAGCCGCCGTATTCCTGCGGAATCAGGGCGGCGAGCCAACCTGCATCGGTCAGCGCCTGGACGAAGGTCTCCGGGTACGCGCGTTCCTCGTCGATCTTGCGGAAATACTCCGGCGGGAAGTTCGAACACAGATCGCGGATGGCCTCGCGAATCTCTTGGTGCGGTGCGGCGATATCCAACACGTGAATCTCCTCTTAGTTTCCTTTGGCGGGATGGGCTTCGGTCAGCGTCACGCGCCCATCGACACATAACCGACCGCGGGCGCTTTCCGCCCAGATACGAATCTCGGGCGACGCCGGGTCGTGGGTCGCGCACACGTAGAACGGTTCGTTGTCGAACAGCGGTCCGATTGCCTTGAATGAAAATCCGGCGATTTGTGCGCGCGGCAGGTTGCGGCGTACGAGATCGATGAGCAGCGTGGCCGTCAGCGGTCCGTGGACGACCAGTGCGGGATACCCTTCCTGCTCGGTAGCGTACGGACGGTCGTAGTGGATCCGGTGGCCGTTGTAGGTCACGGCCGAATAGCGGAACAGCAGCACGGGATCGGGCACGATCAGGCGCCGCCAGGTGCCGTCGCTTGGCGCGTCGATTCCGCTATCCGGGGAGCTCGGTACCCGAGGTGCGTCGCGGTAGACGATGTCCTGCTCTTCAGACAGCAACGTGCCGTCGAGATCTTCGAGCTGATGGCGAACACGAACGAACACCAGCTGTCCGCTGCGGCCATCTTTCACGCCGACATCGACGATCTGCGAGGTTCGAGTGACGTCGTGGCCGATTCGGACCGGGCGTTCGAATTGCACCCGGCTGCCGGCCCACATGCGGCGCTGCAACGGTACGGGTGGCAGGAACCCGCCGCGTGTAGGGTGTCCGTCGACGCCGACGTGCGACTGACGAGCAATGGCGGGAAAGAGCGCCCAGTGCCAGAGCGGCGGAAGCGCATCGCCCGGTTCGAGCGTCGCTTCGTGGTCGAGCAACGCGGCGAGCTGTGCGACGAGTCGAGGTGAGACGATTTCGCGATCGGTTTGCGTGCGCCCGATCCAGTTACGAAGGTTGTCGAATTCTGCGGACATGTCGTTGGTTTTCCAAAATGCGTCGTTGCTGCAAGAGTGACGCACCGGACTGCCGGCGACAATTTGTGCTTCGGAAACGGGGCTTTAAGTGGTGTTTAAGGTGCCACAGCGACCTGAGCCGCATCGTGAAGATGGTCGTCGTCCTGGGCTTTGCCGGTGAGCTGATCGACCAGTTCACGCGTGAACGACGGCAACAGATCGAGACTGCGTATGCAGATCAACAGGTTGCGGGTTGCCCAGTCATCCTCGATCGATACGAGCTTGACGTTCATGAGCCGCGCATACCGTGCCGCCGACGAGAATGGCAGCACACCGATCCCTACGTTCGCTTCGACCATTCGGCACAGTGCTTCGAAGTTGCCCACTTCGATCCGCACTTGAAGTGTCTTGTGGAGATCGTTGACGACTCGATTAAGGAAAGTGTGGATCGCGCTCGCTTCAGGGAGCCCGATGAAGTCGAACCCGGTGGTCTCTGCGAAGGGGATCGATTGGCGGTCGGCCAGCGGATGCGACGGATGGACGGCGAGGATCAGCTTGTCCCTGCGATAGGGCAGCGTCATTAGCGATTCGGTCCTGACTTCTCCCGCCACGATGCCGACGTCCGCCCACCCTTCGCTGATCGCGCGGACGATATCGTGGCTCAGTCTTTCCTTCAGGCCGATGTTGACGTCCGGGTGGGTTGCAAGAAAGTCCCGCAGGTCGTTGGGGAGGAACTCCGTTGTCGCGGTGGTATTGGCGAACAATCGGATGTGCCCCTTGATGCCGCGCGCGTACTCCTGCATGTCGCCGCGCAAGTTTTCGAGTTGTGACAGCACGAGCCGCGCGTGATGCAGGAACGCCTGCCCGGGAGGGGTAAGTGTCACACCTTGACTCGTCCGGAACAGTAGCTTGGAGCCCATGCTCTCTTCGAGATTCTTGATGCGTGTGCTTGCGGCGGGTACCGACATGCACGAGCGCTCGGCGCCGCGTGTCAGGCTGTTCGTTTCCGCGATGGCGCTCATCAGGCGGAGATCGACCAGATCGAAATGCATTCCCATGATTTGCCTCTTAGCTTTGGCGTGCCGATGAGCGAATCATAGCAACATGAAAAAATCCGCAAAAGTAAGGATTCCATCTACGGGCTTATATTTCCGCGTTAACCATATAAATAGGTGGATATAGAGGTCTAATGGTGCGGTTTCAGTGATGTAACTATGCAAAATTCCGCAAAATAATCTCGACGCAAATCAAGACGGCTCGTTTTCGTCGATCGACAATCCGCTAAACGTCGGGGGAGCGTAACGAATCCTCCGTCGATCCGACTGCCCTCTACAGGAGATAGCGATGTTGATTGCACCGTACGCGAACGAGCCGTTCGACCTCTTTGACACCGACGCCGCCGTCGCCGAAATGCGCGGTGCGCTCGACAAGGTACGTACCCGCTTTGGCGAGACGTATCCTCTGATCATCAATGGCGAACGCGTCATGACGGACGACAAGCTCGTCTCGACGAACCCGTCGAACCCGGCGGAAATCGTCGGTTACTCGGCGAAGGCAACGCAGCAGCACGCCGATGCGGCACTCGATGCGGCATGGAAGGCGTTCGAATCGTGGAAACGCTGGACGCAGGAAGATCGCTCGCGTGTGATGCTGAAGGCTGCAGCGATCATGCGTCGCCGCAAGCGCGAGCTCGAAGCGTGGCTCGTCTACGAGATCGGCAAGAACTATGTCGAGGCCAGCGCTGAAGTCGCGGAGATGATCGACTTCACCGAGTACTACGCACGGCAGGCGCTGACCCATGTCGGTGGACTGGGTTCGCTGATCCACTATCCGGGCGAGGAGAACGAGAGCTTCTACATCCCGCTCGGCGCCGGCGTGACGATTTCGCCGTGGAACTTCCCGATGGCCCTGATGACGGGCATGACCGTGGGTGCGATCGTCGTCGGCAACACCGTCGTGTGCAAGCCGGCGGAGGACACGGTCGTGTCGCTGGCGAAGGTGTTCGACATCTTCGAGGAAGCCGGTCTGCCGCCGGGTGTCGTCAACTATCTGCCTGGCAATGGCCGCGACGTGGGCTCGTATCTCGTCGCGCATCCGCGCACCCGCTTCGTCAATTTCACAGGGTCGCTCGCAACCGGCGCGGCGATCAACGAATCGGCGGCGAAGCTCGCGCCGGGGCAGAAGTGGTTCAAGCGCGTCTTCCTGGAACTGGGCGGCAAGGACGGCATCCTGGTCGACGAGACCGCCAATCTGGACGACGCCGCAACGGGCGTGATCCAGGCTGCGTTCGGCTATTCGGGCCAGAAGTGCTCGGCTTGCTCGCGCCTGATCGTGGTGGATTCCGTCTACGACGCGCTGATCGAGCGCGTGATCGAGCGTACGAAGAAGCTGGTCGTCGACGAAGCGAAAAACAACCCGAGCCTCGGGCCCGTGTGCAATGAAATGCAGTACAAGAAGGTCCAGTCGTACATTGACATCGGCCGCGGCGAGGGCAAGCTGCTGACGGGTGGCAAAGTTGCCGACGCACCGGGCTACCTGATCGAGCCGACGATCTTCGGCGACGTGTCGCCGACCGCGCGCATCGCGCAGGAAGAAGTGTTCGGTCCGTTCGTGGCGGCGATTCGCGTGAAGGACTTCTCCGAAGGCCTGCAGGTCGCGAACAACACGGTTTACGGTCTGACCGGCGCGTTGTTCTCGAACGACCGCGAGCGCATCGAAATCGCTCGCCGCGAGTTCCACGTCGGCAACCTGTACTTCAACCGCAAATGCACCGGCGCGCTCGTCGGGATCCAGCCGTTCGGTGGTTTCAATCTCACCGGTACCGATACGAAGACCGGTGGCCCGGACTACCTGCTTCAGTTCATGCAGATCAAGGCTGTCGCCGAGCGTCTGTAAGTTTGATGTCCCGGTCCGGCGTACGTCCTTGCGCCGGGCCGGTTTTTTTCCGGACCTGAAAACTTAAATGAACATCATTGCGGACAGAATCGGGCAGATCGCGCCCGCGGAGACGATGGCGATGGCCGCGCGTGCAGCGGAACTGCGCCGGGCCGGGCGGAACGTGATATCGCTGTCGCAGGGCGAGCCGGATTTTGCTACCCCAGAGAATATCCAGGAGGCGGCCATTCGGGCAATGCGCAGCGGCAAGACGCGCTATACCGAGGCGGCGGGCATTCCGGAGTTGCGCGAGGCAATTGCTGCGAAGCTCGCGAACGACAATGGCCTGATCTATCCTGTCGCTGGTATCAGCGTGTCGTCGGGGGCGAAGCAGGCGATCTTCGCGGCGTTCTTTGCGTCGCTGAACGTCGGTGACGAAGTGATTGTGCCGACACCTTGCTGGGTGTCCTACCCCGAGATCGTGAAGATGTCGGGCGGTACGCCGGTCTGTGTCCCGTGCCCGGAGACCGCAGGCTTCAAGCTCACGGCGGCACAACTCGAGGCCGCCATTACGCCACGCACCAAGTGGTTGATGCTGAATTCGCCGTCCAATCCGACAGGTGCCGTGTATTCGCGCGACGAACTGATGTCGCTCGCCAACGTGCTGCGTCGGCACCCGCATGTCTGGGTACTGTCGGACGACATCTACGAAAAGCTGATCTACATCGACATCCCGTTCAGCAACATCCTGAACGTTGCCCCCGACCTGTACGAACGCACGCTTCTCATCAACGGTGTGTCGAAGGTGTATGCGATGACCGGGTGGCGTATCGGCTACGCAGCAGGACCTACGCAGCTCATCAAGGCGATGAATCTCGTGCAGGGGCAGATCGTCACGAGTGCTACGTCCATCGCGCAATACGCATCAGTTGAAGCGCTCACCGGTAGTCAGGCGTTCGTCGATACGTCACTGCGCGCGTTCAACCAGCGACGCAAGCAGGTCGTCGAAGCGTTGCGCCGCATTCCCGGGCTGCAATGCCGTGAGCCGGAGGGGGCGTTCTATGCGTTCGTCGGCTGCCAGGAATTGATCGGGCGGCATACGTTGTCCGGTGCGCGCATCGACAGCGATCAGGATTTCGTCCGATACCTGCTTGACGATGCCAACGTTGCAGTCGTCTCCGGGACAGGGTTCCTGCTTTCTCCGTATTTCAGGCTGTCATATGCCGCATCCGTCGAGCAGCTGGAAGAAGCGCTCCAGCGTATCGAGGCGGCATGCGCGAAGCTGCTGGCTTGAATTCGATCTGACGCATCGAACCACGACGCATCACCAAGAGGCATGTCATGAGCGAAAGAATCGTCATTACCGGTGGCGGCGGAATCGGGTGTTCCATCGCCTACTTCCTGACCCAGCAGGGTCGAACGGATCGCGAGATCTGGGTTATCGAACGTGATCCCACATACAGGATCGCATCATCGGCGCTGTCGGCCAGCTCGATCCGTCAACAGTTCTCGACACCGTCCTGCATCCAGTTGTCGCGATTCGGCTACGAGTTCATGCGTTCGATCGAACGCGACAAGGAGCGATTCGGCGCAGGCGTCGACTTGACCGACTGCGGCTATCTGTTCGTCGGTACGTCCGACCAGGCGCCCGTGCTGCGCAAGCGAACTGCGCTGGCGCGGTCGATGGGCGTCGCCATCGCTGAGCGATCACCGGAAGAGCTGATTGCACGCTATCCGTGGTTGAACGTCAGCGATCTCGCATATGCAGCAGAGGGTTTGTCCGGAGAAGGCTGGTTCGACGGATACAGTCTGATGCAGTGGTATCGCAATCGGGCACGTGAAGCTGGCGTCCAGTTCGTAACAGGTGACGCGGCGGCATACCGGACGGCCGGCAATCGCATCACGCATGTCGAATTGACCGATGGCCGTCTGATTGCCGGGGATCAATTCGTGAATGCGGGTGGTGCGTGGTCGTCGAAGCTCGCGAGCACGGTCGGGGTCGATCTGCCGATTCGACCGCGCCGGCGTTGCGCATTTGTCGTGTCCTGTCCGACTGCAATACCGGACCTTCCGATTTTGATCGACACCTCGGGTATCTATCTGAGGCGCGAGCAAAATCACTTCCTGTGCATCGTGTCGCCGTCGGCCGAGCATGATCTCGACGACTTGCCGCTCGACGTCAACTTCGCGGAGTTCGACGACATTATTTGGCCGACCCTCGCTGAACGGATCCCGGCTTTCGAAGCACTACGTGTCGAACACGCGTGGGCTGGCTACTACGAATACAACGTGCTCGATCACAACGGCCTCATCGGTCGAAGCGGCCCGGAGAATTCGTTCGTCGCCGCGGGATTCAGTGGTCACGGAATGATGCATAGCCCTGGCGTGGGCCGTGGCATGGCCGAACTTCTGTCGTTCGGTGAGTACCGGACGATCGATCTGACTGCGCTGTCGGCCGATCGAATCGATACGGGAAATCTGGTAGTCGAGGAGGCTGTTTACTGAGCGTGGCGAGGTCACGCTGGAGGCGGACGCGCCGGTCACCGTTATGGTGTCCGGCGCGTTCTCTTTGGGGGGCGATGTTGTTGCCGTCAGGCCGGGTGAAGACCGCGTCCGCGGGCATCGCGATACTGCCGCGGGGTCAGGTGCGTGGCCAGCTTGAACTGGCGTGTAAACGCGCTATGGTCCGCGTAACCGCAACTGGCTGCAATTTCGGTAATGCTGTGGTCGGTGGTTTCGAGCAGCTTGCATGCGTGGTCGATTCGCATCTTCATCAGTAGCTGCTTCGGCGTCAGGTGGAACACTTCGCGCGTCAGGCGCTCGAGTGTGTCGACCGAGATCGACGCATGATCGGCCGCCTCCGTGATGAGGATGTTCTGACTCAGGTGCTGTTCCAGATAGGCAAGAAAGTCGAACAGTCGCCGGTATCCGTGGTGGCGCTCATCGGGACGTGGCAGGTCGCGGGAGACGCCGATCATGCCGATGCCGCTTTCGTTCTCGTCGATGATTGGAAACTTCGAACTGAGACACCAGTATTTGTGCCCGATGCCGGTCGAGTAGAGACGAAGCCGGTCAACGATCGGCGACTTGCTTTCGATGACGGACAAGTCCTGTGCGACGGTGCTTGCGCCGGTCACGGGGAAGAGTTGATCTGCTGTCTTGCCGATGACGTCATCACGTGCAAGGCCGCTTCGATCGATTAGCGTCTGGTTGACGGACAGATAGCGCGCATTCGCATCCTTGACGTAATAGAGAACGTCGGGGAGGCAGTCGAAGACTCGTTCCAGCAGCTCCGGATGGCGATCCAACTGTCTGATCAGCGCGACGAGCATGTCTTTGTCGGTTTGGGACGGCATGCGGACTCTGGACAAAAAGGGAACCGGATGCCGATTGTACCGGGACGATAGGCGACGTCCAGGAATGGAAAAAGGGTTCCGCAGTGGGCGGAACCCTTCGTGCGTGGCGAGCTGCCCGCGTAAGCCCTTATTGGCTTGCGTGTGCAACTGACCCGAGCAGTGCTTCGCGGAAGCGGCTGCGCAGATAAGGGCCGTCGCGCGGCGGCAGGCACACCGGAGCCGGGTCGGTGCTGACCTTGACGGTTGCGAGTACCGGACCGTCACCGTTCAGGATGGCGTCGACGAAATCGTCGAGTTGCGCTTCCGTCGTGATCGTGCGTGCGTTTTCGATGCAGGCCGCCCGTGCGACAGCCGTGACGTCGACGCCTCGTCCGGCATGTGCGGGCTGCATGCCGGTTTCAGCATAGTGACCGTTGTCGATCACTACGATCGACAGATTGGACGGACGATCGACGCCGACGGTCGCCAGGGAGCCGAGGCCCATCATCATTTCGCCGTCGCCGACGAACACCACGACACGCTTGGACGGTTGTGCACGTGCGATGCCGAGCCCGAACGTCACGGCGCCGCCCATTGCACCCCAGAGATAGAAGTTCTGCGGCGTGTCGCCGGCGGCGGCAACGTCGAAGGTCGGGTTGCCGAGGCTCGTGACGGCCAGTACGTGATCCGCGCGATCGCGAAGGATGCGCTGAACGGCCGTCCGGCGGTTCAGGGGAGTGGTCTGTTGCGTCATGTCGATGCTCACTTTTTGAAGTTCTTCGTGCCGATCACGCGCTGGCCGATCAGCACGGCCACCATACGCGACGTATTGAATGCGAAATTCAGCGCCGCCTGGACGGTCGGGGCCACTTCGTCGGCATCGTCCGCGCGGTACACATAGACGCCGGCGGATTCCAAGGCTTCCTGGGTCGATTTGCCCATCGCGACCTGCCACGGGTTGAACTCGCCCCACTCACCACGCATCGTGACGAGCATCAGAATCGGCATTCGGCACTCGTGCTGCAGCGACAGCATGTTGATGCAGTTGCCGACGCCGCTCGATTGCAGCAGCAGCACGCCGCGTTGCCCGCCGACCCAGGCGCCGCCCATCATGGCAACGCCTTCTTCTTCGGTGGTCAGGGATACGGCGTGAATGTCGGAATCGCCTTCGCAAAGCTCGATGAGGCGCTTGTGGCCGGCGTCGGGCACGTACGCGACCTGGCGTACGTCGGAGGATTTGAAATGCTCGAAGATGGTATCGGGCCAGTTAGCTGACATGATGGGCTGGACGGTTGACGTCGAGAGTAGATAAAGGGATATCGCGTGACCGGCATGCGCCGATATGCACGGCGTTTGCGGATGAGACAAGCGTGCCGTAGCAATACCCCAAACTCAATTTGCGATTGCGTAATGGGCGTTTAACCTCCAGTTAACGTGGGGTAACTCCCCGTCTGGCAAGCTTCGGATGTACGTTGGATCGACGAATTCGAAGGGTTTGAAGGCCCTGTTTCAGAATCTTGAATTCCAGCAGGATCGTTCGATATGCACACTGCTGACCAGAATCTTTCGAGGACATGTGATGAAAATTCTGGTGCCGGTGAAAAGAGTGGTCGATTACAACGTGAAGGTCCGCGTGAAGTCGGACAACACGGGCGTCGACATCGCAAACGTGAAGATGTCGATGAACCCGTTCGACGAAATCGCGGTGGAAGAAGCGGTGCGCCTGAAGGAAGCGGGCGTGGC
>NZ_QTPO01000081.1 GCF_003853645.1 Burkholderia sp. Bp9143 | reverse complement strand
CTCTGGCAGAAATGCTAACCCACGTTTGATTCCTCACGAGAGGCCAGCCCCTGCCACGCGGAGTCATACTGTCTAACACCCTCTTGAAAAAGTTAACAGACCCAATCCGTAATTTCGCAACAGCTTCTTAGGAAGGCGGCTTAACTGAGACGCCCAGGTGAGTGAACACCGGGCGCCGACGTTTACTTTGCTCGGTCGCTTGTCCACCGTATCGCGATCATACCGTCTGCGTCGCTGCATTTTCGACTGGAGCGTGAATCCATTTCCCGTTAAAATACGCGGTGCTTCGAAGGCCGTGGGCGCTCAACATCGTGTTCCCGCGCAATGTACGACGCAACGGCGGATCGCGCGCCGAAATAGCGCGGAATGGATATAACGATGGCAGACAAGCAGAACAAAAGCGGGGACAAGCGTGGAGTGCCGGTCGGCGACTCGGCTGACCGCGCTGTCAGACGCGAAAAGAGCGGGCCTTCTGGTCGCACCGGACGGCTCAACGAAAGCAACCAAGGCTACGTTGTGAGTCAGCAGCAACCGGTAACCGTCCCAAAGCGGCCGCCATCAAAGTAACGAATTTTCAATGAGCGACCCGAGCCAGGAAAAGAGTCAGCAAGACGACTCACAAGCCGATTACCTCTGGGCGCGCCGATTCGATATCCTCAATCGGGCCGAACTTTCGACCGCTTACCATCGGAAGCGTGAGCGCTTCTTTGGTCTTCTTGACCGTTGGGATAAGATCCTCACACTTCTTCTTGGCAGCGCTGCATTTGTCAAGCTTGTGAACATGGATACTCATCCGTTTTACGCGCTGCCATTCGCGATACTTGCTTTCTCGTCACTGATTTTCGATTTTTCGGAGCGAGCTCGTCGGCATAGTGAGCTGGCGACAAGCTTCAAGATGCTGGAAGCTGCGATTGAAGCTGTCGGAGAGCGTGCCTTCACAGAGGACCAGCTAAGTGCTTGGAGTGCCCGAATTCGAGAGATTGAATCCGGAGAACCGCCGGTGTATAACCTGCTCGTCCGGATTTGCCAAAACGAACTCGCCAGGGCCCGAGGCCAAGCGCAGGATGTGACACACATTAGCTGGTGGCGCGCCTTGCTCGCCCACTTCCTACCGTTTGCAAACTACGAGATCCGCTCCAGCAAGTGAGTGCGAACTCGGACTGCCAAGTAGCAACTCGTGCCGGCTCGCCATCGCTATGGCTTTTCTACTTTTGTGAGCAGCGGTAAGTAACGCTGTACCTGTTCGCGATCGCTCTGCCGCTCGTCCTCGGTAAGCTCGGCATATGGCGTTTTCATCAGTCTTTCCCATCTGCTGACAAGCTCGGCCGGGATCGTCAAGCTCCCGTCGCTGTTGCGAAGGGCTTTGCTGTGCATGTAGCGTTGCCAGTGAGCCCAACGTTCATGCTCGGCTGCGGCGAGTTGCTCCAGAGTCTCGTTGGAAACGAATGGTGGCATAGTCAGATTAGGTCTTTGGACGCCAAGCGTCGGTAGTGTTCGCCGAGCGCTGTAAGGCGAACAGAATCGGACTCGATCGCCGCATAGTACATGTGGGGAGCCTGCGTCGGTACGAGGAGTCCGACTCTATTCATCTTTTGCAGCAATGCGAAGACAGCCGTCTTTTGCAGGTCGGCCTGCGGATTCGGGCCGGGGCTCGGCTGCTCTGGCTCGAACGTCGGGTCGAGCTGATACGTGGCTTCCGGTGCCGGGAAAAATTCAGGCAACCGGCGAAGAATGGCGCGGTCGATCGGCGGGTCTACCCGCCGCAGCGACACAAAGCTTTTCACGTTCGTCTTAAAGACGGGACGTTGGCTCCACGTTCCAAGCGACTGATCGATATGTGCATATACGCTCCCAGGGGTGATGCGCCCCAGCAAATCGGCAGCAGCTCCTGACAGTGCATCAATGAGCAGGTTCGTGAATACGCCCCCGCCGTTCTCCTCACTTGCATACTGATCCTTGCTTGATGCAGTCAGGATGGTAATGCCTTCCGCGATTTCAGCAACGGCAGGATTGAGGGTGTCATCTCCGATGGAGCCGCTATGGCAGCTATCGAGAATGATAATTTTGTGTTGCGCTCGGCAGTTGGTCGCCATCGCGATAATGTCAGGCAGCGCGAGCCCCTCATCTCCCTGTTGTACATCGCTGCCGCAGATGTAGCCACCAGTAGACTCGACGTGCCCGTGGCCAGCGAAGTAGAGCAAGGCGACTTCGTCATCGGACTTGAAAAGCTCCTGAACAGCATCCTTCAGTTGCCGACGACTTATCGCATCACGATCGCTCGACGCAGTCATGAGCTTCATTCCGAAATTGGGCGATCCGTCTGCATCCCGCTCGAGCAACGTCTTGACGCCATATGCGTCGTTGACGCAGCCCCTTAAACTGCCGATGTGTTCGTAATAATCGATGCCGACGACGAGCGCCTTTCGCATTTCAAACTCCTACAGCGAATTGATGAATGCCTTGATGTTGTCCCACGTCCAGTCTTTCACGGTAATTCCAGCGATTGTGCTGTTATCGTCTCGGTACGCCCGAATACCAAGAATCTTCTTGCCTTCTTCTTTGGCGCACGCGATTTCCCACTTCTGCCCAGTAGACGCGGCCGAGTTCTTGCTCACCAGGACAATGACACCGTCTGACCGTTTGATCCGGGTGCGAACCTTCTCCTTCCAATCTGTTTCATATGCCTCCTTCACGGACATGTCGATATATTCGAAAGGGGAGTTGGTGAGCAAGGACTGCCCCTTGAGGAAGTTGCGTTGGTTCTCGTCCTCGATTGCAAACGCCACGAAAATCACTTTTTTGTTGGCCATTAGTGCTCCATTCAATCCGTCGAAAAATGTGCGACCACCATCGTATGATGGCGGGCGGGGTGGTTCGCCCGCGCTTGAAATGTTTCGCCTTAGTCAAGGGAGATGAGCCCTTGATCGAGCTCGTCTCCGCGGGGGGCGCTTACTTTTTGGGCTTACCCGCGCCATTGTGGGCCGGACGGTCCATCGTATAGCTCTGCCCCGGCTTTGGCGTAGGCGGCATAGGCTTACCTTTCACAGCCGTCCGCTCATCCCCGGTCTGGCCACCTCGCGGCCCCACAATTCCATACTCGCCAGATCGTGGCGCGATTTGCCCGGGTTTTAGTTTCTCGGTCATTACTTGATGCTCCTGATTACACATGACTGATACATGCCAGCGAATTGCTGACATACAGTCACGATTGCCAAAGAAGCAGTCGCCTTGCTTGCCAAGATTTCGGCGGCTGACCAGGTGGCGTCACCCCGTAGTTTTTACATCGTTGTGCAACCACGAGTAAACTCTACCGCAAACGAAGCGTCTGAGGTTAACTCCGCACACAAAATACGATACGGAATTAATTGTGCGGCACAACATGTTGTGTTTTGGTGCACCCTGATCACACCGCCCAGGGGGGGGCGATCATTCATTGGAGTGCAGGAGCATCATGCGCTTTGCTGCCATAGCGAGCCTGGCCCGCTCGATGCCGCGACCGTCAGCTGTCCGCCCCTTGCTCCCAGGGACAAAGCCGGCCCGAATGGTGAGAAAAGCCGACGACTCGCCGCCCGAGACGACACAGCAATGGTCATTCCAGTGTGAAACTTGCCGCAGCCCCCGCATTGGGGCGAAAGGCCGAAGGGGGATTCAATCGGTCGATGCGGGCTGGTTTACTATCGAACAGCGAACTCCTGATTTATCTGGCCGGTGCGTCGCTCACAGGTAAATAATGGTGGTCGCGGTCGATGCATGAGCAGGTTATCGCACACCGTCGTCAGTTCTGCTCCGCGGGCGAGAGCGCGCGGGTTTCGTGGGTGTGGCCGATCCGATGCGAACTCGCGCGTCGCAACCTTGCGGCGATCGCGGAATGGTCCGCTCTGATCGCATGGGCAGCCTGCCGGAAAAATCGCCGCATCACATGCAGCACGCGGGTAATGTCTCACACCATTCCGTAGCACGTCGGGTCAGTTTGCAGCGGTCTTTATCAGATACTCCGCTTCTTTCTGCACGACCGGTCATCCCTCGCGCAGCATCCGCACGACTTCGTCAACCACGTGATAGCTCAATCCGCAGCTCTCGATGTCCGTGACGCCCATGAGCGCGAGGTCGGAGGCCGATGCCTCTCCAAAGGAAATTTTGAGGAACAGGGAATCCGCCATAGCGCCGGTATCATTGGTCTCGCCGCTCAGGATTTCTTCGGCCAACAGACCAGCCATGCCCACGAGCATTCTCCAGTTCGCGGGTAGCTCGGGAACGGCAAACCCATGGTTCAAAGCAATCGTGCGCATCACATCAGGGCAGGTGCGGGGACGGAACTGGCCGAGCCACGCGCTCTCGTCTGAATTGCCACTCTCGTTTTTCCATACGACTGCGTCGCCAGCACCGCCGAAGCGCTCGTAGAGCATCTTGTGGCCCGCTTCGTGGTAGGCGGTGTTTCGGAGCTCTCTGGCTGCTATCTGCTCTTCCGTGAAATCAATCATGGTCGTCGAATGTGGTCGGTGCCGTTAGACCAGGGTATAGCGCAGTGAAAGGGCGACGGAGCCGAAAGTGACGGGAGGCTAGAAAAGCCCGCCACCGCATTGGACGCCTGACCACAACGCTTGAAAGGAATTTGTTGGAATTTTGACGCACATGGGCAGATAAATAACATTATCGGTCCATCATCGTTTTTACTCTAAACTGGTGATCATGAAAACGCGCGAGACCCAATCACCGACCTTTCCCGACGACGCCGAACTGGCCGCGCTGCGCGCCTGGTACTCCGGACTTGAGGCACGCGCGGCCGTGGCGCGCTATCTGGGCGAGCGCAAGCCGCCCGGGGCCTCCGCGCGCGGTGTGCTCGGCCGCATCCGGCGCGCGCTAGTCGCGTTCGCGATCAGTCGTCAGCGGGCCGATCTGGCGGAGGCCTTTGGCGATCGGTCGGCCGCGTCGGGTGCGACGGTCGCGCGCGCAATCGCTGCGTTGCGTAGCCTGCCACCTCCGCTGCCGCACATTGCCGACGAGATTGACCAGTGGTTGCCGGCACGCGTGGTGGCTGCCTTGCGTGCGCATGGCATCCGCACGCTGGCCGATCTGACCGTGCGCATTCCGCGCCGGCGTCGTTGGTGGAGCACGATCGAAGGGCTGGGCGTCGCCGGCGCGCGGCGCGTGGAGGCGTTTTTTGCCGCATACCCGGCGCTGACCGAACGAGCGCGCGCATTGATCGTCGCGATACCGAGCGGCAACATCGTGCCGTGGGAGCAACTGCACGTACCGCACGAAGTCGATGGCTCACACGGGCAATTCCGTGCACCGAGAGTTGCCTGCTTGCTGAACGCCCCCAACGACTACGAAGCGATCCAATCGTGGCTATCGCTGCACGAATCCGCTACGACGCAGCGTGCCTACCGCAAGGAGGCGGAACGCCTGATCCTGTGGGCGATCGTCGAGCGCGGCCGCGCACTGTCGTCGATCAATACCGACGACGCGATCGCGTATCGGGCGTTTTTGCGCCGGCCCACGCCGCGCGAGCGTTGGGTCGGGCCGTCGCGGCCGCGGCACAGTGTTGAATGGCGACCGTTCATCGGCGCGCTGTCGCCCCGTTCGGCGGCGTATGCACTGAATGTCCTGTCGGCGCTCTTTCGCTGGCTTGTCGAGCAACGCTACGTCCTTGCGAATCCGTTTGCTGGCGTCAAGGTCAAGAGCCACGCACCGCGCGCGGGACTGGACGTGTCGCGCGGCTTTTCAGAGGGCGAGTGGCTGCTAATCCGCACTGTTGCCGACGGCCTCGAATGGTCCTATGGCTGGAGTGAACCAGCCGCCCAGCGCCTGCGGTTTTTGCTGGACTTCGGCTATGCCACGGGTCTGCGCGCCAGCGAGCTGGTCGGCGCAACGCTCGCTGACATTCACCGGGACGAACACGGCGATCACTGGCTGCACGTGCTCGGTAAGGGCGGAAAACGTGGGAAGGTGACGTTGCCGGCGCTGGCCCGGACGGCGCTCGACCAGTATCTCGTGCAGCGGAGGCTGCCGGTCACGCCCGCGCGCTGGAACCCGGCGACGCCGCTTGTCGCGAGCCTCGAGGAGGAGGGCGCAGGCATCGAAAGCACGCGGCTATGGCGTGTGCTGAGGCGGTTCTTCGTGCTGGTGGCCGACGCAATCCAGGGCGAGCGGCCTGGGACGGCCGAGAAGCTGCGCCGGGCGAGCCCACACTGGATGCGGCATACGCACGCGTCACATGCGCTGGCGCGGGGCGCCGAGTTGGTTATGGTGCGCGACAACCTGCGCCATGCGTCGATCTCGACGACGTCGACCTATCTGCATAGCGACGAAGTGCAGCGAGCCCGGCAGTTCGATCAGGCGTTTGCCGCACGGAGTTGAGTGGAAGGCGGTTTATATCGGCGTGTTGCATTAGCTGTATTAGCTGTATTAGCTGCGCAGCTAAACCAACGCTTTCTGCTAAAGCAAAGCGCGCCGACGTCCTTTTGCTGACCGAGTGGGCAGCGCAGGATATGCGTCGGGCCGATCGGCGGCAGGGGGATCGGCCCGCCACGGACTGCTTTGACACATTGCCAGAGGGCGTCGTGTTCGCTGGGGAGGTCGCGTGCCACGAGTTCGATCAGTCGCCGCACGTCCCGTGGGTTGTCGGGAATGACCTCGGCGGGCAATTTCCCGTCGAGGCGCTTCGCGCCTGCGCATCATGAAAGCGTGCACCACCCAGAAGTTTGCACGTGCGTCCGCGAACATGCGCAACACCGTCCGGAGGCGTTCCGGTGCCACATCGAATTGCCACTTCGGATAGCGGAATCCGCGCGACTTTCCGGGGGCATCGGTGCGCACAACTCGCCATCGCGACGCTCTTCGTTGATCGAACGCGCATTGCGACAGGCATCACGCGCACCGAGAAGCGCCAAATTGCCGGGGGGCGCGTACTGTTCGAGGGCGAATCGTCTTTCGTGCGCACGCGAGCAGATCTCCCGGCGCCACGCGGCCCGAGAGGACGACAGCTGTTCGTGGAGCCACCGCGGCCGCATGTATCTCGCCACACGACAAGCGCATCAGTACCCCAGCGAGGTAGTCCACTGCCGCCAGTCGCGGATTCGCGAATTCCTGAACAATCCGCTTCCCGCCCTTGACCGCGAGCAAGGCAAACCAATCTGCACGCCGACGTCGACCTTGGGGCACGCGATAGGCTGAGCCGGAGGCGTGAGCAGCCACGGGTAGCTCCCCCTGGCCATCTGGCGATCGGGCGCGAACCGTTGCTGGTGTAGTCGGTCGGGGTCTATGATTGGTCTTACCGACCGGTCTTCGCTGCACGGCTGGGCAATCTTCGCGCGCAAGGTCGCGATCGACTTGGTGCGGTAGCCCGTGACACCTGACGCCGTGACAACTTTCGTGACGTCTTGTCGATTGGAGCCGGTAATTTTCTTCATCTTCAACTGCCTGTTTGTGGTGACAGCTGGCCCAGCAAGATGGTGATTTTATTTCGGCAGTTTCGCGGATCCAGAGAATCATGAAGAGTCTAAGCCAGATCGTTGAAGATGGTCGACGTCGCGAAGAAGCGACACACAGGGAGATTATGGCCGCAGGTGAATGGCTCACGGCCGAGCAGATTAACGCGCGTCAGAGTGCGCCTCCTGTTGACAAGAAGCAACCGGCTAGTGATTGGCAGAAAAGTCGCCGGATATTCGGCGTGGCCTTCGACGACAAGGAATACTTCGCGGGCTACCAGTTCGATTCCATGTGCCAGCCATTGCCGATCATTCAAGACCTTCTTGCTGTGTTTGGCGATCGATACGAGTCTTGGACAATCGCAGCCTGGTTTCATTTCCCAAACGGTTGGATCGCCGGCACGGGTGACCATGATGGCGAGCCGGTCGCGCCGATGGATGCACTTGACCGCCCAGAGGATGTCATCAGAGCGGTACAGTTCATGCACGGTGGCTACGTTGCCTGAGGGTTCGGATCAGCGCACAGTTGGCGCTCCGCCGCCTACACGGAGTTTGACCGATCAAGTCATCTCTTCGTGTAGGCAAACTACTGCGCGATTACGCGGAACACTGGCATCGAATTGATGAGTTGCTGTATGTGAAAGCGTGGCAGGCAAGGCCAGACGTGAAAGGAGTTCAATTTTGAATTGGTTTGTGGAAGCCCCGTGACGCAACCTTCTTGACATCCGTCCGTGTAGCCATGAGCCGTTGGTACGCCAAGTGCCGACTCACCCTCAATCTGCGGCGTCGGGCCTGAAAGGAAGTGTGGAAGCGGGCGTGTTCGTGCCGACAAAGTTATGGCATAAGCATGTAGTGCCGCCCGCTCAAATTCACGAATCGGCACGCATATCAACCACGCAGAACAATGGAGCGGCACACGAGAGTAGGGCGCTGGCATCGGCTCCCTGCGCTGCCAGCGTTGGCAACATGGGCCAACGCGATGACCCGCGAGCCAGTCCGACACGTTCATGGAACTCGCGCCCAAACGTCATGCCACCGATAAGTTTCGCTTCCTCGGCTCGAGACGATAACCACCATCGACGGGCGGGGGCGGACCTGGGCCCGTTGCCTTTCGAATCAGCGATCTCCATTTTCTGGCGATCTTGCTGGCGAAACGTTCTTGGACGCCGGGACGCCCGCGACCTTTTTTCCCAAACGGCAGGACAACGAAAGCTCGGCATGGTCGATCGGGGCAAATTCTCAAACGTGACCGGCTGGAACGCGACAGAAGTCAGCCAAGGTTCAGCTAAGCTGCGCGATCTCCTCTTCGAGAAGCGGCTACGAATCTGTCCAATTTGTCTCGAATCGGCGTACCACAGTGTCTGGCACCAGTTTCGAGGACTCCACATCTGCCCGATTCATTCATGCCAGTTGTTACCTACTTGCGCCTATTGCGGCGCAGGCACCTTGATCGTCAACGATTATTTCCGCCACAACGCGCGATGGGTGCGCTGCGTTTTCTGTGGCCAATATCTCGCGGGAGCCGCGCCGGATCTGAACGCTCACATCGACCTCAGAGATCAGTCGGGCACGCTTGCCGCTCACTTTGGAATGCTGGACAAATGGTGGAGGGACTATGCCAGTGTCCTCGGCCTGATTTCGGAACTCGAGCCGATAGAATCCCCAGACCGGAAGGCGGGCCGATATTCCGGGGAATACCTGATCGCCAGTTTGTTCGATATCCTTGCGCCAATGCCAGGGTATCCGGCGAATTCAAACGGCAGGTTGAATGTGTTTCAGTGGTGCGCGTCGGCCAATCGCCCTGGCGGCATGCGAGCGGACTACCATGTAAAAAGTTCGGCTTATAGGAACGCGCTTGGCAAGCTGCTCCGATGGGCCATCAGAGAGCCCGATCACGTACGACAGCTCCGGGACATCGGAAGGGCGCTCGAACAGCGCTGGGCGACGGACGTCACGCTTTATTCATCGCCCGTAGTAGCTGTCGGGTTAACCAGATACTGGTTTGAAGGACACAAGTGGGACATCTACCACGCAACCGATCCGCATCGCCATGCACTGCGGTCGGATGTGCCCCTGCCGAGCGCGTTACACCAGCCAGTCTTAAGACTAGAGATGCAGGCATTTACGAGCGCGATTTGCTCAGCGTTTCTCCACGACGTCCGCCGGGCAACCGAGCAGGGGAGGAGCCTGTCAAGCGAGCAATTGCGACAATCCGGGCCGGCCGCCGCCGGCGTGCGCAAACAGGAGGGCAAGCTGTTCAGCGGCCTGATTGTCTTTCCGGGCAATGACGACGTACCGCATTCGCCATTGCGGCGGTATCAGTTGGAGTGCCTCATTGGCGCGTCGTCGATACTCGATCGTTGCGCTTTGCCGAAGGGCGGTAACGGTTGAGCATGGCCCCGTCCGCTCTTGACGACTATGCAGACGGGAGGATTCGGTTACCAAGCGCTCGTCGCATTGCATCGGCTTTGACGCGCTCGTCGGCCAGTGCCTTGTCAAGCGCTTCTGCTCGACCTTTCCAATAACGGCACTGCTCGGACATCTGCTGCCTCAGGTTGTCCGTTTGCATACGCATATGGTTTTCCAGTCCCGCCACGCGCTGAACCGCGCCGGTCAATGCATCAAGGCGCTGCACCAGTTCCGCCGTCCGTTGGTCAGGCTCGGCGCGCTCCCGCTCGAGTTGCTGCGTGAGTTCCCGCACCTGCGCCTCCGCTGACATCGCGCGCACGCTAACGGTTGTGCATTCGGCTTCATATCTCGCCAGGCGAGCGTAGGCGTCGCGCAATGCCATCTCCGAGACCTCCACGCGCACGCGAAGGTCCATCATTTCGTCGCTTCGCTCATCAACTGGCAGCAGGCCGGGGCTGGCCGCCGGGGGTGGCGCGATCGGCTCCCCAGCCTCGCGCACATTACGCGACCGCGGCTCCGGCAATCCTGCCTCCCGAGCGCGACGGATAGCTTTTGACCAAGTCAGCCCCGACGGTCGCCGGCGAATCCCAACCGCTGATAGCATCCGTTCATAAAGCGTCTGGCCATACAACTGGCCAGTAGTGCGTGCAACGGCCGCGATAAACTGGTCGAGGAATTCGTTATTCTCGTGATGAGGTGCAGCCTCATTGGCGGACGTGGCTGCCGCAGCGATCGCGCGCCATTCGTCTGACGTAAAGGTAATGGCCGGCCGACCCATAGAGCGGTCCCTTGAACGAAACCTGGTTTACTATACAAACCCACCTGGGTTTGGGTGAGATCATCAAGTTTGTCCACGTAATTCGTGTCGAAACTCGCAGGTCGACGGCCTTCGCCGACGGAATTCATGTCGGAATTCGGGGTTGCGAACGAGCGACCCTCGACGCAATTCGTGTTGGAAATCGGACCCTGGAATTCCGTAACGATTTGTGAGGGATATCGGATACACATTACGTAGGCGGGCTCCCATATCAGCGAGGGAGTCGTTGAGCGGTTCCGCCGGTTGGTCGGGCCGGCGGCAACATTGGGTGTACTTTCAGATCACAACGGCATTATTGGGTGAACTTTTTGGCCGCGATCGGCAAGAGTGGGTGGACTTTAGTTGCAGCCCGCGAACGCGTCGTGCCGCGATGTACTGATTGCATCAGCCGCGCTCCAGTCTAGGCGGTGGTTGCGCGCTGGGAAGCCCTCGCGACGGTGGTTCGGACGCCTGTCACCGGTCGCCTGATGCGCACCGCGCGCTGCCAGCAGAATGTCACCCAATGTTGCCGAATGTCCAATTCGGCCGCCGGAGGCCCAAAATGGGTGACATTTAGTTCCTCGGACTCGGCGAGCTTTCATTTTCCAAACGATGACGATCCCGTCCTCCCACTTGCCCTTGTGAAATTGCCGTGCTAATTTTTCATGAAATTAACCGGCGAAAATTTCACGGGAGTCCGCATGTTCGTGCAGTCCGACCGTCACGTCGCAAGCTACTACGCCGGCACCTATCCGGCGCCGATCCCGCAGCGTCCCGAACTGGACGAGCGCATCGACGCCGACGTGCTGGTCGTCGGCGCGGGCTTCAGCGGGTTGCACACGGCGTTGCGCCTCGCGCTCTCGGGCAAGCGCGTGGTCGTGCTCGAGGCGAGCCGCGTCGCGTGGGCTGCGTCGGGCCGCAACGGCGGGCAGGCGCTGCTCGGCTGGTCGTGCGACATGCAGCCGCTCGAGGATTCGCTCGGCCGCGACGGCGCGCGCGTGCTGTGGGACAGCATGCGCTGGGCCGCGGCCGAAGTGCGCGAACTGCCCGCACGGCACGGCTTCGACATCGACTACCGCCCCGGCAGCCTGTGGGCCGCGGTGCGGCCGCGCCGCGTCGCAATGCTCGCGCAGGCCCGTGACGAAGCAGCGGAGCGCTGGGGCTACGACCGGCTGCGCGTGATCGGGCAGGACGAGATGCCCGAATGGATCGGCAGCACGCGTTATCTCGCCGCGCTCTACGATCCCGAGGCCGGTCATCTGAATCCGCTGAAGCTCGCGCTCGGTCTCGCGCAGACGATCGAACGGGCCGGCGGCCGCATCTTCGAGCAGAGCCGCGTGCTCGACTGTCGCGAGACGGCCGGCGGCCACGTCGCCCGCACCGCGCACGGCGAAGTGCGCGCGGACGTGCTGGTGCTCGCGTGCAACGCGTACGTCGACCGGCTCGATCCCGAGTTGTCGCGCCGGCTGCTGCCGGTCGGCACCTACCAGGTCGCGACCGCGCCGCTTGCGCCGGACGTCGCACGCTCGCTGCTGCCGCGGAACAGCTGCGTGATCGACAACCAGTTCGTGCCCGACTACTTCCGCCTGAGCCCCGACAACCGCCTGCTGTTCGGCGGCGGCTGCACGTATCTCGGCGGGATTCCAGCAGACATCGCGGCGGCGACGCGCCCGCACCTCGAACGCGTGTTCCCACAACTGGGCGGCGTGCCGCTCGACTACGTGTGGGGCGGCCACATCGACATCAGCATGCGACGCACGCCGGACATCGGCCGCCGCGGCCAGCGCTTCTGGCTGCAGGGCTTCTCGGGGCACGGCGTGCTGCCGACGCTCGCCGGCGCGCGCGCGGTCGCCGATGCCGTGCTCGGCGACGATCGCCTGCTCGCGCAGTACCAGCGCATCCGCAACCCGCGCTTCCCCGGCGGCGACCGCCTCGCCGCGCCGCTGGAAGCGATCGGCAAGGCCTGGTACCGTTTGCGCGATACCGTCTGACGCACCGGAAATCACCATGAACGAACAGGAAGAGATAGAAAGTCTGGCGATCCTGATCCGCGACCTGCGCAAGCATCGCAAGGTCACGCTCAACGATCTCGCGGAACGGATCGGCCGCTCGGTCGGCTTTCTGTCGCAGGTCGAACGCGGGCTGTCGCGCCCGACGGTCGCGGATCTCACCGCGATCGGCGAGGCGCTCGGCGTGCCGACCACATATTTCTACAGCCTGAGCAAGCCGCGCAGCGTGCCGTGGGTCACGCGGCCCGACGAGCGGCGCACCGTGTATTACGCGGCCGGCATCACGGACATCCTCGTGTCGCCGAACATGCGTTCGCGCTTCTCGATCCTCGAGAGCCATCTCGCGCCCGGCGCGAGCAGCGGCGAGCGCTCCGTCGACGACAGCGACGAGCAGGGCGGCTTCGTGCTCGAAGGCGAGCTGACGATCTGGATCGACGGCGACGACACACCCGTCACGCTCGGCCCGAACGACGCGTTCCAGCTTCCCGCGCACAAGCGGTTTCGTTACGCGAACCTGGGCGATGCGCCGGCGCGCGTGATCTGGGTGTTCACCTGAGTTGTCGGCGCGGAAGGCGGTTGAGCGGGAATCCGCGCCGGAATTGTTGTTTGCAGTCCTGATCTGCAAGCGGTGTGCGACGTCGTGCATGCCGCATGAATCCGGGTCGCCGTGAGGCGGCACCGCCCTACAAGACATGGAAAGGATGAGACATGGCTGACGTCGTTCCCGCGCTGGTCGATGAAGTCCGCGCATTCCGGCAGGCGCATCCCGAAATCCGCTATGTCGACCTGATCTGCCTCGACCTGCCCGGGCATTTCTACGGCAAGCGCTATCCGATCGATGCGCTCGAGAAGGTGGCCGCGGGCTTGTTGCTGAAGCTGCCGCAAAACTGCATCCTGCTCGGCACGCAGGGCGGGCTCTACAAGATTGGCGACTACTGCTTCAACGACGGCGATCCCGACGCCGTGCGCCGGCTGATCCCGGGCACGCTGAAGCCGGTGACCTGGGAGAAGCAGCCGCTGGGCCAGATGCTGATCACGACGGACGGCACCGACGCGCCGGTCGAGTTCGAGCCGCGCGAAGTGCTCGCGCGCGTGCTGCGGCGGCTCGCACGGCGCGGCATCCGGCCGGTCGTCGCATTCGAACTCGAGTTCTATCTGTTCGACGCGCAGCTTGAAGACGGCATGCCGAAGTATCCGCGCGACCGCCTGTCCGACGATCCCGACGATCAGCCGAACATGCATATCGAGCGGCTGTCGCGCTTCTCCGACGTGCTGCACGAGATGGTCGAGGCCGCGTGCGAGCAGGGCGTCGACGCGACGGTGATCACGGCGGAGCTCGGGCCCGGCCAGTTCGAGATCAATTTCGGGCACACCGACGACGCGCTGCGTGCGGCCGACTGGTCGGCGATGTTCTGCCGCAGCACGCGCGGCGTCGCGCTGAAGCACGGCTATCGCGCGAGTTTCATGGGCAAGCCGTACCTGCATGCGCCGGGCAGCGGGATGCATGTGCACGTGAGCCTGTACGACGACGCGGGGCGCAACCTGCTCGCGCTCGACAACCAGCGCCCGCTGCGGCACGCGGTGGCGGGTTGCCTCGCGCTGCTGCCGCACTGCATGCCGGTGTTCGCGCCGAACCACAATGCGTTCCGCCGCTACGGATCGATGGTGAACGCAGCGAGCCGCGCGAGCTGGGGTTTCGAGGATCGCGACGCGTGCCTCCGGATTCCGGAATCGGACGCGCGCAATCTGCGCATCGAGCATCGGCTCGCAAGCGCGGACGCGAATCCGTACCTGGTGCTCGCGGCGATCCTGACCGGGATGGAGCACGGGCTCGATGCCCGGCTCGAGCCGATCGCGCCACTCAACGACGATCGCGGCAGCGGGATCGATTTCCCGAAGGAGATGCTGTCGGCCGTCGCGGCGATGCAGGATCACGCGGCCGTGCGTGAAGGGCTCGGCAAAGAGTTCGTGATGGTGTATTGCGAGAACAAGCGGCAGGAGGAGCTGGATTTTCGCAACGAGATCGGCGCGCGGGAGTATCGGTGGTTTCTGTGATGGCGTGACGCGTGACCCCGCCGCGGGTCACGCGCAATCGGCATGGGTCGTCGCGATCGAATGCGCTCAATACGCGGACAGCGGGTTCCAGCGCTCGCCGTCTTTCACTTCGACGGCAGCCGCCGCGACCGGCGTCATGATCAGCAGTTCCGTCGGGCGTACCGACCAGACGACCGCGATCAGCGTCGAATCGTCGAGCGACGTTCCGTTCAGGTAGAGGCTCATGCCCTTGACGTCGGCCTTCATCACGCTCCAGTCGACTTTCTTCAGGCCGTCGATCGCGAGACGATAAAAGAAGTCGTAGTTGTCGTAAGCCGTTTGCGTGTCCGTGCCGGTGCTGAAGAACCAGCCATTCTCCTTGTTCTTGTACATGCACCAGCTTTGCGCCTGCTGCGCGAGCGTGCCGGTCGTGACGAGCCGCACGAGATTGCTTTTTGCGTCATCGACGGTCTTTGCTTGCCATGGCGTGAAGCCGCCTGCTGTCTTGACGTCCGCTGGCGTGCGGCCGGGTTTGCCCGCGCGGGCGTTGTCTTCACCACGATATGCGTATTGCATGTTGTGCCTCCGGTTCGATATCGGTCGGGATGGATGTGTCCGCGATGCGAGTGGACACGAGCACGATATCGGCGGCAAACCGGACGGGAAATGGACCGAAGGTATGGCGGGGCGTGACGGGGCGGACGGCACGGGACGATTGTCCGGGATACTGAGCGATGTTGAATCGCAGATACGCGCAGTACGGATTGGATCGACACTGCGGTCGAGATGACCGGCATGCGACCGAATGACGGGAATGGCGAAATCTGGCCATTCCCGCGCGAGGCGTGGTGTGCCGGCGCGGAGCCGGCAGCATGCTCACTCCCCGAGCTTCGCCGTCACGCAACCCGTGCTCGAGCATTCGCGCTCGCGTTCGCGCAGGAACGACAGGCGCGACTGCGTCGCGTCGATCGCGCACTGGAGGTTCACGAGGTAGCCGTCGTCGCGCGTTTCGCTGCAGCGGTCGTCGCGCTGCTTCATCCACGCGAGCTGGCCCGTCTTCAGCTTCGCTTGCTGGTCGCCGCTCAGCTGCTTGCGCACGCGGCCGTATTCGTCGTTCAGTTCGCGGTCGAGCTGCGAGAACTCGTTGCTGCTGCAGTACACCTGGTCGAACGCGCTGCGCGGTTTCCCGCAGCCGGCCGCGTGCGCGGCGAACGGAACGGCGAGCGCGAGCAGCGCGCAGGATACGAGCAGATTCTTCTTCTTCATGGTGATGCTCCTCTGGGTGAAAACCGTTGAAACCGACCGGCGCCAGCCTTTACCTGGCCGCCGTACACGCATCGATCCCGCTCGCGATCGCGGTGGACAAACGCTGGATCGTCTCGCGTTGCGCGAGCCGCTTTTCCTCGTCCGGATTGACGATCACGCCGGCCTCGACCAGCACGGCTGGAATCGGCGCGGTACGCAGCACGACGAGATCGTCGAAGCGATGAATGCCGAGTTGCGGATCGATCAGCGGGCGGTTCTCGCCCTTGATCGGCTGCGCGTGATAGAGCGACGGCCGTTCGCCGGCCCCGACCAGCCGCTCGGCGATCGACTTCGCGCAACGCAGGCTTTCCGCGTAGTGCGGATTGCGCTCCGACACGAACACGGCGAAACCGCGGAATTCGCGTTGCCGGCCGGCGTCGATGAACTGCTGCTGCATCGAATCGTGATGAATCGACACGAACAGGGTCGCGTCGGGCGCCTGCGTCGAGCGCTGGTCGAGCGCGATATCGCGACCGTCGGCCGATGTGCGCAGCACGCGATCGCCGTGTGCGGCGAGTTTCTCCGCGACGGCGCCGGACAGGTCGAGGTTGTACCGGTATTCGACGCGGCCGCTTGCGCCGGTGGCACCCGGATGGGCCGGCGTATGGCCGGTGTCGACGATGACGTAGCGGCCGGAGGCCGGCTGCGCGTCCGGGCTTGCGGCATCGGCCGCATGCAGCGCCAGCGGCGCGCCCAGCAACGGGGCGCACGCGAGCAGGCGCGCGGCGGCGCGCGCGAACGGGCGAAGGCGTCGAACGGTTCGGTTTGTCATTGTTGTTGTCAGGGAGGGCATACGGCGCGGCGAATGGCGCGCACCGTCGGCCTGCTCAATGCAGTCGGAATGTCGCGCGATTATAGCGGTTGCCGGCGGCGCCGCAATGACGAAATGAGCGCCGCCGTGCGCGCCTGAAACCGGCGCTCAGGCGAGCACGCGCCGGGCCGCGAGCATGCCCCAGTACGACGCTTCCTCGAACAGCGACAGCCCGGACAGGTCCGCATGCGCGAACACGACGGGGCCGTCGGCTTCGCGCAGCGCGAGCAGCCCCGGCCGGCTCAGGAAGCCGACGTCGGGCGTCGCCATTGCGTGGCCGCGCACGGTGATCTCGAGCGCGGTCGCATGCTTCCACAGCTCGCGTCCATACACGGCCTGCAGGTCGATCGCCGCCTGCTCGCGCAGCGCGTCGGGCGGTGCCTGCGCGAGCCAGCGGCGCGTGTCGTCCGGCGTGCGCGTGCTCAACGCCTGATAGGCGGAGAACACGGAACGCGTGGGCGGCGACATCCGGATCAGCTGGTGCGTCGACACGACATAGCCGAGCCCCGCGCCGTCGTAGACGACGTTGTCCCACGCGAGCGGCACGCCGGCTTCCTCGGCCGGCATCCCGTCGAGCAGGAAGTTGGACACGAGCCACGGCGCGCGCGGCGGCAGGTCGCGCGCGGGATCGAAGCCATATGCATGAAGCTGCGGAAACACGCGTGCCGCGACGAACAGCGGCATCGCGCTGACGACACGACGCGCCTTCAGCGTGAACGTCGACAGCGTGCCGTTGTCGGCGACGCGCGCACACAGCACGTCGACGCCGCCTTTGCGTTCGGTCGCGCGAACGGCGAAGCCGCCTCGCGACCACGCGTTCGAGCCGGTGCGCGCGGTGATCGACTCGCTCAGTTTCGTCACCATCCTGTGCAGCCCGTCGGGCCAGGTCAGCACCGCGCCGTCGCTCGCATCGCTCGCGTGGCCGCCACGCGACGAGAAATAGTGCAGGCCGGCCCACGCGGACACGTGCTCGTAGCCCGCCCCGTAGTCGTCGCGGCAGCAGTAGTTCAGGTACCAGTGCAGCGCGGTCGCGGTGTAGCCCTCGTCGAGCAGCCACTGTTTGAACGAGCGGCGGTCGAGCGCGCGCCAGCGCGGGTCGCGCGACGATTCCGCGATCGGGATGCAGAACACCTTGCGGCCGTCCGCGCCGCGCGCGGTGCGCAGGTTGTCCGTGTACGCGAAGAAGCGTGTTTGCTGCGCGAGCGCGAGCGCGTCGGCGTCGAGGCCGGCCGTCGGCACGATGCCGTCCTGCCACTGGCCGCCGATGAACAGTCGTTCATCGGGGGCGTGCACGAGCGCGCGTTCGTCGTACACCGGTTGCGCGGAGAACGGCGCCGATTCGATCACGCCGAGATCGGCGAGCATGTCGCGCAGGTGCGTGGATTCGAGCGAAGGCAGCGGCAGGTAATGCGCACCCTTCGGATAGCCGAACTCGCCGAAGCGGCCGCCGGCCGCATTGCCGCCGAATTCGGGGCCGGCGAGCACGACGAAGCGCGTGTGACCGGCGCGCGCGAGCTGCCATGCGCACGACAGGCCGGCCGCGCCGGCGCCGAGGATCGCGACGTCGGTCTCGATCGTGCCGGACGGCGGCGGCAGTGCCGCGTGGTCGCGCAGCGCATGGCCTTCGCGCATGCCGGGGTAGCCGACGCGCGGCGTCGTCTCGATCCAGCCGGTGCGGCCGCACGCGGCGAGCGACGCGGCAGCGGACGCGACGAGGAACGTGCGGCGATCCATCAGCGCAGCACGTGCTTCCAGTCGTCGTCGAAGCGGCGCACGAGCGGCTGGTCGTTGAGTTCGTTCGGCGACATCGGCAGCGCCGGCATGTCGGCCGGGAAGTGGAACATCTCGGCGGCCGTCTGCGCGTCCAGCCAGCGCGTCGGCACCGAGTAATGCGTCGGCACGGTGAAGTCGCGGCGCTTGCCGGCGATCACGAAACCCCAGTCGCCGAACGACGGCACGTAGCAGTGGTATGGCCAGGTGTTGAGCCCGGCTTCGTGCAGTGTCGCGATGATGGTCCAGTACGCGTGCGGCGCGAAGTACGGCGACGTCGACTGGATCACCGCGTAGCCGTTCTCCGACAGATGACGCGCGAGCAGCCGGAACACCGGCACCGAATACAGCCGGCCGAGCCCGAAGTTGGTCGGATCGGGGAAGTCGACGACGATCGCGTCGTACACGTCGGCGTTCGATTCGAGCCAGCGCACCGCGTCGTCGTTGATCACGTGCACGCGCGAGTCCTTCAGCGAACCCTGGTTCAGTTTCACGAGCGGCGCCGAGGTCGAGAACAGTTTCGTCATCGCGGGGTCGAGATCGACGAGCGTGATCCGTTCGAGGTTGCGGTGCTTGAGCAGTTCGCGCACCGCGAGGCCGTCGCCGCCGCCCAGCACGAGCACGCGCCTTGCCCACGGCAGCGCCTCGATCGTCGGATGGATCAGCGCCTCGTGATAGCGATGCTCGTCGCGCGACGAGAACTGCAGGTTGCCGTTCAGGTACAGCCGCATGTCGTCGTGCCACTGCGTGAGCACGATGCGCTGGTACGGCGTCGTTTCCGAATAGATCGTCTCGTCGCCGTACACGCCGTGCTCGGCCCAGTGCGTGATGCGGTCCGACAGCGCGAAGCCTGCGACGAGCAGCCCGATCACGAGCGACGCGCGCATCAGCTTGCCGCGCACGTTGCGGATCTCGTCGCGGAACAGGTGCGTGGTCCACAGCGCGACGAACGCGTTCAGCAGCCCGAACAGGAAGCTCGTGCGCAGCAGGCCGAGACGCGGCGCGAGCACGAGCGGGAAGATCAGCGATACGGCGAGCGAGCCGAGATAGTCGAAGGTCAGCACTTCGCTGACGGTATGGCGGAATGCCTGGCGGCGCTGCTGGAACGCACGCATCACGAGCGGGATCTCCATCCCGATCAGCATGCCGAGCGCGAGCACGAGCGCGTAGAGCGCCGCGCGGAACGGCGCGGCCAGCCACGCGAACACCGCGAACAGCAGCGCGGCCGACACGCCGCCGAGCAGGCCGACGAGCAGCTCGATGTCGACGAAGCGGTCGAGCACGTCGTCGTCCTCGACGAACTTCGCGAGCCACGAGCCGATCCCCATCGCGAACAGGTAGCAGCCGATCACCGACGAGAACTGCAGGATCGAATCGCCGAGCAGGTAGCTCGACAGCGCGCTGCTGATCAGTTCGTAGCCGAGCCCGCACGACGCGAGCACGAGGATCGACAGGACGAGCGCGCGCTTATGCAGCATGGCGCGTCCGTTGTGCAGTGTTCGTCAATGTGGATATACTGGCGCGGATTTTCGTGGGGCGGCCATTCGTGGGGCGGCCATTCGTGGGGCGGCCATTCGTGGGGCGGCGTTCCAGGGGCCGGCGAACCGAGCACAAGATCCGAGGAAAAGAATGAATAGTGCCTATCTTTATGCGGTTCATTTGCTGTCGGCGTTCGTGCTGCTTTTTGTGTTCGCGGCAGTGTACCTGAAGGTCACGCCGTTCGACGAACTGGCACTGATCCGCGACGGTAACGCGGCCGCGACGCTGTCGTTCGGCGGCGCGCTGGTCGGTTTCTGCCTGACGCTCGCGTCCAGCATCGCGCACAATTCGACGCTCGGCGAAGTCGTGCTGTGGGCCGTCGGCGCGATGGCCGTGCAGCTCGTCACCTATGCGGTGCTGACCCGCCTGATTTCCGGCATGAATCATGCGATCGAGGATCGCAACGTCGCGATGGGCGGCCTGATGGGCACCGCGTCGCTCGTCGTCGGCATCATCAATGCCGCCTGCCTGACCTGACGCGCCACGCGCTCGAGGAGACCGACATGAGTCTGGGTTCGTTTATCCGCAAGCAGTTCATCGACGTCCTGCAATGGACGGAAGACACCGACGGCGTGCTGGCCTGGCGCTATCCGATGGAAGACCAGGAGATCCAGTACGGCGGCAAGCTGACCGTGCGCGAAACGCAGGTCGCGATCTTCGTGAACGAAGGCAAGGTCGCCGACGTGTTCCAGCCCGGGTTGTACACGCTGGAAACGAACACGCTGCCGGTACTCACGTACCTGAAGAACTGGGACAAACTCTTTCAGTCGCCTTTCAAGTCGGACGTCTACTTCTTCAGTACGCGGCTTCAGCTCGGCCGGCGCTGGGGCACCGCGCAGCCGGTGACGATCCGCGATCGCGAATTCGGCTTCGTGCAGCTGCGCGCGTTCGGCATCTACTCGTACCGGATCGTCGATGCGGCCGCGTTCCACCGCGAGGTGAGCGGCACGCGCGGGCAGTACACGGTCGACGATCTCGAGCAGCAACTGCGCAACCTGGTCGTCACCGCGATGAGCACGACGTTCGGTTCCGCCGACGTGCCGTTCGTCGACATGGCCGCGAACCAGACGCTGCTGTCGCAACGCGTCGCCGAGGCGCTGGTGCCGGTATTCACGCGCTACGGCCTCGCGCTCGATGCGTTCGCGGTCGAAAGCGTGTCGTTGCCGGCAGAACTGCAGAAGGCGCTCGACCTGCGGATCGGCGCGGGAATGGCCGGCGATCTCGCCCGCGCGACGCAATACCAGACCGCGCAGGCGATTCCGCTCGCCGCGCAGAACCCGGGCGGCATCGCGGGTGTCGGCGCGGGACTCGCGGCTGGCGCTGTGATCGGGCAGGCGATGGCCGGCCAGATCGCGGGCGCCGCGCAACCGGCGCCGGCCGCACCGCCCGCGCCCGTCGCGGCACCGGTTGCCGCCGCGCAGCCGGCCGCACCGGCCGACGGGACCGATTACGTGCAACGCCTCGAACAGCTGAAGGCGCTGCTCGACAAGGGGCTCGTGACCGAAGAGGACTATTCGCGCGCGAAGGCGGACATCCTCGCGAAGCTCACCCGGTAAGCGTCGCGCATGTTCAGTACTTCGTGCCCCCAGTGTGGCGCGCCGGTCGAGTTTCGCTCGGCGGCGGCGGTGATGGCCGTGTGCGCGTTCTGTCGCAGCACGCTGCTCAAGCACGGTGCCGACGTCGAACGCATCGGCGAGCTGGCCGCGGTGCTCGACGACGCATCGCCGATCCAGATCGGCACGGCCGGGCGCTACGGCAAGCGCACGTTCACGGTGCTCGGCCGGATCCAGATGACCTACGACGCCGGCGCGTGGAGCGAGTGGTACGTCGTGTTCGACGACGGCGCGTTCGGCTGGCTGTCGGATGCGTCGGGCCAGTACGCGGTTACGGTGCGTGAGCCCGACGATGCGTCCGGCGGCGCGTGGCCCGCGTTCGGCACGCTCGAACCGGGCATGCGGATCGATCACGGCGGCCGCGCGTATCTCGTGTCCGACGTGCGCACCGCGCGCTGCACGGGCGGCGACGGCGAGTTGCCGTTCCGGGTCGATGCGGGCTGGGAAGCGCGTGTCGTCGACCTGCGCACCGGCAACGCATTCGCGACCTACGATTATTCCGACGCCGATGCGAACGGCGGGAGTCCCGCCGTCTATACGGGCGAGGCACTGGAATTCGACGCGCTCGCGTTCACGGGACTGCGCGATACCGACAACGATACGCGGGAGAAACCGGGCGCGCAGATGGTGCCGTTCGCGTGCCCGAGCTGCGGCGCGCCGCTGACGTATGCGCCGAACCTGGCCGACTACGTCGTGTGCGGCAGCTGTCACGCGGGCGTGCAGTGCACGGCCGAGCAGCAGACCGTGTTCGCCGCGCAGCGCAAGCTCGATGCGGTGAAGGGCGCGCTGGAACTCGGTGCGACCGGCACGTTCGACGGCGTGAAGTACACGGTGATCGGCATGATGCGTTGCCGCGTGCCGGGCGACGACGAGACGTGGGACGAATACCTGCTGCTGAACCCGAAGCGCGGCTTCCTGTGGCTCGTGCAGAGCGAAGGGCGCTGGGAGCGCGTGCAGGTGCTCGATCACTGGCCGACGATCGGCGGCGAGTCCGACGTGACCGAAGGCGACAAGACTTATCGACTGCGCGAGACGTACGAGTCGGAAGTCGTGTACGTGGTCGGCGCGTTCAACTGGCGTGTGCAGGTTGGCGACCTCACGTCGATCGTCGACTACGGCTGGCAGAAGGACAAGCTCACGCGTGAGCGCAGCGCTGCTGAAATCGTCTGGTCGTGGGCGCGCCCGTTGTCGGCCAGCGCACTCGCCGAACGCTTCGCGACTCCTGCGCTCGCGACGACGGCGGTTGCGGTCGCAACGAGTTCGGCCGGGAAGTCGTCGGGCCTGTTCGACGCGAAGTACCCGCACAGTTTCGCGCCGCTGCCGATCGTGTTCAGCGCGATGCTCGTGATCTTCAACCTGGGCGCGCTGTTCTCGTTCAGCAGCCGCTCCGTCTACGTGCTGATCGGCCTGCTCGTGCTGTGGCTGCCTGAATGGCTGTGGAAAGGCTTCGCATCGGATGGGGGCAATTCTTGATGCGTCACATCCTCTACGGACTCTACGGGTTGATCGTCGTCACATTGTTCAGCTGCACGTCGCTCGGCGGCGGCGGGTCGGGTGGCGGCGGGTGGGGCAGTTCGTCGGCGCGCAGCGGCTACTCGTCGTACGGGTCGCACAAATGACGGCGCGCGACAGTATCGCCGCGCCGCGTGCGACGCTCGGCTCGCACGTGCTGGCCGATCTCGCCGGCATCGATGCGGCGCTGCTGCGCGACGCAGTGCGGCTCGAGACGATTCTCACGGACGCCGCGCAGCAGGCCGGCGCGCGCGTGATCGGCGCGCATTTCCATCATTTCGGCGGCGAGCATGGCGTGACGGGCGTCGTGCTGCTCGCGGAATCGCACATCACGATTCATACGTGGCCCGAGCATGGCTTCGCCGCTGTCGACGCATTCATGTGCGGCGCCGCGCGCGCGGTCGATGCGGTCGATGCGATCGCCGTCGCGCTCGGCACGCACGCGCAGGTCCGGCAGCAGGTGGCGCGCGGCGTCGCGTGAGCGACGCTCAGCGCGGCAGCGCCTCGGCTTCGGCCCAGCGCTTGAACGAGTCGAGCCGCCGGCGCGTCTGCACGAGATAGAACGCGCCGATCAGCGGTTCGAGCAGCCAGCGCAGCCATGCCGGCTGCGCACGGAAGTGGTACGTGAACTTCACTTCGGTCGTGCCCGGGGTGCGCTCGGTGAAATTCCAGCTGCCGCTGAAGCGTTCGAGCACCTTCGGCCCGTCGACCATTTCGACGGCCGCGACCTGCGGCGGACGGTACGAGATGTAGCGCGACACCATCGTCGCGCCCGACTGGCTGCGGCAGAACGCATCGACGCCGACGTCGGCCGTCATCCCGTCGAGCAGATAGGCGTCGGCGAGGAAGCTGTCCCACACGAGCCGCCGCGCGTAGTCCTGCGACCACGTGAAGAGGCGTCTGCGATCGACGCCGATGGTCCGGCTGACTGAGATCCTCATGATGATGGGCGCAACGGCGCAAATCAGGATGAAATCGAGTGTAACCCGCCGGCGCCGCGCATTTCTTCAGACATCGTCAAGTCCGTCAAGTCGAGCGCCTGCTCGATTGACCTTCTTCGGGAATTCCCCTGCGATCGATTCCATGCCTTCGGGACAGACCCGAAGCGTTTCAATCTCTTGAGGGAGCCTCATGAGTACGCAACAGAACCGGCGCTTCGACGCGCTCGTTTTCATTGGTCGTTTCCAGCCTCCGCATCGTGGTCACCTGAACGTGCTGAAGTCGGCACTGAGCCGGGCCGAGCGCGTGTGCGTGCTGATCGGGTCGACCGACAAGCCCCGCACCATCAAGGATCCGTTCTCGTTCGACGAGCGCCGCCAGATGCTGGCTTCGCTGCTCGATGCGTCCGAGCGCGAGCGCGTGACGGTCGCGCCCGTGCAGGATTCGACGTACAACGACGGCGACTGGGTACGCTGGGTGCAGGATGCCGTGGCTGATGCGCTCGGCGACGTCGCGCAGCGCAAGGTCGGGCTGATCGGCCACGAGAAGGACGCCACGTCGTATTACCTGCGGATGTTCCCGCAATGGGAGCTCGTCGACGTCGATGCGACCGAAGACATTTCCGCAACCGAAATCCGCGACCAGTATTTCGCCGAACGCACCAACAGCTTCGTGCAATGGGCCGTGCCGGAACCCGTGTTCGGCTGGCTCGAACGCTTCCGCACGCAGCCGGAATTCGCGCAGCTGAAGGCCGAGGCCGAATTCATCGCAGGCTATCGCAAGGCGTGGTCGGCCGCACCGTATCCGGTCACGTTCGTGACGGTCGACGCGGTGGTCGTGCATTCGGGCCATATCCTGCTCGTGCGCCGGCGCAGCGAACCGGGCCGCGGCCTGTGGGCGCTGCCGGGCGGGTTCGTGAACCAGGACGAACGGCTCGACGCGGCGTGCATCCGCGAACTGCGCGAGGAGACCGGCCTGAAGCTGCCGGAGCCCGTGCTGCGCGGCTCGATCAAGGATCGCCAGGTGTTCGATCATCCGACCCGCTCGCTGCGCGGGCGCACGATCACGCATGCGTGCCTGTTCAACTTCCCGACCGGCGAGCTGCCGCGCGTGAAGGGCAGCGACGACGCCGACAAGGCGCGCTGGGTGCCGCTCAACGAATTCGCGCAGATGCGCAACGTGATGTTCGAGGATCACTTCGAGATCGCGTATCACTTCCTGGGGAAACTGTGATCCGCTGATTCCCCGGATTCCGTCCGCCGCGACAGACGCGGCGGCACTTCAACGGCCTAGAGGAGCTCTAGCCATGCAAAACGATCCCGGCGGCTTTGCCGCGGTTCTCGCCAACCCGATCCTCAACACGGATTCGTACAAGGCTTCCCACTTCCTGCAATATCCGCCCGACGCGCAGGCGATGTTCTCGTACGTCGAATCGCGCGGCGGCCGCTACGACCGCACGCTGTTCTTCGGCCTGCAGATGCTGCTGAAGGAATATCTGTGCCGGCCGATCACGCACGCGATGATCGACGACGCACGGGATTTCTTCGCGGTGCACGGCGAGCCGTTCAACGAGGATGGGTGGCGCCATATCGTCGAGCACTACGACGGCTACCTGCCCGTGAGGATTCGCGCGGTGCCTGAAGGGTCGATCGTGCCCGTGCACAACGTGCTGATGACCGTCGAATGCGACGACCCGAAGGTGTTCTGGCTCGCGTCGTATCTCGAGACGATGCTGTTGCGCGTGTGGTACCCGGTGACGGTCGCGACGCGCAGCTGGTACCTGCGGCAGACGATCCGCCGCTTTCTCGAGAAGACCGACGACGATCTCGCGCAGTTGCCGTTCAAGCTGCACGATTTCGGCGCGCGCGGCGTATCGAGTGCGGAATCGGCCGCGATCGGCGGTGCGGCGCACCTCGTGAGCTTCATGGGTTCGGACACGGTGCTCGGCGTGCTGGCCGCGAACCGCTTCTATCGCGAGCCGATGGCCGCCTATTCGGTGCCGGCGGCCGAGCACAGCACGATCACGTCGTGGGGGTGTGAGCACGAAGCCGATGCATACAGGAACATGATCAGCCGCTTCGGTTTGCCCGGTGCGATCGTGTCGGTCGTGTCGGACTCCTACGATCTGTTCGCCGCGCTGGAGATATGGGGCGGCCCGCTGCGCCAGGCGGTGATCGATTCGGGCGCGACGCTCGTCGTGCGCCCTGATTCGGGCGACCCGGTGACGATCGTGCTGCAGACCGTGCGCGCGCTCGACGCGTCGTTCGGCTCGACCGTGAACGGCAAGGGGCGACGCGTGCTGAACCGCGTGCGCGTGATCCAGGGCGACGGCGTCGACGAGCAGTCGATCGGGGCGATCCTCGCCGCGCTCGACGACGCCGGTTATGCGGCCGGCAACGTCGTGTTCGGGATGGGCGGCGCGCTGCTGCAGCAGGTGAATCGCGATACGCAGCGCTTCGCGATGAAGTGCTCGGCGATCCGGCGCGGTGGCGTGTGGCACGACGTGCGCAAGGATCCTGTCACGGATCAGGGCAAGCGTTCGAAGCAGGGCCGGCTTACGTTGCTGCGCAATCGCCGCACGGGCGAGTACCGGACGGTGACGCTGCCGGTCGCGTGGGACGATCGTGTGCTGGAGGGCGAGTGGGAGGATGCGCTCGAAACGGTGTTCGATACCGGGCGGATGCTGGTCGATACGACATTCGCCGAGGTGCGGGCGAGGGCGCACGCGGCGGAGGTGTGAGGGCGGCGGCGGGGCGGTCGTTCGCCCCGCCGCCTTCGACGCTCATCGTTCGTCGGCCAGTGTGCGGCCGCTTCGCTCCGCCGCCCGCGCCGCTTCCATCGCCCGCGCAAGCGCATCGAACACCGCCGGCCCCTTGCAGCGCGACACGTTGAAGCGCATGAACGACGTCGCGCTGTGCGATGCGCTGAACACGTCGCCGGGCGCGAGCACGACATCATGGTCGAGCGCATGGCGTGCCACGCGCGCGGCATCGAGCCCGTCGGGCAGCTCCGCCCACACGAACAGGCCGCCGCGCGGTTCCGTCCAGATCGCGAGCCCGGCGCGCGCGAGCCGCCGGATCGTTTCGCCCATCGCATCGGCCAGCTGCGCACGCAGGCTGTCGAGATGGCGCCGGTAGGTGCCGTCGACCAGCAGCCGGTGCACGACGTTCGCGCCGATCTGCGCATTGCCGAACGACGTCGCGAGCTTCAGGTCGACGAGCGCGTCGATCCATTCGGGGCGCGCGGCGACATAGCCGCAGCGGATCGCGGCCGACAGCGTCTTCGAGAAGCTGCCGATCGACACGACGCGCGACAGCCCATCGAACGCCGCGAGGCGCGGCGCGGGCGTGCTCTCGAAATCCGCGAAGATATCGTCCTCGACGATCAGCAGGCCGTGCTCGGCCGCCAGCGTCAGCAACCGGTGCGCGACGGGCGGCGCGAGCGTCGCGCCGGTCGGGTTGTGCAGCGCCGCGTTGGTGATGTAGAGGCGCGGCCGGTGTTCGGCGAGCACCTGTTCGAAGCGCGCGAGATCGGGACCGTTCGGCGTGTACGGCACGCTGACGATCCGCGCGCGATGCGCGCGCAGCAGCGCCTGGAAGTTGAAGTAGCACGGGTCGTCGAGCACGACGGTGTCGCCCGGCTCCAGCAGCAGCCGGC
>NZ_QTPO01000080.1 GCF_003853645.1 Burkholderia sp. Bp9143 | reverse complement strand
AGCATGATCGAGATACCAATGCTGCTTTGAACATTCTCCGATGCGGACGTGCATCGCCAGGTGTGGGAATCCTCCGCATCTAGGCGAGGAGGACGTCAAGAAATCGTCTCCCGATGGTCGATGGATCACGCGATGCGCGTCAGCACGCGCAGCAGCAGCTCGAAGGTTTTGCCGTACGGCGGATGGAACAGCGCGGTGCCGCTGCGGCGCGCCTGGTGGAACACGGGCTTGTGATGGCTGAACGTGTCGAAACCCCACTTGCCGTGATACGCGCCGATGCCGCTCGGGCCGACGCCGCCGAACGGCTGGTGCTCCTGCGCGAGATGCCACAGGCAGTCGTTGACCGTGACGCCGCCCGACACCGTTTCGCGTAGCACGCGATCACGGCGCGCGGCGTCGCGGCCGAACCAGTACAGCGCGAGCGGGCGCGGGCCGCGATTCACGCGGTCGATTGCATCGTCGAGGTCCGCGTATTCGACGATCGGCAGCACGGGGCCGAAGATCTCCTCGCGCATCACCCGCATCGTGTCGCGCGTGCCTAGCACGAGCGTCGGCGCGAACTTGCGTGCGCCCGCGGAGAAGCGCTCGCCGGCCGGATTGACTTCGAGCACGCGCGCACCGCCGTCGCGCGCGTCGTCGACCAGCGCCGCGAGACGGTCGCGATGCCGCGCGCCGATGATCGCCGTGTAGTCGGGGTTGCCGGCGAGCGTCGGGTAGCGGCGCGCGATCGCATCCGACAGGCGCGCGGCGACGGTCTCGGCGGTGCCGGCCGGCACCAGCAGATAGTCGGGCGCGATGCAGGTCTGGCCGGCATTGAGCAGCTTGCCGAACGCGATGCGCCCGGCCGCGTGCGCGACGTCGCACGACGGGTCGAGGATCGCGGGCGACTTGCCGCCGAGTTCCAGCGTGACGGGCGTCAGGTTCGCGGCCGCGGCTCGCGCGACATCGCGCCCGACCGCGGTCGAGCCGGTGAAGAACAGATGGTCGAACGGCAAGCGCGCGAACACCTTCGCGGTGTCGACGTCGCCCGTCACGATGCCCAGTTCGTCGGCGTCGAACGCGTCGGCGACGAGCGTGTCGAGCAGCGCCGACAGCCGCGGCGTCAGTTCCGACGGCTTGACCAGCACGCGGTTGCCGGCGGCGAGCGCCGCGACCGCGGGCCCGATCGCGAGCTGCAGCGGATAGTTCCACGGGGCCATCACGCCGACGACGCCGCGCGGCTGCGGCGCGAGCCGGTTGTGGCCGGGCCGGAAGTGCGCGGCGGTCGGCACGCGGCGTTCGCGCATCCAGTGCCGCAGACGCGCGCGTGCATGGCGCAGGCCGCTTCGAACCACGAACAATTCGGCGAGCCGCGTTTCGTGCGCGGAGCGTCCGCCGAAGTCGGCGTCGATCGCGCGCACGATCGCCGCTTCATGTGTATCGAGCAGCGCGCGCAGGCGATCGAGCCGCGACAGGCGGATCGCGAGCGGCGGGGCGGGGTCGCGGGCGAATGCTTCGCGCTGGCGTTCGAAGCGTGCGGCGAGGTCGGGCGGACGGCTCGGTCGCATGGTGTCTCCTCCGGGGGCGTTGACGTCGTTCAGGCGACGACTGATGACGCCGATGGTGCGGGCCGCATGGGAAAACACCAATGCTGCTTCGGGACAATTGTTTTAGTATTTGGGCCAAATCGGCGCTTCGAGGGTTTCTCCGCATGAGCTTCTGGGACTTCACCCGGAGTCCGGCCAGCGCGCGGCTGCTGGTCGATTTCGGCGACGAACGCGGCGTGTCGCGCACGAAGTTGCTGGCCGGCACGGGCCTCGCGGACGCGCAGCTCGACGATCCGAACGTCGAGGTGACGGCCGCGCAGGAACTGCGGCTGACCGGCAACCTGCTGCGCGCGCTCGGGCGCGCGCCGGGCCTCGGGTTCGAGGTCGGGCAGCGCTATCACTTCTCCGCGTACGGCGTGTGGGGCTACGGGCTGATCGCGAGCGCGACCGCGCGCGACGCGCTGGCGCTCGCGATGCGCTTCCTGCCGCTTACGTATGCGTTCACGGTGATCACGTATCGCGAGGAACCGCAGGCGTGCGTGCTCAATTTCGGCGCGCCGGAGCTCGAGGCCGACCTGAGCCGCTTCCTCGTCGAGCGCGACATGGCGGCCGCGGCCGTGCTGCTGCAGGAAATCGGCGGCGGCGAATTCGCGTTGTCGCGCTTCACGATGCAGGCAGCGAGCGCGGCGAGCGCATCCGCGTCCACGCGCGCACCTGCACCCACACCGCGCATCGCCGGTGTCGAACCCGCGTTCGGCGCGCGCGCGAACAGTCTCGCGTTCGACCGCGCGTTTCTCGACCGGCCGCTGCCGCATGCGAACCCGCTGACGGTCTCGATGTGCGAGCAGATGTGCAGCCAGCTGGTCGAAGCGCGGCGCGCGCGGGTCGGCACGTCGGAGATGGTGCGGCAATATCTGACGGCGACGCCCGGTAACGTGCCGTTCTCGCTCGAGGACATGGCACGGCTGATGAACACGAGCCCGCGCACGCTCAAGCGCCGGCTGCAGGAAGAGGGCACGACGTTCCGCGTGCTGCTCGCGCAGGCGCGTGGCGCGATGGCCGAGACGCTGCTCGGCGATGCGCACCTGTCGCTGACGGAAGTCGCCGAGCGGCTCGGCTTCAGCGACCTGTCGAGTTTCTCGCAGGCGTTCAAGCGATGGTATGGTGTGCCGCCTGGCACCTACCGCAGCGGCCTGCCGCGCGACCGCGGCTCGCATTGACGCCGTGTCGCGCGACGCGCGCATTCCCCGACCCCTTCACGAGAGGACCCGCATGATCACGCTTCGCCCGATGACCGAGGACGACTTCCCCCGCTTCTGGCCCACGTACCACGCGATCGTCGCCGCGCAGGAGACCTACGCATTCGATCCGGCGCCGACACGCGAAGCCGCTCGCGCGCTGTGGCTCGACGCGCCGCTTTGCACGTGGGTTGCCGAAGAGGACGGTGTGCTGCTCGGCTCGTACTACCTGAAGGCGAACGCGGCCGGGCCCGGCAATCACGTGTGCAACTGCGGGTATATGGTCAGCGAGGCCGCGCGCGGCAAGGGCGTTGCACGTCTGATGTGCGAGCACTCGCAGCAGGTGGCGCGCGAACGCGGCTTCCTCGCGATGCAGTTCAATTCGGTGGTCGCGACGAACGAGGTGGCGGTCGCGTTGTGGCAGAAGCTCGGCTTCGAGATCGTCGGCCGGCTGCCGCGCGCGTATCGTCATGCGCGGCTCGGCTTCGTCGATTGCCTCGTGATGTTCAAGTGGCTCGGCGACGCGGCGGCCGCCGACGCCTGATTCCGAAGTCAGACGGCGAACGCGCCGTCGAACACGATCCGCTCGTCGAACGCGAGCGTGCCGCGCGCGAAGATCAGGTCGAGGTGGTGGCTGCCGTTTGCGCCGCCGCCGAGGCCGAGATGCAGGCCCGGATGGCGTTCCTCGAACCCGGCGTTGCGGCCGTACAGCCCGCGGATGCCCAGGTTCGTGCCGATGCCGAATTCCTCGATGCGCCGGTGATTGTCATGCCGGTCGAGGTACGACGCGAAGTCGCGCCGGAAGCCCGCGTCGTCGCTGTCGAAATCGACGATCAGGCTGTCTTCGACATGCAGCGTCGCGAACCGCTCCGCCACGCGGTACTTGATCGCGAACGGCACGGTGCCGAGGAACGTGCCGCTGAACACGATCGAGCCGTGCAGGTCGGTGACGTGCGTCGCGATCTCGCCGGGCACGACGTCGAGATTGCCCATCCCGTCCACGCTCGTCCATTTCTGGTCCGGTGAAAGCGAGCCGGTCAGCGTGTTGCCGGCTTCGTCGATGAAATGGATTTGCGATGCGCGCGCGGCCGCTTCGATCAGCCGGCCGTTGCGCGTGGCGATGTCGTCGAGCGATTCGGCGAACGCCTCGTCGAGATGCGGGCCGTAATCCTTGAACAGCACCGACTTGCTCCAGTGCTCGACGATCGCGGGACGGATCGCGGCCAGGAACGGCGGGCCGCTCGGCGACGGCGTCGGCAGGCACGACGAGTCGTACAGCAGTACGAACAGGTCAGCCTGCGTGAGCGCGGCGGCGATGTCGGCGGGCGGGGTGGTTTCGAGGCAGAGGGTCGTCGCGTCGAGCGAGTCGGGCAGGGCGGAAAACGCGCGCAACGCGATGTCGCGGTTGCGGGTGTCGTAGCCGACCAGCAGCTTGCCCGTCTCGCCGCGTGCGAGCTTGTCGCGCAGCGCCGGGTGATACCCCAGCGCGCGGTGCAGGTTCAGCATGCGTGTCTCCGGAAGCGGCGGAAGGGCCGAGGCCCTTCCGCGGGAACGGGCTGGCCGCTCAGACCGGCCAGAGCGCGGTGCCGAACGGCACCACGGCATCCTCGACCATCATGTCGACGGCCTCGGGGTGCGTATCTTCCTGCATCCAGTCAAGCAATTCGATCTGCCGGGTTTCCTGCATGTCAATTCTCCTGTGGTGAACATGAGCGATTCAACATGAAAGCGCGGTAAAGGGATTACCGCCGCTCATCCGGCATTTTTTGAATACCGGACGAGTGGCGTCGATATTAGTCTGACGATTTGGTAAATGCAATGCGTTGCAAGGTTTTTAGCCGTGGGGTGCTAAACATGAGGGGCTCGCCATGCATCGCGCGATGAAGCCAAATAAACCGAATCGCGCATATCGCGGGTTCTTTATCGAATATCGAGGCCGCGACTGATTAATCGATTCATGCGATTTTTTAAATCGGAAATCCAATTGCGCCGATCGTTTCGATTTTCGTCGTTCGCGAACGAGGCAGGCGTCGCCTGACCGTTGCCGGCCTCAACCCAGCAAAGCCTTGCCGAGCGGCTTGACGGGTTCCGACCGAAGGACCAGCGAAGTCGTGACCGCGCCGAAGCGGGCAATCGCGTCGATGATGGTTTCGAGCTGACCGGGCGTCGGCACGAGCACCTTCAACAGGAAACAGTCCTCTCCGGTCATCCGGTGAATCTCGATGACGTGCGGCATGTCGGCAAACGCACTCAATGCGGGCTTGATGTGTTCGTGCGTCGTTCTCAGCCGGATGATGGCCATCATCCCCAACCCGAGCGCGGCCGGATCGATCCGCGCGGTGTAGCCGGCGATGATGCCGCGTTCCTCCAGGCGCTTGACGCGCTCCGACGTCGCCGGCTGTGACAGGCCGACGCGCCGGCCGACTTCGGACAACGGCGTGCGCGCATTCTCCTGCAGCGCTTCGATGATCGAAATATCCAGGCGATCCAGTTCTCCGTCGGGCATCTCCGCATTCCTGTTCCGTTGATTCATCGGGATTCTGTCTCAATATCCGATGACTTGCCATTCCGCGCAGCAGTCCCGCGGGTCAGACTGGACGCTCTTACGTTCATGGAGGCAGGAATGGATCGAAGCATCGTCATCGTGCCGGGGATCGGCAACTCGGACGCGGATCACTGGCAGACTCACTGGGAAGCGGCGCTTCCGGGCGCCGCACGCATTGCGCCGGCGTCGTGGGATACGCCCGACTTGATCGACTGGATCGCGGCGCTCGACGCGGCCGTCGCGCAGGCCCGGACGCCGCCGGTCGTGGTGTGCCATTCCCTCGGGTGTCTGTTGTTCGCGCATTGGCGTGCCGCTGCAGCGCGCCCGGTGCACGGGGCGTTTCTCGTGGCGGTGCCCGATCCGGACGGTCCGCGTTTTCCGGTTGCCGCACAGGCGTTCGCGCGTTTGCCGGACGAGGATTTCGGCGACCGGCCGGTGATGGTGATCGCCAGTTCGGACGACCCGTACGACCCGTCCGGGCGAGCCATCACCTGGGCGGCGGAACGCGGCGCGAGACCGCTGGTGCTCGGCGCGCGCGGCCATTTGAACGCAGCATCCGGGCTGGCGGAGTGGGACGAGGGGCGTGCGCTTTTCAGCGCGTTTACCGCCGGACTGGGCGCGTAGTGGAGGCCGGGCTTGGTGCACCCCGGTTCCGGGCGGTGCACCCGGCATCGAGGCCACCGACGCACGCCGGGCTCGTGACCGGTCAAGTATCATCGGTCGATTGGCGCGCCGGTCTCGGCAATCGGGATCGGCGCCTGCCACGACAGGATTCCGCGGCGACGGCGCCACGGCTCATGGCCGTCCAGCCGCGTCGACGTTGCGGGCCTCGGGCCCATACCGGCCTCGAACCACGATGGAGACACCGCGATGCGCGCAGCGCCGCAACCGGAACACGCCGGCCGGGCACGGCCGGACGCCGGCGCCACCGAACCCGACCGGATGGCCGCGTGGCGGCTCGCGATCTGCCTGTCGCTCGGCAGCGCGATCGCGCTGGGCCTCGCGCGCTTCTCGTATGCCCTGTTGCTGCCGCCGATGAAGGCCGATCTCGGCTGGAGCTTCGCGCAGGCCGGCGCGCTGAACACGGCCAACGCGGCCGGCTACCTGATCGGCGCGCTCATCTTCCCGTTTCTGTCGCGGCGCGGGCGAACCGGCACGCTGCTGGCGGCCGGCTGCGCGCTGACCGCGGGGCTGATGGCCGCATGCGGGCTCACGTCCGGCATGCACGCGCTGCTCGTCGAGCGGCTCGCGACGGGCGTCGGCAGCGCGCTGATCTTCATCAGCGGCGGTGTGCTGGCCGCGCGGCTCGCGTCCGCGTCGCCGCGCGATGCGGGGCTGCTGCTCGGGCTCTATTACGGCGGCACCGGGTGGGGCATCGTCGCGTCGTCGCTGCTCGTGCCCGCGACGCTCGTGCATCGCGCGCAGCACGCGCACGGCTGGCAGCCCGCGTGGTTCGCGCTCGCCGCCGCATGCGTGCTGTTCTCGGTGCTGGCCGTGTCGGCCGCGCATCGCATCGAGCGCGCACACGCGACGCCGGCCGTGCCGCGCGACGGCGCCGCGCCGGCCGCGACCGCGCACCCCGCGCGCTTCGCACTCGCACTCGCGGGCTACGGCCTGTTCGGTGTCGGCTACATCGGGTACATGACGTTCATCGTCGCGCTGCTGCGCGGCGCGGGGATGAGCGGAACGGTCGTGTCCGCGTTCTACGTGATGCTCGGCGTCGCGACCGTCGTGTCGGCGCGGCTGTGGTCGGGGCTGCTCGACCGGATGCGCGGCGGCCAGGCGCTGGCCGTGCTCAATGCGCTCCTCGGCGTGGCGACGCTGATGCCGGCGCTGTTCGTGCATCCGGCGGCCGCGTTCGCGTCGGGCCTGCTGTTCGGCGCGACGTTCCTGTCGGCGGTTGCGTCGACGACCGCGTTCGTGCGCCACAACCTGCCGCCGGAAGGCTGGGCGAAGGGGATCAGCGCGTTTACGACGATCTTCGCGTTCGGGCAGATCGCCGGGCCTGTCGCGATCGGCTGGGTGTCGGACAGCGCGGGGCTCGCGCGCGGGCTCGTCTATTCGGCGCTGACGCTGTTCGCAGGTGCGGCGCTCGCGGTCGGACAGCGTGCGCTGCGGGCGTCGGCGTAGCCGACCCGGGCCGGCAGCATCCGGCGAGCCCGGCAACGTGACCGCGACCGTCAACGCACGCGGGCCGCGCGCGACAGGCGATGGAACGCGCGGCTGAAGTAGATGAGGCTGTCGCCGTCGTCGCGCACGCGGATCGACGTCGCCTCGATGAACATCACCGAATGCGAGCCGACTTCCTTCATCTCGGCGATCGTGCCCTGCAGGCTCGCGAGCGCATCGCGCAGCACGGGGACGTCCTGCTCGCCGCGATCCCACACCGGCAATTCGAAGCGGCGTTCCATCGGCAGCTCGGTCATCCCCGCGAAATGCCGCGCGAGCAGTTCGTGCTCCGCCGGCAGCACGTTGATGCACACATGACGATTGCGCTCGAAGATCGCATGCATCGCGCTCGACCGGTTCAGGCACACGAGCAGCGTCGGCGGCGCGTCGGTGACGGAACAGACGGCGCTCGCGGTGATCCCGCAGCGGCCATGTGGCCCCGCGGTGGTGATCACGTTGACGGCCGCGCCGAGGTGGGCCATCGCTTGCCGGAAGGCCTTTTGCGCGTCGGTCGGATTGGCGCGCGCCGGTTGCGGGGTAGCGGTCGTTGCGGACATGGGTGCTCCTGGGTGAATGAGGGCGGCGATCGTGCGTGCCGTCGATTCGGCATCGAATCGTCGACGTTTGACCCAAGCGTACGCCGCGAAAAAGCCGGCGAACATTCGCACGATTGACGATGAAGATGGCGTTCCCGCCAACGCGTCTAAAGGTTCTACCTAGATGTGCGGCGCGACGCGCGAAAAAAAGTGCGATCGAGTGTTCGAGCGGTACGTAAAGGGGTATTCAGCGCATTTTCGGCTCGTTATGATGTGCCGCACACCCCCGACGAACGACGCTTGCCTCACCCGCGGCGCGTGCGATACCGATACCGATATTTGCGAGACACCCCGATGACGTCACCCGCTCCGATCGTATACATCGTCGACGACGACAGCGGCATGCGGACGTCGCTCGCCTGGTTGCTCGAATCGGTCGGCATCGCGTCCGAAGGATTCGCGAATGCCGCCGATTTTCTTGCGCGCTTCGACGTGAACCTGCCCGCGTGCCTGGTGCTCGACGTGCGGATGCCTGAAAAGAGCGGATTCGACGTGCAGGCGGAACTGAACGCGCGCGGCGCGACGCTACCGGTGATCTTCGTCAGCGGGCACGGCGATATTCCGATGTCGGTGCGCGCGCTGCAGAACGGTGCGATCGACTTTGTCGAGAAGCCGTACAACTCGCAGCAGATGCTCGAGCGCGTGCAACGCGCGCTGCGGCTCGCGCAGCAGCGGCACGCGGTCGACCAGCGTCATCGCGAACTGCGCCAGCGGCTCGATGCGCTCACCGCGCGCGAGAAGGAAGTGCTGCGCGGCGTCGTCGACGGCAAGGGCAGCAAACAGATCGCGTCGGACCTGTCGATCAGCGTGAAGACCGTCGACGTGCATCGCGCGAGCATCAAGGAAAAGCTCGGTGCGACGTCGATCGCCGCGCTGGTGCGCGACGTGATGGTCGTGTGGGGCGACGGCAACGATACGCCGCGCTAGGGCGTTCAGACGCGCGCCGAAGCGCGCGCCACGCTCAACGCATGTACAACCCGCCGTTGATGTCCCAGCATGCGCCGTTCGCGAAATGCGCGTCGCCCGACGCGAGCAGCACGGCCGCATCGGCGATGAAACCGGCCGACCCGAGCTTGCCGCCCGGCAGGCTCGCGAGCACCTGTCGCAGCTTTTCCGGTGCGACGCTTTCATGGACGATCGGCAGATCGAGCGGGCCCGGCGAGATCGCGTTGACGGTCACGCCCTGCGCGGCGAGGTCGCGCGCGAACACCTTGGTCAGCGTCAGCGCGCCGCCTTTCGCGGCCGCGTAGTGCGCGCCCGTCGCCGAGCCGCCGTTCTGCCCGGCGAGCGACGCGATGTTGACGATGCGGCCCGCGCCGCGCGTTGCGAAGTACTGGCCGAACACCTGGCAGCCGAACAACACGCTGCGCAGGTTCACGTCGATCACCTGATCGAACTGCTCGGCCGTGATCTCCATCGCGGGCACGACCTTCGACGCGCCGGCATTGTTGACGAGCACGTCGATCGCGCCCCAGCGCGCGACGAGCGCATCGCGCGCGGCTTCGAAGTCGCGTTTCGACGTGACGTCGAGCGGCAGCGCGATCGCGCGTTCGCCGCTCGGGTCGAGGTCGCGTGCATGTGCGTGAATGGCGTCGACGGCGATGTCGGCCAGCGCGACGCGATAGCCGGCCGCATGAAAGCGTTCGGCGATGACGGCGCCGAGCCCGCGCGCGGCGCCGGTGACGAGGACGACTCGGTCTGACATGGTGCGTGTTTCCCTGGTTCGCGCGTGCGTGGCCGAAGCCGCGCACGCGTCGTGGTTCATGCGGCGAGTGCCGCTTCGAAGTGCGCGGCGACCGCGCACACCTGTTCGTCCGCGCCCTTGCGTCCGACGATCTGCAGCCCGGCCTTCAGCGGCGTTCCCGCGAGCGGCAGCGGCAGGCTGAACGCCGGATGGCCGCTCAGGTTGAACGGCCGGATCAGCGACGACATCGCGATGACCGATACGCCGTCGCGTGCCTGCTGAAGCGTGATCGGCAACGCGGGCAATGTCGGCAGCACCAGCACCTCCGCGCGTTCGAGTGCGGCGTCGACCTGCGCCGTGAAGCGCGCACGCACGGCTTCGGCTTCCGCGAGCGCGGCCGGGGTCGTCGTCGCGGCCGTGCGCAGCCGCGCATCGAGATCCGCGCCGAGCTTGCCGGTTTCGACGAGATGGCCGAATGCGCGCGACGTTTCCGCATTGATGACGGCGAGCCCCGCCGCGAACGCGGCAGGCAGTTCGTCGAGCACGACATCGTGCGCGCACAGGCACGACGCACGTATCGCCGCGTCGAGTGCGGCGGCGATGGCCGGATCGGCATCGACGATTACGCGCGCGATCGTGCAGCCGGCAACGGGTGCTGCCGCATGCGCCCGATCGAAGCCCGGTGCGATGGCGGCCATCACGGCCGCGAGCGTGCGCACGTCGCGCGCGAATGGCCCGACACAGTCGAGCGTGGTGTCGGCGGGCGCGACGCCGCGCCGCGACACGCGGCCGAACGTCGGCTTGAGACCGGCCACGCCGCAGCATGCTGCCGGCCCGCGGATCGAGCCGCCGGTATCGGTGCCGAGCGCGGCGTCGACGACGCCGAGCCCGACGAGCGACGCCGATCCGCTCGACGAGCCGCCCGGAATGCGCGTCGGGTCCTGCGGGTTGACCGGTGTGCCGGTGTGGTCGTTGATGCCTGTCATGCCGAACGCGAGCTCGTGCATGTTCGCCTTGCCGGCGATCTGCCAGCCGGCATCGAGCAGCAGGCGGACCACGTCCGCGTGCCGCGCGGCGGGCGGCGCGTCGGCGAGCGCGCGGCTGGCCGCGCGGGTCGGATGGCCGGCGATGTCGATCGTGTCCTTGATCGCGATCGTCGGGCCCGGGCCGCCCAGCGTGAAGGTATCGATGAAGCCTGTCATGGTGCGATGGCGTGCGAGCGCGGTGAAAGGGTTCAGGATTGCGGCGCGGCGGTGAGCGGCCACGGGCCGTCGAGCACGCGCTCGGTACGGAAATGGCGGATCAGCCAGGTCGCGCCGTCGTCGGCCGGCGCGAAATCGATGGTCAGCCGCGCGGCGATCAGCTCGGCCGTGCCGTCCGCATGGCGCGACGCCTGCAGCATGATCCAGCGGCCGCGCGCGGTCACATGATCGGCGCCGATGTCGATCGACTCGGACGTCAGGAAGTGCAGGTTCGCCGCGAAATGCGGATCGGGCGGCAGATAGCGGCGTAGCATCGCGACGATCGCGTCCGCGCCTTCGAGGCGGCCGAACTTGCGCGCGTACTGCGGGCCGATGCCTTCCCATACCGCGTCAGCCGTGAACAGCGCGGCGAGCGCCGGGCCGTCGCCGGCATCCTCGGGCACGTCGCACAGCGCCATGTAGCGCGTGATCGTCGCGCGCACCGCGCGTTCGGCGTCGAGCGCCGCCACGCGCCGCGTGAGCGCTTCGAGCGCGTCGATCGCTCGCGTCGAATCGGGGCCGGTCATCGCGCGCCTCACGACGCGGGCTTCGCGGCGGGCGGCACGGTCAGCGCACGGCCGACCCGCGCCTCGATTTTGCCGTAGCGCCACAGGTTGTATTCGCCGACGGGCGTCGTGCGATACAGGTTGCAGACGGCGACCGTCGTGTCGAAGTCGGCGACGTCGGCCATGATGTAGAACGTCCACGGCGCGCCGTCTGCCTGGCCGACGACGAGGCGATCGTCATCCATCACGCCGAGCACGCGCACGCCGGGCATCGCCTCGACGGCGGCGAGCATCGCACCGTACGCTTGCCACACTTCGCCGATCTTCTCGCGCGGCAGGTCGAAGAAGTTTTGCGACACGCCGCAGCAGAACAGCACGCGCAGCGGCAGCGGATTCGAATCGGACATGACAGGTTCTCCTGAAGAATGGGTTCAGCGGCGTCGAAACGCATCGACGCGGATTACAGATAGCCGGGAAACGGCGTGACGCCGGTGAACACCGCGCCCGCGCCGTCGAAGTTGCCTTCGCCGAGAAACGCGTGCTGCGTGACGACCATCGCGTCGCGCAGCAGGCGCTGCAGCGGATGCGTGCGATAGATCGCGGCCGTGCCGCCGAGGCGGTACGCGCGCTCGACGACGCCCGCGCCTTCGCGGGCGATATGCGTGGCGGCGAGCCTCAGCAGGCTGACCTGCTCGGGTGTGACCGGGTTGCCGGCCAGGATCGATTGCCAGACCGAGTCGGTCGCGTCGTAGAAGAACGCGCGTGCCGAGCGCAGCTGCGCCTCGGCCTTCGCGAGCTCGATGCGGAAATACGCGCGATCGGCGAGGCGCGGCGCGCCGGTGGTCGTCTGGCGGCCGCCCGACATCCGGTTCGCGACGTCGAGCGCCGCGCGCGCGAGCCCGAGGTTCACGACGGCGAGCACCTGCGCCGCATACGCGACGGTCGGATAGCGGTACAGCGGCTCGTCGACGGTCGGCTCGCCGCCGCGCACGAAGGTCCACGCGTCCGGCACGAAGCGGTCGTCGATGCGCAGGTCGTGGCTGCCGGTGCCCTGCATGCCGACCACGCTCCAGTTCTCGACGATCTCGACGTCAGCGGCGCGGAACACGGCCGTGCGCGGCTTGTTCGGTGCGGCATCCTGCGCACCGGGCACCGCGATGCCGACGCCGAGCCAGTCGGCACCCTTGCAGCCGCTCGCGAACTTCCACGTGCCGTTCACGCGCCAGCCGCCGGGTGCCGCCTGCGCGGGCTGCACCGGGAACAGCCCGCCCGCGAATACCTGATCGGGGCCGTTCGCGTACAGCTCGGCCTGCGTGGCGAGCGGCAGCGCGGCGAGATAGACGTTCGCGGAGCCGAAGCTCGCGACCCACGCGGCCGACCCGTCGGCGGTCGCGATTCGCTCGATCATGTCCAGGAATGCGGTCGGCGCGAGCGCATCGCCGCCGAAGCGGCGCGGCGTGCCCGCGCGATAGATGCCGGCCTCCTTGAACAGCGCGATCACGTCGCGCGGCACATGCGACAGGCGGTCGAATTCGTCACGTCGCGCGGCGACGGTCTCGATCACCGCGTCGAGCGGCGACACCCGCGGGTCCGCTTCGCGGACCGCATGCGGCGAGGGGGACGCAGCGTTGATGGCGAGGGCGGCGTTGGGCATGGCTGTCTCCTGGGGATGGGGTTCGATTGCGGGGGCTCGACAATGCAATCAGTCTAGAAACGCCGAAAGCACGCAGCAATTGGTGCGTAGGGCCGCGTGACTGGTGTCGCTCCGTGCCGGACTAAAGAAATCTTCAGATGCGGGCCACGCGCGCCGGTGCTATGTTGGTCATCCGGCCGCGCGCCTTCTTCCGAATCCGATCATGAGCTTCCCCGACGAAGACGATTTCCACCGGCTGCTCGACGCATTGACGACCTGCGTGCTGCTGCACGACGCGCAGACCAAGGCGATCGTGTGGGCGAACCGCGCCGCGTGCATCGCGCTCGGCTTTTCCGTCGAGGAGCTGCTGCCGCTGAAGGCGCCGGACATGACGCGTCCCGAACCGAAGTACCGCCGCGAGATCGGCGTGGGCGCGATGGATCGCGCGATCGCCGAAGGGCGGCCGCAGGTGTACGAGTGGTGCTACCGGTCGCGCACCGGCGTCGACATGCTGTCGGAGGCGATCGCGACCCACGTGCCGCTGCGCGGGCGTGACGTCGTGATGGTGCAGTTCCGCGACATCAGCGCGGAGGAGGCGATCCGTCAGCAGTTGCGCCGCTACGAGGCGCGGTTGCGCGAATTCATGCAGGATCTCGACGAAGGCATCGCGGTCGTGACGCCGCACGGCGGCGCGCAGTTCATCAGCGAGTCGGGGCGCCGCGTGCTCGGGCTCGCGCCAGACGAAGCGCTCGGCGGTGTGCTCGACTACTGCACCGCGGCCGATCGCGACCGGCTCGTCGCGCAGCTGCGCGATGCGCCGTCGACGTGCCCGTCCGAGCCGCAGCGCTACCGCTTCGTGCGGCGCGACGGTTCGGCGTGCTGGTTGCGCATCACGTGCCGGCAGGTCGAGATCGAGGGCGATCTCGACGGTTTGCTCGTGCATTTCCGCGACGTCAGCGACGAAGTCGCGATCGAGGAAGCACGACGCGCCGAAGCGAGAATGCTCGAATATGCGGGCCGCTACAACGCGATGGGCGAGATGGCGACCGTGATCGCGCACGAGCTGAGCCAGCCGCTCGCGGCCGTGCGCAACTTCATCGAGGGTGCGATACAGCGGCTGAACACGCGCGGCGCCGTCGACGATGCGATCTGGGGGCTGCGCAGCGCGGACCGGCAGGCCGAGCATGCGGCGCTGATCATCAAGAGCGTGCGCGAGTTCATCGTGAAGCGCGAGCCGGTCGTCGCGCTCGCCGACCTGCGCGAGATCCTCGCCGACGTCGCGTATTTCATCGAGCTGCGTGCGAAGGAAGCGGGCGTGACGGTCGCGATCGTGCAGGCCGATATGCCGCTGCCGATTCGCTGCGAGCGTGTGCTGATCGGGCAGGTGATGCTCAATCTGGCATTCAACGCGATCGAGGCGTTCGCCGGCTGCAAGCGCGCGCCGTGCACGCTGACGCTCGGCACCGCCAACGTCGACGGCCAGGCGGAGCTGCGTGCGATCGACAACGGGCCGGGTATCGCGGAAGGGGCGCACGACCGGCTGTTCGACGGCTTCTCGTCGTCGAAGGCCGGCGGCAACGGGATCGGGTTGTCGCTGTGCAAGAGCATCGTCACGCGCCACGGCGGGCGCATCGGCGCGAGCCCGGCCGAAGGCGGCGGGCTCGACTGTCGCGTGACGCTGCCCCTCGCCGACGAAGCGCAGGCGTAGCCGCTGCGTTGCGTCACGGCCGCCAAACGCATCACGGGCATCACGGCAGGGTGGCGGCACACGATGGAGCGACACCCGGCCCACGATCAGCGCCCCAGCGCTCGCGCGGTCTGGCCGCCGATTCCGAAGTCGGTGTTCGGGATGTCCTTGATGATCACCCGCGTGGCCTGCAACGGCGCATCGAGCACGTTCGCACCGGCGTCCGACAGCGCGGCGATCAGCGCGCGTTTCTGCTCGTCGGTGCGGCCGGCGATCAGGATCGCGACGATCATCGGCAGCGACGGCGGCGCGCCGTCGGCGGCCGTGCGCCCGCCGAGGCCGATCTGGGTCGCGGGCAATTCGGTGAGCAGCACGCGCACCGATTCGATCGGCGCGCCAATCGCGTCGACGGTCGCGCCGCTGAGCCGCGCGATCAGCTCGGCCTTGCGGGCGTCGTCATGGCCGGCGGGCAGGAAAACTTCGAGTGTGGGCATGGTCGTCCGGAAAGGTGAAGGTGACCGGTTCACCGTTGCAGATTCGGCGGTGAACCGGCGGCGGCTTACAGCAGGAAGCCGATCGCGCTGAGCGCCTCGGTCGAGTCGATCAGGCGCACGACCTTTTCGGCGATCCGCATCTCGCCGTCGGCATCGACGTGCAGCTTGTGCGTGACGTCGGCCGCGAACAGCGTCGCGACGCCGCGCTTGTACGCGACGACGACCTGCGCGGATTTCAGCTCGACGATGCCGGCGCTGCTGCTTGCCAGCGTGAAGCGCGACACGGTGCGCACCGTGCGCGCCGCGTCGGTCGCCGATGCCGAGTAACCGGACACCATCCGCTGCACGCGCTTCTCGCGCATGTCCTGGTCGTCGAACACATAGTTCAGCGTCGCCGCGAAGTCGGTCGCGTCGGGATCGATCGGCACCACGTAGTGACCGGCCGGATCCCACAGGTCGAGCCACGCGCGATAGTCGCGACGGTCGAGCATCTCGGCTTCGCGCCACACGAATTCGACCGCGCGGGCGAAGGTCTGCTCGGAAAAAAGGGCGTTGCGGTCGTCCATCACTGTTGCTCCATCATTTTTCGCCATTGCTGATAGGCCTCGCGCATGCCGGTTTCGTCGGTCGCATGCGCGGTCTTTTCGCCGTTCGCGGCGGTCGTTTCGCGGTTCAGCCCGCGGTTCACGAGAATCGGCACGTCCGGGCCCGCATGCGCGCCGCGCTGCACGCGCTCCCACGCTTCCGCGTCGTCGGGGCTGCCGAAGCCGAACGGGCCCTGGAAATGCTCGTGGATGCGCAGCCGCTCGCGGTTCGCTTCGTCCGGGCCGCCATCCATCGCGAGCGCGACGTGACGGATCTCGGTTTCGTTCGCGGAGATCGGCCGCAGCACGCGGAAGAACGCCATCGACAGCGCGAGGTTCGGGAACAGGTTCAGGTTGAAGCCGACGCCCATCAGCGAGCGCACGATGCGGCGCACTTCGTCCGGCGCGTGGCGCTCGGCGAGCTTGGCCGCGAGCGGCGCGAAGCGTTCGGGCAGCGGCGCGCCGTCGTCTTCGTCGAGATCGATCAGCTCGGGCATCAGCACCGCGAGGCTGTGGCCGTTGCCGAGCGCGCGGCAGAATGCGTCCTCGCTCGTCATGAAGCTCGTGATCGCGGCGGCCGTTTCATCGTCGATCGACTTCATCCACGACTTGTGCACGACCGGGAAGTGATAGAGGTCCGTCGTGTTCTCGAGCTGGATCTTCCAGTTGCCCTTGAACTTGAACTTGTGCTCGCCGTTCGCCTTGATCGGATAGCCGGCGCCCTGCTTCATGAACAGGTCGATCCACGGCTTCGCGCCGCCGAGGAAATCCTCGAGCGATTCGATGTCGTCGTTGAAGCTCGCGAAGATCAGCCCCTGGTACACGCCGACGCGCAGCTTCACGAGCGGCAGGTCGCCTTTCTCGCACACGCCTTCGTAGCCGTCGCCGTATGGCAGCGCGCGCAGCGTGCCGTCGAGCGCGTACGACCAGCTGTGATACGGGCACGTGAAGCCCTTCGCGTTGCCCTTGTGCGATTCGCACACGGTCGCGCCGCGATGGCGGCAGCGGTTCTGCAGCACGTTGATCTCGCCGGTCCTGTCGCGCACGACGATCACCGGCTGGCGGCCGATCGTCGTCGTGATGAAGTCGCCCGGGTTCGGCAGCTCGCTCTCGTGCGCGACCCAGATCCAGGTGCGGTAGAAGATGCGGTCGAGCTCGGCCTCGAACAGCGCGGGGTCGTGATACATCGCGGGCGCGATGCGGTCGGGCTGCGCGAAGCCGTGCAACGCGCGGGTGTCGATCGTCTGGTAGGGAAGGTCGCTCATCGTCGTCGTGGGGAAAGAGTCGCGAAATCGGGCCGCGTCGAGCGCGGCATCGAGTACTCAGTCTCGTCTTCCACTACATATCCGTCAAATTGATCTAAAATTGCCAATCAAATAAATGCGGCAAATGATGGAGGTCACGATGACATCGGTCGATCATCTCGATCTGAACCTGTTGCGAGTGTTCCAGGTGATCGTCGAGGAGCGCAGCCTGACCAAGGCCGGCGAGCGGCTCGCGCTGTCGCAGCCGGCCGTCAGCTATTCGCTCGGGCGGCTGCGCACGCTGTTCGACGATCCGCTGTTCGTGCGCACGCGCGCGGGGATGCAGCCGACGCCGGTCGCGCTCGAACTCGCGGGGATCGTCGGCAAGGCGCTCGACATGGTGCGGGTCGCGCTGCGCTACGCGGAGCGTTTCGATCCGGCGTCGAGCACGCGCACGTTCCGGCTGTCGCTGTCGGATGCGGGCGAGATGGCGTACCTGCCGGCGATCTGCCAGGCGCTGCGCGAGCGCGCGCCGCGCGTGACGCTGAGCGTGCAGCCGCTGCCGGTGGAGGAGATCGAGGAGGCGTTGCGCGCGAGCCGGCTGGATTTCGCGATCGGCAACCTGCCGGAGCTGATGCCGCGCACGCGCCACCAGGTGCTGTTCGAGGAGACCTACGTGTGCATGACGGGGCGCCGGCGCGGGTTGCCGGCCGGTGCGGCGCTGAGCCTCGAGCAGTTCGTGCGCGCCGCGCACGTCAACGTGAAATCGGTCGAGCACAGCCACCACGCACTCGACGACGCGTTGCGCGCGCAGGGCGTCGGCCGCAACATCGCGCTCGAAGTGCCGCACTTCGTCGCGTTGCCCAGCGTGCTGTCGGTCACCGATCTCTATGCGACGCTGCCGAAGCGGCTCGCGCAGATCCTGAACCGCGACAACGCATTCCGGCTGTACGACCTGCCGGTGACGCTGTCGCCCGCGCCGGTCACGATGCACTGGCACGAGCACTTTCACGAGGACGAGGGGATCGCGTGGATGCGCGCGTTGCTGGGCGAGATCGTCGAGCATTTCGACGCGTGACGGCGGTGCGGCGCACTGCGTGCGGCTCGTGCGCGTCGCCATCGCCATCGCCATCGCCATCGCCGTGGCCGCGTGTCAGCCGCGAGCGCATCGGTCCATCGGCACACCGGCGCATCGACGCGGCAACACGTCAGCGCATCAGAGATCGAGGACGAGCACCGCCGAGCGCGCACGCGACACGCAGCAGCAGATCACCGTGTTGCTCGCTCGCTCGGCCTTGCTGAGGCAGTGGTCGCGATGATCGGGCTCGCCGTCGAGCACCGGCACCATGCAGGTGCCGCACACGCCTTCGCCGCATGACGTATCGACCTCGATGCCGATGCGCGCGAGCGCGTCGACGATCGACGTGTCGGGCGTGACGCGCACCGATTGCCCGCTGCGCTTCAGACGCACTTCGAAGCCTTCCGCCGGGGCGGCATCGGTAGCGGCGTCGGCCGCGGCCGGTTCCGCCGCGAAGCGTTCGAGATGAATCGCGTCGTCGGGAATCCGCGTGGCCGCCGCCGCGACGACGGCATCCATGAACGGCCCGGGGCCGCACGTATAGACATGCGCCTTTGCGTCGATCGACTCGACGCAGCGGCCGAGTTCGGCCGCGAGCGCATCGGGTTCGATCCCGTAATGGAACGTCACGTGCGACGCGAACGGCCCGGTCGACAACTCGTCGACGAAGGCCGCGTGTTCACGGCTGCGCGCGAAGTAGTGCAACCGGTAACGCGCGCCGCGCTGCTCGAGCGCGTACGCCATCGACAGCAGCGGCGTGATGCCGATCCCGGCCGCGACCAGCACATGCTCGCTCGCATCATCCGTCAGACGAAACAGGTTGCGCGGCGCGCCGATCGACAATTCGGCGCCGACGCGCACGTCGTCGTGCAGCGAACGCGAGCCGCCGCGCGAGGCCGCTTCCTTCTTCACCGCGAACAGATAGCTGCCGCGCTCGTCGGGGCGGCCGCACAGCGAATACTGCCGCGTGACGCCGGACGGCGCGGTGACGTCGATATGGGCGCCCGGCTCGTACGCGTCGAACGGCTGGCCGTCGACGCGCGAGACCCGGAAACAGCGGATGTCCTGCGCCGCGTCGATCAGCGCGTCGATCCGGACCTGGTGGCGGTTCGCTTGCATGGGGTGTTCCGTGGGGGAGGGAGGAAACCGGCGCGGCAGGTACCGCGCCGTCATGCAACCGAGAATAGGGATGGGCATCGCATAAATCAAATCGATTAAAAAGCGATGCCTGAATCAGTGTGATGGATGATGGTCGGTAGCGCTGATGGGCACCGGTCAGCGTGCGGCGACCGCGTTGCCGCCGTCGACGGCAGCGGTGGCCGACGCCGACGCCGACGCATGGCCGCGCTCGCGGTCGAGACTGCGGCGGTAGTGCCGGCATCCGGTCGCCAGCAGCAGCGCGGCGAGCGTGGCTGCCGCGACGTTGACGATCGACATCGAATGACCGACCGCCGCCGGCGCGCCGAACACGCGATCGGTAAACAGCGCGACGACGGTCGTGCCGATCCCGAGCGCGATCAGGTTCGACACGAGCAGGAACAGCGCGGAGATCTGCGCGCGCATCTGGTTCGGCGCGAGCGTCTGCATCGCGGCGGTCGACGTCGGCATCGGGAACGACGCGAAGAACATCGCGACGACGAGCATCGCGAGCGATGCCGGCAGGCTGTCGAGCTGCGTGAACAGCGTCGCGGGAATCACCATGCACGCGGCGCCGATCGCGCCGGCGCGCATCGGCGCGTCGGTGCGGCCGCGGCGCAGCAGCCAGTCGTTGAGCCAGCCGCCGCAGAACACGCCGGCGGTATTCGCGACGAGCAGCACGATGCCGAGCGTGTAGCCGGCTTCGACGGCCGTCATCCCGAAGCGGCGGATATAGAACGCGGGCGTCCAGCTCAGCAGGCAGTACAGCGTCATCGCATAGAACGAGAAGCCGAGGTAGTGGCACGCGAAGGTCGCGCGATGCGTGCCGACGAAGCGCAGCGAATCGCGCATCGACACGCGCCGCACGGCGCCCGAGCGATCCTGCGCGAGCCCCTTGCGCTGCGGGTCGCGCACGGTCGCGGCGAACAGCAGCGCGACGAGAATCCCGGGCAGCCCGACGATCAGGAACGTCACCTGCCACGCATGCACCTGCCCGACGACGGGCAGCGTGAACGCGCTTGCGTGCTTGAGCAATGCGATCACGTAGCCGCCGATCAGGAACGCGACGCCGCCGCCGATGAACGAGCCGAGCGAATACACGGCGATCGCGCGGCCGAGTTTCTCCTTCGGAAAGTAGTCGGCGAGCATCGAATATGCGCCGGGCGACAGCGCGGCCTCGCCGACGCCGACGCCCATGCGCGCGATGAACATCTGCACGAACTGCTGGCTGAGCCCGCACGCGGCGGTCGCGACGCTCCACAGCGCGATGCCGAGCGAGATGATGCGCGGGCGGGCGTAGCGGTCGGCGAGATAGGCGACGGGCAGCCCCATCACCGCGTAGAACAGCGAGAACGCGAAGCCGTTGAGCAGGCTGAACTGCGTGTCGGTGAGATGCAGGTCGCGCTTGATCGGTTCGATCATCAGGACGAGCACCTGACGATCGACGAACGAAAAGACATACGCGAGCATGCAGATGACGACGACATACCATTCGTACGTATAGCGCTTGCCGTCGGCAGCGCGGGCCGTGGGTGCGGACATGCGGATTCTCCAGGAGCGGGCGGTGGGGAAGCGCGGCGTGGGCCTCGCGGGCCGGGCGCCGTCGCGGCGCGAAAGCGTGCGGGTGACACGATCGGAGAGGCAGCGTAGTCGGCCAAATTCCGCCGCCATAGCCGGAGTGACAGCCGCGCCACACGGACATTTACCGACCCGGATAAAGAAAACACCGAGGCCGTGTGCGCGGGCCGCCGCGCAGCGCAGGTGCGGCGGGGCGCGCGCGCATCATGCGGCGCGTCTATATGCGTTATAGAGCGCATTGCGTCGACGTCCGAAATTGTCGTTCCTAGACTCGGCCCGTTTTTGATCGGCAGCGTTGGCCCTTCGCGGCGAACGCGCTTCACATCACGCGGCGCGAGGCCGACGGGCGCCGGCATTTCTACGGGACGACAACGATGAACCATCCGAACGGGCGGGCCGACCGGCTTGCCGTACCGCTTGCCACGCTGGTGGCCGCGCTCCTTGCATGCGCATCGCTGCCGGCTGTCGCGCAATCGAGCGTGACGCTCTACGGCCGCGTCGACACCGCGATCGAATACGCGAACGCCGGGCCGAACCACGTGACGCGCATGGGCAGCGGCAACCTGTGGGCGTCGCAGTGGGGGTTGAAGGGTGTCGAGGACCTCGGCGGCGGCTACGCGACGATCTTCAAGCTCGAGGACGGCTTCAACGCGGCGAGCGGCGCGCTGTCGAACAGCAGCGCGCTGTTCGGCCGCGAGGCATGGGTCGGCATCACCGGGCCGTTCGGCGGCGTGCAGTTCGGCGAGCTCTACACGATCCTGCACACGACGCTCGTGACCTACAGCCTGCCCGGCCTCGGCGCGGGCCTCGCATGGGGCAACGCGACGAACAACTTCGTCGGCCCCGCTTTCCTGCGCGTGCGCAACGCGATGCGCTACACGTCGCCGCGCTATGCGGGCTTCATGCTGCGCGCGATGGCCGCGCGCGGCACCAACGGCGCGGCCGGCCAACCGGCGACGCTCGGCGACACATACGGCGCCGGGCTCAACTACGTGCGCGGCGGGTTGTCGGTCGACGTCGACTACATGCAGCAGAAGTTCAGCCCGGTGGCGGCATCCACGCTCGGCGTAACCAGTTCGGCCGCGAACGGCAACTACACGCTCGGCGCGATCTCGTACGACTTCAACGTCGTGAAGGTCGCCGCGCTGTACATGCGGCACCGCGGCGGCCCCGACGTCGCGGCCGCGATCGACAGCCAGAGCGCGTATCCGCACAGCGACACGATGGAACTCAGCGCGACGGTGCCGATCGGGCGCGCGTCGCTGTTGCTGAGCATCGGTCACTACCGGAAGGTGGCCGACAGCGACGGCAACGCCGATTCGTACGGCATCCGCTTCGACTATCCGCTGTCGAAGCGCACGGTGCTGTACACGGGCGCCGCGATGGTGCGTAACGGCGCGCACGCGCGCTTCGTCGTCAACGGCGCGGCCGGCGGCGGCGTCGCGGTCGCCAAACCCGGCGCGACCGCCAGCTCGATCGTCGCGGGCATCCTCACGTCGTTCTGACCGCCGACGTTTGCCGGCACCCGCCTGCGCCGCTACGCGCAGGCGGGCGGCTGCGGCGCGAGCCATGCGTCGAACGGCGCCTGCCGGCCGATATCGAACAACTCCAGCAGCAGTGCGCGCAGCCAGCGATGGCCCGGGTCCGCATCGAAGCGCCGGTGCCAGTACGCATTCACTGCCCATTCGCCGGCACCGGCGATCTCGTACAGCGTGCACGGCTGGCGCGCCGCGAACGTGATCGCGACGGTTTCCGGCAGGATCAGCGCGTAATCGCCGTGTTCCAGCAGCGCGGGCACCACCATGAAATCGGGCAGCGCCGCCCGCACGCGCGGCATCAGTCCATGCCGCGCCAGCAACTGCATCGACTGCGGATGCGAAGTCACCGCGACGAAGCGCAGCGCGTCCGGCGCATCGCAGTCGAGCACGAAATCGTCGGCCAGCGCGACGCGCTGCGCGGTGCGGCGCGGCATCAGCAGCACGCAGCGCTCGTGCAGCAGCGCGGTGCGCTGGAAGTGGCTCGACGCATCCGCGAAATGCCCGAGCGCGAAGTCGATGCGGCCCGATTCGAGCGCGACGTTGAGCTGGCATTCGTCGACATGCAGCGTCTCGATCACCGCGCCCGGCGCGCGCCGGTCGAATGCCGCGAGCAGCGTCGGCAGGAACGCGCTCGCCGCGAAATCGCTCATGTGCAGCCGGAACACGCGCTGGGTGCTGTCCGGCGCGAAGCGCGAGCCTTCGTCGAGCACGTCCTGCAGGATCGCGAGCGCCTTGTCGACCGATACCGCGAGCCGCCGCGCGCGCGGCGTCGGCTCGACGCCGGTGCCGGTGCGCACGAACAGTGCGTCGCGGAACATCAACCGCAATCGGCCGAGCGCGTAGCTGACCGACGGCTGCGTGACGCCGAGCCCCAGCGCCGCGCGACCGACGTGCCGCTCCGTATAGACCGCGCGAAACGTCTTCAACAGATTCAGGTCGAGGTCCTGCACGCGCAGGCCATCGGGCGCGTCGGCGTCGTACGGCGGCGGTTCGGAGCGGGCCGGCGGCCGGCCGGTGGCGGAGTGTGTCATGGTGCTTGCCTCGCGGTGACGGAAGGCGCATGGCCGTAACGCCGCGCATACGCCTTCGCGAAATGGCCGAAGCCATGAATGCCGTGCGCGATCAGCACGTCGGTGACGCTGCGCGCGTCGCCGCGTTGCAGCGTCGCGTGCACCGCGGCCAGCCGGCGCTCGCGCACGTAGGCGGCCGGCGTGGTGTTCAGGAACGCGCGGAACGCATGCTGCAGCGTGCGCGGCGCGACGCCCGCGACGGCCGCCAGCGCGGCGAGCGCGAGCGGTTCGCCCAGGTGCGCGTCGACGTGGTCGCAGGTGCGGCGCACGTGCGCCGGCAGCGGTGGCGTGCCGCGCGCCAGTGCGCCGCTGTACGAATGCGGCAGGTGCGAGAGCAGCAGCGACATCAGCCATGCGGTGAGATCGGCACCGAACGTCGTCGCCGACGCGCCGATACCGGGCTGCGCGCCGAGCCGGCACAGGTATTCGAAGGTCGGCAGCACGAGCGCGGCGCCCGCGCCGTTGCCGCCGGCGTCGAGGTCGAACTGCAGCGGTTGCGTGAGCGTCATCCGCAGCATGTCCTGCAGCTTGCGTTCGAGCGCGCCGCGTTCGAGCCGCAGCACCAGGTTGCGGCAATCGGGGCTCGTGCTCAGGCGGCTCGCGAGCGCGGGCGACGACACGGTCAGCTCGCCCGGCCCGGCGCGCGCGATCACCTGTCCGGCCTGCAGTTCGCACGCGCCCGACAGCGTCAGCCGGAACAGGAAGTGATCGGCATCGTCGCCGAACTCGATGCGGGTTTCGCGGCCGTAGCAGAGCTCGAGCAGCGCGCCGTGATGCAGCGGCACCTCGTACAGCTCCGCATGAAACGGATCGCGGCCGCGCGTGGCCATCCGGTGCGGCCCGAGCCGGCGCGCGACCGCGCGTTCGACTTCGTCGGGCGCATGCAGCGTGCCGAGCCGGTTCGGCGCATGTCGGGAAAGGGCGATATCCATGCGGTGGCCTCGTGTCGGATGGACGGGAACGACGTGGTGCGCGTCGCCGCGATTGCGTTGCGCGAACGGGCGTGCCGTTGCGCGTTTTGAAGCGACGCGATGTACGCCGCCGCGTAGTCTCGGAACCACTCACTCACCGGGAGACAACGATGAAGGTATGTGTACTGGGCGGCGGCCACGGCTGCCATGCGGCCGCGATCGACCTGTTCGAGAAGGGCCACGACGTGACGTGGTGGCGGCGCGATCGCGAACCGCACGCGCGGCTGCGCGAGCTTGGCGCGTTGCACGTGACCGACTATCGCGGCAAGCGCGCGGTGCCGCTCGGCGACGCGCCCGGCGCGATCCGGCTGACCGACGATCTCGCGGCCGCGCTGCGCGGCGCGCGGCTCGTCGTGGTGCCGCTGCCGGCCGTCTCGCACGATGCGCTGGCCGCGCAAGTCGCGCCGCTGCTCGAGGACGGCCAGGTCGTGTTCCTGCCGCCCGGCACGTTCGGCAGCTTCGTATTCGCGCGCGCGGCGGCCGATGCCGGCAACCGGGCGCGCGTCGCGTACGCCGAGACGGGCACGCTGCCGTACCTGGTGCGCAAGCACGGCGAGAACACGGTCGTGATCAGCGCGTATGCAACGCGCCTGCCGACCGGTGTGTTTCCCGCGAACGCGGCCGGCTGGGCGTTCGACGTGCTGCGTGCGGGCTATCCGTCGGTCGAACCGGTCGAGGATGCGCTGTCCGGCGCGCTGATGAACGCGGGCCCGGTGATCCATCCGCCGCTGATCCTGATGAACGCCGGGCCGCTCGAACACTTCGACGCGTGGGACATCCACAACGAAGGCACGCAACCGTCGATCCGCCGCGTGACGAACGCGCTCGACGCCGAGCGGATCGCGGTGCGCGAAGCGCTCGGCTTCCGCGCGCCGCATTTTCCGCTCGCGGACCACTACGCGACCGACGGCGACGAATGGATGTACGGGCGCGGCGCGCACGGCAAGCTGACCGACAGCGGCGACTGGCGCGAGAAGATCGATTTGCGCACGCATCGCTACATGCTCGAGGACACCCGGCTCGGGCTGTCGTTCATCGTGTCGTGCGGGCGCTGGGCCAACGTGCCGACGCCCGTTGCGCAGGGGCTGTTGAGTGTCGCGTCGGCGGTGACCGGTCGCGACCTGTATGCGGAAGGACGCACGCTGGACAATCTCGGTCTCGCCGCCCTGTCGCGCGACGCGATGCGCGCGTTGCTCGATGCGGGGTATACCGCATGACGCCCGCCGACGTGACGCGCGTGCACGTGCTCGGCGCGGGGCGCATGGGGCAGGGGATCGCGCTCGTTTTCGCGTTCGCGGGCCTCGATGTGACGCTGATCGACTTCAAGCCGCGCGACGCGCGAGGATGGCGCGCATTCGAGGACCGCACGCGCGGCGAGATCGTGCGGCCGCTGCACGCACAGGTCGCACTCGGCCGCATCGATGCCGAACAGGCCGAGGCCGTCGTCACGCGCATCGCGCTGGTCGCGCGCGACGGCGCGGCCGACGCCGTGCGCGACGCCGGTATCGTGTTCGAAGCGCTGCCCGAGGTGCTCGACGCAAAGGCCGACGCGCTGCGCTGGCTGGGCGAACATGTCGATGTGCGCGCAACGATTGCGTCGACGACGTCGACGTTCGTCGTCACCGAGTTGCAGCACCATGTCACGCACCCTGAACGGATGTTGAATGCACACTGGCTGAACCCGGCGCTGCTGATGCCGCTCGTCGAGATCAGCCGCAGCGACGCGACCGATCGGCGGGTCGTCGACGCACTGGCCGCGCTGCTCGAACGTGTCGGCAAGAAGCCGGTGATCTGCGGGCCGGCGCCGGGCTACATCGTGCCGCGCATCCAGGCGCTCGCGATGAACGAGGCCGCGCGGATGGTCGAGGAGGGCGTCGCGAGCGCCGAGGACATCGACACCGCGATCCGCACCGGCTTCGGCCCGCGCTTCGCGGTGCTCGGGCTGCTCGAATTCATCGACTGGGGCGGTTGCGACATCCTGTACTACGCGTCGCAGTATCTTGCCGGCGAAATCGGCCCGCGCTTTGCACCGGCGGCGAGTGTCGTACGCAACATGGAAACCGGACGCGATGGTGTTCGTACGGGCGCGGGCTTCCACGACTATGCGAACGTGGACGTACCCGCGTACATGCGGCGGCGGCTCGGCGAATTCGCGCAGTTGCTCGATCACCTGGGATTGGCGCCGGTGTTCGACGGCGGGCGGTGCGATCAGGACGCGTAGCCCGGAGGGCGCGGCTGCGTGCGCTCGCGGTGCCGCGAAGGCGCGCATGTGGCACCGTGAACCGGTGTGTCGTACACCCGCCGGCAAGGACGCGGGCGCGGCGGCCGGCGCGGGCCGCGCGGTCATGCCGCGTCGCCGCGCGTGTCGGCGGCATGCGTGGCGCGCGTCTCGCGCATCACGCACAGCGTCGCGACCGTCACGAGGCCGAGCGCGACGAGGAACAGCGACACGGGCCACGATGCTTGATAGCGCGCGAGCAGCGCGGTCGCGATCAGCGGCGACATTCCGCCCGCGAAGATCGACGCGACTTCATGGCCAAGCGCGACGCCCGAATAGCGCACCTCGGTGCTGAACAGCTCGCCGACCAGCGCGGGCAGCGTGCCGATCATCGCGCCGTGGCTCACGGCGGTGCCGACCGTCAGCGCGAGCCACACGAGCGGCGTCACGCGCGTGTCGAGCAGCCAGAAGAACGGGAATGCACACGCGACGAGGCTCAGCGCGCCGATCAGGTACACGGGCTTGCGGCCGATCCGGTCGGACAGCCGGCCCCACGCGAGCATCGCGCCCATCTCGACGATCATCGCGATCATCACGCCGGTCAGCATCACGCCGTTCGGGATGCCGACGTATTTGCCGTAGACGAGTGAGAACGCGAGGAAGATATACGCGCCGCCGTTTTCGGCGACGCGCAGCCCCATCGCTAGCAGGATTTCCTTCGGATGGCGGCGGATGCACTCGACGATCGGCAAATGCGTGTGCACACCGCGCTTACCAGCTTGCTCGAAGTCGCGGCTTTCCGGCAGGTGGCGGCGGATATAGAGGCCGATCGCGAAAATCGCGATGCTCGCGAGGAACGGCAGCCGCCAGCCCCAGGTGTGAAACGCGTCGTCGGGCAGTGCCTGCGCGGCGAGAAACGCGGCCGACGACAGCACGAAGCCGCCGCCGACGCCGAGCTGGCTCCATGCCGCGTAATAGCCGCGCTGCTCGGGCGGCGCGTTCTCGCTGATCATCAGCACGCCGCCGCCCCATTCGCCGCCGGACGCGATGCCCTGCAGCAGCCGCAGCACGACGAGCGCCGCCGGTGCCCACAGGCCGACCTGCGCGTAGGTCGGCAGCAGTCCGATCGCGAACGTCGACGCGCCCATGATCAGCAGCGTCCACACGAGCGACGCCTTGCGCCCGTAGCGGTCGCCGACATGGCCGAACACGATCCCGCCGAGCGGCCGCGCGACGAAGCCGAGCGCGAACGCCGCGAACGCGGCGAGGCTGCCCGCGAGCGGCGACGCACCGGGCGGAAAGAACACGTGGCCGAACACCAGCGCGGCGGCCGTGCCGTAGACGAAGAAGTCGTACCACTCCATCGCGTTGCCGGCGACGGAGGCGATGACGATCCGGCGAAGCTGCCGGTCGGCGAGCGGCCGGGCGGCGCTCGGGGACTGCACGGTGTCGGTCGGGTACATGGCGGACTCTGAAGGGGGGCGGGCGCGTGCCGTCTTTGCAGCACTGCGGGCTAGTGTTGTCGGCGCTGCCGTCCCGGTCAAATCCGCAGAAAATGGGGGGTGTCATCACTCCCGCTGATGATGGGTGCGTACCCGCCTCACGATCAGGATCGGAAAAATCGTATTCATCCCATAGGCGACGCTGCATTTCCGCGTTATCAATCTCGTTCCACGTGAGATGCGAGATCGCTGATGAAGAATGCACAAGGCCATGAAATGGTTCGCCTGGGGGACCAAACCGACCACGACGGCGAAGTCATCGAATGCGCGAACGACCTGAAACATCTTGGAATCGGCGTGGCGCTGGACAGCCATGGCGTGACGTGCCCGAAATGCGGCGGCGTTTTTCCGCTGCTGGCAAGCGGCCCGCGCACGCACCGTGGCCGC
>NZ_QTPO01000079.1 GCF_003853645.1 Burkholderia sp. Bp9143 | reverse complement strand
ATCTCGGGTGCGATCCAGCACCTGGCCGGCATGAAGGATTCGAAGGTGATCGTCGCGATCAACAAGGATCCGGAAGCACCGATCTTCAGCGTGGCCGACTACGGCCTCGTCGGCGATCTGTTCTCGGAAATCCCTGAACTGGTGGCACAACTGGCGTAACAGTTTTCTTGCGAGGCCTTCTTGTTGGTGATGTTCGGACCCGGGGTGACGAATATGGGCGCGATGGAACGAATTCGCTTCGATGCAGCGGCGGCGGCCAATGCTGAAGATGCGTCAATCTGGCGTTGGTTTTCTGCGCTCCTCGAGGAACGCAGAATTCGATGGCGTTACATGTTTGACAGCTGGGTCGTGAATGTCGATCGTGCCCACGTCGCAACCGAGCAGAACTTCGACGATGCCATACGTGCAGCAAAACAGGCTGCGGAGCAACTGGGGCTCGGGTCAGCCGATGCGCACTTATCAGGAGGGAAATGGCGCGGACCAACAGAAACCGAGTCGCGTCGGCAACACGTGGCCAGAAGCAGCAGAGGTGAATCGGAAAGACGGAAGCCCGCTCAAGGCGCGGGCTTCTGAACAGGTGGGACGGAGATCATATCGCGGAAGCACGTCCACGCTGGTAAGCCCCGTTCCCTGTTTTCTGTTGCCGAACACGTAGCAGCGGAAAACGGGAGTAACCGCAACGAAGCAGTGTTGCAATTTCACCTCGTCATGGCGAACCCATTGGGTGTCCGGCGGGTCTGTTTTCGGAATTCCGTGGAGGACCGGTGCACGAGACCAGGTGTCGCAATCGTGCCTCGTCGGCAATAACCTCCCTTTCTACTGCCTATCTCGCTCTGAGCCGCGGCCGCTGTCACCCGGCGGCGCCTCCCTCGAGTGACGTTATGTATCGGAGCAAATCGTCCGTGCGTTGTTCCGACACTCGCTGTTCAGCGGTCTTGTAATTGAAGATCGCCAGCGGTTCGTTGCAGTACTGAACGTGCCTGATTTATTGATTTGTATAGGGGACGAAAGGCGGATTTGCTGAGTTCCTACAGCGCATGAGCGGCAGCGGGATTCACCTTTGGGCGGGCGCAGCTACTGTCCGACGAACAGGCGTAGTGGATGAGAGGAAGCGGTTTTGCTCGCCAAGGCCGGAAAACCTGCAGCGCTGCCGGACGTGTGCCGGGAGCGATATCGATACCGCCTTCACCGACCTTGACGAAGGACCGGGGGCGAACGGTACTCGACTTCACGAGGGGCATTGCATCACTCACGCCACATCGATTTCTTCCGTATCGAATTCAGTTATCCGAATTTTGAATTCGTCATTCGCAACGCTTGCCCCCGGTACGCCGACGCCTCGGTGAGCGAGATAACGCGTCAGGTCGCGTGTCGGGCCACGAGGATGTGCCATGCAGGGGCGTGATCAATGTCATGCAGGAAACGTTCGAAGTCGTGCCGCGAAAGTGCGACGGTCGCAGTGCTGTCGAGCGGATGAAACAGAAAAGTCTGCTCGTCGGCCAGCTCCGCATCGATCACAAGCCGGACCCGGCAGGCAGGATCGTTGACCAGCGCGAGCGGGCTCAACGATCCGGGCCGGACACCGAGCAGCTCGAACAAGCGGTCGGCCGACGCGAATGACAGGCGCTTGCTGTCCAGCGTGCCCGCGACCGCGCGCAGATCGAGCGACTTTTCCGCCGTCGTGACAACGAGGTACGAGTTGCCCTGCTTGTCCTGCAGCAGAAGATTCTTGCAACGGGCGCCCACGAGCGAAAGATCGAGCGTCCCGGATTCCGCCATATTGAGTACCTGCTCATGGTGCTCGCATTCGAACGGCACGCCTTGTTGCTCGAGCAGGTCGAGCAATTCATCCTTCTCCATCATGTCTCGTTCAGTTCCGAAGCGTTGAAATGGTCGGCCGCGACATCGCGCAGCCGACCAGGTATCGGTCACCGCGGTTCAAAGACCGGGTACGAAGCCTTGTCGATCTCCGACAAGGTGTCATGGCGCGACAGCAGACCGGACTCGTCGAGGATAACCGCCAACGGACGACCTTCCGCGACCGACTGCCTCGCAAGCTTGCTCACGCGCGCATACCCGATTTTGGGCACCAGGGCGGTGGCGATCGCCATCGAATCCATCAGGTGTTGCTCGTTGCGCGCGACGTCTGCCGACAGGCCGGCGACGCATTTCCGGGAAAACCGCTGAATGCCGTTGGTCAGCAGCATGATGCTGTCGAACACGCGCGATGCCACGACCGGTTCGAAATGATTGATCTCGAGTTCGCCGTACTGGACGGCTTGAGCCACCGCGACGTCATTACCGATCACGGCGAAGCTCAACTGGATCATCGCCATCGGCAGCACCGGGTTGACCTTGCCCGGCATGATCGACGACCCGGCTTGCGCCTCGGGCAGCCTCAGTTCCCCGAGCCCCCCAACCGGGCCCGACGACAGCACGGTCAGGTCCGACGCAATCTTCGCGAGGGCGGCCGCACAGGTCCGAAGCTCGCCCGAGACACGCGAGAAGACGTCCATGTTCTGCATCGCATCGAACGAATTGGTTGGTGCGACATAGTCGACCCCGGTGATCGCCGACAGATGCCTGAACGCCGCGGACCGATAGCCGGCAGGCGCGCCGAATCCGGTACCGATGGCCGTGCCGCCCAACGGGAGCGTGCGCAGTTTGTCGCGCACGGATGCCAGCTCTTCCGCCAGGCGTCGGGTGAGCGATGCATATCCGCCGAAGAGTTGGCCGAGGCGCATCGGTTGCGCATCCTGCAGACACGTCCGCCCGAGATGGAGAATGTCGGCAAACTCAACCGCCTTTTCATCGAACTGCCCGGCCAGATTGCCGACCTCGGCAATGAGCGGCCCGAGCATCGCGTATGTCGCAATCTTCATCGCGGCCGGATAAACGTCGTTCGTGGACTGCGAGCGGTTGACATGGTCGTTGGGATGAACCACCTCGTACGAACCGGCCGCATGCCCGAGAATCTGTTGCGCCCGGTTCGCGATCACTTCATTGAAATTCATGTTCGTCGACGTTCCGCCCGAACCCTCGAGCAGATCGACGATGAGAGAGTCGAACAATTTGCCGTCGATGATCTCCTGGCACGCTTGTCCGATCGCATCGCACACTGCGTGCGTGATCACGCCGTTGTCGCGATTCGCGAGCGCGGCCGCCCATTTGCATTGGGCGAAGGCCACCGGGAATGCCGCATGGTGTGCAATGCCGAGCGGCGATACCGTCAGGTTGTCGACGCCGCGTACCGAGTTGACACCATACAGTTTGCCGGCCGGGATCGCGACTTCACCGACATAGTCGCGTTCGGTACGGGTTTCAGTTCTGGCCTGGTTGTTCATGTGAGTTCCTGATTCCAGCATCAATGAGTTGTTCGATTTCCTGACCGAGTGCCTTTCTCACACGTGGCAGGAAGGACTGTTCGATGACGACACATGCGGTGTCGCACGCATCTTCGAAGAAGGCGCTGTACTCGTCGCGGCGCGCCACCAGATACAGCGATCGTTCGAGGCCCAGTCTGTCGACGACGTGAGTCGCGACCTGGTCCGCATAGGCGGCCCCTTGCAGCAGACACATCGGTGAAGTCACGGCCCATCCGATGCCTTCGGCGACCATCGAAGTGAGCGCATCGGCGTTGTCGAGCTCCAGTCGGGCCGGCGTGCGCACTTCGATTCGCCGCAGATAGCGCTCGATCTGCATACCGACCTGTGAACTTCGGTTGAAGCGCACGATCGGCAAAGCGTTCGCCAGCGCCCTGATATCCTCGACCGTCCGGACCGGCCGACGAAAATCCCTCGGCGTAATCACGAGATATTTCTCGGAAAGCAGGCGGAACCGCACGACGTCATTGGCATCGATCAGTGCATCGCTTGTCACGATGAGGTCGAGATCGCGTCGCAGCAGCGCCTCTCCTTGCTGTGGACTCAACCCGGTACGTATCGACAGTTGCGAGACCTTTCCCAGCAGCTGCTTCGTAAAGACCGATCCGCAGGTCGCCGCGAACGAGTCGACCAGTCCGATGCGCAGGTCGGGCTTGATTCCTTGCCCGGCTTCGACCACCTGCGCCTTGAGATTGGCGATCTCCTCGCTCAGCACCGCGCCCCGGTTCCTCAGCGCGATGCCGAACGGCGTCAGGGCGAGAGGACGCGTCGTTCGATTGACGAGCACGACGCCCAGTTCATCCTCGAGCTGCCGGACGATCTGCGAAACGCCCGACTGGGAAATGCCCATCCGGGCGGCGGCGCCCGACATGCTGCCTTCCTCGGCAACCGCGACGAAGACTTGTACGGCATACATATCGATAGGCTTGTTGGCCGACATGACGGGCTCCGATGAGTACGATCAGCCGTGGCGATGGGTCGCCTGCAAGCGGGCGTTGCGCGAGCCGTCGGCCGTCGATTCGTCCTCGCCTTGCCCCGCGCTCATATCCGACAGGTTTTCCCCGCCGGTTTCAGGTGCGAACAAATGGCAGAACACGCCGCCGAACACCAGCACGGCCACGCATGAGCCGAGGGCTGCATGAATGCCGACGTGCTGTACGGCCACCGGCAAGAGGAACGTGCTGATCGCCGAGCCGAATCGGCTGGAAGCGACAGCCAGCCCGACGCCGGATGCACGCAGATCGGTCGGAAAAAGCTCGGGCGGGTAGACGAACTCGAGATTCGCGGCGGCGGAAAGAATGCAGGCAAACAGGCCGAATGCGAGTATCGTGCCGATCGGTCCGAATCCGGCATACGCCAGCACGGCAAGGCCCAGTGCGGCGAGATAGAAGCTTCCGATCAGGAACGCGCGGCGCGACAACCTGTCAGCGATCAGTAATCCGAAGATTGCGCCTGCGAACAGCAGAACGTTGTATACGAGCCCGCCGACGAAACTGTCCTTGACCTGCAGCGCCTGGAGCACCTTCGGAGAAAACGTTCCCAGCGCGAAATACGGGATGACCTGGCACGTGTAAAACACGCAGCCGACCAGCGTGTTCTTGCGCCAGCGTGAGGAGAACAACGCCGACCAAGCGCCGCGACGTTGCTCGTGCGTTGCCGGCGACGCACGAAGGACCGTGTCCGGACCCAGCTTCGCGCGAATGATGGCGAGGGCCTCGTCCTTTCGCCCGCGTTTCATCAGCCACATGGGCGACTCCGGCACGCCGACGCGGAACGGCAGGATCAGCAGTGCCGGCAGACCGCTGGCGGCCAGCATGATTCGCCATGCGTCGGGGCCGATGTCACGAATCGCGAAGCCGGCAAGGTACGCACCCACATAACCGGCCGCCCACGCCGCGGCGAGGACGCTCAGCAGCCGGCCGCGATAACGGCGTGGTGCGAATTCCGTGACGAGCGACTTGCTCACGACGTAGTCGGCACCCAGGATGAGGCCGAGGAGCACGCGCAAGACCAGCAGCTGGGCCGGCGACGTGACGAAATACTGCGCTGCCGATATCGCCGCAAAGAGCAGCATGTCGAACGCGAAGATGGTTCGTCGACCGTACTTGTCCGCGACAGGGCCCGCCAACATGCTCCCGAAGAAAAGCCCGGCAAGGGACGCCGCGCCCAGCGCACCCATCCAGAGCGCATTCAGGTGAAGCGTCCCGGCCGCCATGCTCACGGCGATGCCGATGATGCCCAGCACGAACCCGTCGCTGAACTGTCCGCCGGTGCCGCTGAACGCCACTCGCAAATGGAAGCCGCGCAGCGGAACGTCTTCCATCAAGATCTGCTTGCTCACTTTCGTCTCCTGAAACGCTGGTTGTCGCCGAGGCGTTTGGTGCGCCTTCGGAAAACCAGTGTAGGGACTCAAATTCACAAAAACAGCATGTCTCTAGCCAGTATCAGGAATCCTACTACTCTGTCGCGCAGCCGTTGAAGATGAGCGTCATGTGCGTCGATGGGGAGCGAAATCGGATGGAACTGCCCGGGTCAGGAAAAGAGTTCCATATCGCTCGAATGGTGCCGGTCGAGAGGGTGACGTGCAAAGGGGAAGGAAGTACCTGTTCACGAAGCCGGACGTCGTCATCGTGGTTCATCGACGACGACCTCGTTGGCGCTATCCATTTTGCTTCGAGCCGTCCGACATACTCCGGTACGCATCCCGATACGCCCCCGGACTACACCCGAACCGCGCCTTGAACGCGCGCCCGAAATGCGTGATGTCGGAAAACCCGCACGCGATCGCGAGTTCCAGCAGCGTGCGATTGGTATCGGCCGGATCTTCCAGCGCCCGGCGGCTCGCCTGCAGCCGGTACTCCTGAATCAGGCTCTGCGGCGTCCGCTCGGTTGCAGCTAAAGCGCTGTACAGCGTGCGCCGCGACACGTTCAGCGCGCTCGCCAGCTTGTCCGGCGACAAGTCGGGATCGCTGTAGTGATGCGACAGATAGATTTCCGCATTCATCCGCAGCGTCGCGCTGCGTGCATCGGCGCCGGTCAGCGAATCGCTCGCTTCACGGCGGATCACCGAATCGAGCAGCATCAGCGTCGACTGCTCGAAGCCGAACAGGCTTTCCGTATCGTTCGGCACCTGCCCGTCCATCAGGTAGTGGATCGATTGAAGCGCCAGTTGCGCATTGCCGACAGTCCGGCGCACCTGCACGCCCGCGCGCTCCACGAACCAGCGCCACATCGTGCCGCTTCTCGGCGGCGTCAGCGCGGCGACGAAGCGCGACGCGTTCGCCGACTCGATCGTGTACGGCTGCGTCGCATCGTAGATCACCCACTCGCCGGGATTGACGGTCGACGTCGCGTTGCGCTGCGTGACGCGGCTTTGTCCGGCGATCTGGAACAGGATCTTGTAGCAGTCGCTGTCGGCGCGCGACGCGAGCGCGCGGTCGCGATCGACGCGGATCGCGGTGGTGTTGACGTCCGCCATGCGCAGGCCGCCAACCGTGGCAACCCGCACCGACATCCGGAACTGCGGGCCGGTGTCGTGAAAGACCAGCGGCAGGAAGCTGTCCGCGATCAGGGCGCGCAGATTCGCGTTGCTGTTGCTGGCGTCGACGACGAGTTCGTGTGCCATTGCCGGAAGAGGGAGAGGGCCGGGGAACGCGTCAAGGTTAATGCAAACGGCCGGGACGCGCGTTCAGACCCGGCCATTGTCGGGAGCCCGGTCCCGCGGCGTCAATCGTGGTTTCTCCACGTGTTCCAGAGCCGCCACCGCGCGGCGGTATTGATCTGCACGCTGAAGCCAAAAGTGTGCACGCAACGCCGATTGGCGCAGGTGGCGCGTCCCTAGAATCGAACAGCGGTCGGCAAGCTGTCCTGTCGAATCGGGCGTGCGCTCATACGCAGCTCGTCGGCGCGTCGAATCGCACGGGCTGGCTCGCGCCATGAAAAACCACCACCGATTTTCAAGGAGACCCTGCCGAAGGCCGGGCGACGAACGCATGCGGCGGCAGCGCGCGCCGGCGGACGTGGCACGGACGACCGCGGGCGCATACCAGGATGTCCGATAGAACTTTCGATTACATCGTCATTGGCGCCGGTTCGGCGGGCTGCACGATCGCGACCCGTCTCGTCGAGCGCCGCAAGGGCACCGTGCTGCTGCTGGAGGCGGGCGGTCACGACAAGGACCTTTTCATCCACATGCCGGGTGGGCTGGCGAAGGCCATTCCGCGCCACACGTGGCCGTATGCGGCCGAGCCGTCGGACGACGTGAAGGGTCGCTCGATCGCGGTGCCGCAAGGGCGCGTGCTCGGCGGCTCGAGTTCCGTCAACGGGATGTTGTACGTGCGCGGGCACCGCAACGACTACGACCGCTGGGAGACCGAGTTCGGCTGCAAGGGCTGGGGCGCGGACGACATGCTGCGCTACTTCGCGAAGGCGGAAAACAACGAATCGCTGACGGCGCCGTTTCACGGCAACAAAGGGCACTTGCAGGTCACCGAGATCCGCTATCGCCATCCGCTGTCGCAGGCGTTCGTGCGGGCGGGCCAGCAGATGGGGCTCGACTACCTGGTCGACTACAACGGCGAGCGGCAGGAGGGCGTCGGGTTCTATCAGGCGACGATCTTCAACGGCGAGCGCGGCTCCACGGCGGCGACCTACCTGAAGTCGATCCGGAACCGTCCGGAATTCAGTCTCGAGGTCGATGCGCTGGTCGAGCGCGTCGAAATCGAGGGCGGCCACGCGACCGGTGTCACGTATCGGCAGGGTAACCGTCGCGTGACCGCGCGCGCCCGCGCGGAAATCATCGTGTCGGCCGGCGCGATCGGCTCGCCGAAGATCCTGCAGTTGTCCGGCATCGGGCCGCAAAAGGTGCTCGAGGATGCCGGCGTGCAGGTCAGGCACGTGCTGCCGGTGGGCGAGAACTTCCACGATCACCTGCACATGTCGGTCAACGCGACGATCCGCACGCCGGTGTCGCTCTACGGCCAGGACAAGGGATGGCGCGCGCTGAAGCACGGCATCCAGTGGAAGTGGTTCCGCTCGGGCATCCTGACTTCACCGGTGCTCGAAGGGTTCGCGTTCGTCGATACCTGCGGGCAGGGGCAGCCGGACGTCCAGTTCCACTTCCTGCCGACGATCGATTCGTTCGACGACCCGATCGGCGTGACGGCGGGGCGCACGCATGGCATCACGATCAAGACCGGCCATCTGCAACCGCATTCGCGCGGCCGCGTGGCGATTCGCTCGTCGAACCCGCAGGCGTTGCCGCGCATCGATGGCCGTTACCTGGCCGATCGCCGCGACGTCGACGGCCAGATCCGGGCAGCGAAGCTCGCGCTGAAGATCCTGCGCCAGCCGGCGCTCGCGGATCACGTCGACGAGATCTTCTCGCCGGACTGCCCGCCCGACGACGAAGCGGGGATCGAGGACTGGGTGCGCGGCGCGGCGAAGACGGTCTATCACCCGGTCGGCACGTGCCGCATGGGCGCGGATGCGGCGGCGTCCGTCGTCGACACGCAACTGCGCGTGCACGGTATCGCGGGGCTGCGCGTGGCCGACAGCTCGGCGATGCCGAGCATCCCGAGCGGCAACACGAACGCGCCGACCATCGCGCTCGCCGAAAAGGCGGCGGACCTGATCGCCGGCGCGATCTGATCGGGCTTTTCACATTCAATTGGAATACCGGAGAAATACAGATGGCACTGGTTCGGATGCTGGACGAAGTCAACGCGTTTCTCGCGCGTGAACATGGTCATTACATCGACGGCCGCGCGGTGGCCGGCCGCGGCGAACGGATCGACGTGCGCGATCCGTCGACACGCGCGGTGATCGGCTCCGTCGCGCAGGCGACCGACGACGACGTCGAGGCCGCGATCGCGTCGTCGCATCGCGCGTTCCGCGGCGAGTGGGCCAACCTGACGCCGGCCGATCGCGAGCGCATCCTGCTGCGCTTCGCCGACCTGATCGACGCACACGGCGAAGAGATCGCGCAGATCGAGACCGCGCAGTCGGGCAAGCTGATCGGGCTGTCGCGCGTGATCGAGGTCGGCTGGTCGGCCCGCTGGCTGCGCTATTACGCGGGCTGGGCCACGAAGATCGCGGGCGAAACGCTGGCCCCGTCGTTCCCGAGCATGAACGGCGAGCGCTATACGTCGTTCACGCTGCGCGAACCGCTGGGCGTCGTGTTCGGGATCATTCCGTGGAATTTCCCGGTGATGATCCCGGTGTGGAAATTCGGCGCGGCGCTCGCGACCGGCAACACGGTGCTCATCAAGTCGTCGGAGTTCACGCCGCTCACGATGCTGCGCATCGCCGAGCTGGCGACGGAGGCCGGCCTGCCGCCCGGCACGCTCAATGTGATCAACGGCACCGGCCAGGTCGGCGCGAAGGTGATCCGCGATCCACGCGTGGCGAAGGTGTCGTTCACGGGTTCGGTGCCGACCGGCCGCATCATCGGCGAGGAAGCCGTCAACGCGAACTTCACGCGCTTCACGCTCGAGCTGGGCGGCAAGAATGCGGCGGCGTTCCTGCCGGATACGCCGGTCGACAAGATTCTCGACGGCATCGTCGAAGCCGGGTTCCTGCATAGCGGGCAGGTGTGCGCGTCGGCGGAACGCTTCTTCGTGCATCGTTCGAAGTTCGACGAAGTGGTCGAGAAGATGAAGGCGCGCCTCGACAGCTTCCAGCCGGCCGACCCGATGGACGACGCCGGGATGATCGGCCCCGTCTGCAACGAGCCGCAGTTCCGCAAGTGCCTCGACGCATTCGAGCTGGCGCGCACGGAGGGCGACACGATCGTCACCGGCGGCGGCGCGTATGCGCGTGACGGCTTCTACGTGAAGCCGACGATCGTGCTGCCGCGCTCGCTGGAATCGGCTTCGTATCGCAAGGAGATCTTCGGGCCGGTCGGTGCGTTCGTGCCGTTCGACGACGAGGAAGAACTGATCGCGATGATGAATGACACGCCGTTCGGGCTGACCGCGAGCCTGTGGACGAACGATCTCTCGAAGGCGTTGCGCTACGTGCCGCGGATCGAAGCCGGCACCGTATGGGTGAACATGCACACGCTGGTCGACCCGGCCGTTCCGTTTGGCGGCGCGAAGGGCTCCGGTATCGGCCGCGAGTATGGCTCGTCGTTCATCGACGCATATACCGAGCCGAAATCGGTGACGATTCGCTTCTGACGGCGTAGCGCCAACGTAAAACCCGCCCGGCGTGAACCGGGCGGGTGTTTATGTTCGGAGTATGTTTTTCAGTTGCGTGCGGGGCTTGACTTACTTTGGCGAATCGATTGGCAGTCGGAGTGAAATATCCTGCTCGTAACCCATCTTGCTCGCAATGCCGCACCGGTCTGACAGCGTATAGACGCCGACCAGCATGTGCGTCTTCGTGCGGAGCCGCATCGGGATATCGACGGTGCCGTCGAGCTGAAGGTGATCGCGATCGTTGTCGTCCAGTCGGCCGACTTTTCGTACCAGCCCGCATCGGACACGGCCGGTGCGCACGCGAGCAGCGCGGCGACAGTTGCGGAGAACGGGCGAGTGTAGCGGGAGCGACGGGGGTTCCGGGTCGTGGGCGGCGATTTCGTACGTTGTGTTCATTCGCATTCCCGGACACGGGTTCGAGCGTGTCGAGCCGCAAGGCCGGCGGGACGCACGCAATTGTATCGATCCGCCACGCCCGGATTGCGTGCATCCATTCGAGCATCCGCGAATTCGGTGACACGACAGCGCACATGACGCAGGCCGGTCCCTGAACCGCCGCACTGCGCGATTCCATCGACCGGCCCGCCTTGGACAACGTCAGACCGCGCTGGCCTCGTCGATCTTGCGGATATCTTCATCATCGAGCTTCACGCGGATCGCTTCGCCGAGCAACGCGAGCTGCGCGAGCGACGTCGCGCTCGCGATCGGCGCGGTGATCGTCGGCCGCGCGATCTGCCACGCGAGCGCGATCGCGGCCGGTTGCGTGCCGTGCTTCGCCGACACGTCGTCGAGCGCCGCGAGAATGCGCAAGCCGCGCGCATCGAGATAGCCGGCGACGCGATCGCCGCGCACGCTCTTCTTCAGGTCGGCCTCGCTGCGATACTTGCCCGACAGGAAGCCGCTCGCGAGCGCGTAGTAGTTGACGACGCCGAGCTTCAGGTCGCGCACGACCGGTTCGAGATCGCGCTCGTAGTCGGCGCGGTCGATCAGGTTGTATTCCGGCTGGATCACCTGGTACGCGGGCAGGCCGTTGCGCTTGCTGATGTCGGCGGCTTCGCGCAGGCGCGCGCCGCTGTAGTTCGACGCGCCGATGATGCGCACCTTGCCCGCGTCGATCAGCGTCTGGTAAGCGGCGAGCGTTTCTTCGAGCGGGGCCGTGTCGGCGAGATCGCGGTGCGAGAAATACAGGTCGATGTAGTCGGTCTGCAGGCGGCGCAGCGAATCGTCGGCGGCCTTCAGGATGTTGTCCTTCGTCAGGCCGGCGCGCGCCTCGAGCAGGCCGACCTTGGTCGCGATCACGATCTGGTCGCGCTTGCCGGAACGCTTGAGCCACTTGCCGATGATCGTTTCCGATTCGCCGCCGCGGTTGCCGGGCGCCCAGGCCGAATAGACGTCGGCCGTGTCGATGAAGTTGATGCCGGTGTCGGCGAGCGCGTCGAGCAGCGCAAACGATGCGTTTTCGTCGACGGTCCAGCCGAAGACGTTGCCGCCGAAGGCGAGCGGGGAAACCTGGATGTCCGACGTGCCGAGGGTACGTAGTGCCATGTTGCTCTCCGGAGTCTGAGGGGTGACGGGTTGGAACGACGGGATTGGCCGGGATGAAGGCGACGGGACGGCGGTCGGGTGAAGCGCTTTCGCCGTTGTCGCGGGATGCCGGAACATTCTCGCCGATCGACCGGAATCGTGCAGCGGGCGCGCGGCCGTGAAGACGGAGGAATTGCAGCGGATGGCGGACGCACCGTCCGCTATGTGGATGATCCGTGCGGCTGCATTCGATCGGGAACTGAATTTTGCGGCGGCTGGGCGCGGCGGGGCAACGGAGAGAGACGGACGTAACGTGCCACTTCGCCTCAGAGGAACGAAAAACGGGCGGCAAGTCGCCGCCCGCGATCGATCAGTGACCCATGCCGTTATCGCAGCTGCACGGCCGCCAGGAACAGCACCATGCTGCCGATCGCGCCATCCAGCACGCGCCACGCAACGGCCTTGCGGAACCACGGCGCGAGCAGACGCGCACCGTATCCGAGCCCGAGGAACCACACGACGCTGACCGACATCGCGCCGATCGCGAAGGCGAGACGCGAGCCTTCCGGCTCGCGCGCGCCGGCCGTGCCGATCAGCAGGAACGTATCGAGATACACGTGCGGATTGAGCCACGTGAACGCGAGCGTCATCAGCACGATCGCGACCGCGCTCTGCGGCGGCGGCGCGATGGCGTCGCCGCGCACGTCGAGCGCGTCGTGTCCCGGCTTGAACGCGCGGCGCAGCGCGTTGAAGCCGAACCATGCGAGATACGCGAGGCCGACGTACAGCACCACGTGAACGAAGGTCGGGTAGCGTTCGACGAGGACCGACGCGCCGCCGACGCCGGCGCCGATCAGGATCATGTCGGACAGCGCGCACAGCAGCACGATCTTGCCGACATGCGAGCGCATGATGCCCTGCCGGAGCACGAATGCGTTCTGCGCGCCGATGGTGACGATGAGCGATCCGCACAGGGCGGCGCCGTGGGAAAAAGCGATCCAGTTCATGATGGGGAGCGGTGACGCGGTAGACGGGTGAATCGGTTAGCGCTAGTCTGCGGTCAGCCGGAACATAAGAGAAGCTAATTCACCTAATGCCGATTAAGGAAAACTAATGCTCGACTACGCATTGCTCGATGCCCTCGCCGCGGTGATCCGGCACGGTTCGTTCGAACGGGCGGCCAAGGAGCTGAACGTCACGCCGTCGGCGGTATCGCAGCGCGTGAAACTGCTGGAGGAGCGCGTCGGCAGCGTGCTCGTCAAGCGCGGGCAGCCGTGCGTCGCGACGACGTCGGGCGCGCTGCTGTGCCGGCACACGGAGCGCGTGCAGTTGCTCGAGGCCGAACTGGGCGGCCGGATGCCCGCATTGCCGGGTCAGATCGCGAGCGCATGGCCGACCTTGCGCGTGGCCGTCAACGACGACAGCGTCGCGACCTGGTTCATCGATGCAGTCGGGCCGTTCTGTACCGAGCGCGAGACCTTGCTCGACCTCGTGATCGACGACCAGGACCATACGGCCGCGCGCATTCGCGACGGCAGCGTGCAGGGCGCGGTGACCGCGCAGGCCGAGCCGATCCAGGGGTGCCGGTCGACGCGGCTCGGGCGCATCCGCTATCGCGCGGTGTGTTCGCCGGCGTTTTACGCGCGCTATTTCGGCGCCGGCATCACGCGCGATGCGCTGCGCCGCGCGCCGTGCGTGATGTTCAATTCGAAGGACGGCTTGCAGGCGCGCTTCATCCGGCGCGTGACGCGCGCGGATCTCGATCCGCCGCAACACTGGATCCCGCACGTCGCGGGCTACCTGCGCGCATGCGAAACGGGGCTGGGATGGGGAATGTGCCCGGACCGGATGGTCGATCGCCAGCTGGCGGCCGGCGAACTGGTCGACATGTCGCGGGGGCGGACCGTCGATATCGAGCTGTACTGGCAGAGCTGGCGCCTGTCGATCGGCTGGCTCGACGACTTCAGCGCGGCGCTCAAGGCGCGCGCCGCGCTGTTTCTCGACTGATCGAGGCGGGAACGGTGGCGGTTGGCGGGCGGCGGCGCGCAGGTCACGCGCCGCGCGGGGTCAGACGTGGTGCAGGCCGTCGAAGTCGACGATCTGCACGAGGCGGCCGTGCATTTCGATCAGGCCGCGCTTCTGGAACTTCGACAGTGTGCGGCTGACCGTTTCGAGTGTCATGCCGAGGTAGCTGCCGATGTCTTCGCGCGTCATCCGCAGGTTGAATTCCGACGGCGAGTAGCCGCGCTTCAGGTAGCGCGACGACACGTCGAGCAGGAACGCGGCGACGCGCTCTTCGGCGTTCAGCGAACCGAGCAGCATGGTTTGCGACGTTTCGCGCACGATCTGCTCGCTCATCAGCTTGTGCATGCGCAGCTGCATCGTGCCGGCTTCCGAGCACAGTGACTTGAGCGCGCTGTACGGAATCACGCAGACCGAGCTGTCTTCCAGCGCGACCGCGGTGCGCGGGTGCGTGTCGTCGCAGATGCCGTCGAGACCGAGCGCTTCGCCCGCGAGGTGCAGGCCGGTGACCTGCTCGCGGCCGTCGTGGCGCGTGGCGACGGTTTTCAGCGAACCCGAGCGCACGGCGTACAGGTTGTCGAAGGTGTCGCCTTCGCGGAACAGCGCTTCACCGCGCTTGACCGGGCGCGCCGCGCAAATGACCGATTCGAGGCGGCTGAGCGCTTCGGGTGCGAGGCCCTGCGGCATGCACAGGTGCCGCATTGCGCACGACGAGCAGTGCGGGGCCTGGCGGGGAGCCCAGCTGCCTGCATGGGACGGGGCGGCGGGGCGCGTGGCGACGGGCGTCAACATGATCGTTTACTCCGGCATTGAATCGACGGAATCATTGTCCCACCGCAAGTTACCGCTGTCGGGTGACAAAACGTCGCGACCGCGCGCACATGCCGCAGGCATCGCAGCGGCATGCGTGCAGGCATGCCGTTGCGCGTGCGCGCCGCGACGCGCACGCCGATGCTGACGCCGATGCCGCTCAACCTTCCTGACCGTCCGTATGCGCGGCGGCCGGGATCAGCAGCACGGGCAGCGTCGCATGCCGCACGCACTGTTCGGCGATGCTGCCGAGCACGAGGCGACGGAACCCGCGGCGGCCGTGCGTGCCGAGCACGAGGAGGTTGGCGCCGAACGCTTTCGCACCGTCGAGGATCAGCGTCGACACGTCGTTGAGCGACGACGCCTCGCTCATCAGCGTCTCGCCCTTCACGCCGGCCGCCTGCATCAGCTTCGCGAAATCCGCCGCGAGCGCATTGCCCTGCGCGACGAGCTGGTCGCGCAGCACGGACGGGTCGTAACCCGGCACGTTGTAGTAGATCGCGGCGTTTTCGACGACGTAGAACGGCTGCAGTTCGGCTCCGTGCTCCTTCGCGAGCGCGAGGGCGGCATCGAACGCGTGGCGGGACGTGTCGCTGCCGTCGATGGCAACCAGAATGCGCTTGTACATAGTGTCTCCGAGTGGCGGGTTGAACGGAAGCGGCCGAACGGCCGAGCCGGCCGTGCGTCGCTGCGAGGCAGCGTAAACCAACGGCAGGGACTTTGCAGCGACGCGCGGGCCGTCGCGAGCGCGCACGCCGATCCGTCGCCATCGGCCGTCGGTACCGCTTCAACCCGCCAAACGAACGATCGATTCAAACGCCGGGTGCGTTACCGCGGCACCGTGGTGATTTCGATCACCCGTTCCGGCCGGCGTCCGTGGCCGGGCCAGTGCGCGCTGCCGTACATCCGGTGAACCGGGCCGTACGGCGCGTCGCCCGCATGCGACGGCGCGTCGAACCCCTTCTCGATCACCATGTAGCCGTCCCGCAGCGCGAACGCCGGATGATTGCCGCCCGGCCGGCTGTCGAAGCCGGCGAAGCCGTCGCCGGCCTCGGGCATCGCGTTGACGAGCGACGCGTTGCTGCACGTGACCTGGTCGGGCGAGAAGGCGCCGCCACTCGCGAGACGCGCCGCCTCGCGATTCTTGCCGTCGGTGTCGACGGTGCTGTCGTGCGTGTCGTCGTTGTCGAGTTCGATGCTGCGCGGATGCGCGGCGTGCGCTTGAGCTGACGTTTCCATCACGGCTCTCCTGGCGGCGAAGCGTTCCGGATCGAAGCAAATCCCGTTCCGGGCAAGACGGGAAGACGGCGCGCGAGCGATCGCCGCAGTCGCGTGGCGCGCGCTGATTTGTCATGATTTATTTCAGCTAGAAGACCCGTTTCCTACAGAGTATGATTCATTTCCTGCGAAGCGGCGACAGGGGATGCAGTTCTCGCCGACTCTGCCCGCACGGGGCGACGCAGCACCCTTAAAGAGGGGTAGTGAACAACAAAGCAAGGGACTAGAGGTGGCGGATTCATGCAAGCGACTACTGCTTTCACGCACCGCGGTTATCTGTTGAACTGCGCGCCCGCGCGCGCCACTGACGGGTCGTTCAAGCCCTACGTCGTGATCTCCCGATCGAGCGACGGCGAGCTCGTCGCGAACCGTTTTTTTCCGACCGAGCTCCAGTTCAACGACGAAGGCGACGCGATCGCGCACGCGCGCGACTGGGCCGTGCGCTGGATCGACGCGAGCAGCGTCACGGTCTGACGCCGTCGCGCGGCGGCAGCGTCGGCCGTCCGGCCGATCCCCCGGCGTGCCGCTGCCGGACGAAAACGCGGTAATCTTGTGGAACCCGTCACTTTATTAGCGGCCGTGCGATCGCGCGCGGCTGCCTGCATTGGCATATGTCGACATCACCCGCCCGTCAGTGGGGCCTCGAAGAAATCGTTGCCGGCTTGCGCGAGTCGCGCGAGGAACTCCATCGCACGCGCCATCCGCGCGGCATCCGCGAACTGCCGTCGCGCGACGCGATCTGCAAGATCGTCACCGGCCTGCGCGCGTCGATGTTTCCGACGCACTACGGCGCGCCGGATCTGACTGACGAAAGCGTCGACTACTACGTGGGCCACACGCTCGAAAGCACGCTGCGGATCCTGTCCGAACAGGTCCGCCGCGCGCTGCCGTTCCTGCCCGAGCATGCGGACACGCCGTTCGCCGAGCTCGACGAACGCGCGTTCGAGATCGCGCGCGAGTTCGGCCGGCAGTTGCCGTCGATTCGCGCACTGCTGGTCAGCGACATCCAGGCCGCGTATGCGGGCGATCCGGCCGCGCAGCACATCACGGAGATCCTGCTGTGCTATCCCGGCGTGCTCGCGATGATGCACCATCGGCTCGCGCATGCGCTGCACCAACTTGGTGTGCCGCTGCTCGCGCGTTTCATCAATGAAATCGCGCACTCGGCCACCGGTATCGACATTCACCCGGGCGCGCAGATCGGCCCGAGCTTCTTCATCGATCACGGCACCGGCGTCGTGATCGGCGAAACCGCCATCATCGGCGAGCGCGTGCGTGTGTACCAGGCCGTCACGCTGGGCGCGAAGAGCTTCCCGGCCGATGGCGAAGGCGCGCTGGTGAAGGGCAATGCACGGCACCCGATCGTCGAGGACGACGTCGTGATCTATGCGGGCGCGACGATTCTCGGCCGCGTGACGATCGGGCGCGGCTCGGTGATCGGCGGCAACGTGTGGCTCACGCACAGCGTGCCGCCCGGCACGAGCGTCGCGCAGGGCAAGGTTCGCGAAGGCGGCAGCGCCGAGAAGCCGTAACGCGGCGCGCGAACGGCGCGGGGCGTCGTTCGCGCAACGCAGGTGAAGGCGGGCAGCGTGCTGCCGCTCCCGAATCGCCGGTCCGTCAGTGCTTGCCGGCCGGCGAGCGATGCTTGTACAGCACGTCCTGGTCGACGCGAATCAGGTTCTGCCCCGCATCGACGACGAAATCCACGCCGTTGTACGCGCTGCCCGTCAGCAGCAGGATCGCGCTCGCGACGTCGTCGGGGCCGGCGATGCGCGCGAGCGGCGTCGATGCGCGGCTCGCGTGTTCGAAGTCGGCCTGCGTCTGGTCGTCGCTCGGCAGCATCAGCCCGGGGAACACCGCATTCACGCGCAGCACCGGCGACGACGACAGCGCGAGCATCTGCGTGAGGTTGCCGAGCGCGGCTTTCGCGACCGTGTAGCTGAAATGGTCGCGGTGGAAGTTTTCCTTGATCTTCTGGTCGACCACGTTGACGACGACACCCTGCGTGCCGGCCGCGCGGGCTCGTTCGTAGAACGCGCGCGTGAGCAGGATCGGCGCGCGGCAGTTGACGGCCCATGCCTGGTCGAATGCCGCGAGGTCGAAGCTCGGGAAATGGTCCTGCCAGAACACCGATGCGTTGTTGACCAGCACGTCGAGGCGGCCGAAGCGCGCATACACCTGGTCGATCAGCGCGGCGATCTGCGTGGCATCCGACAGGTCGGCCTGCAGCGCGACCGAATCGCGCCCGCGTTCGGCGATCGTGCGGGCCGCCGCCTGCGCGGCATCGGCGGAGCGGTCGTAGTGGACCGCGGTGCGATAGCCGTGCGCGGCGAAATACTCGGCGAACGCGCGCCCCGCCCGGCGCGCGGCGCCGGTCACGAGCACGACCGGCGCGTTTGCCGCTTGCTTCGTGGACTGCATTACGTATTCGTCAGGTTGACTGAAGAAGGATTCGCGACGATCGACAGGAATTCGCGCCGCGTCGACGGATCGGTGCGGAACGAGCCGAGCATGCGCGACGTGACCATTTCGACGCCCGGCTTGTGCACGCCGCGCGTCGAGATGCACTGGTGCGCGGCTTCGAGGATCACGCCGACGCCTTTCGGCTGCAGCACGTCGAACAGCGTGTCGGCGATCTGCACGGTCATCTTTTCCTGGATCTGCAGGCGCTTCGCGAACGCGTCGACGAGGCGCGCGAGCTTCGAGATGCCGACGACGCGATGGTTCGGCAGATACGCGACGTGTGCGCGGCCGATGATCGGCACCATGTGGTGCTCGCAGTAGCTCTCGAAGCGGATGTCCTTGAGCACGATCATCTCGTCGTAGCCGTCAACTTCACTGAAGGTGCGCGCGAGGATGTCGCGCGGTTCCAGCGCGTAGCCGGCGAAGAACTGTTCATATGCACGGACGACGCGTGCCGGCGTGTCGAGCAGGCCTTCGCGGGCGGGATCGTCGCCGGCCCAGCGCAGCAGCACGCGAACGGCATCCTCGGCTTCTTCCCGGCTCGGTCGGGATGCGGTCGGCTCGGGCCGCGCGGTTTTCTTACCCTTACCCATCTAGTCGCTCCATCGAATGCGGCCGCCTGCGGCGGCGCGGATATCCGGGCATTGTTTCATGCTTTCGCGGGGCGTGCGTGCGACCCACCGCTCACCCGCCGTTCATCCTGCGTCACTTTGGCCATTCGTCCTGCTCGTCGTTGAACAGCGACGCGACGACGCCGCGCAGCCACGCGGTGCGCGGATCGTTGTGGAACTTGCGATGCCAGTGCTGCTTCAGGTCGAAGCGCGGCAGCGGCAACGGCGGCTCGACCGGCACGATGAACGCATGCTCCGCCGCATACGCATAGCCGATCGCGTGCGGCACCGTCGCGATCAGGTCGGTACGGCTCAGGATGAACGGCAGGCTCATGAAGTGCGGCGTCTCGAGCACCGCGCGGCGCTGCATGCGCTGCTTCGCGAGGTATTTCTCGAGCACCTCCTGGCTGCGCCCCTCGGCGCGCACCACCGCGTGTCCGCACGCGAGGAACTGCTCGGCCGTGAACGGGCGCGCCTGTTCGAGCGGATGGCCGCGCCGCATCAGGCAGACGAACCGGTGCGTGAACAGTCGCTGCTGGAAGAAGTTGTTGCCGTCGAGATCGGGGAAGTAGCCGACCGCCAGATCGATCGAGCCGGCTTCGAGGCCGCGGCCGACTTCGTCGTGCGCGAGCGAGACCGAGCGCAGGTTCGCGTGCGGCGCAAGCGTCGCGAATGCCTGCAGCAGCTTCGGCAGGAACACGATCTCGCCGACGTCCGACAGCGCGATCGAGAACGTATGCGTGCTCGCCGCCGGATCGAAGTCGTGCGGCGCGACGAGGCCGCGCTCGATCTGCGCGAGCGCGTCGCGTGCAGCCGGCAGCAGCGCGAGCGCGCGCGGCGTTGGCTCCATCCCGCGCGACGTGCGCACGAACAGCGGATCGCCGAAGTACTCGCGCAGGCGGCCGAGCGCCGTGCTCACGCGCGGCTGGCTCACGCCGAGCAGGTCGCCCGCGCGGCTGACGTTGCGCGTGTCGTCGAGCGCGACGAGGTAGGGAATCAGGTTCAGATCGAGCGCATCCATCGCCGGGCCAGTATCTTAAAAACGTATACAACATATCTCCTGAATCGCGTTGCTGCATAGTCGGGAAAGCGCTCAAATGGGTTCCATTATTCGAACCAATGTTCCGCAAAGCATGGGACCGGAGTAAGCGCTGAAGCGCCAACTCCGGTCGACAGGAGACGAACAATGCGCACCCAGGTCGCCATCATCGGCGCCGGTCCGTCCGGCCTTTTGCTTTCCCATCTGCTGCGCCTGCAAGGCGTCGATTCCATCCTCGTCGAAGCGCGTTCGCGTGAATACTGCGAGAACCGCATTCGTGCCGGCGTGCTGGAACAGGGCACCGTCGACACGCTGAACGAAGCCGGCCTCGGCGAGCGGATGCGCCGCGAAGGGCTCGAACATCACGGCATCGAGCTGCTGTTCTCCGGCCAGCGCCACCGCATCGACCTGAGCGGCCTCACCGGCGGTCGCGCGATCACCGTCTATAGCCAGCACGAAGTCGTGCGCGACCTGATCGCGGCCGGCGACGCGCATGGCCACGCGATGCACTTCGAAGTCAGCGACGTCGCGCTGCACGATGTCGAAAGCGAGCACCCGTTCGTCACGTTCAAGCATGCGGACGGCCGCGCGGACCGTATCGAATGCGACTACATCGCCGGCTGCGACGGCTTCCACGGCGTCGCGCGGCAGACGATTCCCGCCGAGCGCCTGAACACGTTCGAGCGCGTCTACCCGTTCGCGTGGCTCGGCATCCTCGCCGATGCCGCACCGTCGCTGGACGAACTCGTTTATGCGCATCACGACAACGGCTTCGCGCTGTTCTCGATGCGCTCGCCGACGGTCACGCGCCTCTACCTGCAGTGCAAGCCCGACGAAAACCTCGCCGAATGGTCCGACGCGCGGATCTGGGACGAACTGCACACGCGCTTCTCGAACGACACCGGCTGGACGCCGACCGAGGGCCGGATCACGCAGAAGAGCGTGACGCCGATGCGCAGCTTCGTGTCGGAGACGATGCAGCACGGCCGCCTGTTCCTCGCCGGCGACGCCGCGCACATCGTGCCGCCGACCGGCGCGAAGGGGATGAACCTCGCGGTGGCCGACGTCCGCGCGCTGTCCCGCGCGCTCGGCGCGCGCTATCGCAACGGCGACGCAACGCCGCTCGAGCGTTATTCGGCGACCTGTCTCGAACGCGTGTGGCGCGCCGAGCATTTCTCGTACTTCATGACGAACATGCTGCATGCGTCGCCGGACGACTCGCCGTTCGTCAATCGCCTGAAGTTTGCCGAGCTGAAGTACGTGACGCGCTCGCGGGCCGCCGCGCAGTCGCTGGCCGAAAACTACGTCGGCCTGCCGTTCGACGACCAGACGACCCCCGAGGGATCCCGCCTTGACAACGCGCTGTGCACGACTCTATGATCGGCCATCGTTCGCTAATCGAATCTCAGTTCGAGTAGCGAACAAATACCGAAGGTCGACAACGGCCTCCGGCGCGGCACGCGACACGCGCGTGTCCCCTCGACAGGCCGCGCATCGTGCCGCGGGTTCGTATCAGGAAGAGACATGGTCAACAAGATTTTCGAATCGCTTCAATCGGCGGTCGCGGACGTCCACGACGGCGCGACCATCATGATCGGCGGCTTCGGCACGGCAGGCATGCCGTCCGAGCTGATCGACGCGCTGATCGAGCAGGGCGCGCGCGGCCTGACGATCGTCAACAACAACGCGGGCAACGGCGAGACGGGTCTCGCGGCGCTGCTCAAGGCGAAGCGGGTGCGCAAGATCATCTGCTCGTTCCCGCGCCAGAGCGACTCGCAGGTGTTCGACGCGCTGTACCGCGCGGGCGAGATCGAGCTGGAGCTCGTGCCGCAGGGCAACCTCGCGGAGCGGATCCGCGCGGCGGGCGCCGGCATCGGCGGTTTCTTCACGCCGACGGGTTTCGGCACGAAGCTCGCGGAAGGCAAGGAAACGCGCGTGATCGACGGCAAGTCGTATGTGTTCGAGACGCCGATCCACGCCGATTTCGCGCTGGTGAAGGCGTACAAGGGCGACCGCTGGGGCAACCTCGTGTATCGCAAGACCGCCCGTAACTTCGGGCCGATCATGGCCAGCGCCGCGAAGGTCGCGATCGTGCAGGTGTCGGAAGTCGTGCCGCTCGGCGGGCTGAACCCGGAACACATCGTGACGCCGGGCATTTTCGTGCAGCGCGTCGTCGAAGTGCCGCAGGCCGCGCATGCGGCCGAGCTGGCCGCCGAACGTGCCGCATCCCAAGCCGCCTGACTGCCAGAGGAGATCCGAAATGAAACGACTGACCCGCGATGAAATGGCCAAGCGCGTCGCCCAGGACATCCCCGAAGGCGCGTACGTGAACCTCGGCATCGGCGTGCCGACGCTGGTGGCGAACCACCTCGATCGAGCCAAGGAAATCTTCCTGCATAGCGAGAACGGCCTGCTCGGCATGGGCCCGGCGCCCGCGCCCGGCGAGGAAGACGACGAGCTGATCAACGCCGGCAAGCAGCACGTGACGCTGCTCACCGGCGGCGCATATTTCCACCACTCGGATTCGTTCGCGATGATGCGCGGTGGCCACCTCGACTACTGCGTGCTCGGTGCGTTCCAGGTGTCGGCGAACGGCGACCTCGCGAACTGGCATACGGGCGCGCCCGATGCGATTCCGGCCGTCGGCGGTGCGATGGACCTCGCGATCGGCGCGAAGCAGGTGTTCGTGATGATGGAACACCTGACGAAGCAGGGCGAGAGCAAGATCGTCGCGCAGTGCTCGTATCCGGTGACCGGCGTGCAATGCGTGAGCCGCATCTATACCGATCTCGCCGTGCTCGACGTGACGGCCGACGGTCTGGCGGTGAGCGAGATCTTCACCGACCTGTCGTTCGACGAACTGCAGAAGCTGACCGGCGTGCCGCTGATCGACGCGACGCGCAAGGCCGCGGCCTGAACGGCAAGCGAGCCGGCGCGCGCGATCGAGCGCACGCCGGCTCGCTTGGGTAGACAATAGGCGCACGCCGTTTCCCAATCTGATGCCATGCTCGAAGACAGCGCCCGCCTGACCTCCCTCATCTGCGGCACCGAGCCGCTCAACCGGATCTGGTCGCCCCGCGCGACGATCCAGCGGATGCTCGACGTCGAAGCCGCGCTCGCGCGCGCGCTCGCCGCGCGGCAGGTGATTCCCGCCAGCGCGGTCGCGCCGATCGAACGCGCGTGCGATGCCGATCGGCTCGACGCCGATGCGCTCGCGCACGGCGCGGCGCTAGGCGGCAATCTCGCGATTCCGCTCGTCAAGCAACTCACCGCGCAAGTGAAGGCCGACGACCCAGAGGCCGCGAAGTTCGTGCACTGGGGTGCGACGAGCCAGGACATCATCGATACCGCGACCGTGCTGCAGCTGCGCGACACGCTCGATGTGCTCGAGCCGCTGCTCGACGAAGCGTGCGCGTCGCTCGCGGCGCTCGCGCGCACGCATCGCGCGACGCCGATGATCGGCCGCACGTGGCTGCAGCAGGCGCTGCCGATCACGCTCGGCCTCAAATTCGCCCAATGGCTCGATGCGCTGCTGCGTCATCGCGCGCGCTTCGCCGAATTGCGCGCGCGCACGCTGGTGCTGCAGTTCGGCGGCGCCGCCGGCACGCTGGCGAGCCTGCGCGAGCAGGCGGCCGGCGTGACCGCCGCGCTCGCGGCCGACCTGAAGCTCGCGGTGCCGGCCGTGCCGTGGCATACGCAGCGCGACCGCATCGCGGAAGCCGCGTCGTGCTTCGGGATGCTGACCGGCACGCTCGGCAAGATCGCGCGCGACGTGTCGCTGCAGATGCAGACCGAAGTCGGCGAACTCGGCGAACCGGCCGCCGCCGGCAAGGGCGGCTCGTCGACGATGCCGCACAAGCGCAACCCGGTCGGCTGCGCGGCGGTGCTGACCGCCGCGGTGCGCGCACCGAACCTCGTCGCGACCGTGTTTGCCGGAATGGTCCAGGAGCACGAGCGCGCGCTCGGCGGCTGGCAGGCCGAATGGGACGCACTGCCCGACCTCGCGCGCCTGACCGGCGGCGCGCTCGCGCAGATCGCGCAGATCGTCGCGGGCATCGACGTGAACACCGAACGCCTCGCCGCGAACCTCGACCTGACGCACGGGCTGATCCTCGGCGAAGCCGTGATGCTCGCGCTCGGCGACCGGATCGGCCGGCTCGATGCGCATCATGTCGTCGAGCATGCGTCGAAGGAAGCCGTGCGCACCGGTGCGACGCTGTTCGACGTGCTCGCCGCCGATCCGACCGTATCCGTCCACCTGTCGCGCGACGCGCTCGCGCGGCTGCTCGATCCCGCACATTACGTCGGCGAGGCGCAGGCCTACGTCGACGCCGTGCTCGCGCTGCACGCGGGCACGACACAACCAGGAGAACACTGATGCCTTTCGCCACTGTCAACGGCGTGAAACTGCATTACCGGATCGACCGTGCCGCGCGCGACGACGCGCCGTGGCTCGTCTTCTCGAACTCGCTCGGCGCCGACCTGCAGATGTGGGCGCCGCAGATTCGCCCGCTCACGCAGCACTTCAACATCCTGCGCTACGACACGCGCGGCCACGGCCATTCCGAAGCGCCGGCCGGCTCGTACACGGTCGACCAGCTCGCGGGCGACGTGATCGGCCTGCTCGACCACGTCGGTATCGAGCGCGCGTACTTCTGCGGGATCTCGATGGGCGGCCTGACCGGCGCCGCGCTCGCCGCGCGCTTCCCGTCGCGCATCGTGCGCGCCGTGCTGGCGAACACCGCCGCGAAGATCGGTTCGCCGGAAGTGTGGGCGCCGCGTGCGCAGAAGGCGCGCGCCGAGGGGATGGCAGCGCTCGCCGACGCCGTGCTGCCGCGCTGGTTCACCGACGCGTTCGTCGAACGCGAGCCGCGCCTGTTCGATGCGATCCGCGACACCTTCGTGCATACCGACAAGGACGGATACGCGGCCAACTGCGACGCGCTGAACGCGGCCGACCTGCGCGAGGAAGTGAAGGGCATCGCGCTGCCGGTGCTCGTCGTGACCGGTGCGAAGGACATGTCGACGCCGCCCGACCAGGGCCGTGCGCTGGCTGCCGCGATTCCCGGTGCGCGCCACGTCGAATTCGACGCCGCGCACATTTCGAACATCGAGTGCACCGACGGTTTCAACCGCGCGCTGCTCGACTTCCTGACCGCGTGAGGCATCGACGATGGACGACCAGCAACGTTATGAAGCAGGGATGAAGGTGCGTCGCGCGGTGCTCGGCGACGCGCACGTCGACCGTTCGATCGAGAACCGCACCGAGGTGACCGACGAATTCCAGAACCTGATCACGCGCTATGCGTGGGGCGAGATCTGGACGCGCGACGGCCTGCCGCGCCATACGCGCAGCCTGCTGACCATCGCGATGATGGTCGCGCTGAACCGCGGCGAGGAACTCGCGCTGCACCTGCGCGCCGCGCGCAACAACGGCGTGACGCGCGACGAGATCAAGGAAGTGCTGCTGCAGACCGCGATCTACTGCGGTGTGCCGGCTGCGAATTCCGCGTTCCATCTCGCGGACAAGATCTTCAAGGAACAGGATGGGGCCGCCTAGGTGCGGCTGAATAACACGGCCGGCTCGCGCCGGACGTGACCCGATCGCGACGCCTGCGGCTGCCGGCAGGTGTCGACGATACATGACGCGCCGGCGGCGAATCGGCGCGCGAACAAGGAAAGGCGCGGCCATCAGGCCGCGTTGTTTATATCCAGGAGACTAGCGATGAATCGCGCAACCGTGGTCGATGTCCAGACCTTCATCAACGAGCAGCCGTTCGGCGGCTTCCAGTGGCTCGTGTTCCTGATGTGTTTCGTGATCGTGCTGCTCGACGGCTTCGATACGGCCGCGATCGGCTTCATCGCGCCGTCGCTGCTGGGCGAATGGAACCTTACCAAACCCGATCTCGCACCCGTGCTGAGCGCCGCGCTGTTCGGCCTCGCGTGCGGTGCGCTCGTGTCGGGCCCGCTGTCCGACCGCCTCGGGCGCCGTTCGCTGCTGCTCGGCTCGGTGTTCCTGTTCGGCGTCGCGTGTTTCGTGTCCGCGTTTTCGAACACCATCGGGCACCTGACGATCCTGCGTTTCATTACCGGCGTCGGGTTGGGCGCCGCGATGCCGAACGCGGTCACGATGATGGGCGAATTCTGCCCGGACAAGCGCCGCGCGACCGTGATCAACCTGATGTTCTGCGGCTTCCCGCTCGGCGCCGCGTTCGGCGGCTTTCTCGCCGCGTGGATGATTCCGCATTTCGGCTGGCGCAGCGTGCTGATGCTCGGCGGCGTGACGCCGCTGCTGCTCGGCGTGCTGTTGCTGCTGAAGATGCCCGAATCGGTGCGCTTCATGGTCGCGCAGGGCCGAAGCGTCGACCGGATCCGCGCGACGCTCGCACGGATCTCGCGCGACGCGCTGAACGCCGGTTCGTTCGCGATGACCGAAACCGCGCCGCAGACGGGCAGCAAGGGAGTCGGCGTCGTGCTGTCGCGCTCGTACATCGTCGGCTCGGTGATGCTGTGGCTCGCGTACTTCATGGGCCTCGTGATCTTCTACGCGTCGATCAACTGGATGCCGATCCTGCTGAAGGATGCCGGTCTCACGCCGAAGAGCGCGACGCTGATTTCCGCGCTGTTCCCGCTCGGCGGCGTCGGCGCGGTGCTGTGCGGCGTGCTGATGGACCGCTTCAACGCGAACCGCGTGATTGCCGTGTGCTATGCGCTGACCGCGATCAGCGTGTATGCGATCGGGCAGGCTGCGGGGAACGTGGGGTTGCTCGTGCTGGTCGTGTTCATCGCCGGCGTGCTGATGAACACCGCGCAATCGTCGATGCCGGCGCTCGCCGCCGCGTTCTATCCGACCGAGGGCCGGGGCACGGGCGTGGCGTGGATGCTGGGTGTCGGCCGTTTCGGCGGGATCGCCGGGTCGTTCCTCGTCGCCGAACTGACGCGCCGGCACTTCTCGTTCGCGGGCGTGTTCGCGACCATCGCGGTCGCGGGCCTGCTCGCGTGCCTCGCGTTGCTGATCAAGCAGGCGGCGCGGCCGCACGGCGTCACGCAGCCGGGCGGCAAGATCGAGTCGCTCGGGCATTGAGCGGGAGCGGGGCCGGGGCGGTGCGCCGGCTCTCCGTGTGCCGCGGTTGGCCGCAAGACGGCTGACACGCAACAGCAGATCGGGCCGCTTCGGCGGCCCGTCGCCATTGCGGTCGTCGCGCCGCTACTCCTCCGCGTCGTGTTCCTTGACGAAGTTGCGCAGATACGCGCGCAGCGCGGCCTCCCGGCTGCGATGATCGGCGAGGTTCGCGGCGCCCATGTCCTCCTCTTCGCCGAACATCGTCGGCGGTGCGCAGTAGGTGCCAATCTCGATGTCTTCGCGCAGCACGCGGATCTCGTGCGTCAGCGGATGGTACTCGGCGATCCAGTGCATGCCCTCGATGTGCTCGCCGGCTTTCAACGTTGGCTTCAGCATCGGTAGTCTCCCGACAGCAGCGGCGCGCCCAGCGAAGCAGTCGCGCGCGCCCGGACTTCAAGCCTACGCTTGCAAGGCGTGAATCTCAACGGGCGCGCCGTGAGCGCTCACTGCGGCAACAGGTGCGCGACGAGCGGATACAGGGACAGAATCAGCAGCACGGCCATCGTCACGTTGAAGATGCGTAGCGCGCGGCGGTTCGACAGGAAGCGGCGCAGGCCCTGGCCGAACGCGGCCCACAGGCTGATGCACGGAAAGCCGATCAGGATGAACACGACGGCCATCCACGCGGCGTTCATCCCGTAGTCGGCGGACAGGCGGATCGTCGTCGCGGCGGTCAGGACCATCATCCAGGCCTTCGGATTGACCCACTGGAACGCGGCGGCTTCGATGAACGTCATCGGCCGCGCGTTGGCGCCTTGCGCCTTCACCTCGCCGGACGTGCCGATCCGCCATGCGAGGTACAGCAGGTAGGCGACGCTCGCGACTTCGAGGATCGTGTACAGGACCGGCACGCGGCGGAAGGCTTCGCCGAGACCGAAGCCGACGCACAGCATCAGGATCGCGACGCCGATGCTGATGCCGAACAGGTGCGGCATCGTGCGGCGGAAACCGAAATTGACGCCGGACGCGAGCAGCATCGTGTTGTTCGGACCGGGCGTGATCGACGTGACGAGCGCGAACAGCATGCCGGCGGGCAATGCGCTCAAGGTGAGGAAGTCCATCGCGGATTCTCCATTCGTGTTCGAGACTGGGATGGAGTCAGTGTAGCGACGGTTTTCGGTACAGTACCGGTACAGTTTGGCGGGCGATTGCCGGTACGGGGGAGGGAAGAGGATGGGCGGGCCGGAACGCATGTTGTTGTCTCTCAGAAAAGATGTCCGCAGTCTCAATAAGTTGTCTTTGAATAAAAGACTGAATTCCTCGACTGCGGGATGCTTTCTATGAGTCTTGATGAAAAGATGATCGGAGGATATTTGTGCTTGGATGACATTAGCGCAATGTTTGATCGGCACCATCGTGTCGCTGCGATCGCGTGGAAGGCGCTCAACCGCAGGTTCACGTCCGAGCCTTTGGGAAGGGACGGATATCCGTACGCTCTGAACCTCAAGACCCGTGTTGCGGCATCAGGCAAGGAGGTGGACTATTGGCGGCCGACGCGCTGCTGGTCTACGTGATCTGCCTCTATCACGCGGCAGGCCTGAAGAAGAAGGCGTAGACGCCGGTTCGATTCAGCCGACTGCCATGAAGTGCCGCGCCTGCGCTCGAAATTGGCTGGAAGGCCCATTTGGGCGCGTGGACGCGATAGGCCGACTCGCTCATATGCATGAGCTTCATCCGAGGAATCCGGCCTCGGCCATCTGCAGATACTGGATCGCCGCGTCCGCGCGACCCTCAGATACGAGAGTCTGCGCTGTTTTGTAATCAAACTCGCGCAGCGGTTCGTTCTTGAACCAGAAAATCGCACGCTCGACATCGCCGGAGATGTCAGTGGCTGCGCGAAGCACACGGAGCGCTTCGCGCAGAAAGCGCTGGATCGTCTCGGAATCCGGAGCACGGCTGATCGTGCTCCGATGGACATGAGTTTGCGCAGCGAGATCCTGCAGTTCGAGACGAAGCACGCTGCTGTAGCGCCGCGGCGAAATCGACACCGGGCTGGCGTCGGCGTCATGCAGGTATCTCATCAAGGCGCCGAAATCAGCCTTGAACGTCGGGACGGCATCAGCTTGAGTGGACATTTTGCGACCCCAATGCAACACATATACGACGTAATAGTAGCGCGAAGGATGCTGGTGGGTTCAATAGCGAACGGGTTATCTGTTCTGCCCCGGCTGTCCTCGCCGGAAAGTTGGCGCCGCAGTTGTGGGGATCCGGCCAAGTCAGATCAATGATCGACCGGACGGTGATTCGCTGTGGTCAGTGCGTGCCTGTGCTCGCGAAGTATTCGGTAGCGCGGCTAAAGCCGACCGCTGGCTCGGGAGGCCGGCGATCCGCTTCGACGGTGAAAGTCCGGTTACTTGGGTGCAAAACCACAACGATCCTGTAGATATCTAAGGGCTATCCATCTAGCTCCACCTGAGCCATGATAGTGGCATGAGTGAGTCCGAAGCCCAGCATACGCCGGTTGC
>NZ_QTPO01000078.1 GCF_003853645.1 Burkholderia sp. Bp9143 | reverse complement strand
CTGGCTCCATTGCGCCGCCCATCAGGTGGCCTCATTACGCCGCCCCCGGATTGGCTCCATAACGCCGCCCCGTGACAGGGGGTTCCATCCGGCAGGAACCCGATTCCCGAAGGGCGTTGCGAGACGCTGCAACCGATTGCGTGGCTTCGGCCGTGATTCACGCAGTACAGCTTGAAGTCAAATATATCCGAAATCCAGAGTTTGTCGTGATGCCATCGTGGTGCCTCAAGAAAAAACGAAGTCGTCAGTAAGAAGGGCAGCCTTGCGTTCTTTCGTGACACGTCCCTCATGGTCGATGAATTTGATTGCAGAATGGGCAATTCCAGTCAGGGAGTAAAGCGGATCCGGACGAGAGGCAAACGGCGCGATCCGTCGCTCGTGAAAAAGGGAGGTGCGCCGGTGAAATCGCGCCACCGGCGGTAACTCCGCGCAGAGTGGGGCATCTCTCCGACGCAGACATTCACGTCAGCCGGTATATGCGCTTCGCGGTTTCGCTGAAAATCAACTGCTTCTCGTTGGCCGAGCATTCCGAGGCGATATGCTTGAACATGTTCCAGACCGTTCCATAGCCGAATCCGGCCTTGTCCACCGGAAAATTCGACGAGACCATGCATCGGTCTGCGCCAAACAATTCAATGCAAGGCTCAATCCAGGGCCGCCAGAGCTGGGCCAACTGACGTGACGTTGGTGGCGCCTCAGCTTTGATGAAATCGAAGTTGGCGACATTCATGAGAATGCCTCCAAGCTTGACCGTGACATTCGGACACTTGGCGAGTTCACGCATTCCCGAGAGCCAAACCGCATGATTCTCCGCCTCCTTTCCGGAATATGAACTGTGCCCCACCGGACTGCCGCAGTGGATCAGGACGATATTTGCATCCGGATGAGCACGCGCCAAAGCCGTCACGTCTGGAAGCTGGGGGTGATAGATGCTTGCATCGAATGACAGGCCGTGCGAGGTCAGCAGATCGATTCCTCGCCCGAATGCAGGGTCAAGATATAGTCCAGGACGATCCGCACTGTATCGGCCTTTGACCACTGGATCCGCGTCCCACTTTGCGCGCTGGCGTACACCCCTGAAGCGCCCGTTTGCAGCGTCAATATGCGCTTTGACGACCTCGAAGGTTTTGTCGCCAAGCGTTAGATCGGCGTATCCCACGATGCCGCTGGCAACGCGGGAACGCGTGTACTTCCCACTTGCAGCCATCGCAGCCATGCCGACTGCGAATTCCGTTTCTCCGACGTACTTGAGATGCTCAGGGCCTTCCGCCCGATACATCGAAAAACATTCGACGAATACAGACGCCACCACGTTGTGACCGCAAGTTTCCAGGTCGCGGACGTACTCATCAAGAAGATATCGATGGCCGTTAAACTCCCACAGGTGGAGGTGCGTATCGATGATGGGAAGATCGGAATCAACCACCGGTTCTGGTTCTGCGCGAGAAAGCCACGCCTCATTGGGCGGGTGAATGCTGGCGAATATGCTCATACTTTTATCCAGTTCTTAGTCTTGCTAAATTGAGGCCGTCAGATTCCAGACGGGTTCGCATGAAATCCGTAGTTCATGTGATTTGCCAATTTTCCAGAATTGGTTGAATTCGCTTCAGGAAGCGATCGCGCGAGCCGGGCGTCGGGGTAACGTGAAGCAGGTTCCTCTCGATCCCCAGCACGGCAGCTGTGGCGACGGCTTCAGAGGTGATTACGTTCACGAGATTCGGACCACTGCCGATAGCACTGCGATCGCCGGCCGATTGCGTGAGAAATGTCAAGGCCCGTTCGCCCATTGTTGTACCCACGATGGACGGGCACAAAACGGTCACGCCGATTGCCGTTGCGCCAGCAAGATCGAGATCGGCACGCAGCGTTTCGGAAAGCGCGATGACCGCATGCTTTGATGAACCGTAGTCCGCAGAGCCGGGTACAGTCGAGAGTCCTGACATCGATGCGGTATTGACCACATGTCCTGACCCGCGCGCCAAGAACAGCGGGACGAATTCCTGGATACCATGAACGACGCCCCAGTAGTTGATGTCGAATAATCGACGCCACTGGACGGGATCGATGTTCCAGATCGAGTCGAGAACTTGATAGATGCCGGCGTTGTTACAAATAATGTCGACCGTGCCGAACTGCGACAGGACCTGCCGGCGCAATGAGCGAACAGAGTCGCGATCGGCTACATCGGTGTGAACACCGATAACCGTCACACCACGGTTGGCCAGCCGTTCGGTCGCTGACTGCAAGCCTTCTGAATCGATATCGGCGAGGGCGATCCGCAGGCCGTGGCTGGCAAATGCTTCGGCCAGCGCGAATCCAATTCCCGTGGCTCCTCCGGTTACGACGACAACTTGTCCTGGAACGAGTTGGGTCACGGTATCTCCTTGAGTCTTGTACTTTGAAGAGGACGTTTGTCTCAGCTGTCGATCGAATGTGCGTCCGATGTATGCGTAGGCGGCGCTGCTTCGCCTCGACGCGGGCGAGAGGTTCGCGTTTGGCGTTCCGCCAGCCAGTTCACGATCTCGCCGACTACGCCGCGCCGGAACATCAACACACACAGGATGAACACGGCACCGGTGATGACTGGAGCTGGAAACTCGGAAGTGGCCAGCGCACTTTCAAGGGCAACTACGATCGTGGCACCGATGAGCGGTCCGTACAGCGTGCCAACACCCCCGAGCAAGACCATCAGAATTACCGCTCCAGACACGTGGAAACTTGCATCATCGAGCGTTGCGAGCTGAAAGACGATTGCCTTCATTCCGCCAGCTAGACCGGCGATCACCGACGCGATAACGAATGCGATCAGCTTGTAGCGATTGACGTCGTATCCAAGGGAAATTGCACGATCCTCATGGTCACGAATGGCTTTCAGTACGTGTCCGAATGGCGAATTGATCGTGCGCCAAAGCACGAACATGCCGACCACAAAGAGAACCAACATGGTGATGTAGATCGCCGTTACATTGTTCAGGTCGATCAACCCAAACACGTAACCTCGAGGCACATCATGGATCCCGTCTTCGCCGCCTGTAAATGACGCCTGTTGCGCTATGAACTCGACTACCTGAGCCAACGCTAGAGTGATCATCGCGAATTCGATACCTTTTCGGCGGATCGCCAGGAATCCCATTACGGTACCGACCAATGCAGCCGCGACCATCCCGACGAGAAGACACAGAAGCGGATCGAGTCCCCAAGCTTGCGCGGCGTAGGCAGTCAGGTAAGCACCTGTCCCGAGGAAAGCCGCATGCCCAAACGAGAGAAGGCCGGCGTAACCAAGCAGAAGGTCGAACGACGCGGCAAACAGCACATAGCACATCAGCTTCATGACGAAAACTGGATACACCACGGCGGGTGCCGCTGCTAATAGCGCGACGACGACCAATGGTCCAACAATCGTCGATTGATTTCGACGACGTGGTTGACCCGATGCCGGGCCAGACGTTACATCGTTCATTTCAGTTCTTCCTTCCGAAAAGTCCGCCCGGCTTGACAAGCAGAACCGCCGCCATGACAACAAAGATCACAATACTCGCGCCTTGCGGGTAGGCAAACTTGGTTACGCCTTCGACGATGCCGAGTGCGTATCCAGTCACAATCGCGCCGAGAATCGATCCCATGCCCCCGATCACGACCACGGCGAAGACAAGAATGAGCAACTGGGATCCCATATGCGAACTGACCTGAAAGATCGGCGCTGCGAGAACGCCGGCGAGAGCGGCAAGACCGGCAGCTCCCGCGTAAGTCAATGTAACTAGCACGGGTACATTGATGCCAAATACCTGCACCAGCGGCGCATTTTCGGTTGCCGATCGCATGGTCGCACCGAGACGAGTCCGTTCGATGAGAAACCATGTCGACAGACAAACGAGGAGTGAGGCTGCGACGATCCACAACCGATATATCGGGACGAACGCCACACCGACGTCTATACCGCCCCGCAATTCGCTAGGCGGTGAATATGGACGGCCCGACGATCCAAACCAGTACGTGAACATGCCTTCGACCACCAGTGAGATGCCGAAGGTCAACAAGAACCCGTAGATCGGATCGAGTCCACGGAGGCGTGACAGCATCCCTCGCTCGATGAGTGCTCCGATGAAGGCAACCAGCAACGGGATGACGACCAGCGCGGCCCAGTAGTTCAGACCGATTCGCTCCAATGCCAGCCAGGCCAGAAACGCTCCGAGCATGTACAACGTTCCATGCGCGAAGTTGACGATTTGCAGCAAGCCGAATACGACTGCGACGCCGAGCGAAAGCATTGCGTAGAACGAGCCGTTGATCAGCCCCACCAGCAGCTGCCCGAAGAGAGCGGATATGTTCATGCCTATACCCCAAGATATTGATGCAAAGCACCGGCGCGATTCTTAACTTCGGCCGCGCTCAACGCATCAATGATCTGTCCGTGTTCCATCACGTAGAACCGATCGGCGATCTTCGCGGCGAACCGGAAGTTTTGCTCGACCAGCAGAATCGTATAGCCGAGCTCTTTGAGCTTGCGAAGCAGGTCGCCAATTCGTTGGACGATCACTGGTGCAAGACCTTCCGTGGGTTCGTCGAGGAGAATGAACCGGACACCGGTACGCAACACTCGAGCGATGGCGAGCATTTGCTGTTCTCCCCCGGAGAGTTTCGTGCCCGGAGTACGACGACGCTCCTCGAGATTGGGAAACATGCGGTAAATCTCGGAGATAGAGAGTCCGCTCTCTGCAATCTGTGGTGGCAGCGTGAGGTTCTCTTCGACAGATAGGCTTGCGAATATGCCCCGTTCCTCGGGCACATATCCCAAGCCCGTACGGGCGATCTTGTGTGCCGGCAGGGCGAGAAGATCTTTTTGCCCAAGCGTGATTGAGCCATTTCGGCGACGGACCAGTCCGACGATGCTGCGCAGAGTGGTGGTTTTTCCTGCCCCGTTGCGGCCCAGTAGCGTAACCGTCTCGCCTTTCTGGACGTCTAACGATGCACCAAAGAGCACCTGACTTTCGCCGTACCATGCTTCGAGCGAATCGATATGAAGAGCTGTTGCGTGCGTTGACATGATCACTCTTCGTCCTCTGTTCCGATGTATGCCTCGCGTACCTCCGGCGAACTGGAGACTTCGTCGTATGTACCTTCCGCGATGACTTGGCCGCGTTGTAGAACAGTGATCGTGTCACACAGGCCACGGACCACCGAAAGATTGTGTTCGACCATCAGGATGGTGCGTCCCACCGAGATATCGCGAATGAGCGATACCACGTGGTCAATGTCTTCATGCCCCATACCAGCCATCGGCTCGTCGAGCAAAAGCAGAGCGGGATCGACGGCGAGCGTCGTCGCGACTTCGAGCATGCGCTTTCGTCCATAGCTCAGATTTGCGGCCAGGACATCACGATGCACAGTCAAATTGACCATTTCCAGCAGCTGGTCTGCGCGCTCGTCCAGCCGGCGGAGCATTGCATCGGACCGCCAGAACTGAGTCGCCATACCGGAACGGCGCTGCAGGGCAACCCTGATGTTCTCGTGCACGCTCAGATGACCAAACGTCGCCGAAATCTGGAAAGAGCGCACGAGCCCTCGACGAGCAATCGCAGCTGGACTCTCTCCGGTGACGTCGACACCATCGAACTGAATCGTGCCCGAAGTCGGAGGAAGGAATCCCGACAACATATTGAACATTGTGGTCTTACCGGCGCCGTTGGGGCCGATCAATGCATGAATACTTCCTCGTTTGACTGCCAGACTCGCACCATTAACTACGACGGAGCCTGAGAATTGTTTGGTCAGCTGCGTAGCCAACAGTACAGGGGCCTGTGAAGCCTCGGCGGCGAGCGATGAACCGTGATCGATGACCGCTTGATTCCGTGGTCCCGCGTCGTCGCGGTCGGACAAATTGTCCGCCGCGCGCGTGGTCCATCGACGATGCGTAGTTTGCATGTCGGATTCTCCTAATCTCGAGTCAAGCCTGAACTTCGCAATCTATTTCCTGACCAGAGGGCATTCGCTTTGAGAAAGCGGGATATTTGCGTCGTTTCCGTTGATGACGTGCAAGACGTTGGCGAAATCTCCATCACCGGACGATTGTGCAGGTGCCTTCATCCGGACGAGATACATGTCATGAGCCATGATGCCGTCGGGGCGGATATGGCCGTTGCTCGCGAACGCGTCATTGATCGTCATCTCACGAAGTTTGGCCATCACGACGTCCGCGTCGTCGGTACCGGCCTCCTGAATTGCCTTCAGGTAGCTCCGAACCGACGAATACGTGGATGCCTGCGGTTCGGTTGGCAACTTGCCGCCATTTTTTGCGGCGAACCTTTTTGCCCACGCCTTCGCTGCATCATTCCGATTCATTTCATACCAGGAAATCGCCATCAAGCCTTGCATGGAATTCAATCCGGCAGAACGGACAGCGTCGGAAGTCAGTGCGCCGGTCAACAGTTGTACCTTCGGTGTAAGGCCGAACTCGCGAGCCTGTGTAACAACCGTTGCAAGATCTGCCCCAGCATCAGCGAGCATGACGGCCTTTGCGCCTGAGGATTGGGCCTGAAGCAGATACGAGCTGAAGTCGGTTGTATTGAGCGGATGGCGTACTTCTCCCACAATCTTGCCGCCGGCTCGAGCTACCGACGCTTTGAAAACGTTCGAAATCGACTGACCAAGCGCGTAGTCGACAGCGATGATGAAGAACGTATTCATTCCGGCATCGACCATTTGCTTGGTGACGATGCCGCTCGTTGCCGCGTAAACGTTGTATTGCCACTGAACTGAATGGGGCGTGCAAGCTTTCCCGGACAATTCGGCGGCGGCGGAATTGTGCAGCACCAGTTTCTTGCGGTCCTTGACGAGACCGTTGATCGCAAGGCTGACGGCCGAGTTCGTGATGTCCGCAATGACGTCAACATGATCGGCGTCATACCACTTACGAGCGATCGCCGCGCCGATATCCGGCTTGTTCCGATGGTCTGCAGAAACGATTTCAATGGGGATGCCATTGACCTTGTTTCCGAATTCGTCCGCTGCCATGCGTGCCGCGATAACCGAACCTTCGCCGCTCAGGTCCGCGTATGGGCCGCTACGGTCGTTGAGAATGCCGATGCGAATGACGCCGTCCGAGTACTTCGCGTTTTGTGCTTGTGCCGGCGTCGCTGAAACGGCCATGGACATGGCTAACGTGGCCGAGAGCACGTATGCGATCAATTGTTTCATGGTCTACCTTTGAATTTTGGAATCCTATGGATTCATATGAAATTACCGGAATCGAATCCGATGCCGGAAGGAACGGGAAGGGGCGCGTGAACTGTCTGATCAGGGTGCGCCGAGCGTTACGCCAGTCAAATCCTCGTAAATTTTTACGATCGCGGCGCCCCCGTCTTCGCTTCCGAGTCCCGCAGCTCTGCCCATCTGGTACACCTGTTGAGCCGTATTGGCGATGAACATCGGAACTTTCAGCGACTTTGCCAGCGAAGTCTGCAGCTCCATATCCTTATAGGTGATGTCCATGCGAATCCCGTCGAAATCGCGCGCGAGGATCCGCGGGGCGGAATACTGGAACGCGACGCTGTTGCCGGTCGCCTTGCCGATTACGTCCACCATCTGACGCGGGTCGAGTCCGCCCTTCGCGCCAAGAACCAGTGCCTCGGCAATCGAAATCCAGGCAACCTGAATCAGCATATTATTGATGAGCTTCATCGTCGTGCCCTGGCCGATCGGACCGAAGTGAATGATCTCCGATGCCATCGACTGAAGAACGGGGCGCGCACGTTCGAGTGCTTCTGGTGAGCCGCCAACGAATGCCTTCAGCGTACCTTCGCGAGCGCCTTTCTCCATCCCGCTGACAGGTGCGTCGATGATGTCCATTCCGTGCGACGAAAGCAGCGCATGCATGCTCTTGAGGGCAATCGGATCGATCGTGCTCATACTGATAACCAAGTCGCCGGGTCTGGCCTTAGTGATGATGCCACCGGGGCCGACGATCACCTCCTCGGCCTGAGCGGTGGTATCGACCATCGAAACGACTACACTCGCGCGTAGGGCAACGTCTGCGGGCCCCGCCGCCGCCATTGCTCCTAGGCCGACGAAGTGATCGACTCGTTGTTCGTCGATGTCGTAGACAACCACGGGGAACCCGGCCTTGATGATATTGGCGGCCATCGGCCCGCCCATCATCCCAAGGCCGATAAAGCCCACAGTTGCATCTCTGGATTCGGACATGTCGTGTCTCCTGATCTATTGTGTTTCGTCGCATACACCGCGACTTATGAACGAATACTCCGCAATTCTGATGCCAGTCTCGTGAGCCGCATAAGTGGCCCCGGTGCAGAAGGGCGGCGAGCCTGATAGCCAGACCGTGTGCCGCAAACACATCTGTCGTTCGCCAGTACACGCTGGTTCTTCTGCCCGGAACGACCTATTGGTCCGAGCGCCGGGCGAGCCAGAACGAGAACTGCGAAAGGCATCCTGCGGCAAGCAGAGTGCATGCAGCTGCGAGCGCGTGATTCTCGCCAAGCCCTGCCAATACAGTGCATGCGGCTCCCACACTCATCTGAGTGAATCCGTACAAGCCCGATGAGGATCCAATAATGGTCGGATTGACATTGAGTGCCTCCGCCATTGCGGTAGGAGCAGCGATGCCCGCGCCATATGTCAAAACAAGCAGCGGCACAATCGTCAACGTCATTGAAAGGTGGCCTGACATGACGGAGATGAAGAATGCCGCAGCCCCGATACAACTGAGAGCATTCCCTGTCACCATGAGTCGACTGACCGTAACCCGTCCAATTAGGTTAAGGGCGCTGAGATTCCCTAGCCACACACCCGCGATGTTGAGCGCGAGATAAGTGCCAACCTCGTGTGCTGATCTGTGGAGTTGATTTACGAAAATGAATGGTGCTGCACCTATGAAGGCGTATAGAGAAGTAGTGGCACATCCACCTCCGAATGCAAAGCAGACAAACCGTCGAGATCGGAGGAGGTGTGCGTAGTTGTACGCGAGGGAAGCGCTCTTCCGACCGACACCCTCGGCGGTCTCTCCTAGCAGGAAAAAGACGAGGATGACGTTCAACGTGCCGAAGGTGGCCAATAAGCTGAAGATTGACCGCCAGCCAAAACTTTCGGCCACTACGGATCCGATTAGCGGGGCTAGGCCGGGACCCGCCATGATGATGAGATTGAGGGTGGAAAGACGTTTCGCTGCGTCATTTCCTGCCACGCTATCGCGAATGATCGCTCTACCTAGCACCAACCCCGAGCAGCCGCCTAGTGCCTGGAATAGCCGAGCGAGAATGAGCGTCTTGATGGTTGGCGCCAGGTACGCGGCAAAGCATGAGATCGCATAAATGACCATGCCGAATATCAAAACTGGCCGCCGTCCGAAGCGGTCGGATGCCGGGCCATAGATCAGTTGTCCGATGGCGAGGCCCGCGATATAGAAGCTTAGAGTCAGTTGGACGGCCGAGGCACTGGCGCCGAGATCCGAGGCTGCGATCGGCAGCGCCGGCACAAAAACGTGCATGGCCAGCGTGCCGGTCAATGTAATCAGCGCCAGGAGCCATAATGGGGAGCGCTGAGAGGGAGCCAATTGGCTCAGCGCTGGTCGTTGCGAGGTTTTCAACGAGTTTGCCTGTATTGGCTGCGGATAGCTCGACGGGACGCGAATCGCTCCGCGGTCTTTTCACGCCTTGATTTGTGTTTGCCAGGAACATGGGCCGCGTATTCGCCCCTTACTGGAATTCACGCAAAGCAGGTATAGAACCGGGACGAGCGGTTCGTAGACGCTACGAACCGCTCGCGGATCAAAGATCAATGAAGGGGCAACCTAGACGCCTTGGAAGGTGTCGATGCCGAGTCCACATGCTCGTCGACCGAAGTACGCAAGCGTGTCCAACGCGTCTCTGGCACCCATTGAATCAGTACCAGACCAATCAGGCCGGCTGCTGCGGCATACACACCCGGCGCGAGCGGAGAACCCGAGGCACCGATGAGCCACGTTGCAATCAAAGGAGTCGTTCCCCCGAATACGGCGACTGCTAGCTGATACGAAATCGAAAGTCCTGTTGCGCGGAACGACGTCGGGAATAGTTCGGGCATCGTGATGAAGGCTCCCCCAGAGTAGATCCCGACTCCGATTGCGAGCAGAGTCTGCCCGGCGAGCGCGCCTGCAAATGTCCCTGATGCCGCAAGGTGCAGCGCGGGATAAGCGGCGAGCGCAACCCACGCAGCGCCGGCGGACATGACAGGCTTTCGCCCGTAGCGGTCGCTGACCCTTCCTGCCAGCGCGAGACAGACGGAGAGCACCATGACCGCAATCGCATTTGTCACCAGAGCGAGCATCGTGTCCAGCTTTGCTTCTCGGACAAGGAAGGTGTACATGAAACCGAGCAACATGTAGGCACCGACGGAAAGAACGACTTCGATGAAGATGACATGGAGCATCGAGCGCAGCCCGGCACGAGCCGCGGCGCGCAGAGGGGCCTCGGCCGACTCGCGGACTGCTTGCTTGAACTCCTCCGGATCGTCGAGTCGCCGACGAAGCCAGAAACCGACAACACCGACAAGGCCGCCCATAAGGAACGGAATTCTCCATCCCCAGTCAACGTAGCGCGAGTGCCCCATTCCATACTGGATCGCGAGCACGAAGAGAGCGGTAAACGCGTTGGGGCAGAACGAGAAGAACCAGTTCACTCCCTGATACCAACCGCGACGATCGTCGGGGGACCACTCAAGGATAAAGCTGGTTGCGCTGGTAGTTTCGCCCCCCATCGCGAGCCCTTGAATGATACGGCATAGCACGAACGCGATCGGCGCGGCGATTCCGATAGTTGCATAGGTTGGCAGGAGGCCGACCATCGCGGTCCCAGCCGACATCAGGATGACTGTCGTGCTCAGGATTTTGATCCGACCAATCTTGTCGGCGAGCACACCGAACAATAATCCGCCAAGCGGTCGGGCGAAGAACGCGACCGCGTAGGCAGCGAACGTGCTTAGCAGCGCGGCGGTTGGATCATTCGCTGGGAAGAAGTGTCCTGCAAGTACCGGTATCGAAAACCCGACTACGGCGAAGTCATAGATCTCGCCGAAGTTGCCGATGCAGGTAGCCGCGAGCACGCGGCGTGTGTTTCTTTTGCTCATGTCTCCATCTTTCCTTTATTTTGGGGTTCGCGTATTCGCCAACCTGTATCGCAAAGAGTTACAAGTTTTGAGCAATGTCCGTGCCATTTTGCGTATCGCGAGCGCTCGTGGCGCAATGACTCTCGTCTGTCCCGCCTCCACAATCGGGGGCGCGCCAAACGCCGTAGTTGAGCAAGTGTCTTTTCTGCGAACAGTTGTGCTTTCGAAGAAAACATAAGGCCGAACCCGTTACGGAGCCGGCTTCGTCACCCTAATACTCAAATTCCAATAAGTCGAACGATCGGCCTGTCCGCGGATAGATCCAATGGCATGCGTCTTGCGGGTCGCTTGGACCGTCGGTCAGGCTCCTACGCGCCTGTGCGGGGTGATTGCCATGAGCGATCCACGACTGTTCGATCGCGTCAGCTGCCGGCCTACCGGCAGGAGCGTTCATCATCCGCTAGGCGTCACCAAGCGAGATTAGGCGTGCAGCTACCTTGGTTCGACGACGGAAGCGCTGCACGCTTACCCGGCCGAGCATGATGGGCGCGTATTCCACGGGCCGGTCCATCACCTGTGCTGACGATGCGTTTCGAGGTTGCCTATGGACACGCGCCAGTTGAAGTACTTCGTACAAGTCATAGAAAGCGGCAGCTTCTCAAAGGCATCTCGCCAGTTGTTCATTGTTCAGCCTGCGCTCAGTCAACAGGTTGCTCGGCTTGAGGAGGAGATCGGGAAGCCTCTTTTGATTCGCTCTGTACGCGGTGTGGTCCCAACCGAGAATGGAGCGGCCCTATATCACCACGCAAAGTTCGTCCTGCGTCAGTTGGACGAAGCGCTGTTGATTGCTCGCCAAGAGCACGCCACCGTACGCGGGCATGTCACCCTTGGTTTGGCGCCGTCTACATCCTGCGTGCTGGGGTTGCCCCTGTTGCGCCAGTTGAAGAGAAACTACCCGGGGATCATGCTGAATGTCGTGGCCGGACTTCCCGGGATGATGGAGGAGCAGGCGCGTCAGAGCCAGCTGGATCTCGCGATCCTCTTTAGTAAAACTGCTGCCAGCGAACTGGTCTACGAGCCTCTGCTGGAAGAAGAAGTTTTCGTCGTTGTTCGTACCGATAGCCGGTTGGTGCCCGCGGATCGGAAGTCACTGACCCTCGCTGAGGTAGCTGCATTGCCTCTGGTGCTCTCGAGTGCGCACCATAGCATCCGTCGGCGGATGATGCTCGAGTTCGAGCGTGCCGGTCTGGAAGCGAACGTAATGGCGGAAATCGACTCGCTCCAGTTGGTCATGCGCTACGTCATGGAGGAGGGAGGGGCGACGATACAGCCAATGGCCGCGACGTTGGCCGTCAGCATGTCTGACGGATGGCGTTGTCTCGGCATTTCGGATGTGCCAATGAATCGTCCGAATTACTTGTACTCGACACCCATCGAGAAGCTGTCAGCAGGCGCATTGATCGTTCACTCGGAATTGAAGCAGACCGTCTCTCGACTGGTTGAGAGTGGCGCATGGAAGGGTGTTCGACTAGCGTCCGAAATTCCTGTTACGCCCGTTAGCCGCATCAACGATGGTCTCCGGAAGTGATGCTCGTGCTTTCAGCTCGTCCGTTATACGTCACCCATCCAGAATAGTTGGGTGCCGTCGCTAACGACGGATGGACGAGACGTGGTCCGACGTCGGCACGATATCGCGTCGAGACATCGACGATGCAGACCAGCTATCGGTGCGGCGGAGCTTCTCCGTCCGTACGAGCAATGCTGCTGGTTCAAAGCCATCACTTTCTGTGATAGATGCGCTAGGAAAAGAGTATTTCCGCGGTCGATCGTTACGTTCCTATACTTCGACGCATCTTTGGGAAGACACTCAAATGGACAAAATCATCGTCGAAGACTCGTCATTGGTGCAGTCGCCGTTCTTGTCGAACACAAACAAGATGCATTTCATCGACGGAAAGTGGCAACCGTCACTGACGGGAGAGCACATCCCGACATTCAATCCTGCTACGGGCGAGGTACTGGCGACGCTGGCTCGCGGTCGCCATGAGGACGTGGATCTGGCGGTTGCTGCCGCTCGCCGTGCATTCGAGGGACCGTGGAGTCGCTTTACTCCAAATCAGCGGTATGCACTGCTGTTACGTGTCTGCGAATTGCTCGAGAAGAACTACGAAGAACTCGCAACCCTCGAGTCGGTCGACATGGGGGCGCCGATCACCCGCACTCGTGCGATGAAAACTGGCTTGATCCAGACGGTCATGTACTTCGCGAGCCAGGCGATGAACTGGACCGGAACAACAATCCCGAACTCATTGGCAGGAAACTACACGACGCTAACGCTGAAGGCGCCGGTAGGCGTGGTTGGCGGGATCATTCCCTGGAATGCCCCGCTCATCAGCATGTGGTGGATCATGGGTGGCGTCCTGGCGACCGGTTGCACGGGCGTGATCAAGACCGCCGAAGACGCGTCACTTACGACGCTGCGTACGGCCGAATTGCTTACAGAGGCTGGCGTGCCTGACGGTGTCATCAACGTTGTCACGGGATTGGGCGTGGAAGCGGGGGCTGCGCTGGCGTCTCATATGGACGTTGATCGCATCGCTTTCACAGGATCGACAGTGACGGGGCGCGAGATCATCAAGGCGTCCGCGGGCAACATGAAGCGCATCCAGCTCGAGCTTGGCGGCAAGTCGCCCGATATCGTCTTCTCCGATGCTGACCTGGACAAGGCGGTCCCGGGCGCTGCAATGGGCGTCTATACGAACTCCGGACAAATTTGCGCAGCCGGTACTCGCATTCTCGTGCAGCGCAGTATTCAAGAGGAGTTCGTGGAGCGGTTGATCAATTACACGAAGACGATCAAGGTCGGAAGTCCGAGCGACCCGGAATCACAGCTTGGCCCGGTCGTGTCGAAGCGGCAACTCGAACGCGTGATGGATTACATGGCGATCGGACGCGACGAAGGCGCGAGTCTTATGGTCGGCGGCACTCGATTGGGCGGAGAACTGGCGAATGGCTACTACGTTGCTCCGACCGTCTTCAATCATGTCGACAACAATATGCGGATTGCTCGCGAGGAGATTTTCGGCCCCGTCGCTTCCGTTATTCCGTTTGATACGGTAGATGAGGCAATTAATCTCGCCAACGATACCCAGTATGGTTTGGGCGGTGCGGTGTGGACGAGGAACGTCGGAACGTCGATGCGGGCAATGCACGGTATCAAGGCAGGTAAGGTGTGGATCAATTGCTACGGATTGGCTGATGCGGCCGTAGGATTCAGCGGCTACAAACAAAGCGGCTACGGGATGAAGGGCGGCGCGCAGCATGTCGAGGGCTTTCTCTATGAGAAGAGCGTGTACATCAACCACGACTGATCTGCGTTCACGGACCAAGAAAGCATGAAACCTGATACTTATGATTTCATCGTCGTCGGCTCTGGCTCGGCGGGTGGGATCATCGCGAGCCGCTTGAGCGAGAGCGGAAAATACTCGGTCCTTTGCCTCGAGGCTGGCGAGAAGGACGAGCGCTATATCTGGACCAGGCCGCCGCTCGCGCTGCAGTTTCTGGTTGACAATCCGAAGGTCGACTGGCGTTACGAGTCGGAGCCGAGTCCAAGCCACGGCAATCGCCGGCTCGCCGCTCCGCGCGGCAAAATGCTCGGGGGAAGCAGTTCGATCAATGCGATGGTCTACAACCGTGGCCAGAAACTTGATTACGATACGTGGAGCCGGCTCGGTTGCAAAGGCTGGAGTTATGACGAGGTGCTGCCCTATTTCAAGAAGATCGAGTCCACCGAAATTGGCGCCGATGAATATCGTGGCCGCACCGGTCCAATCAAGGTCACGCAGAGCAAGAAGCTGTCGCCGTTCTATGACCTGTTCATCAAGTCGGCGAGCGTCACCGGGATTCCCTTCAATCCTGATTACAGCGGTGCTAGCCAGGAAGGCGTCGCGATGGCACAGCTTACGGTACATCGCGGCGAGCGCCAGAGCACTGCAACGTCATACTTGCGACAGGCTTTGAGTCGGGCAAACCTGACGCTCCTTTCCCGCGCAGAGGTCACGTCACTCATCATGGATGGCAAGCGGTGTGTGGGGGTTCGGTATCGGCGCGGGAACGAAACACACGAGGCTCGTGCCAATCGGGAGGTGATTGTATCCGCGGGAACGGCGAATACACCCAAGCTTCTGGAACTGTCTGGTATCGGCAATCCTGAGATTCTTCGGCAGCATGGAATCCGTGTCGTGCAAGAGCTCAAAGGTGTCGGCGAAAACCTGCGAGATCACTACGCGGCTGTGATGAAGTGGCGATTCAACAAGCCTGGCATCTCGCTGGCGAAGAGAGGCCGTGGCTGGCGCTTGGGGGTCGAAATCCTGCGATGGGTATTCCTTCGCAGCGGACTGATCGCTCAAGGGCATGGTTCGATACGGGTCTTTGCGCGCTCGCAACCGGACGCTACGGAGCCTGACGTCATGATGGTGGTCAGCCCGTATATCGTTGAACTGAAGGCAGGTAAGGGCCGCCGCATGTCGGACGTCGAAGGGTTCTTCATGTACACGCATGTGCAGAGAACAGACAGCGCGGGCAGCATCCATATTCGGTCGGCGGACCCGTTTTCAGCCCCGATGATTCAATACCGGTTTCTCGACACCGAGTATGACCGCCGGGTCGCAGTGGCCGCCGTCCGGCGAGCACGCGATATCGCGGCTGCGAAGCCGATGTGCGACTTGATTGCAGAAGAGATGGCGCCGGGAACGAGCATCCAGTCTGACGAAGACATTTTGAGCTACATCTGCGCAAGCGGGCAGACGACTCAGCACATGGTCGGTACGTGCAAGATGGGTAACGATCCATTGTCGGTTGTGGACGAGCGTCTGCGCGTACATGGTATCGCGGGCTTGCGTGTCGCCGATGCGTCCGTCATGCCGACGATCATCTCGGGGAATACGAGTGTGCCGTGCATGATGATCGGTGAGAAGTGCGCCGACATGGTCCTTGCCGACGCAGAAGAGCAGGTGTCTGCGTCCTGTGTCGATGTCGTCGGCGAGCTTTCGCCCTAAACCAGGTCGACGGGCACCGCGATTGATCGGCCGGTATCCATGTAGTCATGCTTCGACTGGATCCTGGAACTCATCTTCATGTGGATCGCAATCAGCATAACCGAGCTGATGACTCCAGCGGCGCGCAAACGTATCACCGCTGGCTTCCATACTGTGCGCACGGGGAATTGAGCATATGAGCGCGGATCAGGATGCAGAACGTCAGCGAGAAAGGCCTCGTCGTGGAATTGCTCCCTTACTCTATATCGACGAGGAATGGCTAGCCCTTCACAATGAGGAGGTGCTTGCGCCGCAGCTGCCCATCATCGACCCTCATCATCACCTTTGGGACAGGGCAACACCTTATCTGGCTCCTCAACTTGCAGGTGACCTCAACTGTGGTCACAACATTCGCGGAACTGTCTATATCGAATGTTCATTTGCATACCGAACCGATGGCGATCCGCGTTTTGCATGCGTAGGGGAGGTCGAATATGCCAACGGTATCGCGGCATTGTTTGCAAGTGGATACCACGGAGAGGTTCGAGCATGCGCGGGGATCATCGGCAAAGTTGATCTGAGTCTCGGTGCATTGGCGGAAGAAGTATTGCACGCGTGCATGGCCCGGGCCCCTTCTCGGTTTCGCGGAATACGCCAGATGGCGGCCTGGGACGCCAGTCCGGACGTTAATGTTCTAATGCGGCCGCCGCCCAAAGACCTGCTCTTGGATCCGCGGTTCCGCGAGGGTTTTTCCAAACTTGCTCCGTTGGGACTGTCATTTGATGCGTGGGTGTATCACCCCCAGTTGCCGCAACTGATCGATCTGGTCGATGCTTTTCCCGATACTCGCATCATCGTAGACCACATTGGCGGCCTCGTCGCGACGGGACCGTATGCGATCCGGAAGGCGGATCACTTCGACGCGTGGCAGTCATCGATGCAAACGCTTGCAGAGCGACCAAATGTCTTCGTCAAAATAGGCGGCCTCAATATGCGGGGACACGGATGTGATTTCATCGACCGGACTAAGCCGCCGACATCCGAGGAGCTTGCTCTGGCGTGGAAGCCCCATGTGGAAACCTGTATCGAGATGTTTGGGGCTGACAGGTGCATGTTCGAGAGCAATTTTCCACCCGACAAGTGCGGGGTCTCCGCGGTGGTCCTGTGGAATGCATTTAAGCGTCTCACGGCAGGCTGCTCAGATGTCGAGAAGGCTAACTTGTTCGCGGATACCGCAATTCGGGTGTATCGCCTGCCACAGAGCTTGGTCCAGACGGAGGTCAGTCACATCGCGGAGCAAAACAGACAAGACGGATCCGGACTCACATGAGGATTCGGATAAATCGGACTTGGCGCGACGGTGCTGAAATTGAAACTGGGGCGCGCCGCTGACGATGCATCAACAACGCACCCCTCTCGAGCAGACGGATGTTAATGACCTATGTCCAACGAGAGCACTCAGTTCTCGTCGTCGCCGTGCTCACCCTCTCGGGGCTTGCCCCAGTCCAACGGGAGCGTAAAGCCGTTCGTGACATAGGAGCGAGTTGACTCGTCCCAGGCTGTCGGTGTTGAACCACCGGCGACGGCAGGAAGGATCTTCCATGGCAAAAGCTGAAGGTTGATCGTCGATGGCCATTGCGCACCGTGGAGCACGTTGTACACGCCGCCAGGAAGTGTTGCTTGTTGCGGAGATGTCAGGCGGCACGGCTCCGTACCATTGAATGGCGGGGTGCCGCTGGCGGGACAAAGGTAAGCACGAGACCAGTACCGTCTATGAACGCTCGATGGCGAATGCCATGATGTCAGTCGAAGGACACGAATGACCGGTCGTGCCCACGATAGGAGTTGTGGACAGAGTGACTCAGACAGTCGAGATCGCGCCGAAACCGCAAACTCGCCGACATCCGACGGAATGGAAGCGAACAATCGTCGCACTAACCTTCGAGCCTGGCACGTCCGTTGCCCGTGTCGCTCGCGAGAACGGCATCAATGCCAATCAGGTGTGGGCATGGCGCCGTCTCTACGCGCAAGGCCTGGTAACAGGTGACGGGAATCCGGAAGCAATGTTGCCGGTTGTCGTTACAGAGCCCACTCTGCCGACCGCTCAGACGTCGACGGCAAGCGAAGTGTCGACTGCGACCGACACGCCAGCCGGCTCGAGCCAGATCCAACATGGCAAGACATCGATTCGCATTGAAGGCGCCCCGGACCCCGCCGTACTCAGGTCTGTTCTCGACCGCATTTGCGATGATCGGCCTGCCACAAAACACCAGGATCTGGATCGCAGCAGGCGTCACCGATATGCGCTGCGGCTTCAACTCGTTGGCCGCGAAGGTACAGACGGTGCTGGAGAAAGATCCGTTCTCCGGACATGTGTTCGTGTTCCGGGGCAAGCGCGGCGACTTGCTGAAGTGTTTGTATTGGATGGCGGGCTATGTTTATTGGCGAAACGCCTTGAGAAAGGACGATTCACGTGGCCACGTGCCGACTCCGGTGTGGTCGCATTGACAACCGCCCAACTGTCGCTCTTACTCGAGGGCTTCGATTGGCGGCAACCAGTCGAAGCCGCACGTCCACGCAGCGCCTTGTAAACCATTGTTAACCGGTGATGTGGCGAGCGCGGGCAGTCGTAAACTGCGTTCATGGAATCGACCTCGATCACACTGCCAGACGACTTTGATGCCCTGAAGGCAATGGTCGCCGAGCTGCGCCAGCAGATCTCGTCGCGCACGCTCGAAATCGAACATCTGAAGCTGACCATCGCCAAGCTGCGCCGCATGCAGTTTGGCCGGAAGTCGGAGAAGCTGGATCGCCCGATTGAGCAGCTCGAATTGCGGCTGGAGGACCTGCAGGCCGACGAAGGCGCTGCCGATGTGGCCGCCGTTTCTGCGGCGCCGCCGTGCGCAGCGCGAAAATGTCGGTCGCAAACCGCTGCCTGATCACATCGAACGCGAAGAGCGCGTCCATCTGCCCGTGCGGTGGGTGGCTCAAGCCGCTGGGCGAAGACGTCGCGGAACAGCTCGAGTACGTGCGGGCACACTTCTGCGTGATCCGTCACCGTCGGCCGAAGCTGGCCTGCGCGTGCTGCGATCGCATCGTGCAGGCGGCGGCACCGAGCCGCCCGATCGACCGCGGCATCCCGGGCCCGGCGATGCTCGCGCACATTGCCGTGTCGAAGTTCGCTTACCACATCCCGCTGCACCGCCAGGCAGTCATGTATGCACGCGACGGCGTCGAGATCGATCCTGGCACGATGGGCTACTGGATGGGCAGCATCGTGGGCTTGCTTGCGCCGCTGGTCGACGCCGTGCGCTGCTACGCGCTGGCCGGCGGCAAGGTTCATGCGGACGACACACCGCTGCCGGTGCTGGCGCCGGGCAACGGCCGCACGAAGACCGGGCGCCTCTGGGTCTACGTTCGCGATGATCGGCCGAGTGGCTCCGACGCCAGCGGTCTGGTTCGCCTACACACCTGATCGCCGCGGCGAGCATCCGCAGCGGCATCTCGCTCACTTCGCCGGCGTGCTGCAGGCTGACGCGGCGCGCCGGAAGATACACGACCTGCATGCCGTGCGTCCCAACGCGGTGACGGAGGAGGCGCTGCTTCGGATCGGCGCGCTCTACGAGATCGAAGAGCAGATCCGCGGCAAGCCACCCGACGAACGACACAGCATGCGCCAGGCGCGAGCGATACCGCTGCTCGACGACATGAAGCGGTGGTTCGATGCGACACTTACCACGCTCTCCTCGAAGTCGGACACGACCAAGGCGATCCAGTATGCACTGAATTGCTGACCGTCGCTGATCTATTACTGCAGCGACGGGCGCGCAGAGATCGACAACCTGATCGCTGAACGAGCGCTGCGTGGCGTCGCGACGGGAGGCGCAACTACTTGTTCGTCGGCGCCGACACTGGTGGCGAACGCGCGGCGGCGATGTATAGCCTGATCGGCACGGTGCTCTTGAACGGCCTCGATCCCGAGGCGTATCTCGCCTACGTGCTCGAGCGCATTGCTGACCATCCGGCCAACCGCATCGACGAACTGCTGCCGTGGAATGTAGCGCCGTCGCTGCCGCCTACTGCTCGCGTCGAGCCCATCCGATAGCGTCGCGAATCTCCGTCGTCAACGACCTGCACCACAGTGCTGCTCGGGCGCATACATTAATGGCGCTTTGGACGACATCTTGTCTGTCGGGCGGCGGTGGCACACCCGCAGCGAGATAGCGTGCAGAGCGGGGGTACGCACTTGCTTTTCTGTGAGGCAGTTCTGACGCTGCTCCAGCGAGGGATTGGCGGTCTAACAGTAGGACTCTGTCGCCTGTATCTGCACTGCCTCCGCGTTGACTGGTCCGTATCGTGCGATAAGAAGTCAACGCATCATCGCGGGTCTCAAAAACTATGATATGCGTATCAAGTCCTGACGCTATCAAACTATGTCAACCGAAATGGAGGCAGCATGAAAGTTGACGGCCGGTGCCATTGTGGCGCTATCACTTATGAAGCTGAAGTTGAACCGGGTACGATTGTCATTTGTAACTGTACGGATTGCCAGCTGCAGTCAGGTTCGATATTTCGCACTGGCATTCCCGCTCCTGCAGAAAAATTCCGCATCCTCAAGGGTAGCCCAAAGAAATACCTCAAAACCTGTGACAGTGGCGCCAAGCGCATTCACGCCTTCTGCGGCAACTGCGGCGGGCCGGTATATTCGTCCGCGGTCGAAAACCCGCTGACCTATACTTTGCGCGTCGGTGCCTTGATTCAACGCTATGAGTTGGGACGTCCTGTCCGGCAAATCTGGACCAAGCGTCGACTTCCATGGATGCCGTCGCTCGATGGCGTAGAGGAGTTCGACGATCAGCCGTAGGCAGCACGGTCATCGGGCAGCAAATGTGCGAGGGCATTCGTGCCAAGATGGTTGGTGTCACGGGACAGTTGTTGCATGTCCGATCGCACGCTCGAGGCGGGCTGGTCGTCGAGGTTGTGACGGGTGCATCCAGACCAGCCCGAATCACGCTGTCCCGCCACCGTTCGTTTCAGGGGGGGATGACGAAATCGCCGTTCCGGTGATAGCCCTAAGTTGTCGAAGTCGAGAATCAAACGCCCACGCACGCTGCCTTGGTCGAAACGCCGGTGGGCCGCCACTGCGTCGGTTGCCGGATACACTGCAGCGACCCGGAGGGGCACGAGACCGTCTGCAACCTGCTGAGCGAGACGGGCGATCGCCGCATGATCGGTAGCACGCTGGCGCACGTTTACGAACACTGACTTGACGCATCGATCAAAGCCATCGTCACTGCCCGACCGCAAGGTGATGATCGCTCCGCCAGCACGGATGGCCGGTGTGATTTGCTTGCCCAGACGCGCCGCGTCTACCACCGCATCGACACCGGCTGGAAAGGTCGGTGTACACGTGCAACGACGTCGTCCCCGCGCTCGATGAACTCGGCTGTGCCGGCATCACGCAGGAACGCCTCGTCTTGTGGCGAGGCAATCGATACCATGCGTAGTCCATCATCGCGCGATGGCATAGGCGCCGACCGCCCCGCCAGTCCCCGTAACCAGCACCGTCGAGCCCGACGGCAAGCGTAATGTATCCAGCGCATTGCGGGGCAGTCAGTGCGTTCATCAGGAACGATGCAGCAGCCGGAAACGTCGCACCAATTGGAACCGGCACAACCGAAGCCGCGGGCAGACAAACGTATTGGCTGTAACCGCCGTAACTGCCGAAGTTGTCCACCACGCCAACCACATGCTGACCGAGGGCGACGCCAAGTTGGGGGGATGTCTTCGCCCACCTCGTCGATGGTACCGGCGATATCCATGCCAGGAACGAACGGCGGCTCCGTCCCGGCGAACAATCCCGCGAGGGAACCGTTACGCACCATGATATCGACGGGATTAACTCCGGCCGCCCGCACTTTAACGCGCACTTGGCCCGGTACCGGATGCGGATCAGGAAGTTCAACCATATGCAGAACTTGCGGGCCGCCGTAACTGCTCAAGCCGATTGCAAGCATGTCGTCTCGCCCCCTCGGACTACTTGAGGTTGGTTTGAAAGAACGAGGCGATCTTGTCAAACGGAATGGCGTCAGGGCGATCGTACAAGTCCGTGTGGTTTGCTCCCGGAATAATCACGAGTTTTTTAGGCTCCGCCGCTGCTGCGTAAGCCGTTTCGCTGAAATAGCGCGAGTGTGCGTTTTCGCCGTGGACAAGCAGCAACGGGCGTGGCGAAATTTCAGCGATGTAATTCAAGATCGGCATGTTCATGAACGACAGTGGAGTGGTAACCGTCCACGAGCCGTTCGAGTTGATCGCGCGCGGGTGAAAGCCACGTGACGTCTTGTAATAGTCGGCGTATTCGACCACGAATTGCGGTTCGCCGCCCTTGAGCTCGAGGGAAACCGGACCATACGCCGGAGTTCCCCTTTCTGCATCCTGCCAACGTTGCTGGCCCAGTTGTTCCAACGCTTGCGTGCGCTGTTCTAGGTTAACGCTGTCGTTGTAGCCTTTGGACATCACGCGCGTCATGTCGTACATAGTGCTGGCGACGACCGCCTTGATGCGCTTGTCCACGGCCGCTGCGTTCAATGCCATTCCGCCCCAACCGCAAATTCCGACGATGCCGATACGCTCGCGATCGACCGCCGGGTACAGGCCGAGATAGTCGACAGCGGCACTGAAATCCTCGGTATTGATGTCCGGTGAGGCGACATTGCGCGGTTCGCCGCCGCTTTCCCCGGTATAGGAGGGATCGAAAGCTAGTGTGACGAATCCGTGTTCAGCAATCGTTTGAGCATACAGACCCGACGACTGCTCCTTCACGGCGCCGAACGGCCCGCCGACCGCAATCGCCGCAATTTTTCCGGTAGCGTTCTTCGGTTGATACAGGTCTGCGGCCAGAGTAATGCCGTAGCGATTTTTGAAACTGACCTTTTTATGATCGAGTTTGTCACTTTTCGCGAACGTCTTATCCCATTTTTCGTCGAGTTGAATTTTCGACTGAACAGAGGGTTGAGCTCCTACGTCGCCTGTTTCATTTTGTGCGTTCATGGTTGATTTCTCCAAATGAGCCGTACGTAAGTAGGTGGCAAAGTTGACGCTGTCGATCAAAAATTGACATGTAGCGTTGCGTTTCGGCATTGCTCGAAGGCAATGCCTATTTCGGCCCGATACATCAACTCGATGTCATGCCTGATGTCGCCGAGGAAGCTGAGGCCAATGATCGCCGGCACCCCGCCATACCATTCTTCAACGAGCCAGCCAGATCCCAAAGCCCAAAGCTGGGCTGTGCAATCCCGGGTTGTGACATCGGCCATTGGCGCTACATTAGCGTCCAGATTTAGCGGCAATCTGCTTCTCTAACAGGCCGTTGAAATACCCATCGACCGGATTCAGACCACTCTCGCAAATGACATGAATTCGCTCAACGGCTCGGCAATTTTGTTGCGTCACGCCGGGTTCAGCGGTAGAGCCCGGCCGGCGAAGGTATTTCCCGCCAGATTTCCTGCATTACGCGCCCTGCGGACGCACAAATCCCAACGTTCTCAGCCGCGTCAGGTTGTAGGCCGCCATCGTCAGCGTGAGCAACTGATCAACTTTCTCCAAGCCTCTCACCATCACCTGCCGGATCGGCCCGATCCGTTTGCCCCAGCCGAAGCACTGTTCGATGCATTTCCGTTTGCGCTGGCTCAGCGCGTAACCGAGATGCCGCGTCGTCCGACCATCGATTGCACTTCCGCCGGTGCGCTTCGTGTTGCGTGCGACGTGCGGCGTCACGTTGTATTCGCGGCAGGCCTTCACAAATCCACGCGTGTCGTACGCCTTGTCTGCGCCCACCGTAATACGTACGTCCGAACCCGACACATCGCGCAGCATGTCCGTCGCCACTTTGCGTTCCGCTCGGCCATTCGCCTCGCTGGCCTGAACGTTCACGACCAGACCGTGCCGGTTATCCGTCAGCACATGACCCAGGTAACTCGGCAAGGCTGGCGCGGCATTGCTCTTGCGATAGAGCCGGCTCTCACCGTCGCTCTTCGATTCGTGCGTTTCATTACTGCGCGATTCGCCATGCCAATTGTCAGGTGGACGATCATCGTCCCCGCCATCCTTGCGCCGGATGCTCTTGTGGCTGGCCCACGCATGGATCAAGGTGCCGTCCACACTGAAGTGCTCGCCCGACAGCAAGCCGCGTTTATGCGCCGTTTCCACCGTCGCGTTGAACAGGTCAGTCACTGCGTCGAACTCGATCAGTCGATCCCGGTTCTTGCTGAACACCGAGTGATTCCACACCGCGTCTTCGATCGACAGGCCGACGAACCAACGGAACAAAAGGTTGTACGAGATCTGCTCGACCAGTTGCCGCTCGCTGCGAATGCTGTATAGCACCTGAAGTAGCATCGCCCGCATCAGCTTCTCCGGCGCAATGCTCGGCCGACCGCCTTTGATGTCCGCTTCGTACATCGCCGAGAACTTGGCATCCATATTCGACAGCGCCTCGTTCATCCAAGTCCGGATCGGGCGCAGCGGATGCGTTTGCGGTACGAACTCCTCCAGTCTCACTGTACTGAACAAGGATTCGTTGTAGCTGTCGGTGTCTCGCATGCTGCCTTCGTGCCTTGGGATCGGGTTCGCTACATCGTGACGGATCGGCGGGGGTATTTCAACGGCCTGCTAACGCCACGTGCGCACGCATCGCGGTATCGACGTCCACGCGATCAGCCAATACTTGTCCGAGCTGGCGCAGTTGGCTTTCCGTGAGGCCGACATTCATGCTGATGCGCATGTGCGCTTGCAATTGCGGCTCGCCCCCGGGCTGAGCAGCTAACATTGCGACGGTCGCGATTTCGCGACTCTGCCAATCGAGATTGTCGCGTTCGAAGATATCGCCGAACAGGTGGGTCTTGAGGTATTCGTCAATTGCTGGCGCGAAGTCGAACAGTGGTCCCTTGACCGCGCCACCTGCCAGCTTGGTCTGGTTAGCGGTACCCGCAGAAAGTAACGCGGCTCCGGTCGGAATCGGATGACTGGGCGCGTGACCGGGTGCATCTTGGATGCCACGCTGCCTACGTTCATCAAGCACCTTCATCAGCTCCCCAAGCGCGTTGAGGCTACGCGGGAAGCCGGCGTAGGCGTAGAGCTGAACCAACACTTCCCGCACGTCGCTGACGGTCAAGCCAGCGTCCAGCCCTTGGTTCAAGGCCGCGTTCAGCTTGGCAAGATCGCCTTTGGCGGCGAATGCCGCGATCGGGACGATGGCCTGCTGGCGAGTCGATAGGGTTTCCGATGCTATCGATGTGCTTGTCACTTGTTGCGACTCCTGTATAGCGGGGGCTGCGTGGCAAACTGCAACCAGCAATCCCAAAGACATAATCAACGCAACGGCCCCGTGGCGCTGAATGATTGACTTACCGGGCGTTGTATTGCTCATCAGTGACTTTCTCCATCCACTCGACGTTCTTGCCATCCACCGTGCCTGTGACAGCCAAGTGCGTCATCGCGTTGGCAGGAGCGGCGCCGTGCCAGTGTTTGACACCTGGCGGGCACCACACAACATCACCGGGATGGAGCTCACGTATTGGCTTTCCCCATTCCTGCGTATAGCCCACGCCCGAAACAACCACGAAGTATTGCCCCTTTGGGTGGGTGTGCCAGGCCGAACGCGCACCTGGCTCGAACGTAACCAAACCGCCCGATGCGTTGATGTCTCTGTTGGCGGACCAAACCGGATCAATCCGTACCTTCCCGGTAAAGTAGGCAGCGGGCCCAACGATTGAGGGCTGGCTGCCCGGGTGCACGATCTGTTGAGCTGCCACATCTGATGCAGGGGCCGTTTGTAGCTCGGTAGCATGGGTTGCGGCAGCGTGGCTTGCTGCGACGTAAAGGATCGCTCTAGGGAGTGACGAGACTTTCATGTTTTTCAACTCCTTCGTTCAGCGTGCGGTGTAGCCGCCATCGATCGGGAGCGCGACGCCGACCACAAAGGCGGAGCCGGGGCTACATAGCCACAGAACGGCGTCGGCGATCTCCTGCGCTGTGCCGAGTCGGCCTATCGGTACATCCTTCATCATTTCGTTCATGATCGCCGCTTCGCCTTTCAGCATACCGGCGACCATCGGTGTTTCCACGATACCGGGGCAGATAGCGTTGACTCGGATTCCCTGAGAGGCGTATTCAAGACCCGCGCTCTTGGTCAGTCCGAGCACCCCGTGCTTTGTAGCGTGATAAGCAGCTCGACCCGGGACACCGACCAAGCCTCCGAGAGACGAGTTGTTGACGATCGCCCCATTTCCTTGCGAGCGCATCTGGATCAGTTCGTATTTCATGCACAGCCACACGCCGCGCAGGTTGATCGCGTTGATGCGGTCGAACACCTCGCTCGAGACGTCAGCGGTTTCGACCGCCGGACTTTGGATGCCGGCATTGTTGAACGCCGCATCCAAGCGCCCAAATGTCTTCACCGTTTGCTCGACGAGCGACTTGACGTAGGCTTCATCGGAAATGTCGCCGGCCACGCCGATCACTCGATGGCCCGCCGCCGCAAGTTCTTGCGTCGCAGCGTCAAGAACGTCCGCCCTGATGTCCGCGAGGGCGACTGATGCGCCAGCTTCGGCGAATGCGCGTGCAGCCGCCAGGCCCATGCCGGAAGCTGCACCGGTTACCAGTGCAACCTGGCCACTGAAGTCGTAGGTGATGGTCATAGTGGTTTTCCGAGATGTGTGGAACGGGTTTTGAGAGAATCGGCAGAGATATTCGTCGCCGCTTACGTTGCTGACGCAGACAACGGCCGTGTCATGCAGACTTCTTGCATCGCGATCTGCGTCACGGCTACGGTCGACGAAATCCCTACGTGTTTGGCCGAGAGGGTGCATATGTCTGGCCGTGCGCTTGCCCGGCATCCGGGGGGGCAGAAGATTCTTTATCGACATCCTTTGCACATAGCCGACGGAAAAGTTCAAAACGGCTCGTATCCGGGCTTCTTATAGAGCGCCGCCATATTTTTCTCTATGTCGGGACGATAAACCGTCTCCATCCAGTCCCGCGATTCGATTTCCTCGATAGACACAGATACAGAGTCCTCGCTCGTCGCGAGTGTCGTCACTAAATCCTTTACGATTGCATCGGTCAGATTTCGCTTTTGCTGCTCTGACTTGCCCGGCCAGAGCTTGACGATTACATGAGGCATCGCGGGGCTCCTAAGATGATGTGCGTTTTAGAGGGGGAAGTCGCTCTCTTCGTTGAGCTCCTTCTCGAGGAATCAAATTGACAGTTGCGGCGCGTGCACCAGCACCAATCATTGCTCGAAGATAGGGGCTCGCCTTGTACTTAGCCCGGTGCGCGTCGTCGATGCTCGCATTGATTTCTCCGGCGACCGGTTCAAAGGTCACTTGCTCGATCATTCCGGCCGCAACGATCTGCCCAGCACGTTGGCGAATGGCAGCCTGATACCAGCGTGATTGCCTACCGTTGTAGGCACGCACATATAGTTCGCCATCCACGGCGACGCACCAGATCCATGTCGGGGTACCTGGAGTCTTGCCGTCATCTCGGTACGGCGCATTTTTGAGATCGTCCGCTTCAACAATGCGGTGTAGTTCGCCCACGGACCATGTCATAACCAATTCCTGTTTCGAGTCGAGGGTTCCCATGTCAAACACGCGATGCGAGACTAGGAGCATCCCGCTGGCGCATAGCCGGAGCAGCAGACACAACAACTGTCGGTGCCATTGGGCAGGACCTGTAAAGCCCATCCAAGCTCTAACTTGGCCGCAAGACCGAGCGGCACGGGATCAGTGAAACTTTATTGCTTACGAGACTAGTTCGGTAGATAGTAGAATCGACATACTCATGTGAATACATTTCATCAATGTTGAAAGAGAACCTCAGCGACTTGCAGGCGTTTGTCGTCATCGCCCGTGAGCGCAGCTTCACCAGGGCCGCGGCTCAACTAGGTCTGTCGCGCTCCGCACTGAGCCATGCCATGCTCGGTTTGGAAGCCCGCTTGGGCATACGGCTGCTCACGCGCACGACGCGTAGCGTCACCACCACGGAAGCCGGCACACGATTGTTGAACGCTGTGGCTCCTCAATTCGACGAGATCGAGCTGGAACTCGATTCGGTTAGTGCAATGCGCGACAAACCAGCCGGAATGGTACGCATCACGGCACATGACCATGCCATCGTGACTTCGCTTTGGCCGCGCCTCCTGCCGCTCATGCGGGACTACCCTGACATCCAAATCGAGTTCAGCGTTGATTACGGTTTCACCGACATCGCTGCGAATCGTTTCGACGCAGGCGTTCGATTGGGCGCTCAAGTGGACAAGGACATGATCGCCGTTCGCATCGCGCCAGACCTGCGCATGGCAGTGGTCGGTTCGCCCGCTTACCTAGCGACCCAACCGCGGCCGGGCACGCCGCGCGACCTGACCAAGCATCGCTGCATCAACTTGCGGTTGCCCACTCACGGTGGTCTGTACACCTGGGAGTTTGAGAAGGATGGTCAAGAGATCAACGTTCGTGTGGACGGCCAGACAATACTCAATAACACGTTTCTGATGCTACAGGCAGCTTTGGATGGCATGGGCCTGGCCTACGTCCCACTGGATATCGCTCAGCTTCACATTGACGCAGGCCAATTGGTGCCGGTGCTTGAGGACTGGTGGCCGCGATTTCCGGGCTACCACCTGTATTACGCCAGCCGCCGGCAATTGCCTCCGGCACTCGCATTGGTGATCGACACACTGCGCTGGCGCGAGGGACGGCCAGGCGGAGCGAAGGTCCCAGGGAGCGCAAGGTAATCTGACGACGTACAGTTTCCACAATCACCCAAGCTCGCAGGATCAGGCAATCGACTGTAGCAGCAAGATTTCCTCGGAATACGCAAAGCTTATTGGCAAAGCGACCGGAGGAGCCGCGTCGTGTATCGTTCGATGTTAGCGTTTGCGTAGACAAGAATATTTGAACGACAAACCAAATTGCTGCGGCGGGCGAGAATGTCGCGATGAGGAGCGCTCTGGGCCGCAGCGCGCCCGTGTGGGCGAAGTTGGTACGCCTGATCGCTCCGCGATCTCGCGGACCAGATCTCATGCGAATCCGAATCTTGAAACTAAGGAAACGCTGATTAATAGGCCAACGCGCGAGCTTGTCGGCGGTGCTGACCCGCAAATTGCGGATGCCGAAGTGAAGCGCAGCGAATTCGGGGAAGTTTGCCCCGGGAAAGCGCCTCATTTCCTGCATTTTTCATACACGTGACGGACTACTCCCGTGAACCGACCGAAACCGGTTTTGCGCAATCACCAAGTTCGCCAAAGCGAACAGGCTGAACAGTTGCGCCGTGTTCTTCGCCAGTCCCTTGTAGCGCACCTTGCGATGGCGAAACAGGTTCTTGACGACATGGAACGGATGCTCGACCCGCGCGCGGATTTGCGCCTTGGTTCGCTCAAGCGCGATCATCAGATCCTTCAGCGCACCATCCTGCATCGCCTTGATCTTTCCTCGCTTGGCCGCCACGCGAGCTTCTCCATCTCGTCCAGGAAACGCTGACGCCGGGTCACGCGCTTCTTGCCTGCGCTTTCCGCTTCCGCAAAGCTCATTTGCCGTTCCATCGTCGTGGGCTCGTTCCGTGAACTATCTTCTACAACGTCCTCGGCTGCGTCAGCGATGACCACCGAGCCGGATTAATCAGTGTTTCCCCTAAGAAGCTGTTGCGAAATTACGGATTGGGTCTGTTAACTTTTTCAAGAGGGTGTTAGACAGTATGACTCCGCGTGGCAGGGGCTGGCCTCTCGTGAGGAATCAAACGTGGGTTAGCATTTCTGCCAGAG
>NZ_QTPO01000077.1 GCF_003853645.1 Burkholderia sp. Bp9143 | reverse complement strand
ACGCCCGTGTTGTCCGACTTCACGCGGACCTTCACGTTGTAATCGACCACTCTTTTCACTGGCACCAGGATTTTCATGCACACGCTCCAAAGTTACGAATACGACCAGAGGCCATTCTATAGCGAGGCCTCATGACTGCGCGGCCAAGCGGACCCATCCATCGCGGCTATCGAGGATAGCGCTCCTCTTCGGCGCGCCGGCAATAACGAACGGTCGTTCTATTTTAAAAGAGAAAAAACCCGGACGCAAAGCCCGGGTTTTCGATCATCGACTCTAATCGTCACCGGGCGCGCCCAGCACCACGTGTTACCAGGCGGCGATGACCGCGCCGCCGAACTTCTGTTCGATGAACTGCTTCACTTCCGCGGAATGGTAGGCCGCAACCAGCTTCGCGACCCACGGCTTGCTCCGGTCGGCCTCGCGAATCGCGAGAATGTTCGCGTACGGGCCGTTCGGGCCCTCGATCGCGATCGCGTCCTGTTTCGGCTTCAACCCCGCTTCCATCGCGTAGTTGGTGTTGATGGCCGCCGCGTCGACGTCGCCGAGCGAGCGCGGAATCTGCGCCGCATCGAGCTCGACGATCTTCAGCTTGCGCGGATTGTCGACGATGTCGAGCGGCGTCGCCTTCAGTCCGGCGTCCGCACGTAACTTCAGCAGCCCCTGCTTCTGCAGCAACAGCAGCGCACGGCCGCCGTTAGTCGGATCGTTCGGCACCGCGATGCGCGCGCCGGGCTTCAACTCGGCCAGCGACTTCACCCGCTTCGAGTAGATGCCCATCGGGAACGTGACGGTATCCGCGACCTTGATCAGCTTGTAGCCGCGATCCTTCACCTGCGCCTGCAGATACGGATCGTGCTGGTAGCTGTTCGCGTCGAGATCGCCCGACGCGAGCGCCGCGTTCGGCTGCACGTAATCGGAGAATTCGACGACGCGGATGTCGAGGCCGCTCTTGGCCGCGACCTTCTTCACCACGTCCATGATCTGCGCGTGCGGGCCACCCGTCACGCCCACCTTGATGGTTTCGGCCTGCGCGTGCGCGCTTGCGAACAGCGCGGCCGCGCCGAGTGCGGCCGCGAACTTCAGCATGAAACGTCGTTGCATCGTCTCCCCCAACGAATGAATGTCGTTTTTACTTGTGGCTCAGCCGGCGCACGAGCCAGTCGCCGAACGACTGCACGATCTGCACGAACACGATCAGGATCGCGACGACCGTCCACATCACTTCCGGCAGATAGCGCTGGTAGCCGTAGCGGATCCCGAGATCGCCGAGCCCGCCGCCGCCGATCGCACCGGCCATCGCCGAATAGCCGACGAGCGATACGAACGTGATCGTCAGGCCCGCGACGATGCCCGGCAGCGATTCGGGCAGCAGCACCTTGAACACGATCTGCGACGTCGTCGCGCCCATCGACTGCGCGGCCTCGATCAGCCCGCGGTCGACCTCGCGCAGCGCGGTCTCGACCAGCCGCGCGACGAACGGCGCGGCCGCGAGCGTCAGCGGCACGACCGCCGCGGCCGTACCGATCGACGACCCCGTGACGAGCCGCGTGAGCGGAATGACCGCGACCAGCAGGATGATGAACGGTGTCGAGCGCACCGCATTCACGATGCCGCCGAGCACGCGATTCACGCCGAGGTTCTGCAGCACGCCCTGGCGGTCGGTCAGGTACAGCAGCACGCCGAGCGGCAGCCCGACGAGCGCGCCGACCGCTCCCGAGATGCCGACCATGATCAGCGTCTCCCAGAACGACTGCACGAACATATCGAACATCTCACTCAACATACGAAAGCTCCTCCACCACCACACCTTGCTCGCGCAGAAACGCGAGCGCCTGCCCGACCTTGCCCGGTTCGCCGCCCGCGAGCACCGCGAGGGACCCGAACGCCTGCCCCTGGATCTCGTCGATCTGGCCGTGCAGGATGTTGAAATCGAGTTCGTACCGGCGGATCGTCTCCGACAGGATCGGCTGGTCGACCCCCGAGCCGGTGAACGCGAGCCGCAGCAGATGCCCGCTGCCCGTCTTCAGCCGCTCGGCCACGCGTGCCTTCATCGCCGGCGGCAGTTCCTGCGCGATCACGTCGCCGATCAGCGCGCGCGTCACTTCGTGATGCGGCTGCAGGAACACGTCGATCACGCGGCCCTCTTCGACCACGCGGCCCGCGTCGAGCACCGCCACGCGATCGCACACCTGCTTGATCACTTCCATCTGGTGCGTGATCAGCACGATCGTCAGGCCGAGTTCGCGGTTGATGCGTTTCAGCAGGTCGAGGATCGCGCGGGTGGTCTCGGGATCGAGCGCCGATGTCGCTTCGTCCGACAGCAGCACCTTCGGCTTGCTCGCGAGCGCGCGGGCGATGCCGACGCGCTGCTTCTGGCCGCCGCTGATCTGCGCCGGATAGCGATCCTTCTGTGCGGACAGCCCGACGAGGTCGAGCAGCGGCAGCACGGCCGCCTCGATGTCGGCGCGGCTCGCGCCGGCCAGCTCAAGCGGCAGCGCGACGTTGTCGAACACCGTGCGCGACGACAGCAGGTTGAAGTGCTGGAAGATCATGCCGATCTCGCGGCGGGCTTCGCGCAGCGCGCCGGACGGCAGCAGCGTGAGATCGCGTCCGCCGACGACGACATTGCCTTCGGTCGGCCGCGTGAGCAGGTTGATGGTGCGCACGAGCGTGCTCTTGCCGGCCCCGCTTCGGCCGATGATGCCGAACACCTCGCCCTGCGGGATCGTCAGATTGACGTTGTGCAATGCGTCGACCCAGCCGGTCGGCCCCGGGAAACGCTGCGACAGATTGCGTAATTCGATCATGTAAACAAAGCGGCGGCCGACAGGCGAGGCCCGCCAGTCGGCCGCCGATGCATCTGGAATAACCGGCGATTTTACCGCAAACGCCTCATTCCACTTAATAATCGATTTCGATCTTTTCATAACCAGACGAAATTAGAGGAGCGCCGCTGGCCCGCCGCGGAAATGTCGCGACTATGATCCGGAACACCGATGCCAACGAACAGGGGACACGCCAGATGACCACCAGCACCACGCAGGCCGCCGCACCCGCCATCGCCACCATGGCACCGGGCCCGGTATCGCAGCCTGCCCCGCGGATGGGCCGGCTGCGTACCGCGGACGGGCTCGAACTGGCGTCGTATCGCTGGCCGGCCGGCGACGGCACGGTGCCGCCGCGCGCGACGATCGCGCTCGTGCACGGCCTCGCCGAGCATGCGGGCCGTTACGCGGCGCTCGCGGCCAGATTGAACGCGGCCGGCATCGACGTGCTGGCGATCGATCTGCGCGGGCACGGCCGGTCGCCCGGCAAACGCGCGTGGATCGAGCGTTTCGACGGGTACCTGAACGATGCGGATGCGCTGGTTGCCGAGGCCGCCCGCGGCGATACGCCGCTCTTCCTGATGGGGCACAGCATGGGCGGCGCGGTCGCGGCGCTGTATGCGATCGAACGCGTACCGGCCCGCGGCCACGCGCTGGCGGGCCTCGTGCTGTCGAGCCCGGCACTCGCGCCGGGACGCGACGTGCCGCGCTGGATGCTCGCGATGAGCCGCTTCATCAGCCGCGTGTGGCCGGGCTTCCCCGCGATCAGGATCGATGCGGCGCTGCTGTCGCGCGATCCGGCCGTCGTCGCGGCCAATCGTGCCGATCCGCTCGTGCACCACGGCGCGGTGCCGGCACGCACCGGCGCCGAAATCCTCGACGCGATGGCGCGCATCGAGCGCGGTCGCGGCGCGCTGCGCGTGCCGGTCCTCGTCTATCACGGCACCGAGGACAAGCTGACCGAACCCGACGGAAGCCGCGCGTTCGGCGCACACGTCGGCTCGCCCGATCGCACGCTGACGCTATACGAAGGCGGGTTCCACGAAACGATGAACGATCTCGAGCGCGACCGCGTGATCGATGCACTGATCGCGTGGATTCACTCGCACGTGCCGACGCGCTGAACGCGTGCCGCCCCGCTGCCGGTCAGATGCCGGCCAGCACGCGCAGGTGTGCGACGACGCTGCGCCCGAGTGCCGACAGGTTGTAGCCGCCCTCGAGACAGCTCACGATGCGGCCCTGCGCATGCCGGCGCGCGACGTCGACGATCTGCGCGGTCAGCCATTCGAAATCGGCCTCGACGAGACCGAGATTACCGATGTCGTCCTCGCGATGCGCGTCGAAACCGGCCGACACGAACAGCATTTGCGGCTTGAACGCGTCGAGACGCGGCAGCCAGAACATGTCGACCGCTTCGCGGATCGCCATCCCGTTGCTGCGCGCAGGCATCGGCAGGTTGACCATGTTCGGCGCCTGGTGATCGACGCCCGAGAACGGGTACAGCGGATGCTGGAAGAAGCTGCACATCAGCACGCGCTCGTCGTTCGCGAACGCGGCTTCGGTTCCGTTGCCGTGGTGCACGTCGAAATCGATGATCGCGACGCGCTCGAGGCCGTGGACGTCGAGCGCATGCCGCGCGGCGATCGCGACATTGTTGAAGAAGCAGAATCCCATCGCGCGCGCGGGTTCCGCGTGATGGCCGGGCGGCCGAACGCCGCAGAACGCATTCGCGTAGCGGCCTTCGATCACCGCGTCGGTCGCCGCGATCGCGGCGCCGGCCGCACGCAGCGCGGCGCGCCACGTGTCGCGGTTCATCAGCGTGTCCGGATCGATCTCGACGTAGCCGTCGACGGGCGTCATGCTGCGGATGTAGTCGATATGGGCCTGCGTATGCACGCGGCCCAGCGCCACCTCGCTCGCGAACGGCGCGGTTTCGTGCACGATCAGGTCGTCGATGCGGCTCGCGATCAGCTGATCCTGGATCGCCGACAGTCGGGCCGGGCATTCCGGATGCCATTCCCCCATCTCGTGCAGCATGCAGTCGGGGTGCGTATAGAAGGCGGTTGCCATAAGCTGTCATCCGCGACGCAGGGTGCGCCGCAGGTCTCCATCAATGATGTCCATCGTCTGCCGCGAATTCGCCGCTAACTTACCACAACGGTGCGCTGCTTCGCCCCGGTACGCAAGATGCGTCGGGTATACTGCGCCGAACCCCATCGCCCTGTCCGCCCGCTTCGACATGAATTCCAGCAAGCCTGCCGCCCTTCTCTCCACGCTGTTCCACGTTCGCATTCCGCTCGTTGCCGCTGCCGTCGCCGCTACCCTGGCCGCCGCACCTGCCGTCGCGCAGACGCAGCCTGCGAAGTCACCCGGCACGCTCGTCGCGCAGGCGCAACCGCAGCAGCCGGCGCCGCAAGGCCAGACCTTCGAAGAGGAGATCGTTCCGCAGCGTTACGCGAGCAACGCAAAGGTCGATGCGTTCATCGACGAGATGGTGAGCCGCAACGGCTTCGATTCCGCGAGCCTGCATGCGCTGTTCTCGCGCATCAGCTACTCGGCCACCGCCGTGAAGCTCGTGAAGCCGGCGCCGACGCCTTCGGTGAAGAACTGGCGCGTCTATCGTTCGCGCTTCATCGAACCGATTCGCATCAACGCGGGCGTGAAATTCTGGAAGGCGAACCAGGCAACGCTGCAGCGCGCGTCCCAGGAATTCGGCGTGCCGCCCGAAGTGATCGTCGGCATCATCGGCGTCGAAACAATCTATGGCCGCTACATGGGCAACTTCCGCGTGCTCGATACGCTGACGACGCTCACGTTCGACTACCCGGACACGCCGAATCGCGACAGCCGCCAGGCCACGTTCCGCAAGAACCTCGAGGACTTCCTCGTCTGGACCCGCGACAACCAGCTCGACCCGACCACCGTGCTCGGCTCGTATACGGGTGCGATCGGCATCCCGCAGTTCCTGCCGAGCAGCATCCGCGAGTATGCGGTCGACTACGACGGCGGCGGCCACGTCGATCTGCGCAGTAGTCCTGCCGATGCGATCGGCAGCGTCGCGAACTACCTGAAGCAACACGGCTGGGAAACCGATCGCCCGGTGGTCTGGCAGATCACGCCCGACACGGGCAGCCTCGGCATCGCCCAGGCGGCCGCGGACGGCCAGCCCGAACCGCACTGGGCACTGTCGCAACTGCTGCGCGCCGGCATGACGCTCAACGAGCCGATGGTCAATATCACCACCGAAGCCGGCACGCCTGTCACCGTGGTCGATCTGCCGTCGCCGGGGCGCGCGACCGAATACATGCTCGGCCTCAAGAACTTCTACGTGCTGACGCGCTACAACCGAAGCTTCTTCTACGCGCTCACCGTGTACCAGCTCGGCGAAGCGGTGAAGGCGCAGATGGAAGCGAGTGGCGCGCTGCCGCTGCCTGCGGCGGACACGGAAGCGCCGGCGCAGTAAGCGCGGCCCGCGCAAAGAAAAAGCGCCGCTTGTGCGGCGCTTTTTTATCGCGCGGTTCTGCGGATGCCGTTCCGGCTCAGGCAGGAAACACGCCGGTCGACAGGTAGCGGTCGCCGCGATCGCAGACGATGAACACGATCGTCGCGTTTTCGACCTGACGCGCGATGCGCATCGCGACTTCGCATGCGCCACCCGACGAGATGCCGGCAAAGATGCCTTCGACGGCCGCGAGCCGGCGCGCCATCGTTTCCGCCGCCGCCTGGCTCAAGTTCTCGACGCGATCGACGCGGCTGCGATCGAAGATCGTCGGCATATAGGCTTCCGGCCACTTGCGAATGCCCGGAATGCGCGACCCGTCTTCCGGCTGCGCGCCGACGATCTCGATCGCCGGATTCTGCTCCTTCAGATAGCGCGACGTGCCCATGATCGTGCCCGTCGTGCCCATTGCCGACACGAAGTGCGTGACGCGACCTTCGGTGTCGCGCCAGATCTCCGGGCCCGTTCCTTCGTAGTGCGCGATCGGGTTGTCGGGGTTGCCGAACTGATCGAGGATCACGCCCTTGCCTTCGCGCTGCATCTGCTCCGCGAGGTCGCGCGCCAGTTCCATACCGCCCTTTACCGGCGTCAGGATGATTTCGGCGCCGTAAGCGGCCATGCTCTGGCGACGCTCGACCGACAGGTCCTCCGGCATGATCAGCACCATCTTGTAACCGCGGATCGCCGCGGCCATCGCGAGTGCGATGCCCGTGTTGCCGCTCGTCGCCTCGATCAGCGTATCGCCCGGCTTGATACGACCGCGCGCCTCGGCCTTGCTGATCATCGACAGCGCCGGGCGATCCTTCACGGAGCCGGCCGGATTGTTGCCTTCCAGCTTCGCGAGCACCACGTTGTTGCGTGCGCGAATCTCGTCGTCCGGCAGGCGGACCAGTTGCACGAGCGGCGTGTTGCCAATCGTGTCTTCGATAGTTTTGTAAGCCATGGGGATACCGTGAGTGCGAGGCCGATCAATCAATTAATTGTAAACCAGCACAGAGGCTCGCGCCGGCAACCCCATTGTGACGATGGAATAGGCGTGCCTCACGATTCACGATTGTGCGCGTGCAGCATGCACGCAAAAAACCCGCGGCATGCCGCGGGAAGCCGTCGCAACGACGACGACTGAAGGAGCCCTTTGTCTCGTGTGCGTTACTTCTGCGCAGTGCGGGCAGGCGCCGCGGCAGGTTTCGCCGCAGCGGGCTTGCCCGCGGCAGGTGCCAGCGCGCCCGAGCCTGCCGCGCCGATCGTCAGCCCCTCCTGCTGAAGGCGCTCGACCGTATGACCGCCCATGCCTTTCACGCGCGATGCGAGATCGTCTGCATTCCTGAACGGCCCGCGTGCGCCGCGCTCGTCGAGAATCGCCTTTGCACGCGCGGGACCGATGCCCTTGATGCCGACGAGTGCATCCTCGTTGGCGGTATTGACATCGACGGCCGCCCAGGCCGACGCGATCGCGCCGAACATCACGGCGGCGGCAAACCATTTCCTGATCATGTGCTGGATCTCCGGTGAAAACGGTCGGCGGCTGCCGACCGTGAGACCCAGTCTAACGATGCGGCGCGTGGACTTAAACCTGGCCGGACAGCCAACGCACGTAGCGGTCGACACCTTCCTGCACCGTCAGGAACGATGCATCGTAGCCGGCGGCACGCAGTTTCGTCTGGTCGGCCTGCGTGAAGCACTGGTACTTGCCGCGCAGCGCATCCGGGAACGGCACGTATTCGATCAGCCCTTGCTCGACCTGCTGCGCGAGCGTCAGCGGCGGCAGGTTGTCGAGCGCGCGCAGCGTGTTCACGACCGTCGACGCGATGTCATTGAACGGTTGTGCACGGCCGGTGCCGAGGTTGAAGATGCCCGACTTCTCCGGATGATCGAAGAAGAACAGGTTCACCTTCGCGACGTCCTCGACCGACACGAAGTCGCGCGTCTGCTCGCCCGGCGCATAACCGTTGTACTCGCCGAACAGCTTGACCTTGCCTTCCGCGCGGAACTGGTTGAAGTTGTGGAACGCGACCGACGCCATGCGACCCTTGTGCGTCTCGCGCGGACCGTACACGTTGAAGTAGCGGAACCCGGCGATCTGGCTCTTCGCGCTCGGCAGCACGCGGCGGATCACCTGGTCGAACAGGAACTTCGAATAGCCGTAGACGTTCAGCGGTGCCTCGACCTCGCGCTCCTCGACGAAACGCGTCGAGCCGCCGTAGATCGCCGCCGACGACGCGTACAGGAACTGCGCGCCCTGCGCGAGGCACGCATCGAGCACCGCGCGGCTGTAGCGGAAGTTGTTGTCCATCATGTAGCGGCCGTCGGTTTCCATCGTATCGGAACAGGCGCCCTCATGGAACACCGCGCGCACCTTGCCGAAATCGCCGCGCGCGAAACGCTCGACGAATTCCGTCTTGTCGAGATAGTCGTCGATCTCGCAATCGACGAGATTGCGGAACTTGTCCGCGCGAGTCAGATTGTCGACCGCGATGATGCGCGACTCGCCGCGCTCGTTGAGCGCCTTGACGATGTTCGCGCCGATAAAACCGGCTGCGCCGGTGACGATGATGGTCATGGTCGTCCTGCCTGAAAAATGGGAGCCATCCGGGCGGCACGCTCGCCGCCCGATGCGCTCAGTGAAACAGTTCGTCGTAGTCGACGGTCGCCGTGCCGAGCTTCCCGACCACGATACCCGCGGCACGGTTCGCCAGCACGACGGCATCGACGAGCGGCACGCCTGCGCCGAGCATTGTCGCGACGGTCGCGATCACGGTATCGCCCGCACCCGACACGTCGTACACCTCGCGCGCGAGCGCCGGCGCGTGCAGTTCGCCCGCGGCGGAAAAGAGCGTCATCCCCTCTTCCGAACGCGTGAGCAGCAACGCATCGAGATCGAGCTCAGCACGCAGCTTCGCAACACGCGCGCGCAGATCGTCTTCCGAATGCCACTGACCGACGACTTCGCGCAACTCGGCACGGTTCGGCGTGATCAGCGATGCGCCGCGATAGCGCACCCAGTCGCCGCCCTTCGGATCGACGAGCACCGGCTTGCCGGCCGCGCGCGCCTTCTCGATCATCGTCGTCACGTGCGTCAGCCCGCCTTTCGCGTAATCCGACATCAGCACGACGTCGTGCTGCGGCAGCAGCGCGTCGAACCGCGCGAGCCCGGCGAGCAGCACCTCGTGCGTCGGCATCGCTTCGAAATCGACGCGCAGCAGTTGCTGCTGGCGCGCAAGCACGCGCAGCTTGATGGTCGTCGGCAGCGCCGCATCGCGCTCGAGATGGGGCGTCACCCCGCTGCTACCGAGCAGTTCGACGATCCGCTCACCGGGTTCGTCGCAGCCGACCACGCACAGCAGCCCGGCCTGACCGCCGAGCGTCACGGCGTTGCGCGCGACGTTGGCCGCACCGCCGAGCCGCTCTTCCTGACGTTGCACGTGCACGACGGGCACCGGCGCTTCCGGTGAAATACGGTCGACGTTGCCGAACCAGTAGCGGTCGAGCATCACGTCGCCGACGACGAGCACGCGCGAACGCGCGAGCTGCGCGCGTGGGACCGGCACCACTTCGCGAAGGGTGGTCATCGTGCGATCATCCACGGGAGGAGGACTGGGGATCGACATGCGGACGCCCGATCGCATGGTAGTCGATACCGAGTTCGGCCATCGCATCCGGTTCGTACAGGTTGCGTCCGTCGAAGATAACCGGCGCCTTCAGTTCGGCCTTCAGGCGCGTGAAATCCGGGCTCCGGAATTCCTTCCACTCGGTGACGATCACGAGCGCATCCGCGGCGGTCACGGCCGCGTCCTGGGTATCGACGAAATGCAGGCGCGCAAGCGCGTCGGAAGCCTCGCCGAGATCGAGCGCGAACACGCGGCGCGCCTCGTCGATCGCAACCGGATCGTACGCGCGCACGATCGCGCCACGCCCGAGCAGCGCGGCGATCAGCCGACGGCTCGGCGCCTCGCGCATGTCGTCCGTATTCGGCTTGAACGCGAGGCCCCAGACCGCGAACTCGCGACCGGTCAGGTCCGCGCCGAAGCGCTGCTCGATCTTGCCGATCAGCACGTCCTTCTGCGCGGAGTTGGCCGCTTCGACGGCCTCCAGGATGCGCAGTGGCTGGCCGTTCTCACCGGCGGCGCGGATCAGCGCCTGCACGTCCTTCGGGAAGCACGAGCCGCCGTAGCCGACGCCCGCGTACAGGAAGTGATAGCCGATGCGCGGATCTGAACCGATCCCGCGGCGCACGGCTTCGATGTCGGCACCGACCTTGTCGGCGAGATTCGACATCTCGTTCATGAAAGAGATGCGCGTCGCGAGCATCGCATTCGCCGCATATTTCGCGAATTCCGCGGAACGCACGTCCATGTAGATCGTGCGCTCGTGATTGCGGTTGAACGGCGCGTACAGCTTCTTCATCTTCTCGCGCGCCACCGTGCCCGTCTCGTCGTCGTCGACACCGATGATGATCCGGTCCGGGCGCATGAAGTCCTCGACTGCCGCGCCTTCCTTCAGGAATTCCGGATTCGATACGACCGAGAAACGGTGCGCGACGCTGCCCGCGAGCCCGCGTGCGCCGAGCGCCTCGTCGACCACCGCGCGCACGCGCTGCGCCGTACCGACCGGCACCGTCGACTTGTCGACGATCACCTTGAAACCGGTCATGTAACGACCGATGTTGCGCGCGGCCTCGAGCACGTATTGCAGGTCGGCCGAACCGTCCTCGTCGGGCGGCGTGCCGACCGCGATGAACTGGATCTCTCCGTGCGCGACGCTCGCCTCGATGTCGGTCGAGAAGCGCAGACGCCCCGCCGCGCGATTGCGCGCAATGATGTCCAGCAGGCCCGGTTCGTGAATCGGCATCCCGCCATTGTTCAGGATCTCGATCTTGCGCGGATCGACATCCAGACAAAAGACGTCGTGGCCGATCTCGGCGAGGCAGGAGCCCGTGACAAGACCGACATAGCCGGTGCCAATGATGGTGATTTTCATAGATGTTCCGGTACGTCCCGGTAATTGACTAACTTGGCCGCCGGGCTGGACCCGGCGGCAACCGCACCGCGTCGGCGCCGCGCGCCGGGGTCAACCCGGCATCGCGGGTTCGACGCGGCGCGGCGCATAGGTTTCCCACCCGCTGCATCCGGGGCACTGCCAGTAGAAGAGCCGCGCCCGGAAACCGCAATTCTGGCACGTATAGCGTGGCAGATTTTTGGTGCGCTGCTTGATCAGCGCACGCATCATTTCAAGTTCCTTACGGCGCGGCTCGTCGGCGGCCGCGATCTGCGCATCGAGCAGGTGCAGCATGCCCGACAGGTTCGGCGACTTCTCCATCTGCGTGCGCGCGAGCGTATGCGCCGCTTCCTGGCCGCGCAACCCGGCGATATGCTGATACGCAATATCGAGCAGGTCGTTCGACGGATAGCGATCGACGTAGTCCATCAGCAGTTCGGCGCCCTCGACCAGTTTGTCGAGCGCGACATGGGCCTTCATGAGCTTGTCCGCGACGAGCGGCAGATAAGCGGGATTCTGCGCCTCGACGCGCTTCCAGTGCTCGATCGCGGCCGCGTGATCGCCCGCCGCCTGCGCGGCATCGCCGGACAGGATCGTCGCGCGGACGTTCTGCGGGTTCGCGGCAAGCGCGAGCTTCAACTGCTCGGCCGCGGCCGAGGAGTTCTTGCGTTGCAGCGCATCCTGCGCAAGTTCGCAATGGAACTGCGCGATTTCGGTGCCGAGTGGCTTGTCGCTCATCGATTCGATGCGCTTCGCGGTATCGATCGACTTGTTCCAGTCCTTCTCGATCTCGTAGATCGTCAGCAGCGCCCGCTGCGCGCCCAGCGCGTAGTCGCCGTCGGCGAGCCGGTGGAAGGCCTCCTCGGCACGATCGAGCAGGCCGGCCTTCAGGAAATCCTGGCCAAGCTCGTACAGCGCGTGGTCGCGCTCGTTTACCGGCAGGTCCGTGCGGCTCAGCAGATTCTGGTGCACGCGGATCGCACGGTCCGTTTCACCGCGGCGGCGAAACAGGTTGCCGAGCGCGAAGTGCAGTTCGACCGTCTCGGGGTCGAGCTTCGCGACCTCGATGAACGCGTCGATCGCCTTGTCCGGTTGTTCGTTCAACAGAAAGTTCAGGCCGCGGAAATACGACCGCGGCAGGTTGGCGCTCTCCGACAGGAGGTTCTTCAGGTCATAGCGTGACGCCGCCCAGCCGAGCGCGAACGCCACCGGAATCGCGAGCAACCACCAGAAATCCAGATCCATGCGAAATATCGAAGCAGAGACGAAAACCGCGCGAGGATCGCGCGGCGTCCGTGTTAAATGACGGGCGGCATCGGCGGCTGGTCGACGATGGCCGGGGTTTCGCGCGCCGCGCGCAGATCGCGCTTCAGGCGCCCGTTCTCGAGGCGCAGGCGGAAGGTCGCCGGCAGCGCCGACAGCAGGCCGGCCAGCAGCCCGACGACGAAGAACGCGAGGCCGATCAGGATCAGCGGCGCTTGCCATGCATAGCCGGCAACGAAATTCAGCGTCGCGGTTTGCGTATTGGCCAGTGCAAGCACCAGCAGCAGCACGAACACCAACACCCGGATCAGCCAGACGATAAACTTCATATAACCCTCTCTTTGTTGAGGTTTGCCGTGGCGCGCGACTCCCCTTCGCGGCGCCGAATCGACCCGTATTGTAAAGGAAGCGTTTCCGCGTCACCGCACATCCTGCGCACGCGTATTGCCACGCGGCAGCCGGAAATGAAAAAAGCGCCCGCAAGGGGCGCTTTTTTCTTCAGCCTTTGCCGGACGGATTCCGGGCAAGCCGCACGACGTTCAACGTTCGTCGTCCGGATCATCAGCTTTCAGCGGCTCGCCGGCGCGGCCGTCGACGCGTTCGCGCAATTCCTTGCCGGGTTTGAAGTGAGGCACGAACTTCTCGGGCACCTGCACTTTCTCCCCCGACTTCGGGTTGCGTCCGACGCGCGCCGGGCGACGGTTGAGGCCGAAGCTGCCGAAACCCCGAATTTCGATGCGATGCCCTTTCGACAAGGCGTCGGACATCGCATCGAGCATCGTTTTCACCGCGAAATCCGCATCCTTGAGGACAAGTTGCGGAAATCGCAGTGCCAGCTGCGCGACCAACTCGGATTTGGTCATACTTCAGCAGACCTCGTGAGGCTTACTGGTTCTGGCCGTCGAGCTTCGCCTTCAGCAGCGCGCCGAGGTTGGTCGTACCGGTCGCAGCAGCGCTGGTGTCCGACTGCAGGCCGCGGATCGCTTCCTGTTGTTCAGCCGAATCCTTCGCCTTGATCGACAGGTTGATGCCACGCGACTTGCGATCGATGTTGATCACCATCGCGTTGACCTTGTCGCCTTCCTTCAGCACGTTGCGTGCGTCTTCGACACGATCCTGCGAGATTTCCGATGCACGCAGGTAGCCTTCGATGTCGCCCGTCAGCGTGATGACAGCGCCCTTCGCATCGACCGACTTCACCACGCCGTCGACGATCGAACCCTTGTCGTTCATTGCAACGTAGTTGCTGAACGGGTCGCCTTCGAGCTGCTTGATGCCGAGCGAAATACGCTCCTTCTCGACGTCGATGCCAAGCACGATCGCTTCGACTTCGTCGCCCTTCTTGTACTTGCGAACGGCTTCTTCGCCGGCTTCGCTCCACGACAGGTCCGACAGGTGAACCAGGCCGTCGATGCCGCCCGGCAGACCGATGAACACGCCGAAGTCGGTGATCGACTTGATTGCGCCCGTGATCTTGTCGCCCTTCTTGAAGTTGCGGCTGAAGTCATCCCACGGATTCGGCTTGCACTGCTTCATGCCGAGGCTGATACGACGACGGTCTTCGTCGATCTCGAGGACCATGACTTCGACTTCGTCGCCGAGCTGGACAACCTTCGACGGAGCAACGTTCTTGTTGGTCCAGTCCATTTCCGACACGTGGACGAGGCCTTCGATGCCCGATTCCACTTCGACGAATGCGCCGTAGTCGGTGATGTTCGTGACCTTGCCGAACAGACGCGTGCCCGACGGGTAACGGCGCGAGATGCCTTCCCACGGATCGTCGCCCAGTTGCTTGATGCCCAGCGAGACGCGGTTCTTCTCTTGGTCGAACTTGAGGATCTTCGCGGTGACTTCCTGGCCAACCGACAGGACTTCGCTCGGGTGACGCACACGACGCCATGCGATGTCGGTGATGTGCAGCAGGCCGTCGATGCCGCCGAGGTCGACGAACGCGCCGTAGTCGGTGATGTTCTTGACCACGCCGTTGACGATCGCGCCTTCCTTCAGCGTCTCAAGCAGCTTCGCGCGCTCTTCGCCTTGCGTTGCTTCGATCACTGCACGACGCGACAGCACGACGTTGTTACGCTTGCGATCGAGCTTGATCACGCGGAACTCGAGCGTCTTGCCTTCGTACGGGGTCGTGTCCTTGACCGGACGCGTGTCGACCAGCGAACCCGGCAGGAACGCGCGGATGCCGTTGACCATCACGGTCATGCCGCCCTTCACCTTGCCGGTGATCGTGCCGGTGACGAGTTCGTTGTTGTCGAGGGCCTTTTCCAGCGACAGCCACGATGCAAGGCGCTTCGCCTTGTCGCGCGACAGGATCGTGTCGCCGTAGCCGTTTTCGAGTGCGTCGATCGCGACGGACACGAAATCGCCCGACTGCACCTCAACCTCGCCCTGATCGTTCAGGAATTCCTCGATCGGAATGTAAGCCTCGGACTTCAGGCCTGCATTGACGACCACGAAGTTGTGGTCGACGCGCACGACTTCGGCGGAAATCACTTCGCCGGCGCGCATGTCTTGGCGGGTCAGCGACTCTTCGAACAGAGCCGCAAAGGATTCGGTATTCGGGGTGGAGGTTTGCAGGTCGGACATAAAAATCTGATTGTGCATGGATCGCTGTGCCACGCCGGCCGGGTTGGCAGGCTGAAAGGGCCAGATCGAAGTCCACACGGGGTTAAGGGTTCGAAACACGCTCCGCACTTCTCGCGCGAAGCACCTACTACTGCCCGCTTTCTCAGGCGAGCTGGCCGAGCGCCCGGTACCACTGCAGCACCTGGTCGACAGCTTCATCGACCGACAGCGCCGACGTATCGAGCAGCTTGGCATCTGCCGCGGGCTTCAGCGGCGCGGCGGCGCGATTGCTGTCGCGCGCGTCACGTTCACGAAGATCCCGGAGCAAGTTATCTATATTAGCAGAAAAACCTTTTTGCATCAATTGCTTATGCCGTCTGGCCGCGCGCGCCTCCGCGCTGGCCGTCAGGAACACCTTCAGCACGGCGTCCGGGAAGATCACGGTACCCATGTCGCGCCCGTCGGCGACGAGGCCCGGCGTCTTGCGGAACGCGCGCTGGCGCGCGACGAGCGCGGCACGGACCGGCCCGTGCACGGCAATCGCCGACGCGCGGTTGCCGACCGCTTCGGCGCGGATGTCGTTCGACACGTCGACGCCGTCGAGCTGCGCGCAGCCCTCGCGGAACGTGATGTGAAGATCGTCGATCAGCTTCACGAGCGCGTCGATGTCCTCCGCCGCGATGCCGTAGCGCACGCTCGCGAGTGCCGCGAGACGGTACAGCGCGCCGCTGTCGAGCAGGTGGAAGCCGAGATGCGCGGCGACGAGCGCCGCGACGGTCCCCTTGCCGGAAGCTGTCGGACCGTCGATCGTGATGACGGGGGTCGGGTGAAAGGGTCGGGTCGATTTCATCGGTACGGTCGGGTCAGGCCTTGGCGAGCGCGGCAAAGCGGTCGAAATAGTCGGGGAACGTCTTGCCGACGCACTTCGGATCGTTGATCCGCACGGGCACGCCGCCCAGGCTGACGAGCGAGAAGCACATCGCCATCCGGTGATCGTCGTACGTGTCGATCGCGGCGTTCGGCGTAAGCCGTTGCGGCGGCGTGACGACCAGATAGTCGGGGCCTTCCTCGACGATCGCGCCGACCTTGCGCAACTCGGTCGCCATCGCGGCGATGCGATCGGTTTCCTTCACGCGCCAGCTCGCGATGTTGCGCAGCGTGCTCGTGCCGCTCGCGAACAGCGCCGCGACCGCGATGGTCATCGCCGCGTCGGGAATCAGGTTGAAGTCCATGTCGATCGGCTCGAGCTTGCCGTGGTCGTGGCCGATGCCGCGCACCTCGATCCAGTCGTCGCCCATCGATACGTTCGCGCCCATCTGCATCAGCGCATTGGCGAAGCCGACGTCGCCCTGGATGCTCGCGCGCCCCACGCCCTCGACGCGCAGTGGGCCGCCGCCGAGCGCGCCGGCTGCGAGGAAGTACGAGGCCGACGACGCATCGCCCTCGACCATGATGCGGCCCGGCGAACGGTAGCGGACGCCGGCCGGCACGACGAAGCGCTGCCAGCCGTCGCGCTCGACGGTCACGCCGAAGCGCTCCATCAGCCGGATCGTGATGTCGATGTACGGCTTCGAGATCAGTTCTCCGTCGACTTCGACGACGATCCTGCCGTCCTTCGCCTTCACGAGCGGCAGCGTCATCAGCAGCGCCGTGAGGAACTGACTCGACACGTCGCCGCGCACGCGGATCGGCGCGTCGACCGTGATTGCCGCGGGCTTGATCCGCAGCGGCGGAAAGCCTTCATTTTGCTCGTAGTCGATCTGCGCGCCGATCTGCCGCAGGCCGTCGACGAGATCGCCGATCGGCCGCTCGTGCATGCGCGGCACGCCGTGAACGCGATAGTCGCCGCCATTGACCGCGAGTGCCGCCGTCAACGGTCGCACCGCGGTGCCCGCGTTGCCAAGGAACAGGTCGGCAGTCTTCGCGGTGAACGCGCCGCGCGTGCCGGTGACGACACAGGTGTCGCCCTCGCGCGCGAGCTTCACGCCGAGCTTGCCGAGCGCATCCAGCATCACGCGCGTGTCGTCGGAATCCAGCAGGTTGGTGATCGTCGTGTCGCCTTCGGCAAGAGCCGCGAGCAGCAGCACGCGGTTCGAGATGCTTTTCGAGCCGGGCAAGCGCACGGTGCCCGATGCACTGGAATACGGGCCGAGATCGAGATAGTCCATGGGAGTCGTCCTGTTTCCTGTTATTTCTTGACCGGTGGTTCGGCAGCGGGCTGTGCGCCACGTTCCTGCCATGCCTTGCGTGCAGCGCGCGAGCGCGTGAACACGGCTTCGAGCGCCGCGCCGTCGCCGGCGTCGATCGCGGCACGCAGCCGCGCGAGCACGCGCGTGTAGCCGTCGAGCTCGTCGAGCAGCGCCGCGCGATTCGCGACACACACGTCGCGCCACATTTCCGGGCTCGACGCCGCAATCCGCGTGAAATCGCGGAAACCGCCCGCCGCATACGAGAATTTCAGTTCGGCATCCGTCTCGCCGAGGATCTGCTCGACGAGCGCGAACGACAGCACGTGCGGCAGATGGCTGATCGATGCGAACACGCGATCGTGCTGCTCCGTGCTCATCATGCGCACGTCGGCGCCGGTCGCCCGCCACATCGCGTCGATCCGCGCGACCACGTCGGGAGCGTTCTCCGGCAGCGGACACAGCACGACGTTGCGGCCGACGTACAGATCCGGCAGCGCGGCCTCGACGCCACTGGACTCGCGCCCGGCGATCGGGTGGCCCGGCACGAATTGCGCGATCCGCGCACCGAGCACGTCGCGTGCCGCCGCGACGACATCGGACTTGGTGCTACCCGCGTCGGTGACGATCGTCGCGGCGTCGAGCCACGGCGCGATGCGCGCGAGCAACGGGCCCGTTTGCGCGACGGGGGCAGCCAGCAGCACGAGATCGGCGCCGGCAAGCGCATCGCGCACTTGCGCATCGTCGTCGAGCGCCGCCGCGCGATCGATCACGCCGAGCACGAGCGCGCGCTCGACCGACGCACGCGATCGACCGACGCCGACGACCTCGCCCGCACCGCCCGGCGCGCGCTCGCGCAGTGCGCGCGCCAGCGATCCGCCGATCAGGCCGACGCCGAAGATGACCAGTTTGTTGAATGCAAAGCCTGACACGACAAGAGCCAAGTGACGCGCGCGGAACGACGCCCCGCGCACGGAAGTCCAGATCCCGGGCAACGGACCCGCACCCGGCGCGATCTGCGCCGGATACCGCCCGAACCCGCCTTGGGCAGCGCCACCCGGCCTGCCCTGCCCGCTTCGCCGCGCCGCCTGCGGGGTGCAGGCGACGGGCCGCTGCGCGTCAGCGCGCGCGCGGATACGAACCGAGTACCTTCAGGAACGCGGCCTTCTGGCCGAGCTCCGCGAGCGCGGCGGCCACGGCTGGCTCGTCCCGGTGCCCTTCGATGTCGATGTAGAAGTAATACTCCCACGTGCCGACCCGCGCCGGGCGCGACTCGAAGCGCGTCATCGACACACCGTGCCGCGCGAGCGGTTCGAGCAGCTTGAACACCGCGCCCGGCTCGTTCTTCACCGACACGATCAGCGAGGTCTGGTCGTGACCGCTCGGTCCGGCCGGCTGCTTGCCGACGATCACGAAACGCGTGCGGTTGTGCGGATCGTCCTGAATCAGCGAGAACGCGATCTGCAGCCCGTAGTGCGCAGCCGCGCGGTCACCCGCGATCGCCGCGACGCTCGGGTCGGCCGCCGCGAGACGCGCGGCCTCCGCGTTGCTCGACACCGCTTGCCGCTCGAGCTGCGGTGCGTTCGCGGCGAGCCACTGCTGGCATTGCGCGAGCGCCTGCGCATGCGCGCAGACGCGCGTCACGCCGTCGAGCGTGCCGCTCTGCGTGAGCAGGTTGTGATGGATCGGCAGCGCGAGCTCGCCGCTGATCAGCAACTGCGTCTGCAGCAGCAGGTCAAGCGTGCGCGACACCGCGCCTTCGGTCGAATTCTCGACCGGCGCGATGCCGAATGCCGTCGCGCCCGCCTCGACCGAGCGGAACACCTCGTCGATCGACGGGCACGGCAGCCCCTCGATCGACTGGCCGAAATACTCGAACATCGCCTGTTCGCTGTACGTGCCGACCGGCCCGAGGAACGCGACGTGGATCGTCTGTTCGAGCGCGCGGCTCGCGGCCATGATCTCGCGCCAGATGGCGCTGATGTGCTCGCCAGCGAGCGGCCCCGCGCTCATGTCCTGCAGGCGCGCGATCACCTGCAGCTCGCGCTCCGGCCGGAACACCGGCGCGTTGAAGTGCTTCTTGACCTCGCCCACCTCCAGCGCCACCGCGGCGCGCTGGTTGAGGAGCGCGATCAGCTGCGCGTCGATCGCGTCGATGCGGTCGCGCAACGGTTTCAGGCGGGAATTCAGTTCGTCGTCCATGCGTAGTTGCCGTGCTGTTTGAACAGCGCCGCGCTCAGGCGCCGCGCTGTTCGAAGTCCTTCATGTACTCGACGAGCGCTTTCACACCCGCGAGCGGCACCGCGTTGTAGATCGACGCCCGCATGCCGCCGACGGACTTGTGGCCCTTCAGCTGCAGCAGCCCGCGCGCCTTTGCGCCGGCGAGGAAGTCTTCATTGCGCGTTTCGTCGGCCAGGAAAAAGGGCACGTTCATCCGCGAACGCACCGCCGGCTCGACCTTGTTCAGATAGAAGCTGCTCGCATCGATCGTGTCGTAGAGCAGCTTCGCCTTCTCGATATTGCGGGCCTCGATCGCCTCGAGGCCGCCCAGCCGCTTCAGCCACTGGAACACGAGGCCCGCGATGTAGATCGCATAGGTGGGCGGCGTGTTGTACAGCGAGTTGTTCTCGGCGACGGTCTTCCATTCAAATGCGGACGGGCAGATCGACATCGCGCGATCAAGCAGATCCTCGCGCACGATCACGACCGTCACGCCGGCCATCCCGATGTTCTTCTGCGCGCCGCCAAACAGCACGCCGTACTTCGCGACGTCCATCGGGCGTGACAGGATGTGCGACGAGACATCTGCGACGAGCGGCACGTCGCCGAGGTCCGGAATCTCGAACGTCTCGACGCCGTCGATCGTCTCGTTCGTGCACAGATGCACGTAGGCCGGATCGTCCGACAACTGCCAGTCGGCGCGGGCGGGCGCGCGCGTGAAGCCGTCCGCCGTCTTGCCGGATGCGGCCAGATGCGGCGTGCCGTATTTCTTCGCTTCGTTGAACGATTTCTGCGACCACGAGCCCGTCACGACGAAGTCGGCGGTCTTGCGCGAGCCGAGCAGGTTCATCGGCACGATCGCGTTCTCGGCGATGCCGCCGCCCTGCAGGAACAGGATCCGGTGGCTGGCCGGCACATCGAGCAGTTCGCGCAGGTCGGTCAGCGCCGCCTCGTGGATCGACATGAATTCCTTGCCGCGATGGCTCATCTCCATCACGCTCATGCCGCTGCCGTGCCAGTCGAGCATTTCGTCAGCGGCCTGCCGCAGCACTTCCTCGGGGAGCGCCGCAGGACCGGCGGAAAAATTGAAGACGCGCATCGTGAAAACCTCGGGAGGGACGCGACCGGCTTGCCGCCGGCAGAAAGAACCGCGCCAGAAAAGAAATGGCCGCTTGCGCTCGCGCGCAAACGGCCATTATCGCACTGTCATCAGGCTCCCGCCAAACCCGGCCGAACGGCCGGGCGGCGTGCCCGGACGGCTTACTTGCCCGGCTTGACTGCCGCGACTTCCTTGTCAGCCTGAGCGCGCGTCGCCTGGATCGCTTGCGGCATGTATTTCTGCATCAGGCCGTTGACCACGTCACGGCCAACCTGGTCCTGAACCTGGATGAACTTGCGGCCCGTCGGGCTCTTGTAGAACGTCGTCAGATCCTTGATCTCCGACGTGCTGTAGTACTTTGCATACGCGTCGTACTGAGCCGACATCGCGTCGTTCTGGAACTGCTGCGTGCCGAACACCTTGCCCGCGCCGTCAACCAGCTTCGGCACCGCGTTCTTCTGCAGCGTCGGCACGGCGGCCTGCTTCTGCTTGTCGTTCAGCGACTTGTTTTCCGACAGCGCGTCCGACAGGATCGCCGGTACGAGCTGCTTTGCCTGCATCTCGGCGCTGTTGCCGATAGCCGACACGAGCTTCGGCGCGTCGATCGCGTCGAGCAGATCCTTGATCGCAGCCTTCTTGTCGGCGTCGATCGGCGCAGCTGCCGCGGTCGCAGCCGGTGCGGAATTCGACAGCGCTTGCGCCATCGCGAACGTCGGCACCAGTGCAGCCAGCAGAACCAGTTGCTTGAATTGCTTTTGCATCATCACTCCCTTTTGGAAATATGAATGGTTGCTCGCCGACCGCGGCACTTTTCGCCCGCGGCGGATCGAGTCTCATCCGTTCTTCAGGCTTCGCCGTCCGACGCCTCGTCGGCCTCGCCATCGCCCTCTTCGGCTTCCGCGATCTGCTGCAGGCCGGAGAGCTTGGTACCCTCATCGAGACTGATGAGTGTAACACCTTGCGTGGCGCGGCCCATCTCGCGAATCTCGGACACGCGTGTACGAATCAACACGCCGGCGGTCGTGATCAGCATGATCTGATCCTCGGCGTCGACGAGCGTCGCGGCGACGACCTTGCCGTTGCGCTCGGACGTCTGGATCGCGATCATCCCCTTCGTGCCGCGGCCGTGACGCGTGTACTCGGTGATCGGCGTGCGCTTGCCGTAGCCGTTCTCGGTCGCGGTGAGCACGGTCTGCTCCTCGCTGCCGGCAACCAGCAGCGCGATGACCTGCTGCCCGTCCTCGAGTTGCATGCCACGCACGCCGCGCGCTTCCCGGCCCATCGGACGCACGTCGTTCTCGTCGAAGCGCACGGCCTTGCCGGCGTCGGAGAACAGCATCACGTCGTGCGCGCCGTCGGTGATCGAGGCGCCGATCAGGTAGTCACCCTCGTCGAGACCGACCGCGATGATGCCCTTCTTCATCGGGCGGCTGAATGCTTCGAGCGGCGTCTTCTTCACGGTGCCGAGCGACGTCGCCATGAACACGAACTTGTCGGCCGAGAATTCCTTGACCGGCAGCACGACGTTGATCTTCTCGCCGTCCTGCAGCGGGAACATGTTGACGATCGGACGGCCGCGCGAGTTGCGCGAGCCCTGCGGCACTTCGTAGACCTTGACCCAGTACACGCGACCGCGGTTCGAGAAGCACAGGATGTAGTCGTGCGTGTTCGCGATGAACAGCGTCTCGATCCAGTCGTCTTCCTTCATCTGCGTCGCCTGCTTGCCGCGACCGCCACGCTTCTGCGCGCGATACTCGGACAACGGCTGCGACTTCACGTACCCCGCATGCGACATCGTGACAACCATGTCCTGCGGCGTGATCAGGTCTTCGGTATTCAGCTCGGTCGCGTTCAGCTCGATCTTCGAGCGGCGCGCGTCGCCGAATTCGGCCTTCACCGTCGTCAGCTCTTCGCCGATCATCATCGTGATCCGCTCGGGGCGCGCGAGGATGTCCAGCAGGTCGGCAATCTGCGCCATCACTTCGCGGTATTCGCCGATGATCTTGTCCTGCTCGAGACCGGTCAGGCGTTGCAGACGCATCTGCAGGATTTCCTGCGCCTGCGTGTCGGACAGACGGTACAGCCCGTCGGTCTGCATCCCGAACGCCGGGTTCAGGCCTTCCGGACGGTACGCGGAGCGGCCGCCCGCCGACGCGTTCTCGGTCTCGGCGCGCGTCAGCATCTCGCGCACGAGCGACGAATCCCACGGTTTCGCCATCAGTTCCTGCTTCGCGATCGGCGGCGTCGGCGCTGCCTTGATGATCGCGATGAACTCGTCGATGTTCGCAAGCGCAACCGCAAGACCCTCGAGCACATGGCCGCGTTCGCGGGCCTTGCGCAGTTCGTAGATCGTGCGGCGGGTCAGCACTTCGCGTCGATGCGACAGGAAGCACTGCAGGATTTCCTTCAGGTTCAGCAGCTTCGGCTGGCCGTCGACCAGCGCGACCATGTTCATGCCGAACGTGTCCTGCAGCTGCGTCGCCTTGTAGAGGTTGTTCAGCACCACTTCGGGCACTTCGCCGCGCTTCAGCTCGATCACGACGCGCATGCCGCTCTTGTCGGACTCGTCGCGGATGTCGGAGATGCCCTCGAGCTTCTTCTCGTTGACGAGCTCGGCGATGCGCTCGAGCAGCGAGCGCTTGTTCACCTGGTACGGCAACTCGTCGACGATGATCGCCATCCGCTGGCCGCGGTCGATTTCCTCGAAGTGCGTGGCCGCGCGCATCACGACGCGGCCGCGCCCGGTGCGGTAGCCGTCGCGCACGCCGGCGACGCCGTAGATGATGCCGGCCGTCGGGAAGTCCGGCGCCGGGATGATCTCGATCAGCTCGTCGATCGTCGCTTCCGGGTTGTTCAGCAGGTGCTGGCACGCGTCGACGACTTCGTTCAGGTTGTGCGGCGGGATGTTGGTCGCCATGCCGACCGCGATGCCCGAGGAGCCGTTGATCAGCAGGTTCGGGATGCGCGACGGCAGGACCGACGGCTGCATCTCGTTGCCGTCGTAGTTCGGTTCGAAGTCGACCGTTTCCTTGTCGATGTCGGCGAGCAGTTCGTGACCAATCTTCGCCATGCGAATTTCGGTGTAACGCATCGCCGCGGCATTATCGCCGTCGATCGAGCCGAAGTTGCCCTGCCCGTCGATCAGCATGTAGCGCAGCGAGAAGTCCTGCGCCATCCGCACGATCGTGTCGTACACCGCGGTATCGCCGTGAGGGTGATACTTACCGATCACGTCACCGACGATACGCGCCGACTTCTTGTACGCGCGGTTCCAGTCGTTGTTCAGTTCGTGCATCGCGAACAGTACGCGCCGGTGCACGGGCTTCAGGCCATCGCGGACATCCGGAAGGGCACGTCCGACGATCACGCTCATCGCGTAATCGAGATACGAACGGCGCATTTCCTCCTCTAGGGAGGTGGGCAGGGTCTCTTTGGCGAATTGATCCATGTATCCGTATCGTTTCGGAGCGAAGACGGCGAACGCCTTTCGCGTGGGCGCTGCATGCGCAACGCAACGCGAGATTCTAACATGCGCCCATCAGCCGCCAATTCGCCGCCCCCTCTATATGTAAACAGCAAAAATCACGGCCACAGCGGCGGCACCCGGACCGACCGCGATCGCGCCCCTTCAGGCAGTTCGGGGGTCACGCGAATCCGCATCACGCATGCGAGTAAACATTTGCGACCTTTCGCGCAATTTCGCGGGCACGCTCTTGACAATCCCTAAAAGTTACGGCAGGCGGGTGTTGCGCATGCACCACAAAGTTGGAGCGATCTTAGGGTGGGGAGGATTTTTTTTCGTAGGAAGGGAACGATATGGCAAAATGCCAACGCACTGAAAGTTAGACGCTGCTCGAAGTCTACACAGAGCGGTGCCGCGTTTTTTGTGCCGCACCAATGTTATACTTCGAGCAATGTATGACTTGTCACCGTCAACAGGCTCGCAGTAAACCTGCGGTAATCTCAATTTCGAGAGGAGAAATATGAATAAACTTTCAAAGCTCGCGTTCATTGCAGCTACCGCAGTTATGGCTGCATCCGCTTCGGCACAGTCGGTGCCGGCGTCGCGTCAAGCCGTCAACGACAACTGGGTGAACGGCACGGGCGAATGGGTGTGGATGAACGGCACGAACGAGCTCTGCTGGCGTGACGCGTTCTGGACGCCGGCCACCGCCAACGCAAAGTGCGATGGCGCACTGGTCGCCCAGGCACCGCAGCCGCCGGTCGCTCCGGTTGCTCCTCCGGCCATCACCAGCCAGAAGATCACGTACCAAGCCGACGCACTGTTCGACTTCGACAAGGCAACGCTCAAGCCGCTGGGCAAGCAAAAGCTGGACGAACTGGCTTCGAAGATCCAGGGCATGAACACGGAAGTGGTCGTCGCAACGGGCTACACGGACCGCATCGGTTCGGACAAGTACAACGACCGTCTGTCGCTGCGCCGTGCGCAAGCTGTCAAGTCGTACCTGGTCAGCAAGGGTGTCCCGGCCAACAAGATCTACACGGAAGGCAAGGGCAAGCGCAACCCGGTCACGACGGGCTGCAACCAGAAGAACCGCAAGCAACTGATCGCTTGCCTCGCACCGGACCGCCGCGTGGAAGTCGAAGTGGTCGGTACGCAAGAAGTCCAGAAGACGACCGTTCCGGCGCAGTAAGCCGCGGTTTTCGACTGCTTCAAAGCCCCGCTCCGGCGGGGCTTTTTCTTTGACGCCCGTCCAGGCGCTCGCTGGCCTCGTTGTGCGCCCCCTTATATACTCGGGGCTGACGTATCGACGCACCGCCCTCCTTCCGTAGCCCGTTTGCCGACATGACCAACGCCGATCCGCACGAACTCCAGAAATTCAGCGACCTCGCCCATCGGTGGTGGGACCCGAATGCCGAATTCAAGCCCTTGCACGACCTGAACCCGGTCCGGCTCGGCTGGATCGATTCGCATGCGCACCTCGCCGGCAAGCGCGCGCTCGATATCGGCTGCGGCGGCGGCATCCTGTCCGAATCGATGGCCGGGCTCGGCGCGCAGGTGAAAGGCATCGACCTGTCGACCGAAGCGCTCGGCGTGGCCGACCTGCACAGCCTCGAAAGCGGCATCACGGTCGATTACGAGGCGATCGCCGCCGAAGCGATCGCCGAACGCGAGCCGGGCACCTATGACGTCGTCACGTGCATGGAGATGCTCGAGCACGTGCCGTCGCCGGCCGGCATCGTCGCCGCGTGCGCGACGCTCGTGAAGCCGGGCGGCTGGGTGTTCTTCTCCACGCTGAACCGCAACCTGAAGTCCTACCTGTTCGCGGTGATCGGTGCGGAGTACATCGCGCAGATGCTGCCGAAGGGCACCCACGACTACGCGCGTTTCATCCGCCCGTCGGAACTGGCGAGCTTCGTGCGCGGGACCGATCTGCACATCGTGGAGATCAAGGGCATCACCTATCACCCGATCGGCAAGCGCTTCGCGCTGTCGAACGACACCGACATCAACTATCTCGTCGCGTGCCGCCGCGGCGTCTGACCTTTCGACCGGCATGAGGACTCTCCTTTCGACCAGGCGGCCAGCACTCGACGAGCCGCGCCTGCTGCACTGCGATGCCGTGCTGTTCGACCTCGACGGCACGCTCGCCGACACCGCGCCCGATCTCGCCGCCGCCGTCAACAAGATGCAGCGTGTGCGCGGCCTGCCCGAAACGTCGCTCGACGTGCTGCGCCCTCTGGCGTCGGCCGGTGCACGCGGCCTGCTCGGCGGCGCATTCGGCATCGACCCGCAATCGCCCGGCTATGAAACGATGCGCGACGAGTTCCTTGCCAATTACGCGACGGACATCTGCGTGCACACGGTGCTGTTCCCCGGCATCGGCGACGTGCTCGACGAACTCGATGCGCGCGGCGTGCGCTGGGGCATCGTCACGAACAAGGCGATGCGCCTCACCACGCCGCTCGCCGACCTGCTCGGCCTCGCGACGCGCGCGGCCTGCATCGTCGGGGGCGACACTACGCCGCACCCGAAACCGCATCCGGCCCCGCTGCTGCATGCGGCCGGACAGATGACACTCGCGCCCGAGCGCATCGTCTATGTCGGCGATGATCTTCGCGACATCCAGGCCGGCAGTGCGGCAGGCATGGCGACGGTCGCCGCCGCCTATGGCTACTGCGGCGACGGCGCCGCGCCGGCCGACTGGCAGGCGCAGCATCTCGTCGGCACGACGCAGGAACTGCGCGAACTGCTGCGCGATGTTGGGCTATAATGATTGATCTTATCCGCGGGGGCGACCTGGTTTCGACAGGGGTTGTGAAGCGGCTAGGGCATGTCGAGGACCCGTCACCTCGTTAATCAATGGGAAAATCGTAACTGCAAACGACGATACGTTCGCACTGGCAGCCTAACGGCCGCCGTCCTCTGCCTAGTTCACTGACGGGCTAGTGTCGCAAGACCGGTAGCAATACCGCCAGAGGTCATTTACGTCAGTTAAGCCCTGTCGGCGTCGCGACGCCAGGGTCGAAAATCTAGCGAATCGCCGTAGTGCAGCGTGTTCGTCCGCGTCGCTGCGGTTAAATCAAATGACTGAACTAAACATGTAGAACTAGTCGTGGAGCGCTTCTGGACGCGGGTTCGATTCCCGCCGCCTCCACCAAATTCCGCGCTTGACGCACGAACCCCGCACGACGCGAGTCTGCGGGGTTTTTTGTTGCCGGTGAAATCTTACGTCCCACGCCTTCCGAAAAAGCGCCCGGCCCCGGACGGGCCGGACGGAATGCCGCCGGTATGCCGGCGGCAGGAGGTGGTGGATGTTCGGCGCCGCCCGCGCGGTGATCGACCGCAGCAGACGGCACCCTGCCCGGCACCGCGACCGGGACGCGACGCACCGTCGCACCCGCCGCGCGGCCTCCCCGGGCGATGCACGGCTTAGCTGCCGCGATACAGCGACTTCATTTCTTCTGCGCTGGCCGGACGCACGCCGATCGCACGCGAGCCCGATGCCGATGCGCCCTGCACCTGCGCGCCATAGCCGCTGGCGTCGGCGCCTTGTGCCTGGGCCAACGCGCTGCGCTGTTGCTCGGCAACACGCGCCGTGGCGGCCTGGATCGCTTCCGGATAGTGCGGATCTTCGCCGCTGGCGGTGTTGTAACCGGCCTGCTGGAGTTGAACCAGTTCGGCGCGAACCTGTGCGCGGGTGAGTGCCGAGCCGGACTGCGCGAACGAAACGACCGGAGCAACGAGAGCGGCAGCAACGACAACAGCTTGAACGAGCGACTTCATGATGACCTACCTCCAGATTTGTCTGATTTCGCGGTGAACACCCGTTCATCGCTGACAAACCGAAGTTTATGTAGGCGGATGCTTAAGAATAAGGCAAGTTTCAGGAAGACATCCTTCCCGAATTAAGGGTTAACCCTAGACGCGATACGCACCCGATCCGGCACCACACGATCGCACGACACAACGACGGACCACAAAGCACGAGCCCCGCAAGGCAGCACGCTCTGCGGGGCTCGAAAAGAACCGCGCGGCATCGGCGCGGCTCGGCCAGACGGTCGCGTCGACGACGACCCGGCACGCCTGCGTTTGTTTACTGAGTGTCCATCGGGCACTTCAGGTTGCAGCCGTTCGGATCACCCATATCGCCCTTCCGGCGCAATGCCGATTTCTTGCTGCTCTGGTATTTCTGCGACGGCGTCGACGCCGCGAAGGGCATCTGCGGATGCTCGTTCAGGCGGAACTGTTCGCTCAGGATCCCGCCGGGCACGCCCGGGGAATTCTGCGCAAGCGCAAACGGCGAAACGGCGAGAAGAAGCCCCGCGGTCAACGCGGCCGCAGAGAGGGGAACGGAAAGTTTCATGGCGGGATGACGCCTGAACGGCGTGCTTGTTGGAACGTTGATCAAGCGGCAAGCGTAGCGCAAATCCCTCTCTGCTGCAGCGCGGTTCGCACGCGCCCCCGTTACCGTGCGTTGCCTTCCGGCGCGCCCGCCCCGGCGGTACCGGCGAGCCCCGCCGCGATCCCGGTCAGCGTCCCGCACGCGACCGGATCGTAGCCGTCGAGATGCGCGACGCGCTCGACGAAGCGAGCATCGCGCAGCAAGGCCAGCACGCCGGCGAGCGGCCGCGAGTCGAGCTGCGTGCGTTCGCACGCGAAGTAGTAGTCCTCGTCGACGACCGGGATGAAATCGAGCCCGAAATGATGGGCGGCCGGCTCGACGCCGAAGCCGAGATCGGCCATCCCGCTCGCGACGAACGCGGCGATTGCCGAGTGCGTGAGTTCGGCCGACGCATAGCCGTCGATACGCTCGGGATCGATGCCGATCGCGCGCAACGCGAGATCGAGCAGCATGCGCGTGCCCGACCCCGGCTGCCGGTTGACGAAGCGGATGTCGTCGCGGGCGAGATCGGCGAGCCCGCTGACCTGCTTCGGGTTGCCGCGCGGCACGAACAGCCCCTGCTGGCGACGCGTCAGATGAATCAGCACGTGACGCGTGTCGTCGAGCCACGGCCGGTAGATCTGCGCGCACTGCTCGCGGAACGCGCCGCGCGGCAGATGGAACCCGGCCAGCTCGCATTCGCCGCGCGCGAGCGCCTGCACGGCCTCGACACTCTCGCGATACTTGATGTCCACGGCTGCCTGCGCATCGACGAGCGCGGAAACGAGCGTCGCAACCGCATAGCCGTGCGATGCATGGATCCGCACGGCGCCGTCGCGCTGCGCGAGCCGCCGGCTCAGGTCGCTGGCCACCTCGGCCGCCAGCGCGCGCAGGTTTCCGTCGAGACGGCTGCGCGCGAGGCGCTGCGCGTCGACGACCGCCTGCCCCAGCTCCGACAGCGTCGATCCCTTGCCGCGCGCGGTCTCGATCAACTCGCCGCCGACGCACGCCTCCAGCGCCCGCAGCATGCCCCAGGCGTGCCGATACGACAGCCCTTTCGCCTGCGCAGCCTGCGCGATGCTGCCCGTATCGGCCACGAGCTCCAGCAACGGAGCGACGTCCGACAGGCTGGCGGTGCGGCCCTCCGAGTCGCGTACGGTCAGATACGCGTCGCATTCGATTCGAATCAATTATGTACTCCGATTTCCTATTGCGACTGCGGAATCTTCCGCTTATCGTTGCTCAAAATCAATCAGGACGAAGTCCCGGTGTGCACTATATGAATTGGTGGCACATATGAGACTTTGGAGGAGCATAACCGATGTCCCCGAATTCCCCTGCGCCCGACGCGCTCGTCGAGCGCCATGCGCACGCCGGCCGCTCGCTCGTCGCGATCCTGCATGCGATCCAGGACGATGCAGGCTACGTGCCGGCAGGCTGCGTCGCACCGCTCGCGAA